>NZ_JAHXYG010000009.1:0-6027 GCF_019970085.1 Chryseobacterium lathyri | reverse complement strand
ATTTCATTGTAGGTATTTTCAGCCAGTAATTCCTCCGTATTTGTGTCTACCTGATGATATTGCTTCAGCAGTCTGTTCTGGTTATCATAGACAAACCTTTCTTTTACCTTAACTTCTGCATCAGTAGCTCTTCTTTTGTGGGCAGTATAGCTTTCATCTGTCTGCCCTGTAAAACCAAGTTTAAACTCCTTGTTGGTGTAACCACCCAAATGATTAATCGTATTTGTGGAAATAAGCCTTCCCATTGAATCATAATAATTATAGGTTTTCGTCCAGTTATTATCTTCAATGTTCTTCATGTACGATGCAGTCTGTAGGCTGTTGGTAGAGGCATCATCATTAGCACCCAATGTCTGTGGCAATGTATACTGTCCTAAAATAGTTGTAGGAACAGCGGGAGCTTCAGGCGGATAGGTATCATAATAGTTTACCGAGAGAAGGGTCATGCTTCCTGTAGGAAAAGCCTGTTTATCGTAGTACACATTAATTCCCTGCTGGTTAAATGAGCTGGTGCTTCTCTTTTCGTTATTATAGGCATTAGCAGACATGCTATTCAAGGCGCTCTGCATAACCCTTCTGGTTGCTGTGTTGGAAAAGAAGCCCGTATACACGACTCTGCCGAATTCGTCATACTTAGTAAAGATCCAGCCTCTGCTTCCGAAATGATTGGTCGTAGTTCTCAGATAGCCATCCTGTGAAAGAACAGGCCTGTCCTGTTTGTCATATACTGTAAACTCCCAGTCTTTTCCAGGCAGCTTTTTTTCTACTTCCCTGTTTCGCCCATCATAATTGTATTGATAACATAAATCTTGCAGGATAATCGTAGTTACTATATTACCGCCCTGCTCAATCTGCTGCACGGCTTTAGGGGGAATGATATATGCCAACTGGTTATACTCGTTGTAAGCATAATAGGTGTCAATATTTTGAGTACCGTCTGTTTTACGGATTAATAGGGTTTGTCCGTTTCCGTTCTGGAACTGGATAACAGGACTTCCGTCTTCATCTGATACTGTATTTTTATACAGTACTCCGGCTGGATAATATCCTGAATTTTCAGAAGATACTTTCAGTGAAGAGCTGGTGCCTGAAACATTATTGGCGGTAATAATTGAAGTAGTTACCACAAACTTTTTGACCTCGTTTGCTGTATTCGCTTCGTATTTGAATTTCTTCGTATGTCCTGAACTCAGTTTCCATGCTTCTCCGGCCTGAGCCTGCTGCAAAACCCTGTCCAATGGTGAATTTTCAATTTCCTGCTCCGCGTAGGCATTGCTTACTCCATAATAAGAGTTTGCAGTGGCTTCATTGGTTATTCCTGAATGGATGTTTGAATTTTGCGTAGCCACCGGAACAGGAAGTATATTTTTAGCCTGTCTTCCGAACCCGTCGTAAGTAACCGCAGTTACCAGATCTTTTCCGGTTGGTGTCGCTTTAACATTGATGAGTTGTTTTGCTCTTCCCAATCCGTCAAAATAGGTAATCGTTTGGGATGTTTTGGTACAATCATGAGTAAGGCAGGTTATAGACTGCACATAATTTTCATTGGACTGTGCATAGCTCGTTCCTGCGACGATCAGGCCGAGAATCGATACTACTTTTGTTATAATATATTTTTTCATATTTGTGATTATTGTTTATAGCCGTAATTATTCTTTTGAACAGTTTCCTGGATATAGGCTCCGCCAGTGTTCTTTAATCTGATATTTCCTTCCTTAAGCCTGTTGGCTGAGTCATACACAAATATTTGCCTGATTCCTGAAGGAGGGGTAATGCTTGTAACTCCAATCAAAGGGTCATAGGTATAGGTTGTAATCTTCTTACCTACAAGTGCCGGTTGTTTTCTTAAAATATTCAACGCCTCCAAAAGAATTCCTTCCTGCGTTGGATCTGAAGCATCATTGTTTGAAGCGGACACAATCCCCGAAACAGAAACGGAAGCCGTAAGCTGGTCATAAGTCATTCCTTCGATTTTGGCGATAGGCTCAGTGTTATTATAACCCCAGACAAAAGCTACAGGACTACCATCATCAGTAGTATATTGAAGAAGGTTTCCTTTATCATCGTATTTATCATAGGTGACTTCCACAGATGAAGTATTATTTAGCTTATCATATGATTTTTCAGATAATGGTAATACTAAATTCCCGGCTGGTGTTGTCGGAACTGAAGTTGGGTAGATCGTTTCAGTTTTTTCTAGTTGGTTTGTAACTGTTCCGATCGTCTGAGTCGTTGAAGTTTCCAAAGGAATCCCAATCATATTCTTGCTTATCATCAGCTGGTTCCCTTTCTCATGGGCATAGTTATAGGAAGTTTCCGTAATGGAATTATCAGGAAACTGAGTTTTGGTTTTTGTTAACTGATAATGATTAGGATTTAAATAAGTATTGGTATTGGTCGTAATTAATGTAGCATTATTAGGCAGATATTCCGTGCTTTTTATCTCAGTTGGATTATAGAAACCATAGTAATTTTCATAAAAACCGTATGAGATATTGATCAGTTGATCTTGTGCAGGATCCGGATAATAAGCGAAATTTTCTCTGAATACATAACTCTTCAAACTTTTTATTTGAGAATAATCATATTGATAAGCTTTATTTATTATGCGGTTATAGCCCCCATTTTCAAATTTGTAAATATTCTCATCCAATAATAAGTTAGACCCTAATTCTCCCAAATTGACACTTGGCATATGGTAAATAGCAGGAGGTCTTCCAATATAAGGATCTGAATTTTCCTCATATGAAAATTTTCGTTCTACTGCACTTTTACCTTCTATAACTTCTGTTACCGTACTATAAAACACACTGTTTTTTCTATGGTTGAAAAATGGGAGTATGCTGTTTTGAGAGGCACTATAAACATTAAGTATCTCGACCTGTGGAAATGTAGTGCCACTACGCTGGCAGGATTTTGAAGTTTCCTGTTGTTGTGCCATTACATAGGTAGCATTGTAATCAGCGATTGAGGCCTTCTGATTACCAATATTAGCTAAAGAATTATAATAAAACTTCTTGGTGTAATTAGCACCTTCTGCATTAGTTTCTTTAAAAGAAGCTATTCTGCTACCTCCAAAATAGATTGGTTGATTAGTAGAAACAGTATGCTTATTATAGGTTACATTTAACCATCCACTTACAGCTCCGATTACAGATGATACAGAATATTCAACTTTATAGGTATGTCCGTTTGTTGTTGCGATTGGAAAACGATTTGTTCCCTCTTTAGCCTGGATAGCTTCAGAAACTTTATTGGCATCTGAAAAAATAGTATTTCCGGTTGTCAGGTCGGTTATTTTAAGCTGATGAATATCGTGTAGGTTATCGGGTTCTCCACATCCAAAATAATCATCAAAAAAGGCTTCTCCATAAAATTCAATAAAATTTCCATTGGAAACAAAAGTAAAAGAATCCAAAGGTGCATCATTGGCCAGATTACATTTGTTAAAATTGGCACTTAAAAATCGGGACTCACTTACCTGTTGGTTTACCAGTCCCATACTTTCATTAGGTTCGTAAAAGATTTCAGAAACTCCCTTCGTAGGGTGGATGATCTTTTTTAAGTTACCCACAGATGCCAGCAGGGGATTCACCTTTTTATCAGCAGATAGCATGGATAGTGGCATGTAACTGGAAAGTCCCTGAAAAATTCCAAAATTATTATCATCGGCAATGGCTGGAAATGGAGAAGAATTACCTGCTCCGTTAGGATAGCCGTAATAATCTGAACGTAAACTGAATCTTGCAGGAAGTGCGCCCAAATTAAAATATTCAAATTCAGTCTTAGCATTCCTGTTAACCCGGTTCACCGATTTTAGAAAATGCCTGTTGGTTGTGGATCTTTCATCTCCCGGAAGACCATAATAGGCAGCAGCAGGGGTATTGAGCGTATCAAAATACTCAAAACTGTAACTGTCAATCAACCTGTTATTACTTCTGATCTCTATAGAAGTAAGCAGGTTATTCTGAGCATTGCTGTTGAATATATCTTTCCGTTCTTTATTGTAAACAAATTTTATTTCCGTACCATCTTCTGAAATGGTATTCAATCTTGGTTTATAGGATTGCAGGGTAGATTTTGTTTTTGTTATATCACTATATGTATAAGGTGAAGAAGAGGCAGGTGGGCTACAATTCTGCTGAACATTAAAACTTGCGTTCAGTGAGGAATAATATGTAAGATTTTCGGTGATATAATTAAATAGGGTTTCTTTTTTCTCCGGACTAACGATTTTATACAGATACCATCCTGTAATGGCATGCTGATCTGGACCTGCATTTTGATAGGTTGTTTTCTCAATATTTATTTCTGTGCCTCCAAAATAATATTCATTCCCAGTTTTATCTGTGAGTATAAATTCCAATAGCTTCCCATAACCTGCTATAGGTGTATTCTTATCAAGGATTTGAATTTTTATCTTATCCTTCGATTCTATATGGGCATTGAGATTGCTGTCTATATAAAAACTGCCTGACAGACCATTTGAGATGGAGAAATTGAACCAGTCATACTCTGTGTCGATGGCATTACCCGCTCGTGCAGCATCTTTTATTTTTTGTAGATCTGCTGTTTCATCTACAGTAGTGGGTTTCCAATTTGTCCTATTCTCATCAGTTTCATCTTTCACTACCCTTGATATTACTCCCCCTGTATTAAGCTGCCATGACATTCCGGTACTGTTGCCAATATCGTCTACCCTTACCCCGCTTGTATAGTTTAAATTGACAGGCGTTTTAATTCCCCCATAAATAGGGTATTGATAACTAAAATCTCCTGTTGAGGAAGGCTCAAAATTAAGCCTGCTGCTGGCAAATGTTTCCTGAGATGGGACCACTATCTGTGGCAGGTTGTAATTATTATTTGAAGGTATACTTTGACTTTTGTATGTTTGGTTTACTAATAACAATAATATTGGTAAATATTTTCTTTTCATTGTGTTTATTTTTTTATCAGTTTAGCACTCGCAGTTTTATTCATATCCGTTTTTATCGTTACCAGGTAAGCCCCCTGAATTAAATTCTGGGTATTGATCTTCGTTACTTTATTTTTAGTTTTCAAACTCTGAAGCTGTCTCCCTCCCATATCATACAGCATAATATCAGCTTCTTTAAAGTCAAAGCCTATTTCTATATAAGCATAATCATATACAGGATTCGGATAAATTTTGATGTCTTGTTTTTCTATGAGCTGATCAAGTTGTTTATCTCCTAACTTTATAATCTTCCAGTTCTCTTTTCCAAGTTCTTCTGCACTGGTTCCTGCAAGGATGATTGAGCCATCCCTGTTGAGTTTTATATCAGACAATCTTTCCTCACGTTTTCTGGATTCTCCTTTTACGTGTTTTCTCCACTGTTCATTACCGTCCTGGTTCAGATACAGCATCCAGAAAGTTTCATCATCAGTCTCAATTCTTCCTTCTGCCTGGGTATAGCCTCCCAAAAGAATTCCTTTTGAAGATTTATCATCTGCTGAATGAAGCACGCTTGTTCCCATCAGAATATCCCTGTTTCCAAAATTGTAGGATTTCTGCCAAAGTTCTTCGCCTCTTTCGTTTAAGGAGATCAGCCATAGATCGGTGCCTTCTTCTATACCTTCGGTTTTGTTTCCTGATCTCTCGGATCTGGATTCTCCGCCAATTAAATAGCCAGTAGATGTTAGAGCCAAGGTTCTTAAATGATCATCTGCTTTGCCCCCAAAACTCTTTTCCCATTCTGTTTTTCCGGTTTTGTCAAGCTTGAATACCCAGTAATCTCCTTCGCCAAAGTTTTCGGTTTTCTTTGAACCGCTCAAGCTGCTTCTGGAATATATCCCTAGTAATACACCTCCATCCTTCGTAGGAATCATTTTCTCTACTTCATCTAATCCTTTTCCTCCTAAAATAGACTGAGAGAGTTCTTTTCCATCCTTATCGAGTTTTACAATCAAAACATCTTTGGAGCCATAGCCTTTAGCTGAGTTTTGAACATTCCCTGCAACAAAGAATCCTAAATCCGTGGTCTGAATGACTGATCTGGCTTCTTCATC
>NZ_JAHXYG010000008.1:0-35912 GCF_019970085.1 Chryseobacterium lathyri | reverse complement strand
AATTCTTCTTTTTACCCTTAATCTTAGGATTGATCGGTTTCTTTTTCCAGCTGAACAGGGACTTTGGAAGATTCTATGCACTGCTTTCATTATTTATTTTAACAAGTGTCGGAATTATTTTCTACACCGGCGTGAAACCTTTCGAACCGAGAGAAAGAGATTATGCGATGGTCGGTTCCTTTTATGCATTTGCGATCTGGATTGGCCTTGGAGCAGGAGCCATTTTATGGTTTATCCAGTCTAAGATAAAATCAAACGGAGCAAACATCGCTTTAGGAGTAGTTTTATTGGGTGTCCCTTTTATGATGGGTTTCCAGAACTACAATGTACACGACAGAAGCAACAGATATACCGCTTATGATTATGCCTATTCAGTATTAAAGTCACTTCCTAAAAACGATATTTTATTTGTTTATGGAGATAATGACACGTACCCGGTATGGGCTATTCAGGAAACGGAAAGATTCAGAGATGATGTGAAGGTGGTTAACTTTACCCTTGCTTCAACTCCGTGGAACCTAGATCAGGTAAAGAGAAAAACATATAATGCAGCAGGAATTCCAAGTGAACTGACTCACGAGGACTACAGAGACGGTGTAAACGACCAGATCTACATGATGAAGAAAGAAGACTGGGAAGGAGTTTTCTCTATGCTGAAAGAACAGGGTGTCCCTGATACACAATTCGGAGCCTTCAGAAAATACCTTACACAGGATTCACTGACATTGAAAGAGGCTGTTGACTTTATCAAATTCAAATCTCCTGAAAAAGATGAGCTTTTAAAAATGTACTTCGGGGAAGAAAAGTTTGAGAAATATAATATTCTTCCGGTAAACAAGTTCATTCTTCCGGTTAACAAAGAAAATGCATTAAAAGCAGGAATTATCACCCAGGCGGATCTTCCGGATGTAGTGAACCAGATCATGATTACCTATAAAGGAAACACGCTATATAAAAATAACCTGATCATGCTGGATATGCTGGCCAATTTCGACTGGAAGCGTCCTATTAGCTTCTCATCAGGAGGAATTTATGACAGTGAAAATATTTTCTATCTGAATGAATACCTTCAGTTTGACGGATTCAGCTATAGATTAGTTCCTATCCATACCAAGGAGAACGCAGATGGAGATATGGGAAGAGTGGATACTAATTCTTTATATAATGTTGTGAAGAACTTCAGATGGGGGAATTTTAAAGACCTGAATACTCATTTTGATGAAACTGCTACTTCGAACATTATGAGCTACAGAATGTCAGCAAGCAGAGCAGCTTCAGCATTGGCATTAAAAGGACAGAAAGCTAAAGCTATAGAATTATTAGACCTTGCCTCAAAAGAAATTCCTGCTGAGAAATTTAATGATCCACGTTCATTAAGCTCTATGGTCACCGGATATATCATTGCAGGACAGGAGAAGAAAGGTCTGCAGCTGGCAGAAATCCTGAAAAAAGGTATTTTTGAAGAGTACGATTACTATCTGAGTCTTTCACCGGCTGATCAAAATTTTGCAAGAAGACAGATGAGATCCAAACCAATGGAATATTCTCTTGTAGTAGCTGCTGTTACAGATGCTTATAAGAAATTGGGACAAGATGAAAAGGCATATGCTTACCTGGTAAAATCTATAGAACCGATTGATAAGAAGTTCAACACTTTCCTCAAAGATCTTCAGCAGATGGGTAAAGAAAAGGCAAGGAAAGAATCTGAAAATATCCAGAAGATTTCACCTTTTTACCAGTATTTGTTCGATGTGATGGAACCTTTTGATTCTACCTATTCAAAAGAAAAAGAGGAGCAGATCACTACAGCAATTATTAAAGCAACACAATAAAAAATATTAATAAAATATTTTAAAAAAACGGGACTTTTAGTTCCGTTTTTTTTGTCATTGGATTCATAAATTTAAGATTATATTTGTGATATTAAAAATGCGTGATGGCTCAAAATAATAGACTCCCAATCTATGCCGTGATTTTTACGGTTGTTTTCAAACTTCTTTTTTTATTGACTCACTATATTCAGGAAGATGCATTCATTACCTGGAGGGTAGCCCAAAACCTGTTAGATTATGGTGTAATAGGTTTCAACGGAGAGACCAAAATTTCAGCTTCTACCACACATCTGTATGTTTTTGTGTCTTATATATTCAATCTGATCTTAGGAAAAGAATATTTTATTGAACCCCTGTTGACCTTCAATTCCATACTTTTTACCATAGGAACATTGCTTCTTGCGCATCTGACCCTTAAGAATCCGTGGCATAAAGCTATTTTTATATTTTTAATCGGAATATTGCCGCCTTCCATTAAAATTTCTATTCTTGGAATGGAATACGGGATACTTTTCTTTCTGGAAATGGCGCTTCTGTATTACGGTTTCAGTAAAAACAAAAGATGGGCACTGATTCTTTTGCCGGTTTTGATTATGTTTACAAGGATTGATACGGTCATTTTTCTTGGAATTGTATTTCTTGTCGATATTTTTTGGAACAGAAAAATCAGATGGCAATATGTCTTTGGAGGAATGCTAGGTGTTTTATCTGTATTGTCTTTTAACTGGCTGTATTTTGGAGAGCTGGTTAATAATACCATTGTGGCCAAAAAGCTTCTTTATGAACATGATTTTACTTTTGCACAAAACCTCAATTACTTTCTGGTAAGCTTCGGCAATTTCTGGGGAATGCTAAAACTTCCCGGAAACTTCAATCCGGTAACCATCATTATACTAATCTTTGAGTTGCTGTGCTTTATTTATCTTGTAAGACAGAGAGAAAAGAGGAATTATTTCTTATGGATGATTTTTATTTTCGGTTGGGTAAAGCAAATTATTTTTATCTCCCAAAAAAGCTTATTTGACTGGTACTATTGGGTGCCACAGCTGTTGCTTTTTGTTCCCATTCTTATTTTTGTTTTGGAGCAGAAAGAGAGGAGAAATGTATGGCTATCCTTATTAATAGTATTTTATATAGTTCCAATGCTGGCTTTCCAAACTATGCATGCCATTGCTACAGGACACGGAGAGTGGAATTACCGCAGAGAGATAGGACTGTTTTTGGATACTTTCGAGAAAGATAAAAGCCAGTGGATACTTTTGGAACCTGCGGGCTATGTACCTTATTTTTCAGGATTAAAAACGATTGATGAAGTAGGATTGGTAGACAAGCAGATCCAGACGGAAATAAAAAAAGACAAAGCCCATTACTGGATCAATACCGTAAAAAGCAGGAAACCAAAATATCTTCTTTCCTACAAGAACTTATTTAAAGGAAATGATGCTGTGTACTACCAGACACATTATAAGCTGATGAAAGAATTCAGGATAAAAGACAATCTGAAAAGTGATAATCCTATCCTGGAAAAGATTTATCATCTTAAGCCATCCGGAACGGATTATAATTTATATATTAAGAATGATTAAAAGATTGAAAAATTTAAAGATTGATGGAAAAGAGGGAAGAAGTACAAACTCTTATACCTTAAAACCCTGCAACCTAATACCTATCTAATTCCTAAAAATATGAAATACTGTGCTTTTCTCCGTGGTGTCAACGTAAAAGGAACCAATATGAAAATGGCTGATGTATGCCAGGTTTTTAAAGACGCCGGAATGTTGGATGTAAGTTCAATATTAGCCTCGGGAAATATTGTATTCACTTCTGATAAAAACACAGAAGATTTAAAGAAAATTTTAGAAAAAGCAATGTCTGATCGTTTTTCTTACGAAGCTTTCTTATTCATAAAATCGCAGGAAGAAACACAGGTTTTCTGGAACAGCATTCCTTTTGAGAAAAAGGATGATCTGCATATCTATGCTTTTGTAGGAAATCCGGGAATAGAAAATGTTTTGATGACAGAATTCGAAGCTGCTTCCAAAACTGAAAACGAGAAAGCGGAGATTGTTGGAGAAATATTTTACTGGCAGGTCCCGAAAGGAAATACTTTAGATTCCTCTTTTGGTAAAGTTCTGGGAAAGAAAAGCCTTAAAGATCAATTCACCAGCCGCAACATCAATACTTTTGAAAAGATTTTGAAAAAAATGGGAATATAAAATAACAGGCTCCATATTATTATAATATGAAGCCTGCTTTTAAGATTTAAAAAGTATTTGAATGGGGCCGGATTATCTTCTCTGCTCCAAATGTTCTAAAGATTCATTTTTTTTCTGTTCAAACTGAAAATTTTGGAAATCCTTATTGTCAGAAGTTTCAAGGTTGAAACTTTTCAATACGGCTACTTCTGCTTTTAAATTCTCACCTTCAAAATCCAGGACATGGCCGCCCTGCTTTCCATCTGATGAGATAAAATGGAAGTGAAAACCTTTGACGTTGATCCCGTTTAAATATTCAGGAAGATAAAAACCAACCAGAGTACCTTCGGTATCCGAAAAGTCAAATATTTTTTGTTTATCAGCAATAGAAGTTAAAGCAGGAAACGGTTCTTTTTCCACAGGAGGGAAAGCTCTGGTCTTCACATGGGTAAATTTCCCCGTTATTTTTACGGCAAACATTGAATTTTTATGTGAAAGAATATTACTTATTTCCCGTAAAGCCGATTGATAATCTACTTTATTTTTAATGGTGAAAATATGATCCGGTTTGAAGAAAGTAACAAAAATCAAAGATGTTTTAAACTGGTCGCCGGGTGTAATAGTCAGGCCTGTAGCCTTCGTTTGATATACTTTTCCATCCAATATCGTAAGCTCTCCGTCCAGCATATCAGGTGCTCCCAATCCAAAATCACCTTTTGATTTTAAATCTTCCAGAGAAAGTGTTCCCTTGTAAAGCCCGCCTATAAATGCCTCTGCAATCCCATACTGGTACAGGTGATTGTGTTTTAATGATTTCATTGTGTGATCTGTTGCTGGATTTTTGAGTAAAGAATTGCTGTGATCTGTCTGCTGGGCATTGAAGTGATTACTTGCTGCCCATAAAATGAAATAAAAGATATTTTTCATTTTTATCGTTGTCCTCCAATGGCTAAACCTCCGTCTACCAGAATACTTTCGCCCATTATAAAAGAAGCTGCAGGGCTGCTGAGCCACAAAACCAGTTCCGCCACTTCTTCAGGAGCTGCAAAACGTCCTATCGGAGCATGCTTTTTAAATGGTTCTATTGCTTCGTCAGCATTGTCTCCCGGAAAAAATCTGTCAAACATTGGAGTACGGATATATCCCGGCTGGATACTGTTGATCCGTATACCTTCAGATGCCGTTTCAATGGTCAGTGCTTTTGTTAGCCCATCTATTGCAGCTTTACTTGCTGAATAAATGGCTGAACCGGAAGATGCTCCTCTGGCCAGCCATGAAGAAGTATTGACAATTGTTCCGCCGGTTCCCTGCTTTTTAAACTGTTCAATTTCATATTTGCAGGCCAGCCATACACCTTTTGTATTGATGTTCATAACCCTGTCATATTCCTCTTCAGAGGTATTGTCAATCGTTGAAAACTGCCCTTCAATTCCGGCATTATTGAATGCTACATCCAATTTTCCGAAATGTCTGACGGTTTCATTAATCAGATGCTGAACCTGATCGCTCTTTGAAACATCTGTCTGTACAAAATGTATTTTGTGATCTCTTGAGCGCAGTTTTTCTATAGCCGCATTTCCCTGTTCCTCTCTACGGCCGGCAATAACGACCTGTGCACCATTTTTTAAAAATAATTCCGCAGCAGCCAGCCCAATGCCTGTAGTACCTCCCGTAATGAGTGCTGTTTTTCCTTGAAAAGTTGGATGTGTCATAATTTGTTATTTAGATGACACAAAGTTCGACGGTACTGGAATAAAATAGTTATGCAGAACAAATCAAAGGTTATGATTTGGAAAGGATTCTTTTTCTGAACTGATTAGGAGAATCTCCCGTCTTTTTCTTGAAAGAAATAATAAAATTGGAAGTATGTTCAAACCCAAGGCAATAAGCAATTTCATTGACACTCCAATTGCTGAACTGGAGTAAAGATTTTGCTTCCTTCATGACCCGTCCGGCAATCCATTCTGAGGTAGTTTTGCCCGTTGTTTCTTTAAGAGCTTTATTCAGATGGTTAGTATGTATGTTCAGCTGGGTAGCAAATTCATTTGCATTTTTTAGTAGCATGACATTATCCAAACTAACCGGGAACTGATGGTCCAGAAGTTCTAAAAATAACATACTGATGCGTTCGGAAGCATTCGAATGTTGAGCATACGTTTGAGGTGGCTGTATCTTCATTGCTTCATGCATAATGATCTGTATGTAATTTCTGAGGAGGCTGTACTTATTATCATAATTCGACTGAGCCTCATTCAGCATGTTTTCATATACATTTTTCAACAGTTGTATGCTGGCTTCATCAGGAAAAAACACATGATCTCCTCCTGCTTTAAATAAAACCGATTGAGACAGACTCTCATTTTTAAGTTCAGAGCTTACAAATTCTTCTGTAAAAAGACAAAAATAGCCGGTCTGTACTGAAGAGGTAGGCTCCCAGGAATAAGGGATCAACGGGTTGAGAAATACAATCGAAGGCTTATCAATTTTGATGAATTTATCAGCATAACTTAATATGCCTGTTCCTTCGCACATCATGGATACTTTATAAAAATCTCTGCGGTAAACAGGTTTTAAGTTCTTGCTGCATTCAAAATCCTCTCTGCGGTATACATTGCAGTGAGCATCCTGATCATGTTCTTTTCCGTGCAGAATATAAAATTCTTCCAAAGTTTCTCTCGGTTTCATAGTATAAAGTTATAAAATAATAAAATACAAGCAGGACAATTTCAAGTAGATGAATAATTAAAATTTCGTCATAATTCTAGGAATGGTTAAAGCCTTCAAATAATTTCCGATTCTGAAACTTTATAAGTATTTTTACTGAACTTTTTAATTTACATAAAAATGATCCAGTATTTAGATAATATTCATCACAAAGATTCAAAAAACTTTTTCCTTATTGCCGGTCCATGTATCATTGAAGGCGAAGATATGGCATTGAGAATAGCAGAAAAAGTAATAAGCTTAACAGACAAATACAATATTCCATATATTTTTAAAGGTAGCTTTAAAAAAGCAAATAGAAGCCGTGTAGATTCTTTCACAACTATTGGTGAAGAAAAATCTCTGGAAATTCTTAGAAAAGTAGGAGAGACCTTTAATATTCCTACTACAACGGATATTCATGAAAATGAGCATGCTGCGCTGGCTGCACAGTATGTTGATGTACTTCAGATTCCTGCATTTTTAGTACGCCAGACCGACCTTTTAGTGGCTGCGGCAGAAACCGGAAAATGTGTGACCCTGAAAAAAGGGCAGTTCCTTTCTCCTGAATCTATGAAATTTGCCGTTCAGAAAATTACAGACTCCAATAACCAGAAAGTGGCTATTATTGAAAGAGGAAATTCCTTCGGATATACGGACCTGATTGTAGATTACAGAGGTATTCCTACCATGAGACAGTATGCGCCGGTTATACTGGACGTTACCCATTCATTGCAGCAGCCTAACCAGAGTTCCGGAGTTACGGGTGGAAGACCCGATCTTATAGAAACGGTAGCCAAAGCAGGGATTGCTGTAGGAGCAGACGGAATTTTTATTGAGACCCATCCTACACCGGAAACCGCTTTGTCAGACGGAGCCAACATGTTAAGATTAGATTTATTGGAAGATTTGTTACAGAAATTAACAAGAATTAGAGAATCGATTTTGTAATTGTTAAAAAATCCCTATTTTTAGAAATTCTTAAAATATTTCTTTTGAAAAAACTAGTTTTACCACTAAGCCTTATGGTTCCCGTGCTTATTTTCTCTCAAAACAGAAAAAAAGATACTGCGGATAGAGTAACCGATATTGAGGAAGTCGTTTTCCAGAAAAAAGTGATCGGGAAAACAAATGACATTACCAATGTAAAAATCTCCGCAAAAGATGCAAAAGGAATCGCTACCATAGGGGGAGGAATTGAAGGTCTTCTTAAAACCCTTCCTTCCGTAAACTCTAATACCGAATTGTCTTCCCAATATATGGTACGTGGCGGAAACTATGATGAAAACCTTATCTACATCAATGATATTGAGATCTACAGACCTTTTCTGATCAGAAATTCACAGCAGGAAGGGATGAGCATCATCAATCCTGATATGGTTTCGACGGTCAATTTCTCTGCCGGAGGATTCGAGCCGAAATACGGCGATAAAATGTCTTCAGCACTGAATATTTACTACCGCGAACCTGAAAAATTTGAACTTTCAGGAGAAGCAAGTTTAATTGGCGGAAGACTAACAGCCGGTTTGGCATCAAAGAATAAAAAACTGACTGCTTTATTTTCAGGAAGATACAGAAATACTAACCTTGTTCTGAATACCCTGAATGAGGATACGGATTTTAATCCTACCTATTGGGATTTCCAGTCTTATATCAACTATCATCTCAACGATAAATTCTCCATGTCGTTCATTGGGTACTACTCCAAGAACGATTATGAAATGGTTCCGAAAGCCAAGAGCGTCACTTTTGGAAGCCTTCAGCAGCCAATTACGGTAAACATTGGTTATGGTGGAAGGGAGCAGGATATGTACAAAAATATGATGGGAACTTTTTCCCTGAACTATAAGCCTTCGGACCAATGGAAATTTACATTGGACAGTTTTGCGTATCAGAACAGAGAAAAAGAATATTATTCTATTGCTTCAAGCTATGAGATCCAGACTTTTGATATTGTGACAGGAGCACCCAACCCTTCTTTTGATGGTGGCGGGCAGATAGAACATGCGAGGAATGACCTGTTTGTAAGAACTTACGGAACACAGTTCAGAGCAAAATTTTCTCCGAATATTAATACCGACATTGAAGTCGGATTTAAATACGAAAAAGAAAACCTGAATGACAATACCAACGAATGGAAGTTGGTAGACAATGCAGGATACAGTATTCCGCGTCCTATTGATGATCCTAGGACAGGAGAATCGGGAGATCTGGAGCTGTTTTATCAGATTGCAGGGAAAAATAAAATAGAACCTTCAAGACTGTCTGCTTATGCGCAGTATTCCCAGAAATTTTACTGGGGAGCCAGCAAAGTATTCCTTAATGCCGGAGCCAGAGTTTCAAACTGGAGCTTCAATAAAGAAACGATCTTTTCACCAAGATTTCAGTTTGCGATAAAGCCTGACTGGGATACGGATATGCTTTTCAAACTTTCCGGAGGGATCTATTACCAGGCTCCTTTCTACAAAGAGATCAAAGATCTTGACGGAAATTTCAATTCCGATATAAAATCTCAGCGTTCCATACAGTTAATTCTTGCCAACGACTATGAGTTCTACATGTATGACAGACCATTTAAGCTGACTACAGAAGCCTATTATAAGAAAATGGATGATCTGATTCCTTATTATATGGATAATGTAAGAATCCGCTATTCAGGAAAAAATAATGCTTCAGGATATGCCTATGGAATTGATACCAGGTTATTCGGGGAATTTGTTCCGGGTGTAGATTCGTGGCTATCTGCAAGTTATGCTAGGGTATACGAAAATATTGACGGAAGAGGAAATATTCCGAGACCTACCGATCAGAGATTCAGATTTGCGATGTTCTATCAGGATTATATGCCTAAATTTCCATCGATGCGTGTCAACCTTACCTTGGTATATGCTATGGGACTTCCGAACGGCGCACCTGTTTTTACCGATCCTTACCAGTACCAGAAAACATTACCTGCTTATAAAAGAGTGGATTTAGGACTTTCAAAAGTATTCATTGATTCCAAAGACAAGAAAAAACGTTCCGGTTTCTGGGGTAATTTTGAAGAATTAACCTTAGGGGTCCAGGTTTTCAATGCATTTAACATTAATAATACCGTTGCCAATCAATGGATCACAGATTATAATTCAAGTGTAATGTATCCAGTCCCGGTACGTCTTACAGGACGTTTCTTTAATGTAAAACTTGAATTCAAACTGTAGAATAGAGGTTAGAAGTTAGATTTTAGAAATTAGAATTTGCTAAACAATTAAAATCTGATCAATCTGTAAAATCAGTGAGAGTAAAAAATAAAAAAGGCTTCTGAATATTCAGAAGCTTTTTTATTAAGCAGAATTTTATAACAAGTATACTGAATTTTATAACAGTGGTGTCCGGGATATTTTTACCTTTGTCTTATCAATGAAAAAGATTCTTGCCATACTATTTTCTGTTTTCTACTTTGGATTCTCTTCCGGAGCAGCTTTCAGCGTACATTTCTGTATGGAGGAATTTGTTTCTGTAAGCCAGAAAACCTCAGATATTTGTGGCAAATGTGGTGTCAAAGAAAAAAAAGGATGCTGTAAAACTGAAATTAAGGTCGTAAAAGTAGATGATTCTCAGAAATCCGATCTGCTGATGATTAATTTTTTAAGTCAGATTGTTCCGGATTTACCACAACACCAGTTTTTCTTTGTTGACAAATCTTTTTCGGCTACAAAATTTACCCAGATAAGAATCAACGGGCCACCTGAATACAGGCCTGTTCCTATCTATATCAATCATTGTAATTTTAGAATTTAAGATCCGTCTGTTGTCTGGTATGAATCAGATGATCATTCCTTCGTAGACAACACGGCTCAACGCATCATGCGTTTCAATTATTCTTTATTAAAAATTAATTCTAAAATTTAAAACAATGAAAAAGTATATCATTACAGCAGCATTATCTTTATTCTCAATCATTTCACTTTCTGCACAGTCTAAAAAAGACGCTCAGGTTACAAAACTGTATCAGAGTTATATTGCCATTAAATCAGCTTTGGCTTCCGACGATTCGGATAAAACCTCAAAAGCAGCGGCAGAATTTATCAAAACAGCCTCAGCAGTTGATTATAAAATGGTTTCTGAAGGTAACCTTAATATTTTAAGAAAAGATGCCACAGTAATCTCTGATGCCCGAAATATTACAGCGCAGAGAGAAACCTTTTCCAACCTTTCTGAGAATATGATTGCTTTAACAAAAGAATTTAAGCTTTCAGAAAAACCGGTTTACGTACAATATTGCCCAATGGCCGATTCCAGTTGGTTAAGCGATGAAAAACAAATCGTTAATCCTTACTACGGAAAATCTATGCTTTCTTGCGGAAGTGTAAAGTCAGAAATAAAATAATTATTGTATTTAATTTTAAAATAATAGGTTGTATATCTTAAGTTATATTTTACTTTAATTTATGCATCTTTTTTAAAGTTCGGAATATTATGAAAAAGCTAATCATATTTCTGGTGCTTTTGTTCTCTGTTTTTACTTTCGCGCAAACAACAAAAACTTATTATACCTGTCCCATGCATCCTGAGGTAGTATCTTCCAAACCCGGAGACTGCCCGAAGTGCAAAATGACGCTGGTGAAGAAAACCGTTGTGGTACAACCGAAAGCTACGCCACAGCCCGAAAAGAAAGCAGTACAAAAGCCTACAGAAATTAAGACCCATAAGGATAAAACTAAAATTCAGCCTAAGACTAAGGTAAAGGTTATTGCAAAGCCAAAGGTTCAGGAAGTCAGAAAAGATAAACCTGAAACAAAACTTAATCCTCAGCCTAAAGCTTCTAAGTCTCAATCAAAATCTCAGGCTGCTGCTGTCTACACTTGTCCCATGCATCCTGAAGTCACTTCAGACAAACCGGGAAAGTGTCCAAAATGCGGAATGGAACTGGTAGAAAAAGAGAACCATCAGCATGCTGTTGTGGAAGAGACGAAAACAGATCAATCTGTATTCAAAAGAAACTCGGAAAACGGAAAAGTAACTTTTGGTGGAAAAACAGTGAGATATGATCTGTATGTAAAAGATACGGTTGTCAATTTTACAGGAAAAAACCGAAGAGCCATTGCAATCAACGGAAAACTGCAGGCTCCCACCTTATATTTTACGGAAGGGGATACTGCTGAGATCTATCTTCACAATATGCTCAAAGAAAATACAGGACTTCACTGGCATGGTGTGATCCTTCCCAATGAGCAGGATGGGGTTCCATACCTTACCACAAAACCTGTAACACCCGGAGAAACTCATTTATATAAATTCAGAGTATCCCAAAACGGGACGTACTGGTATCATTCCCATGAAGCATTGCAGGAACAGATCGGGATGAACGGAATTCTGGTATTTAATAAAAGAGAAGGAGATCCGAAACCATTGTATAATGCTGAAATACCAGTATTATTAGGAGACTGGAGCGATGAAGACCCGATGCAAATCGCAAGAAGACTTCATATGGCCAACACAGACTGGTATGCGATTAAGAAAAATGCAGTACAGAGTTATTGGGAAGCCATTAAATCCGGCAATTTTGGAACAAAAGCCCTGAATGAATGGAAAAGAATGGAGGCTATGGATGTGAGTGACGTTTATTACGATAAATTCCTGATCAACGGACTTCCAAGCTCTGATTATTCCAATCTGAAAGCCGGCGATAAAGTGAGATTAAGAGTTGCCAATGGCGGATCATCCACCTATTTCTGGCTGAATTATGGTGGCGGAAAAATAAAAGTAATAGGAAATGACGGAAATGATGTGGTTCCGGTAGAAGTTGACCGTCTCATCGTTGGGGTTTCCGAAACCTATGATATTGAGGTAACCATTCCGGAAAATAAAAGTTTTGAATTCCGTTCCACATCGGAAGACAGGGTAGGACACGCTTCACTGTGGCTGGGTTCCGGTGAAAAAGTAGAAGCGCCTAATCTGCCGAGGTTGATGCTTTTTGAAGGAATGAAAATGATGAACGGAATGATGGAAATGAGTGGGAATATGAAACCAATGAATATGACGATGGGCAACCAGATGATGGATATGAATGAAGTGATGTATCCCGAACTTCCTGAAAGCCAAAGGAAAATGACAATGAAGCACATGAATGAAATGATGGGAGTCAAAACCAAAGAAGATGATCAAGGCAGGCAGGAAGATCATTCCCAACATTCGGGAATGGATATGAAGGAAGAAAAATCGATCAAAAGGCTGTCATACAATCTTTTAAAATCTCCCGAAAAGACTATTCTCCCTGATGAAAATGTAAGAGAGCTAAAGTTTACCCTGGAAGGAAACATGAATCAATACCTGTGGACACTGGATAACAAAACAGTAACGGAAACAGATAAAATTCTTGTAAAGAAAGGGGAGATCCTGAGAATTACCATGTACAACAATTCGATGATGCGTCACCCGATGCACCTTCACGGACACGATTTCAGACTGATCAATTCAAAAGGAGAATATTCCCCGCTGAAAAACGTAGTGGATATCATGCCAATGGAAACCAATACAATTGAGTTTGCTGCGAATCAGGATGGTGACTGGTTTTTCCACTGCCATATTTTATACCATATGATGGCCGGAATGGGAAGAATATTCAGCTATGAAAATTCAAAACCCAATCCACAGTTACCGGACAGAAAACTGGCCTGGAAAAACTTTCTGAAAGACAATAAAATGATCAGTTCCATGGCTATGCTGGATATAGCAAGCAATAAAATACATGCAGAAACGATGACTATGTTCGGACCGAGATGGGCCAACTTGAACGAGTTTCATTCCAACTGGGATTTTGATCATTTTGAAGGAAGTATGAAAGTCGGAAGATTCCTTGGGAAATTCCAGTGGGCCCTTCCATATGCCGGTTTCAGGATTCAAAAAAATCATGAGATCATGGAAAGACAGATGGCCGAAGATATGGGCATGGAATTCCATGGTAAGAAAACCTGGTTTGAACAGCAGAAAGCTTCAAAAGACAAATATGCTTTCATGGTTGGGGTACAGTATCTTTTACCCATGCTGATTACAGCAGATGCAAGTGTAGACCAGAACGGAAAAGTATTGCTGGAACTAAGCAGGGAAGATATTCCGATTTCCAGAAGAATAAGAGGAAATTTTTCTCTGAATTCAGACGGAGAATTCTCAACCGGTTTAAGGTATATTTTACAAAAATGGTTATCAGTCTCCGGAAATTATGATAATGAAATAGGCTGGGGAGCCGGACTTACCCTGACTTATTAGATAAAAGGAACCCAATGCGGGTTCCTTTTTTATTTTCGTATTCAAAATATAATATATTTTTGTATAAAATGAATTAATCATGATCAGCAGGATTACCCAGACCAAACAGCTTCTGTTATTTTTACTGCATTTTTGGAGTGGTAATTTTCCAATAGATAAGAATCTTATAAGCCGTGAACAGAAATAATGAACTGAAGACACTTGCACGTGTTTTTATTACTTTGGGAGTTACTGCATTTGGTGGTCCGGCCGCCCATATAGCCATGATGCAGCAGGAAGTGGTCGCTAAACGAAAGTGGATGAGTGAAGAGCATTTCCTGGATCTGATGGGAGCTACAAATCTTATTCCGGGCCCCAACAGTACCGAAATGGCAATGCATATAGGGCAGGACAGAGCCGGCTGGAGAGGTTTGATTGTGGCAGGATTATGCTTTATATTTCCGGCAGTAATGATAACGCTGTTTTTTGCATGGCTTTATAAAGAATACGGTCAGCTTCCTGAAGTTCAGCCATTTATTTATGGAATTAAACCTGCTATTATTTCAATTATTCTGATAGCCATTTTACCGCTGGCGAAAAAATCATTAAAAAGTATACAGCTTGGAATCATAGGTGCTATGGTACTGGTGTTGGCTTTAATGGGTGTCAATGAAATATTGCTGTTATTTGGTGCCGGACTATTAGCTATAGCTTTATCATTGTTTTCAAACAGGAAAACAATCAGTTCTTTTTTACCCCTGGGTATATTACAGGTTTCAGATTTCAATTTATTTTCAACGGCTAATGTAAGTTTGTTTCTGACATTTCTTAAAATAGGGTCTATTTTATATGGAAGCGGATATGTATTATTTGCTTTTTTGGATGCCGAACTGGTAGAAAAAGGGTTGTTGACAAGGCAGCAACTCATAGACGCAATTGCTGTAGGACAGTTTACGCCGGGGCCTGTATTTTCTTCGGTTGCATTTATTGGATATCAGATCAACGGCTGGCCGGGAGCGGCAGTTTCTACAGTTGGTATTTTTTTACCGTCATTTATATTTGTAGCATTATTAAATCCTATTGTAAAAATGATGCGGAATTCAAATCTCTTTTCTAAATTTTTAGATGCTGTGAATATAGCATCTGTAGCGATAATTGTTTCCGTTTGCTATGTGATGGCAAAAGAAAGCATTAGCGACTGGCGGGCAGTTCTTATAGCAGTAATATGTCTGTTACTAAGTTTCAGCTTCAAAAAAATTAATAGTGTCTGGATTGTTTTATTGGGATCGTCTTTGGGATATGTTTTGAATTTGCTGTAATAGCAAGACCTTTCCTGTTTCTACTGGATTTGCAAATCATTTTCTTTTTTCCATTAATTTACATTTCCAGCCGGATTATCTTTTCTGCCAGTTTTTGATTGGTGATATCCGGAATCAGCCGCATAAAAAAATTACGTAAAGTATTCCCCTTTTCCCACTGCGAAATTTTTCCAATCCTCCAGCTGGTATTAACAATATAATCTACCTTTTTCCTTCTTATCTTTTGGAATTCTTCAAAAACAACATTAAAATCATGGCTCTTTTCCAGTAATCTTCCAATGATATAGGCATCTTCAATAGCCTGACAAGCGCCCTGGCCCATATTAGGAGTCGTTGCGTGGGCGGCATCTCCAATTAGACACAGGTGACCAGAATACCAGGAAGGAATAGGAGACAGGTCAATAATATCATTAAGAATAATATTTTCTTCTAAAGTTGTTTCAAGAATGTCCAAAACAAGAGGATGAAAGTCTTCAAAATAATCACATAGTTTCAAATAACGTTTGTTTTTTTTTTCATTAACCAAAGCATACCAATACAACTTGGTATCTGAAATCTTCACAAAACCGAAGCGCTTTCCTTTTCCCCACATTTCAATGGCTTCCTGGTCAAACTGCTGTGGTAAATCAAATGTTACCAGTCCGCGCCAGCATTTCTGTCCTGCATTACGGATGTTTCCTGTTTCCACGATCTGATCTCTGATCTGAGATTTTATCCCGTCTGCGCCAAAAACTATTTTACTTTCTGCCTGGATTCCATTTTCAAAATGTAAGGAGTGATTGTCTTTCTTTTCAATCTTACTTAAAGAATGATTGAGCTGAATATGTTCATATCCGATATTTTCAGCCAGAATTCTCTGTAGTTCAGCTCTGTGAATGGCTACATTGCAGGAATTGTATTTTTTTTCCAGGGCAAGAATACTGGTCTTTGTGATGGGTTTTAAAGACTCGTCGGTAATGGAAATTCCATGGACCTTATTTCCTGCATTTTCAATTTTTTCTTTTAAACCTAGTTTGTCGAAGATCTGCATGGCATTAACAGCCATCATGATTCCTGCTCCCACAGGTTTTATTTCAGGAGCAGCTTCAAAGATGGTAAAATCATAATGCTGCTGCTTCAGGATATTTCCCAAAGCCAGTCCGCCGATTCCAGCTCCTATGATTGAAATAGTGTCCATCAGAATTGGGATTTATTTTTTAAAGGCTTAAAATATAGTTCTCAGATACTTTTTTAAATCCGTATTTATTGAAGAAATGATGGGCCCCTGTATTGCCAATTCCGCTTTCCAGCATTATAAAGCTGATATTCCAGTTTCTGGACTCTTCTACAGCCTTCTCCAGCAATGTACTTCCAAGAGACTGTCCTCTAAGTGATTGATCTAAAAGCATATCTTCCAGTACTGCATAATTTTTAAATCCGCGAATAATGTTGAAAATCAGCATTCCGATGATCTTTCCTTTGTCATTTTCAGCAATCAGGATGTTCAATTTTGATGTATAATCAGCATCAAAACCCGAATTAAACTGATGAGTCAATATTGCTTTAAGATCCGGATTCCAGTGATCAGAATCTAAAGCTCTTCCTGAAATAATTTCTCCGTGAGAGATATAGGAATCTGTCTTATGGGCAATAAAGAAATTAACCAGTTCTTCCGTCCGCGTAGTATCCGTAAGCCATGTTGTGGTGTAATTCATTATTTTTTTATTTCAGATTTTTCAGTTCGTTAAGCAGTTGGTTCTGTTTGTTGATGAAATTGTCCAGCTGATCCGTTTTCATAGGATGTGCATTCTGGTATTTTTCAATTTCAGGAAGTGTTTTTCTGATCTTAAAAGCAGTGTACAGGTTATTGATATCATCATTGTTTGTATTGACTTTGGCGATCAGTTCTTTTACCTTGCTGATTTTCAAATCATACATATCAGAGCTGATTTTTATTTCTTTTTCCAGCTTCTGTTTTAAGAGAGAATCTTTAATGGTACCGGCCTGATAATAGGCATCAGCATAAAAAGACTCGGATTTTTGGAGTGTTTCTCCATAGATAGCTAACACTTTTCCGTTTTCTTCAGATAATTGAATCAGCTTGTCGTCAAGAGCTTTTAAACTTTTATCATTTTTGATCAATTCGGAATAAATTTGATCGATCATATTATCTTTACGGTAGCTTTTTAAAGAACCTGAGACCGACGATTCTGCATTGTCAACGGCATTTTCTACAGCTGGGGCATTTCTGGACTTATTTTCTTTACAAGAAAGCAGTGATAGGCCTAAAACAGAGGCGAAAAGTATTTTTTTCATAGTTTTTAGATTTGGTTTTATCTCTTATTAGTTGAACATACTTTAAAGATTGTTACATTCTTTATACAGCTGAATGTAAATCAAAGTTTTTGTGTTTAAAATTCAAAGTAATTTTAAAATTTCCCAGGCCCGTATCTCCTTTTATTTCCAGTATATCATTTCGTATTTTCTTAAAAGAAGTATTAAATCGTAGAGAAACGTAAGGAAAATTTTAAGGACTATGGATTAATTGTAAAATGGGTTTATTAAAAGGTATAATAAAGATCTCATGATCTAAAAAAACGATTTCTGCTTTATAGTAGGTAAGTTTTGCCCCTATTTTTGAATAGCTTTTAATATTTGTTTCAATATTTTTGATTGAAGTATAGTTTCTGCCTTTTATATCCCTGAAAAAAAGTGCATGCCTATTTTTATGATAAAAATAGAGTAGGACATTAATTAAGATAAAGAATAAAATAATTCCTCCGATCAAAAAGCAAACATCTGTATTCATAATACAAAAATAAAAAACGGAGCCTGAAAACAGACTCCGCTACTTGTTTTTTACGCTAAAAATTATTTACCTAAATAAGATTTAAGGATCTTACTTCTGGTATTATGTTTTAGTCTCTTAATTGCTTTTTCTTTAATCTGACGAACTCTCTCTCTTGTAAGATCGAAAGTTTCACCGATTTCCTCTAAAGTCATCGGGTGTTTCCCGTTCAGTCCGAAATACAATCTTACTAAGTCAGCCTCTCGAGGCGTCAAAGTATTCAATGCTCTTTCGATTTCAATCTGAAGAGACTCAAGCATCAGATCTTTGTCTGGACTTGGAGATTCTCCTGAACGCAATACATCATAAAGATTAGAATCTTCACCTTCTACTAAAGGTGCATCCATGGACAGGTGTCTTCCGGAGTTTTTCATAGATTCTTTAATATCTTCCTCGCTCATGTCAAGAACTTCAGCCAATTCTTCCGGAGAAGGTGGTCTTTCATTTTCCTGTTCAAGGTGAGCGTATGCCTTATTAATTTTGTTGATGGAGCCGATTTTATTCAGCGGAAGCCTTACAATTCTTGACTGTTCAGCCAGAGCCTGTAAAATTGACTGACGAATCCACCAAACCGCATAAGAGATAAATTTGAAACCTCTAGTTTCATCGTACCTTTTTGCTGCTTTCATCAGTCCCAGGTTACCTTCATTAATCAAATCGGGTAAAGAAAGACCTTGGTTTTGGTATTGTTTAGATACAGAAACTACGAAACGAAGGTTGGCTTTGATTAATTTCTCAAGTGCTGCTCTGTCGCCTGCACGTATTTTTTGTGCCAGTTCTACTTCTTCGTCCGCAGTGATCAGTTCCACTTTACCAATTTCCTGCAAATACTTGTCTAATGAAGCAGTTTCCCTGTTGGTTACCTGCTTAGTGATTTTTAATTGTCTCATCTATTTTTATCCTCAAAAAAGAGTTACTATATATTATACGTATGAAGTGATAAAAAGGTTACACCAGTTTTAATTATTTTTTAAATATAGTAATGGAAGGTCAGGATTGAAGGTAAAGAACCAAGAACCAAGAGCCATGAATCAAGATAGGAGATGTCAGATATCAGACGGGGTATGCAGGTATAAAGATTGAATGGTCGTTTTTTAATCTTAGCCTTAACCTAAATCTCAGGCTTAATAAAAAAGCGAGACCGAAGTCCCGCTTTTATATTGAAGAATAAATCATAAAAAATTAAAAATCCTTTTTATGACTTGAATTATTAATCAGCAACCAGCAACTGGAAACTCAAAACCATTAAAACAAATCATTCAAAAGTTTTGCAAGTCTCAATCCACCGTAAAGAAGCTGTCTTTCAAGCGTATCATTGAATTTATACTGATAGTCGTACGATAATTTTGAATCGTTTGGAGTTTGTGCGTAGATTTTGTTCGCTATTTTATGAGAATCATACAGCCAGTCTTCTACAGTTCCGGCCTGAATCTGCTTGACTTCTTCTTTAGATTTGATGTCTAAAAGATTGGCATATTCCGTATAGCTGTATTTCTGTGAATCTACCAGTTTTCCGTCCCATACAGAATGAAGATTGGTTTTGTCTCCGAAATAGGTTACATTAATTTTGTTTCCTCCAAGGTCCTCGGCTCTTCCTACGTGAAGAGGCTGGGAAAGGTCTCCCATAATATGAATAAGGAAGATCAGTGCAATTTTTCTGTCCTTTTCAGAGGTTTTTTCATCTTTAATCTGGCTGGATAAAGTGTTTATCTGAGTATAAAGGCTTGGACCTGCCTGCATTTTCAGGTTTTGGCCAAAAGCTTTAAAATCTGACTGAGGATCAATATTTACATAATGCCATGATGAAGCCTGTTTCCAGACTCCTGTAGTATCAGATTTAATGAAGTCCGGCCAGTTTGCCCAATAGGCAAGACGTTCTTTACCCATTATTTTTCTTATTTCTCTTCTTGCCTTACCCGACAGATGGTTCTCTGCGATCTCTGCAATGATGCGGTGCCCTGTAAGCCCCCATGCGTAAGAATAAAGTGAAGATGAAATGAATGCTAAAATCAGAATTTTAGAATAAATACTTTTCATTATAAATAACATTTTACAAGCTGCAAAGATACGTCCCGGTTTCCGAACCTGTATCAATTATCATCATTTTCTTGTTTCAAAAAATGTTAATAAAAATTAATCTAAATAAATAAATGGGGGACAAAATTCTAAATAATATTAAAAATACAGAAAAAACAGGTGTAAAAGTCTGCCTATCAGCTGATCAATTTAACTTTAAACCTGCGATCTCAAACATGAATGAGCCGTTATTACCGTATTTTTACGGAATTTGTCATGGAATATTCCTTTTAGTGCCAATAAATTAGTATTTTTAAAATAAAATTATTGCCAAATTATTTTTTCAAACTTATGAGATATATTATCTTTACAAGTCATAATCACAGGAAACACTATGCATGAGAATAATATTGTAGACATGTATTACAATAAGTTGCAGACCGACTTCAAAGCTGAAGCCGTAGCGGTAAATCTTTTGAAGTATCAGCGGGCAGTAAGCAATATATTTATAGAACGAATCGGGATCAATGACAGGGCTTATCTTAAGGATATCAAAAGTATTTCAAGCAGCTATTTGGGATTTGATGAGGAAGTGTTCACCATAGAAACCTATAGAGAGGGTATTTATGACTATCTTCCGGAAGGGCTGTTTCATCCGCCGTCTCTGGGAGCTTCTAGAAAGAATGTAGATTCTGTGGTGCGTGAAATTCGGAAGCAGAAAAAAGTGGAGGAGGATGCGAGGAAATTTTTCCGTCCTTTCGAGCTTGAAGTTTTTTTTACGGAAATTAGTTCCCTGCTTAAGGAATCTGAATTTGATATTTCAAGCAGTACCGATACCCTTTTGGACACAGTAAGCGAGCTCTGGCCTCTTATAAAATTGCTTGATAAGCAGAATGCCTATATTTTTATTTATATTTTACCTTTCTTTCACCAGATCAGAGGGGATAAAAAATGGTTTGAAAGATGTATGACCGCTTTCCTTCAGGTACCGGTGGAGGTTACTTTTGCCCCGAATATTATTGACAGGATAGAAAGAAATGACGATTCCATGCTGTTAGGAAACTCAAAACTGGGGGTTACCTATATTCCCAGCGGAAGACATATGGATGGACAGCGGAACTGGGTAGTGAACATAGGCCCGATTCCTTATACAGAAATGAAAAAGTATATTTCCGGAAGCCCGTTCAGAAATATTCTGCAGGCTTTATATGATTATTTTCTTCCGGTAACGGTAGACGTGGAGGAAAATTTTATTACCGAAAAAGAGGAATACTCATTTAGTCTTGAGGACGATGAAAGAAATGCCAGCCGTCTCGGATACTCTACATTTCTCTAAAATAATTTATTATATTTACAACTACCAACAAAGTATAAATTTGAAAAGAAACTAATGGAAATTTCATCAGTAAAAGGTATTTTTTTAAGGTATATTTTAATGCCTTTAATCGCGGTGATTTTGATGGTCATTCTTGGGATTATCAGAAGAAACAAACCTGCGATCAAAATTAAAGTAATTATTATATATGTCCTTCTGTGCGGTTTATGTCTTGCATTACCAGGCTTTTTTGGTTTTGCAAAAAACCTCTTTAATCCTTACTGGTACCTTATTGCACAGGTTATTTATCTTATTTTTGGTATTATTCATGTTAATTTACTGCACAGGTATTTCAGAAAGCATATTGACTCTGTAGGAATGAGCATTTTGTTTGAATCTATACTTTCATTAACGTGTATTGCTTTCGGAGGATATTTATTTACATTGATCTTTAGCTGGATAAGTAAGGGCGCAGGCTATGCTGTAATGGCTGCCACAAGTATGCTGATCTTTGTTGTTCCAATGGTATTTTATTACTGCTACGTACAGTTTATAAGCATTCCTTTTGATATCTATAAAACCTGGAGATATTCTCCTGACCAAAAACTTCCGGACTTTGAAGGGGCGGATTTTGACCGATTAATGGTATTAAATGTTGAATTGAGCAAAAATCTTGAAGATGCAAACAGATTTAGGATCAAAGCCAAAACCCTTCCGACCGGGGTTACTTTCGGAGACTGGTTCTACAGGGTAGTGGACGACTATAATCATAAAAATCCCAATTCTATTATTCATCTTTCAGATACAGAAAAAGAGCCTTATTACTGGATTTTTTACACCAAAAAATCGTTTTTCAGCTTTAGAAAATATATTGATTTCGACCAGGATATCTCTACGAATAGCATTTCAGAAAATGAAGTGGTAATCTGCAAAAGAGTGATCCAGCATGAGGAAGAAGGAGTATTGAAAAAATCATAATCACAGAAAATTTAAAAAGTATTAACTATGATACAGCCTATTAAGCATTTTGCGATCAATTGGGTAGACGGGATGAAAGTTTCCCAGAGACACCTTAATGATCAGGATAATTTTTTAATTGACACGATAAGAGATTCCAGCTCACTGGGAATCAACACATATAATTATGGGCTTTTGCCTATTTCTAATGAATTTACGGACAAAACAATATTTGATGTTCATAATACTGCTACCAATGACGTGCAACTTGTGATCAAAAGATGCAGCGCCATTACTATGGCGGGTTATCGTATCGATTTGAGCGACAGGAGAGTAAGCGTGAAGTCACTGGCAAAATCTATGAGCGAGGAGCAGGCAGACGGTGATTATTATATCCTGATTTCTGTAAATCCTTTTGATAAGGTACCTTTTGGGGATATTGACCCGGAGGAAATTCCGCCCCGTCATCCAAACGCACAGCCAAATCATCACATCGAGCTTCTTCCGGTTACTTCACTGAACAGCAGTTATTCCGGAGGAAACTACCTTATCATCGGAAAAGTAGATTTGAGAGCCAATATTGCCCAGGTAGATTCTAATTTTATTCCGCCGTGTACCTCTATCCAGAGTCATCCTGCTCTGATAGATTACTACAGCAGCTATGCCAAATCAATAGGAAATCTGCAGCAGTATGCCTTTAAGATTATTCAGAAAGCATCTCATAAAAACCAAAATACAGCATTGGCGCAGAACGTAAAGTTCTTATGTACTACCATGGTGAATACTTTTGGGGATATGTATTTCCAGTTCAGAAACATTATTCCATGGCAACCGCCTGTATTTTTGATCGAGGCATTTGCAAAATTGGCCCTTCATCTTTACAATTCAACCCAGCTTCTGGTTCCTGCAGAGTTGGAAGAAATGCTGAACTACAGCCTGGAGTGGAGTGAAATTGCCCCGCATACCTTACTGAATCAACTTTCTATTGTAGCAGAAACCAATTATGACCATCATAATTGCGGAGAGCCATTATTATATATCCAGCAGATGCTGCGCAGTCTGGAAATTATTTTCTCTAAATTAAGTGAGCTTGACTATATCGGTCAGAGAAAAGAAAACATCATTGTTAACGAACAGGAAGTTTCTTCCAATACCAACCCAAAAAGAGGCTGGAGTGTTTTAGATTAATAAAAATGACTAAGAATATAAATCCCGGACTGAAATTTTCGGGATTTTTTATGCTTAAAATATCAAAAGATGTAGAATGTAAGACAAGTTATCAGTTCACATAGGTAATAAAGATTTTCAAAATAAAATAGAACATGGATCTAAATACCATAAGAAAAGACACGGCTGGTTGTGCAGATAAAATATTTTTAAACAGTGCCGGAGGATCATTGATGACGGAAATTGTAGTTAAAACAATGACTGATTATATTTTTTTGGAACAGCAGCATGGCGCTTATGGTGCAGCAGAAAGGACTGCGGGTAGGCTCGGCCTGTTCTATACAGAAGCAGCCAGGCTTATCAATACTCAGCCCGATAATATTGCTTTCGCGGTCAGTTCTACCGATGCTTACGCTAAAGCCCTGTCCAGCATTGAATTTCAGGATGGGGATTGTATTATTACAACCAATGACGATTATATTTCGAATCAGATGGCTTTCTTTTCACTGCAGAAAAAACGGGGAGTTAAGCTGATTAGGATGAAAAATCTTTCCGACCATGAGCTGGATCTGGAAGACCTTGAACATCTAATCAAAAAATACCATCCGAAACTCGTTGCGGTCACCCATATTCCGACCAATTCCGGATTGATCCAGAATGTGGAAGGGGTAGGTAAAATCTGTCGTCAGTATGATGTATTGTACCTTGTTGATGCCTACCAGTCCATTGGCCAGCTGGTTGTGAATGTTGAAAAAATAGGATGTGATTTCCTGACTACAACAGGCAGGAAATTCATGCGAGGGCCTAGAGGAACAGGATTTTTATATGTTTCGGACAGGGTTTTAGAAAGGAATATGGCTCCGGTATTTTTGGACATGGCAGGTGCAGAATGGACAGAATTCGATGATTATAAACTGCTTAAAACTGCAAAAAGATTTGAACACTGGGAAACTTCCATCAGTTCGCTTTTAGGATTTACAGAAGCTTTAAAATATGCAAACGGAATTGGTCTGCAGAATATCGAAAACTACAATAGAAAACTGGCGGAAAGTTTAAGGGCCGGGCTTCATAATAAGGGTTTCACAATATTGGATCAGGGCAACAACTTATGCAATATTGTTACTTTCTGTGCCCCAGATGGTAATATTGAAAATATTTATAAAATACTGAAAGAGAACAATGTGTATTTTTCAGTAAGCAATAAAAGCAATGCACTCATTGATTTTACATTGAAAAATCTGGATAGGGCTATTCGTCTGTCGCCGCATTACTTTAATACTGCTGATGAAATTGAAAGTGTGATAAAAATGTTGGAATATTGACTTTAAACCAAAAATCAGGCATGATGTTGCTGGTTGCATAGGAGCTTTAATCTCTTATCATTCTACACCAAACAATTAATTCAGAATTTCTTCAAAATTGAACTATAGATTTGTAAAAATGAAGATTTTAATAATAGAAGACGAAACAGAATTGGCAAAAAGTATCTCCGAATATCTTTACGGAGAAAACTATTTATGTGAGTTTGCAACGACATTTAGTGACGCAATGGACAAAATAGAGACTTTTAATTATGATTGTATTCTGCTTGATATCATGCTTCCTGATGGAAACGGACTTACTATTTTAGAAGAACTGAAAAAGCAAAATAAACAGGATGGTGTTATTATTATATCTGCGAAAAACGCTTTAGATGATAAAGTAAGAGGCTTACAGCTGGGTGCTGATGATTATCTTACCAAACCTTTTCATCTTTCCGAATTAATGGCCAGGATCTATTCTATTATCCGCAGAAAACAATTCAACAATTCAAATGTTGTAAGGCAGAATGAAGTAGAGATCGATCTTTTAGCCAAAACTGTTTCAATTAATAATAAGACAATTACTCTTACGAAAAAAGAGTTCGATCTGTTGATTTATTTTATAGGAAATAAAAATAAAGTAATTTCCAAAAGCACTTTAGCAGAACATCTGTCCGGTGATTTTGCAGATATGCTGGACAATCATGATTTTGTATATGCACATGTAAAGAATCTGAAAAAGAAATTATACGATGCCGGATGTGATCATTATCTGAAAACGGTGTACGGAACGGGATATAAATGGGAAAGTAACTAAACCTATGAAACCATTATTAAGCAAGACTACAAAGCCATTCATTATTTATGTCCTTATTATTCTGGTCATTAGTATTCCTGTATATTATTTTGTAATTGATACCATTTGGAAGGGTGAATTAGATGAACATAATGCGACAATCGCAGAAAAAACGGCTTATGAATTTAATAGTCTGAAGCTTTCTGATCAGGAATTAGAAAAAAGTCTAGTGCTTTGGAATCAGATCCAACCCGGAACCGATATTAAAAAAATACTATACAATAGTCTGAAAAAAGATGTGTTTTTTACTGTAGAGAAGCAGAAAACGTTTGCATCACAACCTGAAACAGAACGATATAGATGTTTAATGAAAGTGATTTATATTAATAATAAGCCTTTCCTTTTTACCGTTGAAACTAATATTGAAGAATCTCAGGAAACCGTATCTGCTATTGCTTTGATAACCATTTTCTTCTTTATTATTATCGTTATTGGTTTATTGTTTCTAAACAAAAGGCTTTCAGCTTCAGTCTGGGAACCATTCCGAAATACTTTGGAGAAGCTTAAAACATTTAATCTCAACAACCAGACAAAAATCGAATTTGATCAAACTGATACAACAGAATTTGAAGAACTTAATCAATCTTTAGGTAAACTGATCGATCATAATATTTCAGCATTTAAAACACAGAAAGAATTTACAGAAAATGCCTCTCATGAGTTGCAAACTCCTTTGGCAATTCTTAAAAACAAACTTGATATTTTACTACAAGACGAAGATCTCACAGAAAAACAATATCACATTGCTGAAGAAATGAACAGGGCCCTGACAAGAAGCTCCAGAATTAATAAAAACCTTTTGTTGCTGGCCAAAATTGACAATAGCCAGTTTGATAATTCTGAAATTATTCAACTTGATGGTTTACTGCATCAAAGTATGGAAATATTACAGGAACATTTTGATCAAAAAAACATTGCAGTTAATGAAAATATTTCATCAAATGTAAAAGTAAGTGGAAACACTGGTTTAACGGAAGTCCTTATTAATAATCTGATACTGAATGCAATTCGCCATACTTTGCCTAACGGATCAATCTCGGTGAAACTGACAGATTATGGGCTTGAAGTTACTAATTCCGGAACAGAAAAATTAAATACAAAATTTTTATTCAAGAGGTTTTCCAAGCTTTCAGCTGATCATCACGGCAGTGGTTTAGGATTGGCAATAATCAGTGAAATTTGCAAATTTCATCAATGGAAAATCAGCTATAAATTCGAAAATAATCTGCATATTTTTTCTGTCCTGTTCTAAGCATTCCAAATTTCTACAAAATTGTATATCAGATTTGTAAGAAAAATATGAAAATGCTAAATAAGGTAGCAGCTGTAACCCTACTTTTCTGGCTGATGAAAATAACAGCAACTACACTGGGGGAAACTTTGGGAGATTTTATTTCTATGACACTTAACCTCGGCTATATTGTTGGAATAGGAATTACCCTCTTATTTTTCATCATCATTATTTCAATACAGCTGAATGTAAAAAAATATATTCCGGTCATTTACTGGCTGGTAATTATAGGAACGACCACACTGGGGACAGAAATTTCTGATTTTATAGACAGAACTCTGAAAACCGGGTATTTATTGGGGACTTTAATACTGGTAAGCGGTCTTCTGATAACGCTTTTCTTATGGTATAAAAAATATAATACTCTTGAAGTATATCCGGTCTTTGAAAGAAATAAAGAAATTTTTTACTGGATAGCTATTCTTTTCTCCAACAGTCTGGGAACAGCGTTTGGAGATTTTCTGGGTGATAATTTAGGATATAGCTATTTAGCCGGAGCTTTGATCACGGGTGCTGTCATACTTATTGTTGTTCTGCTTCATTATTTTACAAAGCTCAATCATGTACTGCTGTTTTGGGTCGCTTTTGTTTTTACAAGGCCGTTTGGAGCAACTTTCGGGGATTTTCTTACTAAGCCTCTTTTAAAAGGTGGATTAAATCTCAGTACACTATATGCTTCATTAGTTTCTTTAGGTCTGTTATTTCTGATGATTATTATTTTACATCAAAAGCAAAAGAAAGATAGTCAAAACTAAAAATTCAAAATTTATTCTAATTCATTCCTGAATATTGCTTTACAAATTAAAAATTTAATTAAAATGAAAAAGTTAGTATTCCTACAGCTGTAGCTTTGGTTAATGCACAAAAAGTTCAGCAGAAAGATGTTCCTGCATCTGTTCAGAAAGGTTTTCAGAAACAATTTCCAACGGCCAGAGAGATAAAATGGGAAAAGGAAGATGGTAATTATGAAGCAGGCTTCAGGATAAAAGGAACGGAGACTTCTGTTGTGATCACTCCTTCAGGTAACATTCTTGAAACAGAAACAGAAATAAGCAGTAACTCTCTTTCTGCACTTATTAAAGCATATATCAACAAAAATTACCCTAATCAGAATATAAAAGGAGCAGCGAAAATTACAGATGCAAAAGGCATCCTTACCTATGAAGCAGAAATAAGCGGAAAAGATCTGATTTTCGACAATAAAGGAAAATTCTTAAAGGAAAAAAAAGACTAAACTGAATAAGATGAATAGGATCAAGCTGTTACCGTTTTTAGTAATGCTGCTATTTTCTTCAATCGCTTTTGCACAGGTGGCTGTTGTTACAATCTCCGGAAATGTAAAAAATAAACTGAGACTGTCAGGATTGTCATATGTAAATGTAATTGCAAGAAAAGACACTGCATTTATTGCCGGAACGATAACCGATGAAGAAGGCAGATTTTCATTAACGGGAATCAAACCCGGAAACTACCAGCTGGAGTTTTTACATTCGGGATTTAGAAAGCAGACTCAGACACTTTTTGTAGGAAGCCTTTCAGAATTTCTGGAAATTCCGGTTATCGAACTTGAACCGCAGGAAGAAAAAGAAACAAAAATTGAGAAAGTCGTTGTAACAGCTTCTAAAAAGAATGAAGTCAGCGATCAGCTCGATAAAAAAACATATTCTGTTTCCGATAATATCAGCCAAAGCGGAGGTTCTGTTTTGCAAAGCATGCAAAATTTACCAGGCGTGACCATTCAGGAAGGAAAAGTACAGCTGCGTGGAAATGATAAAGTAACAGTTTTAATTGACGGCAAACAAACAGCTTTAACTGGCTTCGGAAGTCAGAGCGGACTGGATAATATTCCGGCTTCTGCGATTGATAAAATTGAGATCATCAACAATCCTTCATCAAAATATGATGCCAACGGAAATGCAGGAATCATCAATATTATGATGAAGAAAAATAAACAGACCGGCTGGAACGGGAAAATTGGTTTTACGTACGGTACGGGTTCTTATTGGGTGAGAAAAGAAAATCTGCCAACGATAAGGCCTCAATATACTATTACGCCAAAAATTAACCCATCAGTTTCATTAAATTACAGAAAAGATAAGGTTAATATTTTTCTCCAGGCAGATAATTTATATACGGAAACGCTTAATAAAAATGAATTTGTAACCCGAACTTATGATGACGGAACGGTCATTAAGTCACAACTAAAAAGAAACAGAAATACAAATTATCTTACTACAAAAGCCGGAATTGACTGGAATATTGATTCTCACAACACACTAACGGTTTCAGGGCTGTACGGAAGTGAGAAAATTATAGATCATGGAGACCAACCATTTTTTAACGGAGATCTATCTCAACGTCTTAGGCTTTGGCAGTTTTTGGAAGATGAATTGAAAACCACAATAATGGCAACAGCTTCTTATCAGCATAAGTTCAAAGAGGCAGGGCATTTATTGAATATCGGATTCAATTACACATTTCACAGAGAGGATGAGAAATATTTTTACGACAATTATTTGCCGGCTTCAACAGGAACAGATGCCTTTAAATTATTATCTGACGAACAGGTTTATGATTTTAATATTGATTATGTGAAACCTCTGAAATATGGACGCATCGAAACAGGAATTAAACTGAGAAACAGAAGTATTCCTACAAATATGAACTTTATTCCCGGTATAAACTCAGTTTTGGATGCCAATGCAGGAGGTTGGGCAAATTATACAGAGTTGATTCCTGCTGTTTATGGCAATTATATTTTCGAAAACGAAAAATGGGAAGCGGAACTTGGTGTAAGACTGGAATATGTGAAAATTCAGTACGATGTGAATCCCAATCATCCGACATATAAAAGTGACAGTTATAATTATACACAGCCGTTTCCAAACTTAAGACTGGCTTATAAATTAAACGATCACAACAAGTTATCTGTATTTTATAACAGGAGAGTGGACCGGCCGAATGAAGTTGATATCAGAATATTCCCTAAATATGACGATGCCGAAATCATTAAGGTGGGAAATCCGCAATTAAGACCTCAGTTTACTAATTCAATTGAATTGGGGCACAAATATAATTGGAGTAACGGCTATCTGTATTCAGCGTTATACCATCGTTTTGCTAACGGAACAATTACCAGAATCTCAAGTATTGTTCCTGAGAGTACCCTGATTTATGCTGTATTTCAAAATGCCGGAAAAAGTTATAATTCAGGGGTGGAAATGATCTGGAATCAAAAAGTTTCGAAAGCGTATTCTTTTAATATTAATGGAAATATTTACAGAAATCAGATTGATGCATTTTCGGTGGAGAACCTTTATCCGCAGTCCAATATATTTTTTGCCAATCGGGAAACAGCTATTTCCGGAAATGTAAAACTGAATAACATTTTTAAATTTTCTATGGGGTTTGATGCACAATTAACTGCAGTTTATCTGGCTCCGGATATTATTCCGCAAGGGAAAACAGGTTCGAGATTTTCAATGGATCTGGGGGTGAAAAAATCAATTCAAAACGGAAAAGGAGAAATATTTTTGAATGCAACCGATTTGCTGAACACCATGGCAATCAAGAAAAAAATCCAGGGAAATAGTTTTGCTTATACAAGCAATGATTATTATGAAACACAGGTTGTAAGATTAGGTTATAGTTATAAATTTTAATAAAAAACTCAATGCTGACATGAATAATTTACTAGAGTCTGTAAACAGGTATATGATATTATTTCTTTCGGAAAACCTTTCTGAAAATCTTTCTTTTCACGATATCGGCCACACCTATAATGTAGTGGATGCAGCACGGGAAATTGGTACACAAAGCAATCTGTCGGAAGAAAGTATGACTGTCTTATTGGTTGCAGCATGGTTTCATGACTGCGGATATGCAAATCTCTATATTGGTCATGAGGAAGAAAGTAAAAAAATAGCAAAGAATTTCTTAGAAAATTTCGGATGCGAAAAAGATTTTGTTGATACTGTTTTAAACTGTATTGATTCTACAAAATACCCGCCAAAACCTTCTTCTTTAATTGAAAAAGTGCTGTGCGATGCAGATCTATATCATTTGGCACTTCCGAATTATCCTAAGTATGAAAAAGCAATACGACAAGAGTTTGAAATATATCTTGGACTGGCTTATACAGATCAAGAATGGTTGGTAAAGAATTATAATTTTCTTAAAGATCATGAATATTATACGGATTATGGTAAAAAAATACTTACCAAATTTAAAGAAGTGAATGTTCAATTAATGAACTGTTCTGAACAAATTTAAAATCCATTATTACTAAGATGTCAAAATTCACTAAAAAAACAGCATTCTGCCTTTCCATATTGATTTTTTCTTGTGGAAAAATGACTGCACAAACAAGCAATGATACCATTCAGGTTCAGGAGCCAAAGAAAGACAGTATTGTTGCATTGAATACTGAAAGTCATTTAAATTATAAAAGATTAATCATTCCTGCCGCACTTATTGGTTACGGAGTCGCCAGTTTGTCCGTTAATAGCCTTAAGCAATTGAACTTCTCCACCAGAGATGAAATCAATGAACACAAGCCTGATCATATCAGATTGGATAATTATACTCAGTTTGCACCTGCAGTTCTGGTTTATGGATTAAATGCAGCCGGAGTAAAGGGAAAACATGGTTTTAAAGACAGGAGCATTATCTATGGAACTTCAATGTTGATCACATCAGCAGTTACAATTCCTTTAAAACATATTGTTCAGGAAGAAAGACCCGATCAATCCAATAAGTTATCATTTCCTTCAGGCCACACAGCCATTGCATTTGCTTCTGCACAATTTATGTTCAGAGAATATAAGGACACGAATTTCTGGCTGGGAGTTTCAGGATATTCGTTTGCTGTTTTTACAGGAGTTTACAGGATGCTGAATAATAAACATTGGGTAGGAGATGTAGTAGCAGGTGCAGGTTTTGGGATACTTTCCACAGAATTGGCTTATTGGTTATATCCTAAGATTAATAATCTGTTGGGAGGTCAGAATAAAAGTACAGAAACCATGGTAATGCCATTTTATCAGGATAAAAGCGTAGGGATAGGCTTCGTAAAAACTTTTTAAATAATTTTAAAATTATCAAAACATGTGGTTTTATTATGCATTATTGTCGGCATTGTTTGCCGCATTCACAGCTATTTTTGCCAAAATGGGAGTATCCAGCATCAATTCTAATCTTGCAACTGGTATAAGAACCATCATAATTCTTGTTGTGGTTTGGAGTATTGTATTTATAAAAGGTGAAGTAAAGGATATTGGATCGATATCAAAAATGAACCTTATATTTCTGATTCTTTCAGGAGTGGCAACAGGATTATCGTGGCTGTTTTATTTCAAAGCATTGCAGATCGGAAAAGTATCACAGGTTGCTTCTGTAGATAAGCTAAGTGTTGCAATAGCCATCATTTTATCGGTATTATTTTTTAAAGAAACATTAACGCTAAAAACAGCAATCGGAGCTCTGCTAATTATCAGTGGAACTATTGTGTTTGCTATGAAATAGTGATGACTGGCTACACTTAAAATCAATCAATTATAATCTGAAACAAACAATTTGTCCCATTTTGGTTTGAACCGGATATTAAAATCTGGTGGCCGACGCTCGCGAAGCCACCAAGTATTTTATTTCTTCACCAGTATTATTTCTGTAGCTTTTCTGCTGAGTATTTCTTTAGAATTTCCAATCTCTATGGTCATTGATTTATCAAAATCCTCAATTTTAACGATTTTGATCTTAGTGTTCAGAAGCAGTTTTCTTTCATTTAAATAGCTTAAAAAGCCATCATCTGAAAGTGTAACCGAAGCAAATATTACCGTTTCTCCAACTTTGCAAACACTCAGTTTTTGCAGATCCTGTGCAATAATATTTCCGTCTTTATCAGGAATAGGCTCTCCGTGGGGATCAAATTTAGGATGATCCAGGATTTCGTCCATTTTATCGAAAAAAATCTGTGAATGGACATGTTCCAGCTGTTCTGCGATCTCGTGAACATTTTCCCAGCCAAAGTTCATCTTTTTTACCAGGAACATTTCGGTAAGCCTGTGTTTGCGTACTACCAGTGCAGCTTCACGTTTTCCGTTTTCTGTCACTAGCAGGGGTTTGTATGTTTCATAGACAACCCATTTTTTGTCGGCAAACTTCTTCATCATGTTATTGACGCTCGGCATTTTTACGTTTAAAAATTTGCTGAGCTCATTGATTGTCACTTTCCCTTCATTGTCAACTAGATGAAACAAAGCCTTCAGATAATTTTCTTCTGTTAATGTTGTTCTCAAAATGTTAGATGATTTTCAATACAAATCTAACAAAATATTATGTAAAATCGGGCCTTGTTATTTTAACTTTTTTTAATTTTACCCTATGAAATTTTCTTTTAAAAACGATTATTCCGAGGGATGTCACCCGAATATTCTACAAGCACTTTTAAAATCTAACTTTGAGCAGCAGGCCGGATACGGTGAAGATGAATATTCTTTGCAGGCAAAAAAACTGATCAAAGAAAAAATTAATAAGCCGGATTCAGAAGTTTATCTGGTCTCCGGAGGGACACAGGCCAATCTGATTGTGATTTCTTCGGTTCTGAGGCCATATCAATGTGTAATATCTGCAGCACCGGGCCATATTCTGAATAATGAAACAGGAGCTATTGAAGCTACAGGTCACAAAGTTTTAAGCATTGAAACTGCAGACGGTAAACTTAAGCCTTCAGACATTGTTCCGGTTCTGGAAAGCCACAGCAATATTCCGCATCAGGTCATGCCAAAATTGGTGTATATATCAAATTCTACGGAGCTGGGAACAATTTATATGGCTGAAGAGCTGGAAGAGCTTTCTGATTTTTGCCATAAGAACGGGCTGTATCTGTTTATGGACGGGGCCAGGCTGGGGCATGGTCTTACTTCTGAAATCAGTGATCTTACGCTGGAAAGAGTAGCGGAACTGACGGATATTTTTTACCTGGGCGGAACAAAGAACGGAGCATTGATAGGAGAGGCCATTGTCATTAATAATCAGGTTTTACAACCGGATTTTGCATTTAATATCAAGCAGAAAGGAGCGCTTCTGGCCAAAGGACGCCTTCTTGGAATTCAGTTTATGGAACTGATGAAAGATGATCTGTATTTTGATCTGGCAAAACATGCCAACCAGCAGGCAATGAAGATTAAAAATGCTCTGAAAGAAAGAGGAGTAAAATTTCTTGCCGATACTTATACGAATCAAATATTTCCTGTTATGAATAATGATCTTATTAAAATCCTGTCAGAACATTTTGAATTTTTTGTCTGGAAAAAGATGGATGAAAATTCTTCTGCCATTCGCCTTATTACTTCCTGGAATACAGGGGATGAAGCGGTAGAACGTTTTATAGAGATCATCCGGAAAGAGCTTTAATAAAAAAGGTGGCTGAGAATTTCAAGGCCACCTTTTTCAATAATGTAGTATAATTAATTTTTATATTATTTTAAAGCTTTTACAACCACTTTGCAGTCTGCAGCTTCCAGTTTTTGCCCGTCCTTATAGCTGATCTTTTTTTCATCAGCGTACTTAGACTGTCCGTCTTCCTCTTTATGATCACCAATTCCCTCCGTTAAAGTATTGTCCTTTTGAATAAAGAAGATATCTCTTTTGCTTTTTGTTCCTTCAGACTGAAATTCATAAGTTAATCTCAGGGTGTCTCCTGATTTAAAGCCGGTTATATCTCCTTTAGAGCTGTCTTTTTCATTGTTTTTATAAGCTAATTTTCCGGTAATGGTTCCCAGGTTATCATCAATAGAGGCAAAAACACTGTCTTTTCCTGTAACACCAATATAGCAGAATGATTTTGGCCCAAGTGTGTCTACTACAGGCTCAATGACAGCTGCTGTATCAGTTTCAGTTTTTGGAGCCGGTGTTTCTGTTTTTTTATTACAATTCATCAAAAAAACCGATAATGACCCTAGTAAGATTAATTTTTTCATACCTAATGTTATTATAAATTCAAATTTCAATGTACTAAATTAGGAATAGTATTTAAATATTAACTACTATTTACAGTAAATAAAAATTTATTTCAAACATAAAAAAAGAAAATTATTCTTTTAATTGAGCATTATATAATGAATGATTATCATTGAATATCCTATTATTTCTTCTTGGCGCTTTGTCGCAGAGAACGTCTGCGATACTTTTGGAAATCAGGTTTTCTTCCGTTAAATTATCTAACCAGAAAAATTCTCCTGCAGCATTGATCTCGATGAAATAGTATTCGTCTTCGGGAGAAACAATGATGTCTATAGCACCATAATCTACATTGTAAAGATCTAAAAGCTCCAGAAGCTTAGCTTCAATACCTGAAGGAAGTTCTGTTCTTACCCATTTGGTAAGCAGATTTACCCCGTCTTTTCTCCAGTCCACCTTTGCATCTTCGGACTGCTGGGAATCTATTTCAAATGCATAGACATCCTGCCCAACAATGGTAACCCGCAATTCTTTTTTCTTTTCTATTTTTTTCTGGAACTGCATTGGGCAATATACCAATGAATCCAGTTCTTCAAGCTTGTCTTCGCTAACCACATTGGTGAAAACCACATTTTCCACACCGTCTTCATAGATAGCAAAACCGGTCTGCATTTTAGCTATCACATTCTGATGCTTAAGGATGAATTGTCTGGCTTCTTCAGGATTGTTGGTAAGGCAGGTTTCAGGAATTTTAAGGCCTAGTTTAACGGCAATTTTCAACTGCTCTTCTTTACTGTCCAGCCTTCTGTAAATCCCCGGTTTCCCCAATGCATAAGCATCTACAGATTCTATAAATCCGAAAAGCGTGTTGCGGATCTCGCCCATTGCGGCGCTATAAAACTTTTTATCCATTTCTTCTTTCACCCCGTTCCCGATGTTATAAGCTC
>NZ_JAHXYG010000007.1:0-92388 GCF_019970085.1 Chryseobacterium lathyri | reverse complement strand
CCTGTTCCCATTCCGAACACAGAAGTTAAGCCCACCAGCGCCGATGGTACTGCGAAAGCGGGAGAGTAGGCCGCCGCCAGTTTTTATTAAAAGTCTCATACAACACAGTTTGTATGAGACTTTTTTTTGTTACATACCTTAGGGAATAGGGAATAAATTCTATCTACAACCTCTGTAGAAATCTGTGTAATCTGTAATTTCCCTTATTTATCCACATTTATTCTAAATATTAATCAAGATTATTTTTATTCATAAATATTAAAATAGATTAAATCACTTAAAGGCCTTTTATTTATGTTGTAACTTTATTTCATGAAAGAGCATATCGTGAGAGGGTTCAGATTTGAAACTTACAAGGCGCCAGAGTTATCTGTATTTGATCGGCTGCTGGAAATTTTTACAGATTTGTTGACCCATACCTCGGGAGATTTTGATGAAGCGATTGACTGGCTTCGAATGTTGGATGAAGAATACCAACTTACTACTCCGGATTACACTATTGACGATTTTATTGAAGATCTTAAAAAGAAAGGATATATCCGTGAAGAAGTTGATCCTAATGGTGGAAATGGAATTCGCCTGAGCGCAAAAATGGAACAAAATATTCGTAAACAAGCGCTTAATCAAATATTCGGGAACCTTGGAAAAAGTGGAAACGGAAATCATAAAACGAATAAAAGCGGAACGGGGGAAGATACAACAGGGGAATTTCGTAGTTATAACTTTGGAGATCCGGTAGAGAAAATTTCTATTACCGAAAGTCTTAAGAATGCCCAGATCAATAACGGAATCGGAGATTTTCATCTTACTGAAGATGATTTAATTGTTGAAGACAGTATTCACCAATCTCAGATGAGTACGGTTTTGATGATCGACATCAGCCACAGTATGATTTTATATGGGGAAGACCGTATCACTCCAGCCAAAAAAGTGGCTATGGCACTTGCAGAACTTATTACAACACGTTATCCGAAAGATACTTTGGATATTATCGTTTTTGGAGACGATGCATGGCCTGTTAAAATTCAAGAGTTGCCTTATTTGCAGGTTGGGCCTTACCATACAAATACGGTTGCCGGACTTCAACTGGCGATGGACATTTTACGCAGAAAAAGAAATACCAATAAACAGATTTTCATGATTACCGACGGGAAACCAAGTTGCGTTCGTCAGCCGGATGGCACATACTACATGAATTCTTATGGTCTAGATGAATATGTTGTTCAGAAATGTTATAATATGGCGTCTCAGGCCAGAAGACTACATATTCCGATTACTACTTTTATGATTGCGCAGGATCCCTATTTACAGCAATTTGTGAGTGAATTTACAGAAGCCAATCAAGGGAAAGCTTTTTATACAGGGCTTAATGGATTAGGGCACATGATTTTTGAAGATTATGAAACTAACCGTAAGAAAAGAATTCGCTAAAATTCTTTATTCATAAAGATATATTTCAAGAAGTTAATAAATCAGATTTTAAATAAAATGACTGAAAAGCCAACTATAAAAACATTAGGCTCATTAAGAGCATCAGGATACCTATCAAAAAATATCAAAGACGAATTAAGAGATAATTTAAAAAGTAAAATTCGCAATAAAGAATCTGTATTTGAAGGGATTTTCGGATATGAAAATACGGTTATTCCTCAATTGGAGCATGCCATTCTAAGCCGGCATAATATTAATTTATTAGGATTAAGAGGTCAGGCAAAAACCAGGCTAGCAAGAATGATGACTTCATTGTTGGACGAATGGATCCCTTTCGTTGCAGGAAGTGAAATAAATGACGATCCATTCAACCCAATTTCTCGCTTTGCAAAAGAATTAATTGAAGCAGAAGGCGATAATACTCCGATAGAATGGCTTCACCGCGATGAAAGATTTTTCGAAAAACTGGCAACTCCGGACGTGACTGTTGCCGACCTGATCGGTGATGTTGATCCTATTAAAGCTGCCAATCTGAAACTTTCTTATGCAGACGACCGTGCGATTCATTTTGGAATGATTCCTCGTGCGAACCGTTGTATTTTTGTCATCAATGAATTGCCGGATCTTCAGGCGAGGATACAGGTTTCCTTGTTTAATATTTTACAGGAAGGAGACGTACAGATTCGTGGATTTAAGGTGAGAATGCCTTTGGATATTCAGTTTGTTTTCACAGCGAATCCTGAAGATTATACCAACAGAGGAAGCATTGTGACTCCGCTGAAAGACCGTATCGGATCACAGATTTTGACACATTATCCTGAAAACATCAATATTGCAAGGGAAATTACCAGGTATGAATCCAGCTTAGATGGTCGTCAGAAAAATGGAGTATATGTTCCTTCTTTGGCGAAAGATCTTTTGGAGCAGATTGGTTTTGAGGCTCGTGACAGCGAATTTGTAGATTCAAAAAGCGGAGTGAGCGCCCGTATGAGTATCACTGCTTTTGAAAATCTATTGAGTACTGCAGAACGCAGATCTTTATTAACGGGTGATGAAACAACGTCTGTAAGATTAAGTGATTTTGTAGGTATAATTCCTGCGATTACGGGGAAAGTGGAGTTGGTATATGAAGGCGAACAGGAAGGTGCGGAAGCGGTTGCCCAGCTATTAATTGATAATGCGATCAGAACTTTATTTGCATTTTATTTTCCGAAAGTGGAAAAGCTGGAGAAAAAGAGTATTGATGGACCGTTTAGTCAGATTACGGATTGGTTTTTGGAAGACGACGGCTCTTTGGAAATTACTGACGAATCTTCGGATGAAGTCTATGCAAAATCTCTTAACAGAATTACTCCTCTTGACCAGATCATTGAAAAATATCAACCGGATACGTTACCAGAAGATATTTTATTCTTAAAAGAATTTATTCTTTGGGGGCTGGCAGTTAATAAAAAACTGAATAAAGAGAGATTCAGAACGGGAGTGTTCTTTTCTTAGAATTCAAAAATTTCAACAGGATAAAAACAAAAGATGTGGAAAATCAATTCCACATCTTTTTTATTTTTAGGAAAACTCAATATGATCAAACCTGGATAACTCCCAGGTTGAATTTCTCTGTAATAGGGGAATGATTGGCAGCTTCAATACCCATAGAAATCCATTTTCTTGTATCTGTAGGATTGATGATTGCATCTGTCCAAAGTCTTGCTGCAGCATAGGTAGCTTCTGTCTGCTTTTGATATCTTTTTGTAATAGTATTTAAAATCTCATTATGCTCTTCTTCGGTAATCTCTTTACCTTGCTTCTTTAAAGTAGATTCCTGGATTTGAACTAAAACTTTTGCGGCCTGAGACCCACCCATTACAGCGAGATCTGCCCAAGGCCATGCTACTATTAATCTGGGATCATAGGCTTTACCACACATTGCATAATTTCCGGCTCCGTATGAGTTTCCTGTGATAATCGTGAACTTAGGAACTACAGAATTCGAAACGGCATTGACCATTTTAGCACCATCTTTAATAATACCTCCATGTTCAGACTTTGAACCCACCATGAATCCTGTCACATCCTGAAGAAAAACTAAAGGAATCTTTCTCTGGTTACAGTTGGCAATAAACCTCGTTGATTTATCGGCAGAATCCGAATAAATAACACCACCGAACTGCATTTCACCCTTACCGCTTTTTACAAGCTTTCTCTGGTTGGCTACAATTCCTACAGACCAACCATCAATCCTGGCTGTGGCGCAAATGATGCTTTTTCCATAGTCCGGCTTATATTCATCATATTCTGAATTGTCAACCAAACATTTAATGATTTCGTATGTATCATACTGCTCCGTTCTTGAAACGGGAACAATTCCAAAAATATTATCAGGATTTTCCTTTGGCGGGAAACTTTCTATTCTATCAAATCCTGCTTTTTCATAAGTTCCAATAGATTTCATGATAGTTTTAATCCTGTCTAAGGCATCTTTATCATCTTTAGCTTTATAATCTGTAACGCCTGAAATTGAACAGTGTGTAGTCGCTCCACCAAGGGTTTCATTATCAATGCTTTCCCCGATAGCAGCTTTTACCAGATAACTTCCGGCAAGGAATATAGAGCCTGTTTTATCAACAATCATCGCTTCATCACTCATAATAGGAAGATAGGCACCTCCAGCCACACAACTGCCCATAACAGCCGAGATCTGGATAATTCCCATAGCGCTCATTTTAGCATTGTTTCTGAAAATTCTTCCGAAATGTTCTTTATCAGGAAAAATCTCATCCTGCATAGGAAGGTACACACCTGCTGAATCTACAAGATAAATGATAGGAAGCTTATTTTCCATCGCAATTTCCTGTGCTCTTAGATTCTTTTTTCCGGTAATAGGAAACCAGGCACCGGCTTTTACAGAAGCATCATTAGCAACAACAAGACATTGTCTGCCGGAGACATATCCCATTACGACTACAACTCCACCACCAGGGCATCCGCCATGTTCCTCATACATTTCGTAGCCGGCAAATGCACCGATCTCTATGGAATCTGAACCTTTGTCGAGAAGATATTCAATTCTTTCTCTTGCTGTCATTTTTCCCTCATCGCGAAGCTTTTGAAGCCTCTTTTCACCGCCTCCCTTTTTTATTTCAGCGAGCAATTGATTGATATCAGATAATTTTAATCTATTTTGATCTTCCCGTTTATTAAATTCAAGGTCCATAAAATTTTAATTTTTTACGGCTAAAGATACTATTTTTATAATGAATGGCGTTTGAAGTAAAACAGGTGTTTAATATATTGGTTCTCAGAAAATTGTGAAATTTTTAACAAAAAAATATTTTTAAATTACTGATATTTTTTCTAACTTTACTACAGAGTAAAAGGAATGATATTCCTTGTTAATTACTCTAAGTTCCTAGTTTATTTTTTTAATAGTTTATTATTTGAAGGCCCTGAACGTTGAACAAATTTTCAGGGTTTTTTATGCCATATTATGTGCAGATGAATTCAATTTTACATTTTCTGAATTTTCTTTGACTTAATTTATCTTTTTATCAGTATTTCTAAAAGCTATTTGTAAATTTGCCTGTTAAAAATTTACACAATTTAGAATATGCAAAAATTAGCACTTTTCAGGCTGCATTTAATTGTTTTTTTATGGGGGTTCACTGCAATTTTAGGAAAACTGATTCATGCTAATGCGCAGATCCTTGTATTTTACAGAATGCTGTTTGCAGCTGTGTTTTTATTTGTCTTTATCAGGGTTTATAAAAAGGAAAGTATCAAGGTATCCAGAAAAATATTTTTTCAGCTTGCCGGAATAGGTTGTGCTATGGCACTTCACTGGTATTGTTTTTTTTATTCCATTAAAGTATCCAATGTTTCTATAGCATTAAGCTGCCTGTCACTTTCTACCTTATTTGCTTCCATATTGGAGCCAGTTATTTTTAAAAGAAAGATTGATATATCAGAAGTTGTAATGGGCGTAGTAATAGTTGCCTGCATATTATTAATTTTTAAAACCGAGTTTCATTTTAAAGAAGGTATCATCTATGGGATTCTCTGTGCAGTATTCGGTACCATTTTCTCTGTTTTTAATGGTAAAATGTTTGGAAAAACAAGTTCAGGAAATATTATATTCTATGAAATTTTTTGTGGATGGTTTGTTCTGGCTGTATTTTATATGTTTACAGGACAGATTTTTCAGATGAATGAAATAAACTACAGAGATCTGGCGTTAATATGCTTATTGGCAAGTGTTTTTACAGCTTTTCCAATGCTGGAATCGGTGAAGCTTATGAAGTATATTTCGCCTTTTACTCTAATTTTAACAGTTAATTTAGAACCTGTCTACGGAATTATACTAGCTTTTTTTATCTTTGGAGAATCAGAAGAAATGAGTCCTATATTTTATGCAGCATCAGGCGTTATGATATTGGCTATCATTGTAAATGGATTAATAAAAGCCAGAAAACAAAAAAACTTTAACTAAGCATCAAATTTTATATGATGAAAAAATACTTTTTACTTGCATTTTCACTACTGTTTGGGCTGTCCCAGTCTCAGATTATAAGAAAATACTCCAATGAATTTTTGAATATCGGAGCCGGGGCAAGAGGGCTTGCCATGGGTGGGGCTGTAATTTCCAACCAGGATGATGTGTATTCACCGATGTGGAACCCGGCCGGTTTAATGGCTATTGAGAAAGACTGGCAGGGAGCAGCAATGCATGCAGAATATTTTGAATCTATTGCGAAGTATGACTATCTGGCGTACGCAAAAGTCCTTGAAGAAGGAGTATTTGGAGTGTCAATAGTACGATTGGGAGTAGACAATATCCTGAACACAACTCAAATGATCGATGCCGAAGGTAATATCGACTATGATAAAATCACCAAATTTTCACAGTCTGATTATGCAGCTATTCTTTCTTATGCTTTCAATCCGGCAGGCAATCCTAAGCTGGATGTGGGGGTAAATGCTAAAATTGTTTACAGGAATGTAGGTAAATTTGCAAGCGGTTATGGTTTTGGTTTTGATATCGGAGCTATTTATAAGGCTGACAACGGATGGAAATTCGGAGGAATGCTGCGTGATGCAACCACTACCGTAAACTTCTGGAGCATCAATCAGGGAGAACTTTCAACTGTAGTAAACGGTGAAGAGTTCAATCCGGCACCTAAAGATAAAATGGAGCTTACCATGCCTAAGCTGAATGTTGGGGCAAGTAAAATATTCAATATCAACAGCAGCGTGTATGTATTGCCGGAAGCTGGAATCAATGTCGATTTTGCTAAAACAGCAGCTTTGATATCTACAGATTTTGCAAGTATAACACCTTATGCAGGGGCAGAACTTGGGTATCAGAAAATGATCTTTGTAAGACTTGGGATAAACAGGTTCCAATCCATTACCGATATTGAAGACCTGAAAAGAAAAGTTTCTTTCCAGCCGAGCGCCGGTCTTGGGATAAGATATAGAGGACTTACACTGGATTATGCAATCACCAATTCAGGGATCGGAGGATCTAATTTCTATTCTAATTTTTTCTCGCTTAAATTAGATATGGGAGCATTCAGAAATGATTAAATTTAAAACAATGAAAAAAACTTCAATACTTACATTTATGCTGGCAGTAACTGCTGTTTTCGGGCAGAAAGTTTCTGATTATAAATATATTTCTATTCCTCAGACCTTTAAAGATTTCGAGACAGAATCCTATGGTCTTGATGATTCTTTAGCAAAGGCTCTAAAATCAAAAGGATATACGGTTGTCCAGGAAGGTAAAAACCAGTGGCCTTCGGAAATAGAGAAAAGCTCTTGCAGCTTTGCTACAGGCAACATACTTAATAAAAGCAGTTTTCTAAGAAATAAAGTAGAGCTTGAGTTCAAGGATTGTAATGGAAAGGTATTATTTTCATCAAAAGGAAGTTCGAACATTAAAGAATATAAAGAAGGCTATCAGGATGCTCTTAAGCTGTCTCTGGTTTCACTTCCAGCTTCAAATCCTGTGGCAACTCTTCAGGTTATAAAGGAAAGCCCAAAAGAAAATGTTGTGACAAAAAGTGAAGAGAGTTCATCTGCACCTGTTACAGAAAATAAATCCGGGAAATATACTAACGGTAAGGTAAACCTTCAGAAAATCCAGGTAGATACCAATCAGTTTATCCTGGCAGACGGAGGAAGTTCTGTGCCATTTGCTGTTTTTAAAACTACTTCAAAAAGAGATGTGTTTAGAGTAAAACTTTCGGATGGAACTTATACTATCGGATATTATGAAAACGGAAATATAGTGATTGATATACCGCAATCTAACGGAGAATTTTTTAAGGAAGTATTTTCAGCAAAATAACAGATTATAAAATAACATAATAATGATCCTTAATTCAATTAGAATTAAGGATTTTTATTTCCTAATGACTGTTGAAAAACTCCCAGATTACCTTCGCTTTACTTTTCCCCAGAATCTCTTCCAAAGTTTCCAAACTCGATTCCCTGATTCTTTTAACAGATTTCAGTTTGGAAAGCAAAAGCTCAATTGTTTTTTCTCCAACACCAGGAATCTCTTCCAGCTCAGATTTGATGGTAGAATTTTTTCTTCTCGTTCTGTGATGCTTTACCCCGAAACGGTGCGCTTCGTCTCTTACCCGCTGCAGAATCTTTAATGTTTCCGATTTTTTATCAAGATATAAAGGAATAGAATCTTCAGGAAAGAAAATCTCCTCGAGCCTTTTTGCAATACCTACAATCGTGATTTTGCCGTAAAGACCTAATAATTTTAAACTTTTTACGGCGGAGGAAAGCTGTCCTTTTCCTCCATCTATAAGAATCAGTTGCGGCAGGTTTTCCCCTTCATCCAGCATTCTTTTATAGCGGCGGTAGATAACTTCTTCCATCGTGGCAAAGTCATTGGCTCCTTCTACTGTTTTCGGATGGAAAATTCTGTAGTCAGCCTTACTTGGTTTTCCGTCTTTAAAAACAACACATGCAGAAACAGGGTTCGTTCCCTGGATATTCGAGTTATCAAAACCTTCAATATGTCGTGGCTCCACTGGCATTCGAAGCAGCTTCTGCATTTCGGACATGATTCTGTTCGTATGCCTTTCCGGATCTATAATCTGGACCTGCTTTAATTTTTCTAAACGGTATTCTTTCGCATTTTTCTCCGAAAGTTCTACAATCCTTTTTTTATCACCTACTTTTGGAACGATCAATTTTACATTCGGGATTTCTACAGAAAGATGGAATGGTAACAATACTTCTTTAGAATCCGAGCTAAACTTCTGGCGGATTTCGATCAAAGCTTCTTCCATGATATCTTCATCCGTTTCCTCAAGGATCTTTTTGATCTCCGTGGTAAAACTCTGAATGATATTTCCGTTTCTGATCTTGAAAAAATTCACATAAGCGGCAGCTTCATCGCTGGTCATTCCAAAAACATCCACATCGTCAATATTGGGATTCACGACTGTATTTTTGGCCTGATAATCTTCCAGAATATCCAGCCTTTCCTTAATGATCTGTGCCTCTTCAAACTTAAGATTGGAAGCCATTTTCATCATCTGATTCACCAGATACTCTTTTGCTTTCCGGAAATCCCCTTTGATAATTCCGCGGATGGCATCGATTTTTTCATCATAATCCTCTTTGCTTTCCAGATCTTCGCAAGGTCCCTCACAGTTTTTAATATGATATTCCAGGCAGACTTTGTATTTTCCTTCTGCAATTTTAGCAGGTGAAAGATTAAGATTACATGTTCTTAGCTTGTAAATATGTTTAATGGTATCCAGTAAAATCTTTGCAGGACGCACCTTAGCATAAGGCCCATAATATTCAGATCCGTCTTTGATTACATTTCTTGTGAGGAATATCCTTGGGAAACTTTCATTTTTAATACAGATCCACGGATACGTTTTATCATCCTTCAATAATACATTATAAAAAGGACGGTGTTCCTTGATCAGGTTGTTTTCAAGTAAAAGGGCATCATATTCACTGTTGACAATTGTTGTTTCAAGCCTTACAATCTTTCCTACCATTATTTTGATGCGGTAACCCGGGAGATTCTTGTTGAAGTAGGAAAGAACCCTTTTCTTTAAATTTTTGGCCTTTCCTACATACAGTAATTGGTCGTTTTTATCATAATAACGATAAACGCCTGGTTCTGATGGTAAAGTTTTGAGCTGTAATTCTAAAGAAGGATTCATATAACAAAATTAAGGAAACTTTCCCTATTTAAAAAAGAAAACCTGCAGATGACTCTACAGGCCTATTTTATTGTTCAAAGTATTTTATCCGTGGTTCATTTCAGTATATTGATAGATCAAAAAGCTTAGATAATCCCATTCTACAGAGTTTTTAGGATATTTTTTCATAAACTCGGCATTGTCTCCAAACAGGAAATCATAGTGGTCTTCAAAATCATCTTTATGAAGCCACATCACTTTGTCACCCTTTTTTATATAATAAGATTTTATGACACCGCCGCCAAATGCAGGAGCACCACCAAAACCTGTAGATATGGTTTCTGAAGCAAACGGATCATGATAAACTGTAATAAGTTCATTAAACTCAGGATTGATAACCTGCATTAAAAAAGCTTTGGGCTCTTTCTTGTTTTTTAAAGAAACAATCTGGTTTTCATATGGGATTGCATCATTGGTTACAGATTTATTGTATTTTTTAGTGCTGTAATTTCTCATGTTTGAAATAAACTTACCTGCTTTCATAGATTTTTCCATCTCTGTCGCATACAAATACATTTCAGCAATATCTGCCGCTGCAAATTTCATGGGCTTTCTCGTATCAACATCTTCAATTGTAATGGAAAGAATCTGTCCCCTCTGTTTTTCCCATGATTTACTGTAACCCTGGTATTCAGTATTGTCTTTTAAAATGATAGTAGAAACTTTTTTATCAGATGCAGTATTGAAACCTTCGTTAAACAGGTAACGATTCATTTCTTTTCTTTCTTCTTTAGAATATTTTACTTTCTGGGCGAAAGCTGTTGTGCTTGCTACACATACAGCAAGGAGTAGAGTTTTCAGTTTCATGTATTATTGTTTTTAATTTCGGCAGTAAAAATAGCAAAATAATCTACCAATAATCAGAAAAATATGAGACGGTAAAATTTAGCTTTTCCAATTATGGTTAAATGTGTAATTTTAAGGAAATTTTTAGAAATGATATACGGTGTAGATGTTTTTACTTTCCATGATGTCTTGGAAATCTGTAAAAAGCCAAATAAAGCTAAACTTAATAAAGTAGCTAAAGAACAGATCCTAAAATCCCAGAAAAATGTTCAGAAAATAGTAGAATCCGATAGATGTGTCTATGGGATCAATACAGGTTTTGGACCTCTTTGTGATACTAAGATATCAGCTGACGAAACGGCTCAGCTGCAATATAACCTTATCATTTCTCACGCAGTAGGGGTTGGAAAGCCCATTGACAAGGAATTTTCCAAAATCATGATCATTGCTAAAGTACATGCATTGTCCAAAGGATTTTCAGGGGTTTCTCTGGAAGTGATTGAAAGACTGATCCTGATGCTTGAAAAAGATATCATTCCCGTAGTACCTGAGCAGGGTTCCGTAGGGGCTTCAGGAGATTTAGCTCCTCTTGCCCATCTTGTGTTACCATTACTTGGATTGGGACAGGTTTGGGAAGGAGATCAGATTTTCGAAACGATGGAAGTTTTAGACAGACATGGTCTTGAGCCACTAGCTTTAGGTCCGAAAGAAGGCTTAGGACTGATCAACGGAACTCAGTTTATTCTGGCCCACGCTATTAAAGGGTTAGAAAAATTCGAATACTTATTAAACTTAGCAGATATGACTGCCGCAATGAGTATTGAGGCGTATAGAGGCTCTGAAAGCCCATTCAAAAAAGAACTTCATGACATCAGACCTTTCGAGGGAAGCAAGAAAGTAGCAGCCAGAATGGTTAAGTTTTTAAAAGGTTCTGAAAACATGAAAGCTCATGAGGACTGTGAAAGAGTTCAGGATCCTTATTCCATGAGATGTGTGCCACAGGTGCACGGAGCCAGCAGAAATGCTTTTGAACACCTTAAGCTGATGGCTGAAACAGAGCTGAATTCGGTAACGGATAACCCGATCGTCCTAAGTGCTGAAGAGTCTATTTCCGGAGGAAACTTCCATGGACAGCTAATGGCGCTTCCTTTAGATTATGCTACACTTGCAGCAGCTGAATTAGGAAATATTTCAGACAGAAGAAGCTATTTATTATTAGAAGGAAAATATGGACTGCCAAGATTGCTGACAGAAAGCTCAGGACTGAATTCAGGATTTATGATCCCTCAATATACTTCAGCAGCTTTGGTTACAGAAAATAAAACATTATGCTTCCCGGCATCAGCAGATTCTATTCCGACAAGCTTAGGACAGGAAGACCACGTTTCTATGGGAAGTATTTCCGGCAGAAAATTCAATCAGGTGCTAGGAAACCTGGTCAATATTTTAGCTGTGGAATTAATGTTTGCCGCGCAGGGATTAGAATTCAGAAGACCTGCCAAATGTTCGAAAATCATTGAAGAAAACTATGCGGTGATCCGTTCTAAAGTTAAAAAACTGGAAGACGACAGGCTGATAGGAAAGGACATGCTGGCGATTGCAGAGCTGATCAATAACAGAGAATTTAAAGTAGATTAATTTCAATTAAGAAAATATAAGGCTTCCAGAAATGGAAGCTTTTTTTTGTTCAATAAAGTGAATAAACCGCTTTTTTGCAGATTAGATCAATTAAAATACAGCAGGAAACAGATTTTTTGTATTAAGTCAACGAAATACCTTTGCCTGTAAAAATAAGATTATGCATAAGATATGTACACCTTCTATTTTATACTTTGGTACCCCGATAATACTTATTTCAACAGTAAATGAGAACAGCAGTTTCAATGCTGCTCCTATTTCATCCATTTTCTGGTTAGGCTGGCGTTGCGTAATTGGTATCTCTGCAGTATCTAAAACCTGTGAAAATTTGTTGAGAACCGGTGAGTGTGTCATTAATCTTCCTTCAGAAGATCAGGTGGGAATGGTTAATAAGCTTGCTCTGACAACGGGTTCTAGTCCTGTTCCTCAAGGAAAGAAAAGTAAAGGATACCGTCACGAATCCCGAAAATTTGAAATTGCCGGAATGACACCTGTTGAATCTACATTGGTTAATTCCCCCAGAATATTAGAATGTCCGGTACAAATGGAAGCCCGTCTTATTAAAGTAAACTTATTGGCAGAGGATAATGAGATCCAGCGCGGAAATATTATCTATGCTGAACTGAAAATAGTAAGGGTGCATATGGAAGAATCCATACTGATGGACGGCCTTCCTAACCGGGTTGACCCGGACAAATGGCGCCCGCTTATCATGAGCTTTCAACAATTTTATGGACTTGGTATGAAGCTTCATGAGTCTACATTAGCCCAGATCCCGGAAGAACTTTATCGTACCGCTGAATTTAATTCTATTCAAGAAAGTAAATAAAAGTGGAGATAGTTTTCAATAAGGTAATCATTTATTAAATTTGTTGTGTCTGTAAAAGTTTAAAAATCAACAGAAATAATAATCTTTAAATATTTATTTAATTCGTAAAACAAAAAGATGATTACCAAAAGAACAGATTCTTCCAATATAGATTTCCAGAATTTAGTCAAACTCCTGGATGCTGATCTTGCAGTACGGGATGGAGAAGATCATGAATTTTATCACCAGTTCAACTCAATCGACATGTTGAAAAACTGTGTAATAGTTTACTCTGATGATACGGCGGTGGGCTGTGGTGCTTTCAAACCTTTTTCTGAAGATACGGTAGAAATAAAAAGGATGTATACGGATCCAGAAAGAAGAGGCAAAGGTTTTGCTTCGAAAATATTGAATGAGCTGGAAATCTGGGCCAAAGAAGAAAGATACAACAGATGCGTTCTGGAAACAGGAATCAAACAACCCGAAGCTATTGCATTGTATGAAAAATCTGGGTATAAGAGAATTCCCAATTATGGACAGTATATCGGGATTGATAATAGTGTATGCTATGAGAAAATATTGTAAAATTTTCAAAAATTAGAGATAACTATTAATATTCAGGTAATACTAAATTCATTTTTTCTAAGCTTTTAAATCACGTCAAAGTGTTATATTGTGGTTCCAAACCATAAAATTAAAACTATGAAAAAAAGAGTATTTTACCTCTTGGCATTGGTTTTTGTTTTGAATTCATGTACCAGAGATGAACTGCAAAACGAAAATCCTGTCATTGAAGCTGTTCAGAAAGATCCTTTGACGGGAAAGCAGATCAATGCAGAAATTAATAACACGATCAAGAACACCGGATCTTTTAACTGGAAAAATGCTTCAGATCATCTGCTTTGGAGTGCGATTTTCAGAGGAAACAGGATGGTATCCATCGGATTTGGTTCTTCAAAGGATGATTTTGACAGAAGTCTTTCTCCTGACAACAAAACAATGGAAGCCGAAATTTTAGGACTGATTCAGCAATATGAAGGTGTTGAGCAGACTAGATTTCTGATTTCTTCCGATCAGTATCTTAATCAGATGGATGTTATCATAGACAAAGAAGAAACCATCACAGCATTAAGAAAGATTAAAAACATCCGGTATGTGGAGCCGGGGGATTATCATTATTTTGAAATAGAAAACAGCCTTAATTCCAATGCAAAGTCCTCCAGTGGCTCATCAGGATGCGGATTTGAATCTACGGCTTTAAATGCTGCAGATTATACCATTACTGCTCCCAATGCCAAGGTACCATGGGCATTTACGAAACATAATATTCCAAATGCGTGGAGCTATAGCACAGGAGCAGGAGTTACCATAGGGCTTATTGATACCGGAGTTTCACCGGAGCAGACATTGCTGGGAAGCAGTTTTAATACTGGAGCGTCTTCCGGAAGAACAATTAGTAAATTTGGATCATATGTCAACGGATCTACTACAGACGGACCAGCAGATCAGTGCGGGCACGGAACAAAAATGGCTTCCGTGATGGCGGCCCCGAAAAATAATGCAGGACTTCCTGTAGGAGTTGCCTACAATGCCAATCTCATCACTTACCGCGCAGCTTCCAATGTAGTGCTGGAAACTTCCAGTGAGCAAAATGGAGTAAAAACAGCATTTACGGATCTGGCGAATAATACCAGTGTAAAGATCATTTCCATGTCAATGGGACATATTTTCTCGGTAGGAAAGATTGAAGATGGAGTGAAATACGCTTATTCAAGAGGAAAACTAATCTTCTGTGCAGGAGGAACCTCTACCAGTTTTACCAATTTTGTGGGTGTTATTTTTCCGGCAAGCATGTCTGAAACACAGGCTGTAACCGGAGTAAAAGAAGGAACATCCAACCAGAAATGTGACGTTTGCCATTCCGGAAGCCAGATCGATTTTACTTTCCAGATGGAAAGAGCCAACGGAAATACAGTTCCTGTTTTAAGCTATTATAACAATCAGGCAGATTATGTAGGCGGTTCATCCGTAGCAACAGCTGCCACGGCTGGAATTGCGGCTCTTGTCTGGGCTAAAAATCCTTCATGGACAAGAGATCAGGTACTCAATAAAATGAGACAGTCTGCTACGTATTATCCCACAGTGAATTCAAGCTACGGCTATGGAAATATCAATGTCCTGGCAGCTGTGCAATAATTTTTAAGTAAAAATACCAGGGAATATCTCAGTCTCCTAATTGATTAACAGGCAGAATTATATTTCAATTCTTTGAAAAATTATCTTACTTGATGATCAACTGATACAGATTGGTGATATTCCCTTTTTTTGAAACCTCCAATATCTTGCCTTCAGGAGGTAAGGCTTATCCTATCCTTACACTGGTCATGCTTAGAGATCCCCCGATCAGTTCATCATTAAATAAAGACAGACTTTCGGCTTGATCTTTTAAGCCTAAGGTGTAAATCAGCGGAAGATAATGATCCGGTGTAGGAACCGCGTATTGCAGAAATGTTCCCTGCTTCTGATAGTCTATGATATTCTGAAAATTCCCATCCAGAAGCCAGTTATTTGTTTTTTCCCTGGCTTCCACAGCCCAGTCCCATCCGGCGCCTACCGTATCTATATTTTTCCAGTCGATCAGCCGGAGATTATGGACGATATTTCCACTTCCTATAATGAGGATTCCTTTTTCACGGAGCTTATTCAGTCTTTTGGCCAGATCGAAATGATATTGTGGTGGCTTGGTATAATCTATGCTCAGCTGGATCACGGGAATATCAGCGTCCGGATACATATGTTTGATCACCGACCATGCGCCATGGTCAAGTCCCCAATTGTGATCTTCCTCTACCAAAACAGGGGCTAAAAGCTCAGCTGTTTCTCTCGCCAGTTCCGGGCTGCCCGGAGCAGGATACTGTACATCAAATAATGCTTTCGGGAAACCACCGAAGTCATGAATCGTTCTCGGCATATCCATCGCAGTTACAAAAGTGCCTTGCGTATACCAGTGTGCAGAAATACACAGAATAGCATTAGGTTTAGGAATCTCCTGTGCTGCCTTTCGAAATCCCTGTACAAACTGGTTTTCTTCAATGGCATTCATCGGTGAGCCATGCCCGAGAAATAAAACGGGCATTTTTTGAGTGTTACCAAAATTGTTGCTGATATTTTGCAGATCGTTAAGGTTCATGATAAGAATATAATTAAAAAGGTCCAAGGCTTTTAGAAATCCCTGAACCTTTCATGTTTTAATTGGTATAGATATTTTTGGAGAATCTCCCCAAAATTCAATTTTTTATTATGCCTGTTTTACAAACTGTAATTCTCCGGCAACTTTTACTTCGTCGCTTACCATTACACCTCCAGCTTCAAGAGCTGCATTCCAGTTCAGACCAAAATCTTTTCTGTTGATCTTTCCTTCAAAAGAAAATCCAGCTTTCGTATTTCCCCATGGGTCAACATTGATCCCTCCGAAGTCTACATCCAAAGTAATAGGTTTTGTAATACCATTTACGGTAAGGTTTCCTGTTACTTTATCATTTAAAGCCTGAGATTCAAATGTAATGGAAGGATATTGTTCTGCATTGAAAAATTCTCCGGATTTTAAATGATTGTCTCTGTCTGTATTATTGGTGAATACAGAATCAGTCTGGATAGTAGCTGTCGTTTTAGCATTTGCAAAGCTATCATCCTCAGCTTCAATTTCAGCGTTGAAAGTTCTGAAACTTCCTTTTACATTAGAGATCATCATGTGTTTTACTTTAAAAGTAATTTCACTATGTGTTGGGTCTAGGTTCCATTTTGTTGCCATTGTATTGTATTTTTTGTTTGTTATTAATACTGCAAATGTAGGGCGGAGATCATATACAAATCATTGATTTAGGTTAAGAAATGAAATAACTCCAATTTTAATGTGAATCGTCAATTTTGCTTCGCAAGTGAAATGTCAATTATTTACGCTATAAAATTCACTATTGACCATTCGCCATTCACCCTAATTTTAATGTGAATCGTCAATTTGCTTCGCAAGTGAAATGTCAATTGCTGACGCTATAAAATTCACTATTGATACTTCACCATTCACCTAATTTCCCAACTATTAAGTTAAGAATTTATTTTTATCAATGCATTAATCCTGTTTTATGAATGTTTTATTTAACATTTATTAACGGATGATTTTTATTTCTTATTTTTGAAGGATTCAATTTTATACAATGAAATTACATAGATTTTCTTTATTGATGCTGGTTTTGGGCAGTTCTGCAATCGCGCAGACCCAAAAATTTACAATGGCGGAGGCAGTAAATGGACTCAGAACGAATCTTGCCGTAAAAAATATATCCCAGTTCTCATGGGCTGCAGATGGTAAATCATATATTCAGGCTGTAAAAGGCGGTTATCTGATTACTGATCTGAAGACTAATAAACAGGATACTTTAGTTTCTTTGACCCAACTGAACAGGTCATTTTCGGATGCTAAGCTAAAGGCAGTTCCTCAAATCAAATTTATAGGCGGTTCAAGCGGTTATTTCAACGTGAACGATAAAATGTTCTGGATCGAAAAATCGGGAAACGACTGGAAGATAAAGACAACAGCTGCAGTTGATGAAAATGCTTCCAATATGAAAATGTTCGGAGATAACCAGACCTTTGCCTTTACCATAAAGAATAATTTATATATCAATAAAAACGGTAAAACAATTGCTGTAACTAATGATTCTGATGAAAATATCATCAATGGAGGTGCAGCGGTTCACAGAAATGAGTTTGGAATTGATACAGGAATTTTCCCGTCTCCTAATTCTGATGCTGTAGCATTTTACAGAATGGATCAGACGATGGTGGCAGATTATCCTGTTATTGACTGGTCGATAACGCCTGCTGTAAATCATAATATCAAGTATCCTATGGCAGGGCAGAAGTCTCATGAAGTCACTTTGGGAATTTATAATATCAAAAATCAGTCAACTACTTTTCTAAAAATTGAAGGTAAAAAAGATCAGTATTTAACAGCTGTTACGTGGAGTCCAGATTCAAAATATGTTTTTGTAGGCGTTCTGAATCGCGGACAGAATCATTTAAAGATGAACCAGTACGATGCTGCTACAGGAAATCTGGTAAAAACCTTATTTGAAGAAACCAGCGATAAATATGTGGAGCCTCAGCATCCGCTTACTTTCTTCCCGAACTCCAATACAGACTTTATCTGGCAAAGCCAGAGAACAGGTTATAATCACCTGTTTCACTACAGTCTTGAAAAAGGACTCGTTGCCCAAATCACGAAAGGAGACTGGCTGGTAACTGACATTCTAGGCTTTAATGAAAAGAAAAAAGAGATCTACTTTACATCTACCAAAGAGACACCGCTTGAAAAGCATTTATATAAGATCAACTGGACAAACTTTAAAATGCAGCGAATGGATGATACATCTGGTGTACATACAGGAATCCTGAGCAGTGACGGGAATTATCTGTATGATACCTACAGCAATGCAGGCACACCAAGGTCTGTGAATATTATCAATACCAATACTGCTAAGTCAATCAATATTCTTACTGCAGAAAATACATTAAAAAATTATCAGAGGCCTGAAATTAAAAATGTGGAATTAAAAGCGGATGACGGAACACCGCTTTACGGAAAGATCATTCTCCCTACAGATTTTGATGCCACTAAAAAATATCCGGTAATTGTTTATCTGTACAACGGGCCACACTTGCAGCTGGTAACCAATACATTCCCTGCATCAGGAAACCTTTGGTACGAATATATGGCCCAAAACGGGTACATTATTTTCACCATGGACGGAAGAGGTTCTGCCAACCGTGGAATGAAGTTTGAGCAGGCTGTTTTCAGAAACCTGGGAACAACAGAAATGAACGACCAGATGAAAGGAGTGAACTATTTAAAATCTCTTCCTTATGTAGATGCCCAGAGAATGGGGATTCACGGATGGAGCTTTGGCGGATTTATGACGACAAGTTTCATGCTTCGTCAGCCTGATGTTTTCAAAGTCGGGGTTGCCGGAGGTCCGGTGATCGACTGGAAAATGTATGAGATCATGTATGGTGAAAGATATATGGATACACCTCAGGAAAACCCTCAGGGGTATGCCACGGCTAATCTATTGGATAAAGTTCAGAATTTAAAAGGAAAATTACTGATGATCCACGGTGCCCAGGACGATGTGGTGGTATGGCAGCATTCCATCAAATTTATAAAGTCCGCGGTAGACAATGGAGTTCAGCTGGACTACTTTGTTTATCCCGGACATCCGCATAATGTGATCGGGAAAGACAGGGTTCACCTGATGCAGAAAGTGACAGATTATTTTGATCAGTATCTTAAGAAATAATAATGAAATCCAGCCTTTAGGCTGGATTTTTTATTGGTAACAGTATTCTTTAATAGCAAATCCGTTCTTAACAAACATCAATGTTTCTGAGCTTTTTCATCCGTAATTTTGTGTATCTAAAATCTAAAAATATGGAATTAGGAATAGGAATGTTTGGGGACCTGGCTTTTGATCAGGCTACCGGAAAATATAGAGATGCAGGCGTGAAGATCCGTGAAATACTGGATCAGGTAAAATTAATGGATGAGGTAGGCATTGATGTTTTTGCGATGGGAGAGCATCACCGTCCGGATTATGCAGTTTCATCACCTGAAATGGTATTGGCTGCAGCAGCGAGCATCACCAAAAATATAAAGCTAGCAAGCGGAGTTACGGTGTTAAGTTCTTCAGAACCCGTGAAAGTATATGAAGACTTTTCAACTTTGGACCTGATCTCAGACGGAAGAGCTGAAATATTTGTCGGAAGGGGAAGTTTTATCGAATCGTTTCCGTTGTATGGCTATTCACTGAATGATTACGAAGAACTTTTTGACGAGAAACTTGAATTGCTGCTAAAGATCAACTCAGAAGAAAATGTAACCTGGTCAGGAAAACTTCGTGCGCCAATGCAAAACCAGACTGTTTATCCGAGAGCAAAAAACGACGGAAAATTATCGATCTGGAGAGCAGTAGGTGGAACTCCGCAATCTGTTTTAAGTGCAGCAAAATTAGGAATGCCTTTGGTGGTAGCTATCATTGGAGGGATGCCGGTACAGTTTAAAAATCTGGTTGAATTTTACAAGCAGGAGTATCAGAAAGCAGGGCATGACGTATCCAAAATGCAGATCGCAATTCATTCACACACGTTTGTAAGTAATGATCAGGCTGTAGTGGACGGATATTTCAATAATTATAAATCTCAGATGGACAGAATCGGGGCAACCAGAGGCTGGGCTCCTTATACGAAAATGCAGTATGATGGCGGAAGAGCTAGAGAAGGCGCCCTGTTCATCGGAAGTCCTGCAGAAGTGGCTGATAAAATCACCTACATGAAGGAGATTTTTGGCATCACCAGATTTATCGGGCATATGGACATCGGTGATCCTGCTCACGATATTATGATGAAATCTATTGAACTGTTCGGGGACGAAGTAAAACCGGCTATTCAGGATTTATAAACTATAAAAATCTCTCCGCTCATTGTTTGGCGGAGTTTTTTTATTGACAACAGCCAAATGATTATTCATTGAAAGGTATTACCTGTTTTTCTGTTATTTAATAAAGGAAAAGAAAAATAATTTCAATTCAATTCACAGTTTCTGGTGTGGGATATACAGGAGGAAATTTCCATATCTACTTATAATATTCTACTTTTACAAAAAAAACAATGCAGGAACCGTCAAAAGATCCGTTACACGGGAAAAGGCTAGATGCTATTCTAGAAGAACTGGTAGAATATTACGGAGGCTTCGAGAAACTTGGCGAGCAGATCAATATAAAATGCTTTACAGATAATCCAAGTATTAATTCTTCTTTGAAATTTCTGAGGAAAACAGATTGGGCCAGAGCAAAGGTAGAAAGCCTGTATCTCTATGTATTGAGACAGAAAAAGCGGGATGAAACAAAGAACGGGAAATAAAAAGGTGCTCTTTTTGATATTTTTGTTTTAACATCTTTTCCAAAGTCAATCATTTCAAAAATAGTATATTTGTGCCGTTAATCGTGAAAAAAATCACGAAAAAAAAGATAAAATATGACAATTGAAAACAACCATGTTGTAGCAGTAAGTTACGTACTTCACACGATCGAAGAAGATGGAAGTAAAATTCTTGTAGAAGAAACAACAGCAGAAAACCCACTTACATTTTTATATGGTGTAGGAATGATGATTCCAAAGTTTGAACAAAATATCCTTGGCCTGAAGGCAGGTGATAAAGCAGCTTTTGTTATTCAGCCTGAAGAAGCTTACGGAGAAAAAGATCCTAATTCAATCGTACAGTTGCCTATCGATATGTTTCAGGAATCAGGAACTCCGCCTTTAGGCGCTATTTTGCCTTTATCAGATGGGCAGGGAAATAATTTCCAGGCATTTGTGTTAGAGGTAACCCCTGAAGCAGTAGTGGCAGACCTTAACCATCCAATGGCGGGGAAAGTTTTAGATTTCCAGGTAGAAATTGTAAATACTCGTCCTGCGACGGAAGAAGAACTGGCACATGGTCATGTTCATGGAGCTGACGGAACAGAAGCCCACTAAACTATAATCAATGTCCGGATTTTTTCGGACATTTTTTTTATTCTAAAAATTCCCCACTCACGTAAAACCAACGGTTTTGAATCATTTTGAATTTTGATAATTCATGATGGATTTGCTCATGTCCTTCTTCATCAGTATAAAAGGCTTTAAACTCAACTTTGCTGACAGAAGGTTTATCTATAATTTCCAGTTTTGTCCATTCGTTAATCTCTCCCCATTCCTGCAGATCTTCTATGTTGTGGAATTTTCTTTTTGCCGGAGATGTAGTTTCCATCAGGTATTTTCCGTTCGGAATGGCAAATGCAGAAAATCTGGAACGCATCAGGGCTTCCGCAGTCGGAGCATATTTTTCTCCGATGTGATAAGGTCGGCAGCATTCTTCGTAAAGTTTTCCTGAACAGCAGGGACAATCCATTTTTATTTATTTTTTTGAACAGCAAAAGTAGAAATTTAATCAATAGGAATGGGCTTTAGCCCATTTACATAAAAAAGAAGCACCCAATCGGATGCTTCTCAATACAATTTATTTAATAAAACCTCTGTTTCTCAATAAAGGTTTGATATCAGGATCATGTCCTGTAAAATCTCTGAATGCCTGGTTAAGGTCTACAGAGTTTCCTACAGAAAGAATATATTTTCTGAAACGGTCGCCATTTTCTCTTGTCAGGCCTCCATTGTTTTTAATCCACTCCCATGCATCATTATCAAGGGTTTCAGACCATAAATAAGCATAATATCCAGCTGAATACCCTCCGCCCCAGATATGGGCAAAATAAGGAGTATGATATCTTGGTGGTACTGTAGCTAAAGTAAACCCATGGCTGGCTAACGACTGTTTTTCAAAATCCAGAACAGGAATCAACTGACTTTCATTCGTCACGGTATGCCAGTCCATATCCAGAGCTGCCGCAGAAACAAGTTCTGTCGTCATATATCCCTGGTTGAATGTAGCTGCCTTTTTAATTTTTTCAACTAAGGCCTGAGGAATTGGTTGTTTTGTTTCGTAGTGAAGCGCATAATTTTTAAGAACGACAGGATCTAAAGCCCAATGCTCATTGATCTGTGAAGGGAATTCCACGAAATCTCTAGGAACACTTGTTCCTGAAAGTGACGGGTATTTCTGACTTGCAAACATACCGTGGATTGAATGTCCAAACTCGTGGAACATTGTGGAAACATCATCGTAGCTAATTAGTGACGGCTTTCCTGGAGCCGGCTTCTGATAATTATAACAGTTTACAATCACAGGTTTGGTTCCTAAAAGATAAGACTGCTCAACAAAATTGCTCATCCATGCACCTCCATTTTTAGAATCTCTGGTATAGAAATCAAGATAATAAATCGCGATAGATTTTCCATCGTGGTCAAAAACCTCATAGGTTACTACATCCGGATGATAAACCGGAAGATCGGTTCTCTTTTTAAAAGTAAGTCCATAGAACTTTTCAGCAGCATAGAAGACTCCTTTTTCCAAAACAGTAGTTACCTCAAAATAAGGCTTGATCTGGTTTTCATCAAGATCATATTTTGCTTTTCTTACCTGCTCAGCATAGAAATTCCAGTCCCATGGTTCTACTTTGAAACCACCTTTCTGCTGATCGATCAGATCCTGAATATCTTTTGCTTCACGTTTTGCCGTTTCTACTGCTGGTGTAGCAATTTGGTTCATTAGTTTTGTAGCTGCTTCAGGTGTTTTGGCCATCTGGTCCTGAAGTTTCCATTCAGCAAAGCTTACTTTTCCTAAAGTCTGAGCTTTTTTAAGTCTCAGTTTAGCTAGTTTTTCAATCGTTTCACGGGTATCGTTTCCGTCACCTTTTTCAGCTCTGAGCCACGATGCTTTGAACAGTTTTTCTCTTGTAGCTCTGTTCTTAAGATTTTGAAGAAGAGGCTGTTGTGTAGTATTCTGAAGGGCAAGAAGATATTTTCCCGGTTGTCCTGCAGTTTTAGCATCCGTTGCTGCGGCTTCAATCTCGTCAGCAGAAAGTCCGTCAAGTTCTTTGGCATCAGAGAAAAATACGCCTCCCTGCTTTCTGGCTTCCAATAGCTTATTGGCATATTGAGTGGAAAGTGAAGCGAGTTCCTGATTGATCTGCTTTAGTTTTTCTTTATCAGCAGAAGAAAGATTGGCTCCTGCAATTTCAAAATTCTGCTTATAATACTGAACCAGTTTTTTGCTTTCAGGATCTAAACCGTCTTCTTGAATAGACTTAATTCTTTTATATAAATTTTCATTCAGGTACATTTTATCAGAATGCGCTGCAAAAATAGGAGCATATTCTTCATCCAAAGCCTGAAGGGTAGGATTTGTATTAGCGCTTGTAAGATTAGAAAATACAATAGTGGCTCTTTTTAAAACTTCACCGCTTTTTTCAAGGGCAACAATAGTGTTTTCAAAAGTAGGAGCTTCCGGATTATTTGCGATCTTCAGGATCTCAGCATCATGCTGTTTAAGTCCGAAATCAAATGCAGGTTTGAAATGTTCATTTTTAATTTTATCGAATTCCGGAGCTTCATACTGAAGCTCGCTTTTCTTCATAAAAGGGTTTGAAGATAAGGATGGATCGGTAACAGGAATCTCCTGTTGAGTATCGGTTTTCTTCATTGTAGTACAAGATTGGTTAAGTGCCAGGGCAGAAATTAACAATACCGATGAAATATTTTTCATAAATTAGTTGTTATTAAAGTATAAAGATATTAAAACTTAATTTATAAAAGCAGTAAACATGAAATCGACAACTCTTTTTGTACTTTCAGCCTTCTCGCTGATAACCTCATGCAATGAAAGGCATGATAAAAGAAACAATGAAAATAATGACCGTAATAACGATAACGGTTGGGTAGACAAAGTGATCGACAAAGACAGTGGTCCGGTTAAAGAAAAAGTATTTAACGGAGATTTTGATGAAATAGAAGTTTCCCAGGCTATTGGTGCTGAGATAATCAAATCCGAAACTGAAAAGGTTGTTATTTCTGCACCTGAAAATATCCTCAATGAAATTCTTGTGGAAAACAGTGGCGGAAAGCTTCATATCCATTATAAGCGTGGTATCAGGGTTATGAACAGCCATAATGTGAAGGCTAAGATTTATACCAAAGATTTTTCTAAGCTCGTTGCTAATTCTGCTGCAAGTGTTACCATAAAAGATAAATTCACACAGGAAAAAATGAATGTTGAAATCTCCAGCGCATCAAGCGTTTCCGGCGATCTGGAAGCTAATGATTTTGATCTTTCGGCAGACAGCAGCAGCAGTTTCAGCGGTAAAGTTTGGGCGGTGGACCTTGATGTTGATGCCTCATCAGCAGCAAGCATTAATATTTCAGGAAAAACTAAAAATGCAGAGATTACTTCTTCATCAGCCAGCAGTATTTCAGCAAAAGAAGTTATTGCCGATCATGTAAAAGCTGAGGCGTCCAGCGGCGCAAGCATTCAGATCAGTGCTGTTTCTTCGCTGAATGCAGAAGCTTCTTCCGGCGGGAGCATAGATGTTTCTAAAAAAGGTGAACTGAAAAGCATAACCAAGCAGGAAAGCAGTGGCGGAAGCGTCAGTATTCAATAAATTAATTAGGAGGTTCCTCGTCATTTTCTTCACCTACTGACGAGGAACCTTCCCAATTCTTATTATCAAAATTAAGGTTATCATAAGCCAGTAATTCCTCCTCACGCTGGAGGATTTCTTTTGTGGTGAACAATAAAATCTCGTCATCCTCCTTTGCTTTGGCCAGCCTTCTGATAGAAGCTTTGTCTATGGCCATAAACCTTTGTCCGAGTCGTCTTGCCGCATATTTTCTCATCCCGGTTTCATGAAGGACATCTACAGCCATATCTACTGCGGTTCCCAATGTTTCCCGGTAAATGTTTTCAATACCGTTGTTAAGGTAATTATAAGCATCGATTCTGTTTTTAGCCCTTACAAAAATCCGCACTTTAGGATAATGTTCTCGCACCAGTTCCGCTATGAACTTATTGTCATCAGGATCATCAAGACAGAGAACAAGAATTTCTGCATCTTCAATTCCTGCAGCCCTTAAAATGGGAATTCTTGTGGCATCACCGTAATAAACCTTAAAACCATAGCTTCTCAGCAGTTTTACACGGTCAGAATCTCTGTCCAGAACTGTTGCCGATATTTTATTGGCTTTTAAAAGACGCCCTACAGTACTTCCAAAATGCCCGAAACCTACAATAATGATCTTCTTTTGGCTTACATTATTGTCCAGGATATTAAAATCATTCTCTTCATCAGGGATTTCTTTAATAAATTTAGGAGTAATGAGCCGGTCGTTAATGATCAGGAGAATAGGAGTGATGCACATTGTGATTGCAGTAACGGCCATCATTTGTGCATTGAGTTCAGGACTTAAAAGATAAAGATCTGAAGCATAATTGATCAGGACAAAAGCAAATTCTCCCACCTGCGAAAGAGCAAACGCATAAAATAAACTCTGTGATGTATCAATCTTAAAAAACTTGCCAATAGCATACAGAACTACAAATTTTACAGTCAATACTGCAAAAACAGTAGAGAAGATAAAGATGGGATCCTGCTGAATGATGTTAAAATTAATTGTAGAGCCTACGCTCACAAAGAATACAGCTAAAAGCAGCCCTTTAAAAGGATTGATCTGCGCTTCAAGCTCATGGCGGAATTCACTGTTGGCAAGCATTACACCGGCTAAGAAAGCACCCAGTGCAGGAGACAGACCAATGGCAGCCATAAGTTCCGAAACTCCAATCACTAAGAATAAAGAGGAGGCGGTGAGGAGTTCCGTCATTCCCGACTTTGAAACATATCTTAAGAAAGGAACAAATACATATCTTCCCAGAAGGATCAGAATAGCAACCCCTAAAATCACAGTTCCGGCCTGCATCCATTCCGGAAGTTTCTGAATAATAATTTGGATTTCGTTATCGTGATGATTTGCTTTATAATTAGCAATAAGTGGAAGGATAGCCAGGATAGGGATCACCGCAATATCCTGAAACAGCAGGGTAGAGAACGAGGCTTCTCCAGCCATAGTTTTAAAATTGTTTTTTTCCTGAAGGGTTTGTAGCACGATGGCAGTAGAAGAAAGAGCAAAACACATCGCGATAGCAATGGCTTTGTCTATTCTCCATCCGGCACTGATAAAAACCAGAAAAAGCAGTGAAATAGAAAGAAGCATCTGTGTAAGCCCGAGGCCCATAATTTTCTTCCGCATTTCCCAGAATTTCCGGGGTTCCAGTTCCAGCCCTACCAAAAAAAGGAGCATGATCACTCCAAACTCACTGGCATGCATGATGTCGTTAACATCTTTCCCGGTAAGCCTTAGAACATATGGGCCGATGATGATACCTCCTAATATATATCCGATAACTGAACTCAATCCAAATTTTCTCGCCAGCGGAACCATAATAATGGCTACACCTAAGAAAAGTAATGTATTCATTGCTAAGCTGGACTCCATATGCTATTGGTTGAGTAGTTCTGTAAATTCTTTTTTATGTAGAATAATCTCTTTTTTGCTCAGTTTATTGGCTTCATAAACGATTTTGATATGTTTTATATTCGCTTTGAAAACCTTTAAAGATACGATCAGCCCGCTGATCAGTTCTTCCACCGTATACTGATACGTTCCGTTTTTACTGAATGATCTTTCCTTTCCACCGGTCGTTATCAGAATATAAATTTCTTTTCCTTCCAGTGGATTGGTTTCACCTTCTCTGAGCCAGTCCCTGTCGAACACTTCATCGATCCATAATCTTAATAAAGGGGGGATTCCGAACCAGATAAGCGGAAACTGAAAAATAAAACGGTCATAGCTTCTTAATCTTTTCCTCTCCCTGAATGCGGCAATGTGAAAATCCGGATATTCTTCGTAAAGATCTCTAAGGGTAAAGTGCTGGTGGCGGACATAGAAATTGATAAGCTCCACATTTGAATTGGAGTGCTCTAAATAGGGATGTGCAAAAACTACCAGCGTCTTTTTCATAAACCTGTTTTCAGTAAATATAATGAAAAAAAATTGGATAAAAGACGGATTTTATATGGTTTTGTTAATTTTTTACTATGGAAAATTGAATTTAATGTTAAAATAAAACAAAGAAATGACAGGATTTTAGTGTTTTAAATAAAAAATCGGGCACTGGGCCCGATTATATTGAATTTTTGTTATCTTTTAAATTACCATCCGCCTGAAGCGCCACCGCCGCCGAAGCTTCCTCCGCCACCAAAACCGCCGAATCCACCACCGCCTCCGGAACTTCCACCTCCAAAACCGCCTCCACCGAAGCTGCCAGGGAATGGAAAGAATCCACCGGGGTAATTTCTGCGTCCTCTTCTGGTAATGATCACATCGTCGTCATCATTATTACCGCCGCCACGTCCTCCGCCTCTGCCTCCAAAGATAAAGGCCAGAATGATAAAGATGACAAATGCGATAATAAGGATCTTAAAAGCACTTCCATTACCTGAAGGTGCTGAGGTTTCCATAGGTTTGAATTTTCCCTGAACAGCCTCCATGATCGCTGAGGTGCCACGGTTGATGCCGTCATACCATTGCCCCTGTCTGAAATTGGGAGTGACAATATAATCAAGGATCTGTCCTGCAACAGAAGCGGTAAGGTACTGTTCTACAGCTCTTCCCTGTTGGATAGACATGGTTCTGTCTTCTGTAGCGATCAGGAAAACAACGCCGTTATCCACTCCTTTTTTTCCGATTCCCCACTTTTCTCCGAACATGGTTGCCAGAAAGTTCACATCTTCTCCTTTGGTAGAAGGGATAATAACCACTTCGATTTCCGTGGAAGTAGAATCTGCAAATTTAATCAGCTTATTGTTCAGTTCGTCTTTTTGCTGCTGTGTGAGCAGGCCTGCCTCGTCAAACACAGGATATAGAACCGCCGGTTTGGGCGGGATTGTATACTGTGCCGATACAAAAGTGTAAAAGCAGAAGAGTATAAATGAAAATACCAGTTTAAGAGAACGTAATTTCATTAGACAGCTGATTGGGGTTTTCTCCTTCTACAGGAAAATGTTTTTTTAATTCAAGACCGGTTTCCAGAATGCCGCTTTTTAAAGCTTTATAATAATTTCCTTTGGTAAATTCAGCAGTGATATAGTCGTGCAGGTGATCCCAGTACGATTGGTGTACCTTGTCATGGATTCCAATGTCGCCAATAATGGTCAGATATTTCTGTTCAAAATTGACATGAAAAAGCACAGCGTTTCTGTCGGCAGTTTTATTCATACACAGTTCTTTGAAAACCTCAAATGCAGTCTGTGCATTCTCCGTTTCCGTGTTCGAGTCAATATGTACTCTGATCTCGCCTGTAGAATGTTTTTCTGCCGACTGTATAGCTTCCACAAGGGAAGTGATCTGCTGATTTGTCAAAAAACGGCTCATTATTTAAATACTTCTGGTGCTTTTTCTGCACCGGCTTCAGCCTTGAAGAAAGGTTTTTCTTTAAAGTTTGTAAAATTCGCCAGAATATTATTCGGGAATGTTTTGATTGTTGTGTTGTAATCTTTGGCCGCATCATTATAATAAACCGTTTCGGTTCTGATGCTGTTTTCTATCGCCGTAAATTCTCTCTGAAAATTAATATACTGCTGGTCCGCTTTTAAATTCGGATAAGATTCCACTACAGCCATTAACCTGCTTAGTGCTCCGGATAATTCTCCCTGTGCTGCCTGGAATTTAGCCATATCAGCTTCTGTCATATTCGTAGGATCGATGTTGATAGAAGTTGCTTTGGAACGCGCCTCAACGACTTTAGTTAATGTTTCCTGTTCAAATTTTGAATACGATTTAACGGTTCTTTCCAGATTCGGAATAAGATTGGCTCTTTTCTGATATACAGTTTCTATATTAGACCATTTGGAGTTTACGTTCTGTTCTTTCGAAACAAAATTATTATACCCGTTTTTCCCCCAGAAGAATAGTACACCTACAATAATAAGCAGTGCAATACCGATAGTTCCTGCACTAAGGCAGCCTTTATTTTTCATAGTTTATTTTTTTTTAATTTTTTGTGCTAATCAAATATACAAATTATGTGCTAATTTTGTAAAAAATTATTAGAATGACAACAATAGTGGTGGCCATGGGAGAGAAGAACGAGATCGGTTTTGAAAATAAACTGCTGTGGCATCTTCCTAAAGACCTGAAACACTTTAAAGATATTACTTCCGGACATCCTGTTATTATGGGAAGAAAAACCTATGAAAGTATAGGGAAACCGCTGCCTAACCGTACCAATATTGTAATTTCCAGAAAGAAAAACTGGTTTGAAGAAGGAATCCTGATCGTTGGAAGCATTAAAGAAGCAGTAAAATTCGCCAAAAAGATCGATGAGGAAGTATTCATTATCGGTGGCGGAAATATCTATGAACAGACTATAGAAATTGTTGATAAACTGGAAGTTACTTTAGTTAAGGCTGATCTTGATGCCGATACATTTTTTCCAAAGATAAATCCGAAAGTCTGGAAAAAAACTGAAGAGACCTGTCATGAAAAGGATGAAAAGAATGAATACGATTTTTGCTTTCAGACATTTGAACGAATCAAGAGCGAATAGTTGTGAAAATTCTAACTTTTTACCTCTAGCTTCTAACCTGTAAATTTTCTATCTTTGCACTTCTAAAATTGAACAATGAATAAGTACATAAAAATTGTAATTGCAGCAGTTCTTATCCTTTTAGGACTTTATATGATGATTTTCACAAGAAGTCTGGGCTGGGGAATCGTAGTTTTCCTTCTTGCAGCACTGCCTATTATACTTTTCATCAAGAATGAATACATTCTCCTTGCCTTCTGGCAGCTGAGAAAGCAGAATATGGAAAAAGCCGCAGAATGGTTAAACGGAATCACCAATTACCAGGCGCAGCTTCATAAATCCCAATATGGATATTTCCACTATTTACAGGGACTGACCCAGGCTCAGGAGCATCCTGCAAAAGTGGAACCGCTGATGAAAAAAGCTTTGGAATATGGCCTGAATATGAAGCACGACAGAGCGATGGCAACATTGAATCTTGCAGCAGCAGCCATTTCTAAAGGAAGAAAACAGGAAGGGCAGAGGCTTCTGGACGAGGCTAAAAGATTGGACTCGGCAGGAATGATGACGGATCAGATCAAAATGATGAAAGATCAGCTGAAAATGCCTTCTATGCAGAAACATATGCACAATCCGAATATGAGACAGAGAGGGAAATTCTTCTAAGACAATATACGAAACTGAAAAAGCACCTGGATCAGGTGCTTTTTTTGTTATATGAATGCATGACCGCTACATCTCAGAATTCTGATCATAGCCATAGAACTTAGGCATTTGCCAGTGATATTTTACAGCAAGAGTTCGGATAGAAACAATTAATATAATAGTGAATATCTGTATAAACGTATAGGAAAGCGGGATAAACTTTGTCATCAGCAGAAATGCAGATCCGCCAACAATACATGCTGTAGCGTAGATCTCTTTTCTAAAGATCAGTGGAATCCTGTTCAGGAGGATATCCCGTATGATTCCTCCGAAACACCCGGTTATAGTTCCCAGTGCGATACATATAAGCGGATGAATATCAGCATTGAGCCCTTTCTGAACCCCGATAATGGTAAATAACCCCAGTCCGAAGCTGTCAAAAATAAATAAGGTTACCTTGAAGTTCTTTTCAATAGACTTGAAGACCATGGCAAAAATGCTGGTACCCAAAATCAGGGCGCACGTTAAAAGATCATGCATCCAGAAAACCGGAATATCCAGCAGGAGATCTCTTACAGTTCCTCCTCCCACAGAAGTGACGAATGCAATAATCAGTACCCCGAACGGATCAAGGCGTTTCTGCATCGCTGCAAAACTCCCCGACATTGCAAAGGAAATGGTTCCGAGCACCTCTATGGCAAAATTGAACTGTTCGTGCATAATTTATGAGTAATAGGTAATGGGCAATGAGTAATAAAAATTATGCCATTTAAAGCTGGAATAATCTAAATTTATACTTAGTCATAACCTTTACAAGTTCTTCACATTCTGATTTTAAATGAATCATTTTTTCAGAACTTAGGTATTCCAATTCTTCAATGATCTCAAGTCAAAGTTGAGTCTCATCAATTTCTTCTATAACAATGCAGGGCTTAGCAAATTTTTTCTTTTCAGATCTTGCTCTTGAAGCAGCTCTTTAATTTGCGGCTACTGAAGTAGAAGATCTTATAATTTGCTTTCTTATGACCGACACATCATCTGAATAAGGTAATGATGAAAGAGATTTAATCACAAGAGTAGAAAAATTTGATTGTAATCCATATTTCCCAAATTCTCATTACCTATTACTCATTACTTATCGTTGTACCCTGACGGCTTCCGGGACCAGCAATTCATATTCTCCGTTGTGGTTGATGATTTCCCTTACGATGCTGCTGCTGATGAAAGATTTTCCGGATGAGGTTAATAAGAATACGGTTTCCAGCTTTTTATGGGCCAAAGTTCTGTTAGTGTGGGCTATTGCTTTTTCAAATTCAAAATCAGCGGGATTTCTTAAGCCTCTCAGGATGTATTGCGCGTCCTTTTCAAAACAGTAGTCCACCGTTAATCCTTCAAAAAAGTCTACTTCTACATTGGGGAATTCAGCGACGGAATTTTGAATAAATTCCATTCTTTTTTCCAGAGGAAACATATATTTTTTTTGGGAATTCTGCCCGATCGCAATAATCAGTTTGTCAAAAAGCGGAGCCGCTCTTTCAATAATATCATAATGTCCCAGAGTAATAGGATCAAAGGATCCGGGGAAAACAGCAATTTTCATGTTTTACGTGTTATGATGAGTTATGGGTTATGAGGTCTGTGTTTTGGGTTTCGGTTGCGAGATTTAGGTTGCCGGGGTGAACTATTCACCGGGTTTTCTTCCATCTTCAAACTTCCATTCATTAACAACTAACTTCTAACCTCTAGATTCTAACTTCTATTATTATTTATTCAATGCTTTTTCTACTTCGTTTCCGCAAAGATCTGTGATGGATATTCCATAAATTTTTGCCTGTTGCGGAAGAATACTGGCCGGTGAGAATCCCGGATTGGTATTCATTTCAAGCATATAAGGAATACCATCCATAAGGATGAATTCACTTCTTGAAAAACCGCTCATGCCAAGGGAATTGTAAGCTCTTTTTGAAATTTCTTCCACTCTGATTCTTGTTGCATCGTCAATTCTTGCCGGGGTAATTTCTTCTGAAGCTCCTTCGTATTTAGCTTCATAATCAAAGAATTCATTGGTCGGTACGATTTCAGTGATTCCTAAAACGATGGTTTCGCCTTTAAAATCTATGACCCCTACAGAAACTTCCATTCCGTCCAGGAAGCTTTCGATAAGAATTTCATCATCCTCTTTGAACGCAATTTCCGTTGCAGCAATTAATTCTGACTTTTCCTTTACTTTTGAAATTCCCAAAGATGAACCGGACTGGTTGGGCTTAACGAAAACCGGAAGGCCAAGACTTTCAATAATTTCGTCTGTATTGATGTCTTCTCCTTTTCTTAAATAAATGCTTTTGGCAGAAGGAATTCCATACTTTGATAAGACAGCCAATGTGTCTTTTTTATTGAAGGTTAAAGCGCTTTGGTAGAAACCACAACCGGTATATTTCTGCCCGATAGCGTCCCAATAGGCCTGCAGGATTCCGTTTTCACCCGGAGTTCCGTGGATAATGTTGAAACAGGCATCGAATTTCAGTTTTTCATGATTATCTAAAGTCACTGAAAAATCTCCGCGGTTGATTTCATATTTTTGATCGTTTTCTCCTAAAAAATACCACTCATCTTTAAGAATGACTACTTTATATACATCATATAGATTTCTGTCCAGAGAATCGTAGATCAACTGACCGCTTTTTAAGGAAACCACATATTCATCCGAATAGCCTCCCATGACAACGGCAACACTTTTTTTGCTCATAACCATTATAGTATCAATTAAGGCAAATTTAATCATTTTATGTAATGCAATAAGGGAAATTCAGAAATTTTAAAATTGAAATGAATTGTGTTAAATAAAAGCACATTTAAAATTATTAGCTATATTTGCCGTTATAATTAAAGTATTTTTAAGTATGCTTAAATCACTTTTCAATTGGAAAGTTTTACTGAATTTAGCAGTAGCCATCGGTATTTTTGTGGGGTTAGTGTGGCTTACTTTCCGCTGGCTGGAATACCATACCAATCACGGTCAGGAAATTCCTGTGCCCAATGTTATTAATAAATCGGTTTATGATGCCGTAAAAATATTAGAGGATACCGGACTGGAATATGAAGTAGACAGTGCTGAATATAACCCTAAATATAAGCCTTTTCAGGTTTTGAAGATGCACCCTTTATCCAGTTCACGTGTAAAACCGGGATCGCTGGTAAGAATTGTAGTTAATCCCAGAACATGGGCTCCTATTACGGTTCCGGATGTGATCAATAAATATTCAGGGCTGGCTTTTCAGAGACTGGATCAGGTTGGTCTTAAGATCGGCGATACCATCTATGAACCGAGTATTCAGAAAGATGCTCTTTTAAGAGTGTTATATAAAGGTAATGCAGTTAATCCCGGATCGCGTCTTCCGAGATTCTCCGTGATTGATGTTGTAGTGGGTTCAGGACCTATGAGAAATATTTCTATTCCTAACGTGGTAGGGCTTTCGGTAAAAGAAGCAAGAGCTGTAATCGCCAGAAGCTTATTTGAGGTAGGTTTGGTAGAACATGAAGACGGAAGTAAAGATGAATCTGATATTATCTATTATCAGGATCCGGCCTCCGGAGATGTACGAGATCAGGGAATGCAGATTGATCTTTGGGCAAGTAAGAGAACACCTGCCGAGCTTAGGGCCAAAGTAGAACAGCTGAATTCTATCTACCGAATGAAAGTAGATACATCACTGCCTCCAGTACATTATGATGAAGTTCCCAACTATCCGGAACCAAGTTATAATCCACCTGCAGCAGTACCTGTACCCAAAAAAGAAGTTCCTAAATCTGAACCTGCTAAAACAGAGCCGGCAAAGACGAGCAGTGCAGCAACTGGAGCCAAACCTGCCGGAACCGGAACAGAAAAACCTAAATCCGCTGTAACAAACAGCCAGAGTTCAGGAAATAAGCCGGCAACAACGACAGGAAATGCAACACAGCAGCCGGTCCAAAAGCCAAAGGCTAAAAAAGTAGTGGTAGAATAATCACAGTTTATTATATAAAATATAGGCTTCAACTGCAAAATGTTGAGGCCTTTTGCGTAAAAAAATAAAATAATGGCAGAAGATAACGAAGACTTTTTAGATGAAGAATTATTAGATTCCGACAGTTTGGAGAACATCGATATTGATGAGGAAAATAAAGGACTGTATGAGCATCTTAATATCAAAGTCGATAAAAACCAGGAGCCGTTAAGAATTGATAAGTTCTTATTAATATACAGACAAAACTCTTCACGGAATAAAATTTCACAGACCTGCAGAGCCGGAAATGTGGTTGTAAACGGTGCTCCGGTAAAACAGAATTACCGTGTAAAACCCGGTGACCAGATCTCGGTGCTTCTTGCCCATCCGCCGAGGGAAAATGTGATTATTCCTCAGGATATCCCTGTGAATATCATTTATGAAGATGATGATCTGGTAGTGGTAGACAAAGAACCGGGGATGGTTGTGCATCCAGGCCATGGAAACTGGGACAAAACATTGGTGAATGCATTGGCCTTCCATTTTGAAAAGAGCGGTGAGAAATCTGACCTGGACAGGGTAGGACTTGTTCATAGGATTGATAAAGATACCTCAGGCCTTTTGGTGATTGCAAAAAACGAATATGCATTGAGCTTTTTAGCCAAACAGTTTTTTAACAGAACTACAAAAAGATTATACTGGGCTTTCGTATGGGGGAATCCTCAGGAAGATGAAGGGACCATAAGAGGGCATATCGGGAGGCATCCCAAGAACCGGATGCAGATGTCCGTTTACGAGGACGGAAGCCACGGAAAGCACGCGGTGACGCATTATAAGGTTCTAGAACGTTTTAAATATATGACCTGGGTAGAATGTAAACTTGAAACAGGAAGAACACACCAAATCCGTGCTCATTTCAAACATATCGGCCATACTTTGTTTAATGACGAAAGATATGAAGGCCATACACCTTTAAGAGGAGTGAATCTACCTAAGTATAAGCAGTTTATAAAAAATGTTTTTGAAATTCTGCCAAGACATGCACTCCATGCCCATACTTTAGGGTTTATACATCCAACTACTAAAAAGGAATTATATTTTGAGAGCCCAATGCCCAAAGATATGGCGGATGCTGTAAAAAAATGGAGAAATTATTTAGAAAACTAAAAATATATTGAGAATTTTTTTATATTTGTTGAATTGAAATCAAGATTTGTTATGAGAAAACTATATGCTATCGTATGTTTAGCTCTTTTGTCAAATGCATACAAAGCACAAGAATCACTACCATACTATCAGCAATATCTTTTGGATGGTGAATTCCTGTTCAACCCAGCTCAGTACGGAAAGACCGATTACGTACAGCTTAATGCTAATTACCACAAACAATTTGACAAGTTCAGCGATTCTCCAAATACGCAGTCTATAGGAATCAACGGGAACATTTTCGACAGAGTGGGAGCAGGGCTCTCTATTTTCAGAGACAGCAATGGCCCTATTTCTGCAGGCGGTATTACAGCGGGAGCTTCATACTTTATTCCACTAAGTAGTGAGGGAGACAGAAAAGACCAGTTCTCTTTCGGTACCAGTGTTTCATTTTATAATATGAACTTCGACTATACTTCAGTGAACGTTGAAGATGGTTACGATCCATTGTTGATTGGAAAAGAAGGGAATATTTTTATGGCTTACGCCAACTTTGGTGCAGCTGCTACCTATAGAAATATCTTTGCAGGAGTATCTGTAAACGATATTGCACTAAGCAATGACAAGGCTATAGTAAACGGAATTGAGCCTTCACCAATTAAATTTTTCTTAAACTTAGGATATGACTGGCATTTTGCTGACAATATCTTCGTAACGCCATCAGCGTTGATTAACTTGAATACCAATTCAACAAGAATGATCGACTACAACTTAATGGCAACTTTCTTCAATGATATCAACTCATTCTCTGCCGGTGTAAGTTACAGAACGGTACAGAACCGATTTGACAGCCAACAGTTACAGGTTGCACCAGTTGTTAAAGTGAGAATTAATAAATTAATGATCGGAGCAACTTATAACATCGGAATGTCTGATATCCAGACGTATGGTGGAAACAGCTTTATGCTGAGCTTAGGTTATAACTTTGATAACTTTATTAATCATAGAGGATATAGATATTAATTTGATTTAATTTAAATAAATTTGAGCTCTGAAATTTTCAGGGCTTTTTTATGATATATATTCACATTCCATTCTGCAAGCAGAAATGCAGCTACTGCAACTTTCACTTTTCTACCTCTTTGAATTTTAAAGATGAGATGATCCGTGCTATGAAGACCGAAATCCGGCTTAGAAAAGATGAACTGCAGAATAAAAATCTGAAATCCCTGTATTTTGGAGGTGGAACACCATCCATTCTTTCAGCGGATGAAATCAATTCTTTAATCGATGAAGTCCTGAAATACTTCAGTTTTGATACTGATATTGAAGTTACCCTGGAAGCCAACCCCGACGATCTGGATAAAAACTTCTTAAAACAACTGGCTCAATCTCCGGTCAACAGGCTTTCCATCGGTACCCAAAGTTTTTTTGAGGAAGATCTTAAACTCATGAACCGTGCCCATAATGCTTCTGAAGCAGAGAGTTCAATCAAAAGAGCACAGGATTTTGGGTTCGAAAACTTAAGTATAGACCTTATTTATGGCTCTCCAACCTCGAATCTGGAGATCTGGAAGGAGAATTTAAACAAAACCATAGCCCTTGAAGTTCCGCATATTTCATCTTATGCATTGACAGTTGAGCCCAAAACAGCTTTAGAAAACTGGATTTCAAAAGGAAAAGTTGCCAGTCCTAGAGAAGAAGAACAGAATAAGGAGTTCTATTATATGTCAGATTTCTTAAAAGGCAACGGATTTGAGCATTATGAAGTCTCCAATTTTGCAAAACCTGGCTTTTATTCAAGGCATAATTCTGCATATTGGAAGTACAAAGAGTATCTTGGAATCGGTCCTTCCGCACATTCGTACAACGGATTTGATGTCAGAAGCTGGAACGTGGCCAACAATCAGCAGTATATTAAAAAGCTTCATGCCGGAATTCTGGCCAAAGAAGAAGAGATTCTCTCACAATATGATCAATTCAATGAAATGATTATGATTGGCTTGAGGACAATCTGGGGAGTAGATCTTGAAAGCCTGAAAAATAAATTCAGTGATCAAATTCTTGAACATTTCCGACACGAGGTAAAACCTAAAATAGAAGAAGGTATTTTAATCCAGGAGAACAATCATCTGAAAATACCGGAAAAGCATTGGTTTATGGCGGATGGAATTGCTTCAGATTTATTTTTGGTGTAACGTTTATTAATGTATATTTGAGATTATACTTTAAATAAAAACCATGAACTATGAGAAAAAACTTACTCCTATTTTTTCTTTTTTTAAGCGCTTTACATTTCTCTCAAAAACCAATCTTTACAAAAGCAAAAGTTAATGCTGTAAATGTTTACAGAACTTCTGCTGAACTCCATAATTCTGTGAGTGTTTCACTTCCTGCAGGAACTTCTGAGGTTGTTGTGACCAATATTTCGGACGAAATTGTGGAGAAATCTATACAGATTAATACCAACAATAAAGATGTCTCAATTCTTTCTGCGCAATACAGAGACAGCTACAACTCGAATTATTTTGAAAATAATAATCCTAACGGAAAAAGAATTAAGGACAGCATCGCTATTTTAGAAAATCTCAGTACAAAAATCAATATCGAGCGTCAGACGAATGAAAAAACATTGGAACTTTTAGACAAGAATCAAGGACTTTTAATTGGCAGTAATACTTCCAGTGTGGCCCAGCTGATGCAGCTGACAGAATATTATAAGACGAAAAGAAATGAAATAAGCATAGCACAGCTTGATATTAATAAAAAATATACACAAACTGTGCAGAAACTTGAAGCTTTAAAAAATCGTTTGAAAGCTAATACAGAAGCTGAGGAAACTTTTTCTGATGGCGTTCTTGTTCTGAGAATTGCAAGCAATGGGGGAGGAAATGCAAAAATGGATCTGGGATATCTGGCAGAAAACGTTTCCTGGGAACCATTTTATGAAGTGAAGGGCAATAAGCTTACTGAACCTTTGGATGTCACTTTTAAAGCAAAAGTAAGACAGGATACAGGACTTGACTGGAAAGGAGTGAAGCTTTCGCTGATCAATTCAAGATCTTCAAGAAATAACGAAGCTCCAGTTATGAATCCTTGGTTTTTGAATTCTTATAAGAATGAAGAAAGGACAAACATTGGCTATTCTGGTAAAAGAGATACTATGCGCACGATGGAGATTGAAGAAGTTGTAATGACAGGTTATGGAATTAAAATTAATGAAAATCAATTGAATGTAAGTTTTGATACAGATATTCCTTATGATATTCTGTCAAATGATGAAGATCATTTTATTAATCTGAAACAGATAAAGCTTCCGGCTGAATACAAATATTACACTGTTCCAAAATACAATACCACTGCCTATTTGGTTGCAGATATTAAAGATTTTAATAAATATAATCTGATTTCAGGGGCTGCCAGCGTGATCTTTGAAAATATGTATGTAGGAGAAACAAGGATCAATCCCAACCAGACGAATGATAAAATGAGCATTACTCTTGGTGATGACAAAAAGATTAGCATCCGCAAAGAAGTGGTAAATGATAAGGCAAGTGAAAAATTATTTTCTTCCTATCAGGAAAAAACCATTACTTACGATCTTGTTGTCCGGAATAACAAAAAAGAAGCAATTAATATCGAGATACGGGATCAGATTCCTTTGAGTAAGGATGAAGCTGTAAAAATTGAGCTTCTTCAAAGTGATAATGCTGAACTCGATAAAGAAAAAGGATTCTTACTGTGGAACGTTAAAATCTCCTCATCAGAAACCAAAAAATTCAGGGTAAGCTATAAAGTAAGATATCCAAAAGATTTTTCAATAAGTAATCTTAATTAAATATCCGATTATTCACTATTTTTGTATAAAATTTCAGTTCACTTGAAAACTAAAAAGCAAGATTATTCACATCTTTCACCAAGCCAGCCTATCGGTATTTTCGATAGTGGGGTGGGAGGGCTTACCGTAGCTAAAGAGATCAAAAGACTTCTTCCCCACGAAGATCTGATCTATTTTGGAGATACCAAACACCTTCCGTACGGTGAAAAGTCGAAGGATGCGATTATAGAATATTCTACCAAGATCACCAATTTTCTGCTTCAGCAGAACTGTAAAGCCATTGTCATTGCCTGTAATACGGCTACAGCCAATGCTTTAAACGAAGTGATGCAATCTGTGAATGGAAAAGTTCCCGTCATAGACGTTATTAATCCTGTTGCTGAAAAAGTAGCGTATGAGATCCACAATAATGTTGGAGTCATTGCTACAAAAGCAACCGTTAATTCCGGATTGTATAAGAAAAGCATCAGGAAACAGAATAAATGGATCAAAGTTGATGAGCTGGCGACTCCGTTATTGGTTCCTGCTATTGAAGAAGGATTCAAAAACCATCCGATTACGCATGCCATCATTTATAATTATTTAAGCAATAACAAGCTCAAGAATATTGAAACCCTTATTCTGGGGTGCACTCATTATCCTTTGCTGATCGATGAGATTAAGCAGTATTACGGAAACAGGGTCCGCGTGATCGATTCACCCAATATTGTTGCCAATCACCTTAAGATCATCCTGGATAAATACCATCTTCTGAATGACAATAATCCAAAACCGAATTATCATTTTTATCTTTCGGACCTGACGAAGAACTTTGAAAAAATCTCTAAGAAATTCTTTGGAAAGACGATAGATCTGGAATTGAAAGTACTATAATACAAAAAGCTGTTTCACCCGAAACAGCTTTTATTTTATGAAAACTTTTGAAAAGTTATGGCTCTAAAATAACCATTTCACTCTTCAGCCTTCTTTTAGGAGTCGTTTCAGGATGGTTGCTGTCGTTTTCATCTCTTTTCCCGATGGCTACTGCAAAAAGTGTTTCATAAGAATCATTTTTAAGGATTTCGTCATATTTTTCAGTTTCAATACCTTCCATCGGAGTGGAATCTATTCCCATAGCAGCGCAAGCAGAAAGAAGAACACCCAGTGAAAGATACACCTGATGCCCCATCCATGCCCGGATGGAAGCCTCGCCGTGTGGTTTTACCATAGTTCTGTAGTAATTAACGGAACCTTCAGGAAGATTTTCTTCGATCTGTTTTTCAAAGTCTTCGGGATTCTTTATCACCTGGAATACAATAATATGGCTGCTGTCTAATACTTTTCCCTTATTGAAATATGATGCTTCTGCCAGCTGTTCCCTGAGTTCAGGCTTATTAATGAAAATAAAATTCCATGGCTGGCTGTTGATTGAAGAAGGGCTTAGATTAAGGATCTCTTTCAATTCTGCAATCTGTTCTGCACTGATTTTTTCATGTGGGTTATACTTTTTTACCGTATACCTTTTTTTCATTTGTTCTAAAAAGTTCATAAATTATTGTACTATCATTTTTATAGTTACAAAATTAATGTAAGTTTGCTACCTTTGCAATAACGGTAAAAAAGGATAGTATAAAAATGTACACAATAGATAACAAAGAATACCCGTGCTGCACCAGTGTCACCATGAAGTTTATAGGAGGAAAGTGGAAAGCCGTTATTTTATTCCATCTTACAGACGGCGCCAAAAGGTATAATGAACTTAGGAAATTAATTCCTACCATCACAGAAAGAACATTGAGTCTTCAGCTGAAACAGCTTGAGGAAGATCACATCATCAACAGAAAGGTATACACCGAAAAGCCTCCATTGATGGTAGAATATACGCTGACGGATTTTGGAAAGACTCTCCAACCCGTTATAGAAGCTATTACAAGCTGGGGAAAAGCTGCACCGGATCTTTCCGTAAAAAAAATAATCAGGAATTAAATTTCCTGATTATCTTCTTTATTTGCTTCGAAAAAACTGAAACTTACATTTCCGTATTTCCGGGTATCTATTAAGTTAGGATGTTCCAGTTTCATTCTGCTCTGATGTTCTACGATTAAAACTCCGTTAGGTTTAACAAATTTATTGTTTAAAACCAGAGACAGCAGCTCATAGTATTTCTTCTCTTCCATTTCAAAAGGAGCATCGGAAAATACAATTTCAAAGCTTTTCTTATTTCTGAATTTTTTAAGCCAGTCAAAAACATCACCTCTCTGAACATTGATCTGCAGTGACATATCAAGCTCTGAAGCCGTAGAATTGATAAAACTTGTATGCTTTGGATTCAGCTCAACCGAAGTAACATCCTGGCATCCTCTGGACGCAAATTCGAAAGTGATAGAGCCAATACCTGCGAAAAGATCAAGCACAGAAACCGACTGCATATCATATTTGTTTTCCAGGATACTGAAAAGCGCTTCCTTGGCAAAATCTGTAGTAGGTCTTACATCAAAATTTTTAGGAGCGGCTATTTTTTTGGCTTTCCACTTGCCTGAGATTATTCTGAACATATTTTTTAGGGTTTAGGTGGTAGGAATTAGGGATCAGGGAAGTATGTCGGGCCTAAGCCCTCATCCCTAATTCTTGGTCCCTTTTAATTAAGTATAAAATTCTTATTGGGAATATTGTCAAAAACAATTCTCATATTTTTGACGAATTTCTGAAGTTCGGAAATAAAGGTTTCATTTTCAGTAGTTTCGCCATAGGCGTAAAAATTGGTTTCATTGATTCCAAAGCCTATTTTACTGAGCGTAAACATCACGAAATACAGAAAATCAACCTCAGAATTCACATCCAGGTTGTTGTATAAAATAACTTTTTTGTTATCAATAGCAAAAAACTCACACTGGTTATGGTACAGGTTGATGTGAATCTCCTTACTGTTTTTATTGTTGAGTGAATTCAAAAACTTTTCCCCTGAAAAATTAAAATGAACCGGAATGGCCAGCTCCTTTATTTTTTTGTAAAAGTTTTTAGGGAATGTATAATAAAACTGTACCCCGAACTTTTTATTGACAGAAAGCATGAGCTCCTCTTTTTCCCTGTCAGCCGGAGCATTGAAAGCAATCAGCTCAAATCCTGCCTCATGCTCAGAAAATCCTTCAGGCATCAGGGTAAAGTGATTTAGTGCCGAGATCACATGGATTTCGTCAAACCTCTGCTTAAGAAGAATTTCATCAAGCTTATCTTCAATAAGATTCTCTGGAGTTTCTTCAGTAACGAAATAAGACTTTTCTTCCTGAATGCCTTTGTTTTTTGCAATCTGGTAGATTAATCCGTCTTTGGTAAAAAGTAAATTAAGTACGTTCATATTTCAATTGCTGCAAATTTAGTGAAATTCTATCATAACGGCATCGGATTGATGGTGAAGTATTTCCTTATTATAAAAATCGATATCTCTCTGGCTTTCCAAAACATCCATAACCATTCTCTGCAGCGTTCCGTCACCAATACCGTGAACAATCTCCAGCCTCTTCAGATGATGCTTTCTGCAGAAATCAAGAACTTCCGTTAATTTCGCTTTTTGGATAAAGAGTCTTTCGAAACTGTCATAATCACTGGGATTTCTGACGAGATTGTGAAAATGCAGATCCAGAACCATATGATTTTTCTGATGTTTTTTGGAAGTCACTTTCTTCGGTTCTGCTTTTCTCACTACCCGGATATTTTCATAAAGTTCTGCGTTTTTCGGAACCAGTTTCTCTTTCGGATATTGGTAGGTAAAACCATACTCATCTTTGAAAACAACAATATTGCCGTTCACGGAAGTAATGATCCCGCTTAAATCCTCATCTACTACAGAAACTTTGTCCCCGATTTTCATGTATTGTACTCCTTCTTTTATTGTTTTCAAAATTAAATCTTAGGTCCCAGTTCAATGATTTCCAAATCTTTGATCTCTTCACCTTCCACTACGAAACGCATCATGGTCCTCGTTTTATGCCATCCCTGTTTTCCACAGGCTCCGGGATTCAGGTGAAGGAGATTATTCTTTTGGTCAAACATGGCTTTTAAAATATGGGAATGTCCTGAAATAAACAGCTTTGGAGCCTTTGCAGAAATTTCTCTGTTTGTCAGCGGTGTATATTTTCCGGGATATCCACCGATATGGATCATTAAAACTTCAAGATCTTCGCAGAAAAAACGGTTCACTTCAGGAAATTCAGCTCTGATCTTCGCATTGTCTATATTTCCGTAAACACCCTTTAAAGGTTTTATTTTTTCCAGTTCTTCAATCACTTCCATACTTCCGAAATCCCCGCAATGCCAGATTTCATCAGCCTGACGGGCATATTCTAAAATCCTGTCGTCTATATAGGAATGGGAATCAGAGAGAAGAAGAATTTTCGTCATGAAGATTTGAAATTTTTACAAATTTAGGAAAGATTTATTTTCTATTAAGGGTCAGATTATTTTTAAATACACAAAGTTTTACAGGAGAAGCCTGCATCGCCTAATATTTACTAAATTTGAGAAAATTAAAAAAATGAAGCAGAAATTTTCTCTTTTACTTTTTCTTTTAGCCGTAGGGCTTTTCAATGCCCAGGTTGAAGAAAAAAAATTGGATGAACTGATCCAGAGTACTTTAAAAACTTTTGATGTTCCTGGAATGTCAGTAGGAATCATAAAAGACGGAAAAGTGATTTATTCCAAAGGTTTCGGACAACGTTCTTTAACCACCAAACAGCCGATGGATGATAATACATTGGTAGGAATTGCATCTAATTCAAAAGGGTTTACCTGCACTGCACTGGCTATTTTAGCCGATGAGGGAAAATTGAGCTGGGACGATAAAGTTTCAAAATACATCCCTGAATTTCAGATGTATGATCCCTATGTTTCCCAAAACGTAACCATTAAAGATCTTGTAACTCACAGAGCTGGATTAGGCTTGGGACAGGGTGACCTGATGTTCTTCCCTGAAGGTGGGAACCTGACGGTAAATGATATTGTTCACAATGTAAGATATCTGAAACCTGAAAACCCTTTCAGAACGACACTGGATTATAACAATATTATGTTTATTGTAGCGGGAGAAGTGATCCACAGGATTTCCGGGCTGAGCTGGGCCGAATTTATTGAGCAGAGAATTATGAAACCCGTTGGAATGACTTCCAGTTTTGGAAGCTACAGCAGAGCTAAAGCCGTATCAAACAAAATTGATGCCCATGCTCCTGTAGACGGGAAAGCTGTTGCCGTGCCCCACGATTGGAATGAAACAGGAAATGCAGCAGGAGGAATCATGAGTAATATTAAGGATATGACCACCTGGGCAGATTTTCTTTTAAATAATTTCACAACCAAAGACGGTAAAAAATTAGTTTCAGATAAAAATGTACAGCAGCTATGGAGTCTGCAGATCCCGGATAAAGTTGCTTTAAAAAATCCTTACGATACGAGCTTTTACGGATATGGGTTAGGATGGTTTTTAAGCGATGTGAAAGGACACAAGCAGATTCAGCATACGGGAGGATTAATAGGTACTGTTACCCAATTTACACTGATTCCGGATCTGAAATTGGGAATCGTAGTATTAACGAACCAACAGTCCGGAGCCGCTTTTAATACAATTACCAACACGGTAAAAGATTCTTACCTGGGAGTAGCAGACAGAAACTGGCTGAAAACCTATGGTGAAAGAATGGCAAAAGTAAATGCCGAGTATGATAAGCAGAAAAAAGAAGCTTTCGCCAAATCAGAAGCCTTTAAAAAAGAAAAAAATCTTCAGCCGAAAGCCGAACAGTTTGTTGGAAAGTATAATGACCAATGGTTTGGAGATGTAGAAATTTCTCAACAGGGAAATACACACAGAATTTCCTGCCAAAACTCTCCAAGACTGAAAGGAGAACTGCTTCCCTATTCCAGTAATTCTTTTATTGTAAAATGGGACGACAGAAGTTATGACGCTGATGCTTATATTATTTTCAGCTATGATGAAAATGGAAAGGCAGAGTCTGCAAAGCTAAAGCCTATTTCGGATGTTACAGATTTCAGTTTTGACTTTGATGATCTGGATCTCAAAAGAAAGTAAATTGGGATAAAATACAATTGCTGAGCAAAATTATAAATCACAAAAAATATAAAATTCAATAGGAGCGGGCTTTAGCCCGCTTTTTTATGAATAATACATTTGGCTTTAGCCAAAACTTCAGATTATCTGAGTAGATTGAGATTTTCTTTGGCAAGTGAATATTCAGAATTCAAATGCTGATATCATTTACTACAATAGTTTCAATATAGGTCCTATCCTTTTTAGCACATGAAAAAAGGAGTAGGATAGTCAAAAAAGATACAATTAAATTTTCCCTGGCTCATAAAAGAACAGGAGTCTTTTCTTGGCGCCATCAAATTCAGACCATGAATTACAGTCTATTTCAAAACCGGCAACTCCACAAGTGGGGAAATGGAAAATATCTTCTGAAATGGAATTCGCAAAATTGGAAATTCCATTGTTATGAGAGAAAAAAGCCACAGAATTCACATTGTCATCCAGGTCGTAGATTACAGATTCAAAATTTCTTTCCGAGGGATTATAAAGCTTATCCTCCGTAGAGACATTAAGCTGATAGGCTTGGTTAAAGATTTTACACGTATTCAGGGCACGCACAGCCGGGCTGGAAACAAACTGGTCAATAGAAATATTATTGTTTTTCATGAATCTGGACATGTTCATAGCATCTTTCAATCCTTTGTCTGCCAAAGGTCTGTCGAAGTCCTCCGTTTCTTCCGGCCAGTCGCTTTTCGCATGTCTTACGAGGATGAGTTTCTTCATATTTTCGTTTTTTGGAAGATTAAAATTATAAAAAAAATAATGGAATAAAACATGATTTTTATAAAAAAACTGCGTTATGAATAAAATCATTAAATTTTACTAAATTTGCACACTTATGGGACAGATCCTTGCAATAGACTATGGAAAGGCACGCTGCGGTATCGCTGCAACAGATGATATGCAGATTATTGCAAGCAGTCTGGATACTATCGAAACCCGGTTTTTGATGGAGTTTCTGAGAAAATATTTCACAGAAAACAAAGTGGATGATGTGGTAGTAGGCCTTCCTACAGATTTGAAAGGAAATATTTCCGAAGTGGAGACAGATATTTTAAAATTCATTGAAGAATTTCAGAAGGAATTTTCCGGTATCACGGTCCACCGTTTAGATGAAAGATTTACCTCTAAAATGGCTTCTTTTTTTATCTCCCAAAGCGGGAAAAGTAAAAAAAAGAGACAGGAAAAGGGATTAATAGATAAAGTAAGTGCAACAATTATATTGCAGAATTTTTTAGAACAAAGAATAAGATGATTTTACCGATAAGAGCTTTTGGGGATCCTGTTTTAAGAAAAGTAGGGAAAGATATAGACAAAGATTATCCCGGTTTACAGGAACTTATAGATAATATGTTTGAAACGATGTATAGTGCGAATGGCATAGGGCTTGCAGCACCACAAATCGGTTTGGACCTGCGATTGTTTGTGATTGATGTAACGCCACTTGCAGATGACGAAGATTATGAAGACATCAAAGACGAGCTGGCTGAGTTTAAAAAAGTTTTCATTAACGCAAGAATCCTTGAAGAATCTGGTGAAGAATGGAAATTCAATGAAGGATGCCTTTCTATTCCGGACGTAAGAGAAGATGTGAAGAGAAAAGGAACAATCGTTATTGAATATTATGACGAAAATTTTGTGAAACATACAGAAACTTTTTCCGATATTAGAGCCCGCGTAATTCAGCATGAATATGATCATATTGAAGGCGTGCTGTTTACCGATCATCTGAGTATATTGAAGAAGAAACTCGTAAAAGGTAAGCTGGCAAAAATCTCACAGGGTGATGTAAGCATCAGCTATAAAATGAGATTTCCAAAGTAATTTAAACAAGGATTAAAAAACAAAATAATAAACAGCAAAAAGCCCCGTGCCTATTGCAGAATTTACAAAAAATAAAATTATGCTGTTAGAAAAAATAATTTCAATTTCTGGAAAGCCAGGACTTTTCAAATTAGTTTCTCAACTAAGAAACGGTTTTATCATTGAAGATGTTACGACTAAGAAAAAAGTAAGCATTGGAAACTCAAGTCAGGTGAGTTTATTGGATAATATCGCTATGTTTACATTTGATAAAGAAGTTCCTTTGTTCGAGGTTTTTGAAAATATTGCTAAAAACTACGATTATAAAGAAACGATTTCTCACAAATCTTCCGATGATGTTCTGAAAGAATTCATGACGGCTTCTCTTCCTAACTATGATACAGAAAGAGTATATGCTTCAGATATCAAAAAATTGGCTCAGTGGTATAACCTTCTTCAGAAAGCAGGATACATTACTCCTGAGAGCTTTGTAAAAGCAGAGCCTGAAACACTGGATGGTGCAAAGGAAGAAGTGAGCATTGAAAAAGAAGCTCCTAAAAAAGCAGCGTTAAAAGCAGAAAAGCCTGCAGCTCCAAAAGTAAAAGCTACTTCTGCAGCTAAAGCCGCTCCAAAAAGTACACATACTAAGAAGGGATAATTTATCCCGATTGTAAATACAGAACCCTGTCAAAAATCTTGACAGGGTTTTTATTTTAAACACAAACTCCTAAGCTTTATTTTCCGTTCTTTTGTTTCAAGACAGAACTTAATTAAATAAAGATTTACCCTAAATTTGCATCACTTTGAATCCTCAATTATGAATACCAGACAAGAAAAATTAGAAGCCTTCGGAAGATTATTGGACATCATGGATGATCTACGCGAAAAATGCCCATGGGATCAGAAGCAAACCCTGCAATCCCTTCGTCATTTAACCCTTGAAGAAACCTACGAGCTTTCAGATGCTATTCTGCAGGAAGATTTGCAGGAAATCAAAAAAGAGCTGGGTGATGTTCTGCTTCATCTTGTTTTTTATGCCAAAATTGGTTCTGAAAAAGAAAGTTTCGATATTGCAGATGTCATCAATTCTTTAAACGAGAAACTGATTTTCCGTCATCCCCATATTTATGGTGATACAGAAGTGAAAGATGAAGAAGAAGTAAAGCAGAATTGGGAGAAGCTGAAGCTGAAAGAAGGGAATAAATCGATTTTAGGCGGTGTTCCGAAAAGTCTTCCAAGTTTGGTAAAGGCCTACAGGATTCAGGATAAAGTAAAAGGAATTGGGTTTGAATTTCACGATGCAGAAGATGCATGGAAAAAAGTAGATGAAGAAATTCAGGAATTTCATGCAGAAACCGATTTAGATAAAAAAGAGCTGGAGTTGGGCGATGTATTTTTCTCACTCATCAACTATGCAAGAATTTCAGGACTGAATCCGGATTCTGCATTGGAAAGAACTAATTTAAAATTTATCTCAAGATTCCAGAAAATGGAAGTGCTGGCAGAGGAATCAAATCTGAAGCTGGCCGACCTGTCTTTGGAAGAAATGGATGTATTGTGGGAAAAAGCAAAACTGCTGTCATAAAATAAAGCCCTGACATAGAAGTATTCCGAGAATCCTTATTGGAATAGGTTTTGCATGGCTCATCATGTTCTTTGATCCTGCAAACCGATTAATTCTTATTACGATTGATGGAACCCAAAAACAAGTCTCGTTATCAACAAGATTATTTAATACCTTAGAGAAAAATATACGGTATCCGTATTTTCAGTTTTAAAAATTAAAAAAATAGCTATGCTGCGTATTCTTACCCTATCTGCATTCTTATTATGGAGTTGTAATCCAAAAGCACAGGATTCTCCTAAAACCGACGAAATCAAAGTTGAATTTTCCCTTCCGAAAAAATTGAAAGAAGTTTCAGGAATCGTTCTGTCTCAGGATAAAAATACCATTTGGACGATAGAAGATCAGGGAAATAAAAATGTAGTTTACGGTTTGGATAAGCAGGGCAAGCTGGTAACAGATGTTTTGGTAGAAAATGCTGAAAACAACGATTGGGAAGATATTACCAAAGATGCCCAGGGAAATATTTACCTCGGTGATTTTGGAAATAATGATAACAACAGACAGAATCTGGCTATTTTAAAGCTGGATTTGAAGGATGCTTCCCAGAAAACAACAAAAGTTGTTCAGACAACAAAATTTCATTACGAAGGGCAGACTGAATTTCCTCCAAAGAAATCAAACTGGCTGTATGACTGTGAAGCTTTCGTAGAAATGAACGGAAACTTCTATCTTTTCACCAAAAACAGAAGCAAAGGTTTTGACGGAACTTTCCTTGTATTCCAGATTCCTAATAAAGAAGGGGATTTTGAAGCCAAATTGATAGGGAAACTTAAGCTTGCAGGGAAGTACAGTGATGCTGCCATCACTTCTGCCGCCATCAACAGTACCAATGATAAAATCGTTCTGCTTACCCATAAAAACATTCATGTACTTTCCGGGTTCACAACTGATAATTTTAATACTGCGAAGATTGAGAAAGTATCTTTAAATCATAATTCGCAGAAAGAAGCTGTTGTTTTCCTGGATGATAAAACTCTGCTGATCGCGGACGAAAAAGATAAGGAAACAGGCGGAAATGTATATAGGTTTGAATTTGACTCCAAAACTAAATAATGACAGCTGCAAAAGCTTAAATCCGGCATTAAGAAAAAACAAGAGGGACAAAAAATTGTCCCTCTTGTTTTTTCTTAATATAGAATTAAATATAAGAAAGCGATAAAATTTAAAAAGTCATTCCTACTCCGGCAGAAATTCTTCCTCCGTCAGAACCATAGAAGTAATTCAGTCTTGCAGAAAACATTTCTACAACGCTCAGCCAGAATCCTGCTCCTACAGACTGATGCCACTTTTTAGAATCCTCACCATCGTTCCAGACACGTCCAAGATCATATCCAACCAGTACACCCATATTGGCAGGAATAATATTGTTTCTTACTCTTCCAAAATCCCAGCGGATCTCAGAATTGTTGGTGAAATAAGATTTACCTGAAAACCTGTCATTCCGGAAAGCCCTCATCCCATTATTGCCGCCTATGCTTGCTGCCTGGTAGAATTCGAAATTATTATTGCTGATCCACATGGCATTGCTGGAATTCGCAAACACAAAATTTCCTCTTTTGTCAAGTCTGTGGTCTATCGTCAGTGTTCCGTTCAGGGTGAAGAAGTTTTTCTTGGTATCGGACAGATTGGTTTTCCAGTCTGCATTCATCAGTAATTCCAGTCCCAAAGTCGGGAAGGCATTATTATCAAGGTTTTTGAAGCTGAAGGTATAATTGGCCCCTGCAAACTGCTGGCTTTTGAAAACTTCAGGTCTCACGTCCGGTGACTGATCTATAAAACGGTCACCGTTTCTCTGTACCTTATTATCTTCAAAGGTCAACTGAAACTGATGCTGAAGGTTCATCCAGCTCTTCTTAGAGATAGAAGGAGCAAAATTGAACTTAGAAATCCTTGCCCGGTTGTATTCCCTCTCCGTATTTTCCTTGTCGTATTTACTTTCATTGGACAGTCCGAAGAAATTTTCGGAAAACCGGGGTGTTGTATAAGCCGCATCAAGATTGAAATCCCATCCGGATATTGCTTTTTTGAAAATTCCTTTATAAGCTGCATTAAATCCTCCGGTTGCAGTATAAAAATTAACTTTAAGACTATGCTTTTGGGTATAAGGATCACGGATGAAGTTATTCACCGTATAATTAGCCAGAACTCCTAAGATCACACCGTCATCCGGGTTGTAATCTGCATTTGGATAGCCGGCAAAGAAATTATATTTCGGATGCTTATAATTGTAGGTGTTGATATCGTAATCATCAGAAATATTTTTCTTTCCGGAACCGTTGTAAGTATTTTTCTGACTTTTAAAATCATAAATCTTCACACTTTTTCCGTCTGTAATATTGTAGACATCATGGTTGTAACCGCCAATCAGCCTGATACTCGTTTTAGGTCTTCCTTCTCCTGATACTTCATAAATATCATCATCTTCAAGACCATAAATCCAGAGCTCCTTTGTTTGGGAATCCTCGTACGTTTTTTCAAAAACCAATTCAGGGTTCTCTTTGTTTTTATCTAATTTATACTGCTTTACATTGATGGAATGTGCCGTTTTTGTAATGACGAACTTATCCGGATTCACCGTTCCGGCAAGAGGAACTTTTTCCTGCAGGACATCATAATATTGGGCGGCGTAATCCTGCAGCTTGGTTTTTCTGATTTTTAATTTACGTTGGATATCGGCAATAGTCTCATCTTTTACTTCTTTAGGAAGATTGCTGAATGCATCATCAATATCCGAATCAGTAAGATGTTCCTGGATATACTTTGCCTGCGCAGTCCATTCTTCCTGTGAAGCGCCCTTTAAAAAGATAAGGTCCAGCGGATACGGTTCCATATTGATCCACTTTACATTTTTGATCTCCTCTTTAAAAGTCTTCATATGACGGATAGCCGGAACATTCATAATAAGCTTGAAGGCGGCACCGTCATACCGGCTGAAAGCCTGATCCCTGTCCTTCGGGATCGGTTTATAAACTACATTGTCGCCATCCTGATATTCCGCCCATTTCCATTGATCTGAATGCCTGTCCCAATCACCGATCAGCATATCAAATATCCTTGCTCTTATGTACGATTCACGGTCTACGGAATACTTATAATTTTTGGTGAAATTTTTCAGAACATCATCCGTAGAAACAATATCTTTAGCATTGTCCAGCGAAGCCAGTGTTTTAGGGTCAGAAGAAAAGCGCTCTTCAATCATGTACATTTCATCGCCATAATTTTTATTATATTCTCCTAAAGCATATTGCTTCGGAATGTAATATAATTTCGGATTACTATGGAAGATACCGAGCTTATCAGCCATATTTCCTACTGAAAAAGGGGTAAACGGATGATTGGTCGTATAAAAATCGAGCAGAAATTTTTCAGGAAATGTATTGTTCAGCTCGTTCCCGAAAGTGCTCTTTTTGAAAGCCATATTATTCAGAAAACGGACGGCGCTTTTTTTCACGCCTCGCATTACAAATTCCTGTCCGTCTGCCGTTTTCAGCCTTAAGCTGTTCGACTGATTGCCTCCGCCTTCTCTGAAAGGAGTAAAACCACCATTTAGGGAAGCCAGATCTGCCGTAGGTGCCTCAATTGGAATGCCATAATATTTCCGGTAATGCTCGCCCCACAGCCAACGGTAAACAGGTCCTTTTTGGGTAAGCTTTACCGGATAAATACTTGAAGTGGCAGTGGCCGGAAAATCTTTCGGATAATTATTCACAAAAGCATCCGGTTTGGAGATCACAGAAATATGGGCAAGCCTTTTAATGTTGCTATCTTTTGTTGAAAAATATTCTACATCTGTGCTCTGGTCTTTTCTGATATTCAGAATGGCAAATCCACTTCCTCCGTAAGAAAAATCGGTTTTTTCAGCAATAGTGGCAGGATCCGTTTTAGAACCTGCACCGCTAATAATTTGCCTGATATTCCTTTCTTCATGATATTGCAGATTATGATCATGTCCGGAAACAAAAATAATATTTTCCTTATCCTGAACAATGCTTTTTAAACGGTTGGCCAGATCTGCATAGTGCTGATTATTAATATCCTCCGGATTTGCTCCTGAAGAACTTCTTAATATATTGATGAAACTTGCTCCAATGGGAAAAGGAATCTTACTTTTCAACGGGTAAAGATATGCTTTTGCAGAATTGAATCCTGCATGCGTTCCGCTGCTGATCACAGGATGATGCAGGGCAACAATAATCTTTTTATCCTGGTTTTTGGTAACAAGATCTTTAAACTCTGTGAAGAAATCTTCACGTGTTTTAATTGTACAGTTTTTATTGATCCCGGGATATTGATCCCAGTTTGCAAGCGCCCATTCGGTATCTAAGACAATAAGTTTAATATCTTTTGATAAATTGATGTCATCAATTCCGCAGGAATTTTTAGGAAGAAAAGCTTTCTTATCATTGAAATAGGCTTTCACCAGATCTTCCTGTCCTTTTAATCCGTCCAGGCCGCTGTTCCAGTCATGATTTCCCGGAATAACCAGTGTTTTTCCCTTGAAATTTTTGGCAATGGCAAGCTGGTTTTCCAGTTTTTGCTTAGCCAGCGCATACTCTTTATCAGATTCTTTGGGCAATCCATTGGGATAGATATTGTCCCCCAGGAAGATCAGCATGGAGTTGCTGTCTGCTGAATCCAGTTTGTTTTTGAGTAAATTTAAGGTGTTCTGCGCCTGAGGCTCATCTGCATTTCCGGCATCCCCGATCAGAAAAATTTTATAATCATTTTCAGATTTTACATCAGAATTGTTTATTTCAAATAAGTTTTTACCCTTTTTTACGTTATATGTTGCGCACGAATAGAGAACTCCTGCAGATAATACTGTCCGAAAGGCAATAGAGGTTTTTTTTAAATGAGTTTTAAAGGATAAATTCATAAATTTACATTAACAAAAATTCAGGGATGAATATTTTACACAAAGCTAAAGATTATGTAGAAATCTTATTCAAAGATAAGTTATCTTCTGTATACTTTTATCATAATTTTATTCACACGACCTATACGGTAAACAAGGCCGAAGAGATCATGCGAAATACGCCTGTTTCCAAAGAGGATCAGGAGAAGGTGCTTCTGGCACTCTGGTTCCACGATACGGGTTACGTAGAATGTGCACAGAATCATGAAGAAAAAGGAGTAGCCATCCTGACCGATTTTCTGAAGAAGGAAAATTATCCTGAAAGCTTTATTCAGGATGTTTCTCAATTGATCCTGGCCACTAAAATAACCTATGAACCGCAGAACCTTCTGGAAAAGATTGTAAAAGATGCGGACTGCAGTCATTTTGCCAGCCACGATTATAATGATATTTCCGATGCGCTCAGAAAGGAATGGGAGCTTACCAACGTAAGATGTTTTTCCAATGACGAATGGAACGCCGGAAATCTTGAAATGCTTAAAAACAAGCATCATTATTACACAGAATATGCAAAGGAAAACTGGGAACCTCTGAAAAAGAAAAACATAAAGAAAATAGAAAAAAAGCTTGAAAAGGAAGAGGATAAAAAAGAAAATTCAGACAATAAGAAAGAACCGAAAGAGACAAAGCCTGACCGAAGTGTAGATACTTTGTTCAGGGTAACATTGAACAATCATACTAGGCTGAGTGATATTGCTGACAGTAAGGCGAATATTCTTCTTTCGGTTAATGCTATCATTATTTCAGTCTGTCTTTCCGTACTGGTTCCTAAATTGGATACCCCAAAGAATGCACACCTGATCATTCCTAGCTTTGTATTGCTTACTTCAAGTGTTCTGACTATCATATTTGCGATCCTGTCCACAAAACCGAATGTAACGAAAACCAATTTTACGGCGCAGGATATTACAGACAGAAAAGTAAACCTGCTGTTTTTTGGAAACTTTCATCAAATGATATTTGGAGATTTTCAAGATGCCATGAAAGATCTCATCAAGGATAGAGATTATATCTACGATTCTATGGTGAAAGACCTTTATTTCCTGGGGAAGGTCCTTGACAGAAAATACAAGCTTTTATCTATAACGTATAAGATCTTTATGGCAGGAATTATTATTTCCGTACTTTCTTTTGCCTATGCTTTTCTTTCGCTTTAATAAAATAAATATGGGATTGTAAGACAGTGAACTTTTTAAAGAGAAATTTTCGATGATGAAATAGTTGAAAAAGCCGGATTCTTATTTTATAGATTAATCGTGGGTGAGAGAAACTCTCAACGCCAGCAATCCCGTAATTCCCTGCAAATCCTCTACTTTTAAAAACTCTATATCATTCTGCAGAATTCCTTTTTTCTGAAGCTTATTGATGTATTCCAGGTATTCTTTCTGGTTTTCCATACCGAAATAAACGATGGTAATTTTTCCGGGACAGGTAATTCTTTCCGAAGAATCTTTGACATGGGCTTTATCCAGACGTTTTTTTACAATCTCATAATACGAATTGTAGGCACCATCTACATCAAAGCGCTTTTCATCCATTCTGAAGCGGATATCTATCTTTTCGTTATAAACAAAAAGCAGTGAGGCAATATCAAGCTGTATCGGCAGATCTTTTTTAAAGGTCTGGAATTCACGTTCCATACTGCAGATCGTCTTCAGCTGCCAGTATCTTAATTTGTGAACCACTTTGGATGTATAGCTGAGATCCGGAGCAATATTATGTCCGATATACAGATTGTGTTCTACACCATCAGATTTAAACCTCTCATAATAATGCGGAAAAATTTGCTGGGCTTTGACCTGGCTTTCATCCAGCATGTCGGCAAGTTTTCTGTTGACCAGCGTTATGGAATCATCTAAATTTTTTCTGTTGGCATAAAACAGATCAGTTTGAGCAAAAACCTGCACAAAATAATCTTTGATTTTATTTTTTATTTCCCTGTCGGTTTTCAGTTCCAGCTTTCCCTGCAGATAAGGATGGACTTCCTCTCTCAAAAGTCTCTGAAGGCGTTGTTCCGTATCAGCTTTGATTTCGTTGTTCAATTCATTTTCAAAAACATCAAGAGCCAAAAGGTATTTTTCTGAATCGGAATTGATCAGTGTGAAAATATCATGAAGGCTTTCAAGCTGCTGGTTGAGGTCTTCAAGCATCAGATTAAAGCGCTTCTCTGAAGAGGAACGGATATCCGAGAACCCGAATAGTGGTGTCAGGTTTTTGAAGGAGATCTGTTTCAGTGTGTACATTTTTTTCCCCAGTGAAGCATTGAAATATTTTTCGGCTTCATTTCTGAATTTCCACACTACACTGTCGTGGATGGAAGTATATTCACGCTGGATGATAGCTTCTATCTGGTAGTTTTTTTCAAAGCTGAATCTGTTCAGGGAAAATAGGATCATATCCGTGAAAAATTCCATTTTTTTCAGCTTTAAACCGTTGAAACTGTTGGCTTGCGGAGATGTAAATTCCATAATGGCCAGAAGCTCGTTATCCTTCATGATGGGAATTACCATGAAGCTGTTGATATTGTTATCTCTTAAAATACTGAAAGAAGGAAGTTGTTTGATGCTGTCATCCAGGTTATCAACATTCGAGATGACGATCGGTTTGGAATTGTGATTTAAATTGGTAAAAGTGTTTTTCCGGGTTTCCTCGTCAAATGCATTGATCCAGAAATCCAGGACATGATGGGTGAAAACATTTTCGTAGATTGGAAGTCTGCCGAGTTTCTGATCTTTCTTATCGAAAAGCATAAGTCCGAAATTAAGTTCCGGGACATCGAAGTAAGATTTGAAAATTTCCACAAGATTTTCATCCGGGCTCAAATCCTCCGGATCAATTTCTATCATGCTCGATTTAAGGTCGGACAGGGCCACCTCAGAAGTACAGTCTACCAGGGAAACAATAGTAAAGCCTTTTAAAATCCATGATTTTGAAGGAAAATATTTTTTCCACAGTTTAAAATCGTCCAGATTTTCAAGCAGCATATCCAGGACATCATCCGTTGGAATTTTTGCCTCTTCAGTAGGATAAATCTCTGTAAAATCTGAATTGACCGTAATTTTATAATGTTTCATGATTCCCGGCCTGTTGGGGATATCATAATAAAGAGGCATGGTACTTTTGATGTCTTTTTTGAAATAACTCTGAAGGATAAGACAGCAGCAGAATACATAAAATTCATCGTCCCCGATATTCCTCAGCTCTATTTCAAAGTCCTTTCCGGCATCTTTAAGTATACCCTTAAATCTTTCGGTATAGTTGAAAGTAGTTTTGGAAAGCGGAATACTGGCCGCTTTGATTTCATTGTGTGTAAGACCAGTGGGGAAGAGGTCTGCAAGAATTTGCCTGATGAGGTCTTCATGTTTTTCAAGAAGGGCTTCATCCAGGAATCCATCTCTTAGCTCAGGAAATTTTTTTGTTCTTTCAATTAAAGATTCAGCATAATTAACCCTGTACTCCAAACGGTCGTTATAACGGATATGTTCCAGTACATCCAAATATTTTTTGAATGATATGAGAACCTGAAATGGAGCGTCTTTTTTGTAAAGATTAGCCAAGAGCTTGAATTTAAAGTAAAGTTATGAAAAAAACACCACTTTCAAGTGCACACTAAATGGATGAAAACCATCTTTATAAGAGCTTTGCTTATTTTTCTTAAACAAAATTCAGATATAGATAAAGCATTATCTGTTACTTCTTTTCTTTTTTGAAAAATTCTGCAGTTTTGCGAAAAAGATTAGGATAAAACTCTAAAGTTCCAATTTTTAATTCCCTGGTTATTGGAAACAGAAATTTCATAAGCGGAACTGTAAATATGAGGGCGATAGCTGCGATAAGCATTCGATCATTTGCCATGTCTGTTTTATCCTTGGTGACGAAAAAAACAATTGCAGACATAAGTAAACCGATAAATAAGGTGATCAGGATTTTTTTCATAATGGATTATGGTATTCAAATTTAACTGTTTTCCGGGATATTTAAAATAAAAACTCAATTTTTATAATAAGGGGAGCAATAGTATTTGGCACCAACATAAAAAAGCACAACCGAAAAAGTTGTGCTTCTGTATATTTTATGTTGAGATTTTATAATCCGAACTGTCTAGCAAACAAATCAGGGAAAACTCCTAATATGATAATTGATGCAATTACAAATACCGCTACAATATTGTAAGTAAGGGTTACTTTTTCTGAAGATTTGAATGTTGTTTCTTTGAAGAAGAACATTGAAATAATCAGTCTTAAATAATAGGCAATAGATACTGCAGAACCTAATACAGCTACCAATACTAAGAAAACTCCGTGCGTTGAATTCATTGCCTGGGAGAATAAAGCAAATTTCCCCATGAAACCGGCTGTTAGCGGAACTCCTGCCATTGAAAGCATAGAGATCGCCGCAGCTGTGGCCAATAGAGGTTCAGACTTTGCCAATCCTTTGAAAGCTCCAAAAGAGGTTTCTCTTTTTAATTTTTCAACATAAATCAAACACATGAAAACTCCTACCGTTGATAAAGCATAAGCAAATAAATAGAACGCTAAATTATAAGTAGAAAGGCTCGTCATTCCAAAGAAAACCAATCCAATGTATCCTGCGTGGGAAACAGAGGAGTAAGCGAGCATTCTTTTGGCATTGGTCTGGGCAAGACCCATAACGTTGGCTAAAAGTAATGTGATGATCAGGAATACGCCAAACACATTGATCCATTCTTCAGTAACACCTCCAAATCCGATCGTCATTAATCTGAATAAAGCAAAGAATCCTGAGATCTTTACCACACTCGCCATAAATGCAGTGATGAGTGAAGGGGCTCCATAATATACATCAGGACTCCACATGTGGAAGGGTGCCAATGCTACTTTGAATGCCAGTGCGCAAAGAATAAGAAGAACTCCTAAAATGAACATAACGTCTTTAGGGTTTTTAACTCCGAAATCCTGGATCTTATATAAATCAAAACTTCCGGTACTTCCGTAAATAAATGCAATACCAAACAGTAAGAAACCTGTTGCAAATGCACCCATCAGGAAATACTTGATCGAAGCTTCATTAGATCTTAAATCAGTTTTGTTGGCACCGGCCATTACATACAACGGAATGGAAAGAATTTCTACTCCTAAGAAAAGAGTAACCATATTCTGGAATCCAAATAGGATAATTCCTCCGCATAATGCAAAAAGCATCAGTGCATATAATTCTGACTGGTGGCTTCTGTGGTTGCTGAATGCAAAACCTCCCAGGAAGAATAACAATAAGGTTGTTACAATAGATATTTTGGTGAATAACGCTGTATTTGCAGTATACTCATACATGTGTCTGTACTTTTCGAAGAAAGCACATTCAGGTAAGAAGCTTACATATAAAGCGACGATCAATCCTAAAATCCCAATGTATCTTGCGAATTTTCCCTGTTCAAAAACTCCTGAAAATAACGCAATAACTGCCGTTAGGAAAACAATAATTAAAACACTCATAATATAGATTTGAGATGTGAGATTTTAAGTTGAGAGTTTAAAGTTTAAGATTCAGAGTTTTAAGTTCAGTAGAATCATCTCACGTCCCTAATCTCCTTGTTTCCTTTCTTTTTACTCTTCTCTAATCTCTTAATTTTTTAATTTTTAAATCTTTTAATTTTTTAGCTGGCCATCGCTGTGTAGATAAACGTCAGCGAACTATTCACCATATCGATTATCGGTTGAGGGAAGATACCAAATACAATTACAAAAACCGCTATGCTAGCCAATACGGAAAACTCTACTGCAGATAAATCTTTTACAGTACTTAGAACAGCCTCATTTCCTTCACCAAACATTGCTTTTCCGTAGAATCTCAATAAATATACAGCAGCAAGAATTACCGTAAGACCTGCGATCACTGCAGCCAAACCGTTAAAATCATATACCGATTTCAACAGGATAAATTCTCCGATGAATCCGTTAGTCAATGGAACTCCCATTGAACCTAATATAATAATCAGGAACAAAACGGCAAATTTAGGGGCTACTTTCGCTAAACCTCCCATTTGTCTGATATCTCTTGATTTAAATCGTTTGTATAAAATATCACAGCAGTAGAATAATCCAACTACGTTGATACCGTGGGCAAAAGTCTGTACCAATGCTCCTTCAGCTCCTTCGATATTGAATGTTCCTCTTAAAGTGATCACTGCAGAAGAGAAGATCCCTGCTACCATTAATCCTACGTGAGAGAAAGAAGAATATGCAATGATTCTCTTCATATCGGTCTGGATGATGGCAATCAGTGCACCATGAACAATTCCTACAATAGCCAGGATAATTACAATCTGCCCTGAAATGCCGGCAATAGGAAGCGGGGTGATTGGAAGAAGGTAACGGATAACCCCGTACACCGCCATCTTCAGCATGATCCCTGATAAAAGCATGGATCCCTGAGTAGGAGAGTAGGTATACGTGTCCGGCTGCCATGTATGGAAAGGGAATACCGGTAATTTCACTGCAAATGCAAAGAAGATAAACCAGAATACCACCGTTTGCTGTGCTTCATTAAGCTGAGCATTATATAGATCTGTTAAAGCGAATGATGCAGAATGGTTGTACACATAGATCAATCCGGCTAACATAAATAATGACCCAACGAATGTATAGACGAAGAATTTCGTAGTGAATTCAAATCTTTTGTTTTCCTGGCCCCAAAGTCCGGCAATGAACCAGATCGGGATCAAAGTTACTTCCCAGAAAATATAGAATAATAGTCCGTCTAAAGAAGTGAACACTCCAACAAGACCGAACTGCATGAGTAGGATCAGACCGTAGAATGTATTTCTGTAGCTTACATTTTCGTTGAAAGAAGATAAAATAATGATGGGCGTCAAAATATTGGTCAACAATAAAAGAAGCAGACTCATTCCGTCAATTCCGAAATGAAGTGAGCTTTTAATAAACTGCGACCAAGGATAATTGATCTCGTGCTGCAATACACTGTCTACCGTTGGATTAAAATTAAAATCCGCTGTGATGTAGAAAGTAATAAGCATCTGGACTAATGCAATTCCCAACGCCAAATATTTGCTGGATTTATTTTTCCATGCAAAAACTAATCCCGAACCTACTAGAGGTAATAGTAATAATGTTAATAATAAACCAGACATTATTGTAATATAAAGTTAACAATCAGTATAATTCCCACTGCTAAAGACATGATAAGAATATAAGTCTCTACATTTCCGTTTTGGATACGCTTCATCGCTTTTCCGCTGTCTTCAGCGCCTTCGCCTACGAAGTCTACAAAACGGTCTAAGATCCCTTTATCAAACATCTTTCCTCCGCGTCCTAATCCTTCAACAGTTTTTACAATCAATGCATTGTAAAGTTCGTCTACATATAATTTCTTAGCAGAAAGCTTTTCCCATCCGGTATAGCTTTCTTCTGCCAGCGCCATCTTTTTCTTTTTTACGTAGGTATTTTTTACGATAAACCATACGGAGAAGAACATCAGCACTGTAGCTCCCAATAATATCATTTCGGTACCAAACGGAACTCCCGAAAGAGTCGCTTCCATCTGGTTATAACTTTGCTCAGTAAGAACAGGCTTCAGCCATTCCATTAATTTTGCATAATGACCGTGTCCTATGAAGTGAGGAAGGTTAATGAAACCTCCAAGTACTGAAAGGATAGCCAGAACGATCAACGGAAGGGTCATATTGGAAGGGCTTTCGTGTAAGTGATGCTTTTGATCTTCCGTACCTCTGAACTCTCCGTGGAATGTCAGGTAGTACAGTCTGAACATATAGGTTGCAGTCATTGCCGCTAAAGCAAATAAAATTACCCAGTAGACAGGGTTTTTAGCGAATGCTGCTACTAAAATTTCGTCTTTTGAGATCATCCCTGAAAGTAAAGGGAAACCTGAGATGGCTAATGTTCCGATAAGGAAAGTAGCGTGTGTAATAGGAATGTATTTTTTCAGACCTCCCATGAAACGCATATCCTGCTCGTTGCTCATCGCGTGGATCACAGAACCTGCTCCAAGGAATAATAAAGCCTTGAAGAATGCGTGTGTCATTACGTGGAACATCGCTGTAGTATAAGCTCCCAATCCTAAAGCAATGAACATAAATCCAAGCTGTGAAACGGTAGAGTAGGCCAATACTTTTTTGATGTCGTTCTGACGAAGTGCATAGAATCCAGCCAAAGCAGCTGTTAAGAATCCGATGAATAAAATTCCTCCCTGAACCGTAGGTGCCAAAGTAAATAAGAAGTTTGATCTTACTACTAAGTAGATACCCGCAGTTACCATCGTTGCTGCGTGGATTAACGCTGAAACAGGAGTTGGTCCGGCCATCGCATCCGGTAACCATGTATATAAAGGAACCTGAGCTGATTTACCGGTAGCCCCGATAAATAAACTGGCTGTAATAAAGATAATTACTGTTCCGTCTAATTCAAATTTTGAAGCGTTCTGTGCTACTGTAAGGTAATCTACAGCATTGGTCTGAGAAGCGATCATGAAAATACCGATCAATAAAGCAAGGTCACCAATTCTGTTCATGATGAAAGCTTTTCTTGCCGCTTTACCGTATTCTTCGTTGGTATACCAGAATCCGATCAACAGGTAAGAACAAAGACCTACACCTTCCCATCCGATGAACAGGATCAGGTAGTTGCTTCCCATTACCAAAAGTAACATAGAGAAGATGAAAAGATTCAGATAAGTAAAGAACTTATAGAAACCTTTGTCGTGGCTCATATATCCGATAGAATACAGGTGAATTAAAGATCCAATCCCTGTAATGATCATTACCATCATCAAAGAAAGCTGATCAATCTGGAATCCGAAATTGATCTGAACTCCGTTTACTGTAAACCATTCAAATGCTTTTACGATAACCGGCTGGCTTTCAGAATTCATATTCATGAAAAGACTTACCGCGATACAGAAAGATCCGAAAACCATTGCTGTAGCCAGAGAGCCTACGAATATTTTTGGAAGATTTTTCCCGAATAAACCGTTAATAAGAAACCCTAAAAGTGGTAAAAGTACTATTGCATACACTAAATTTTCCATTCCTTATCCTCTTAATTTATTAAATATACTTACATCCACAGAACGGGTATTTCTATACAGCATAGCAATAATTGCCAGACCTACCGCTACTTCAGCGGCGGCTACCACCATAATGAAGAAAACTAAAAGCTGTCCGTCTCCGTTTCCTTTATATGCTGAAAAAGCAGCCAATAAAAGGTTTACAGAATTCAGCATAAGCTCTACACAGCCCAAAATAACAATAGCGTTTTTTCTCAGCAATACTCCCAATACTCCCAGACAGAACAATACTGAAGAAAGAATGATGAAATAATTCAGAGGGACGCTTTGTATAAATGTATTTACTTCTCCCATAATTTTATAAATCTTTTTTACCGATTAATACCGCACCTACAATACCTGCCAAAATAAGGATGGATGCAAGCTCAAACGGCAAAACATATTCGTTAAACAAAAGCCTTCCCAGATTTTTCGTAAGACCCACACCTTTGTCTACATTTTCAACAACAATGTGGTTGTCCTGAACACCTCTGAATACGCCTAAAACCCCAATTAATAAAAGACCGGCTGTAAAAACTCCGACAAATTTTAAAGTATTGCCCTTCTTACTTTCGTCTTCTTTATTAAGATTAAGCATCATCAGGATATAAAGGAATAATACCATGATGGCTCCGGCATACACTATAATCTGGATGATGGCAAGGAATTGTGCATTCAGAAGGATATACATCCCTGCAATGGAAAACATCGTAACAATTAATGACAAAACAGCATAAAGAGGATTTCTTGCAAACACAAAGTAAACCGCACTTGCCACTGCTAAAAACGCCACCAAGAAAAATAAAATCTGATCCATTATTTTACCGCATTTTTTTGTTTCTCGGACTGTCTTGTCGTAATGTCAATCCTTTCATTTATTTTTTCAACCAACTTATCTTTTCCGTAGATGAAAGAACCTCTGTTAGTTTCCACATCTACCAATCTGTCTGTAAGATAGATAGCAGATTTCGGACAGGCTTCTTCACACATTCCGCAGAAAATACATCTCAGCATATTGATTTCATATACTGATGCATATTTTTCTTCTCTGTAAAGGTGTTTTTCTTCCTTCGTTCTTTCAGCAGAAGTCATCGTAATAGCTTCTGCAGGACAGGCTACAGCACAAAGTCCACAAGCTGTACATCTTTCTCTGCCTTCCTCGTCTCTTTTCAGAACGTGCTGACCTCTCCAGATGGTAGTTCTTGGCTTTTGTACCTCAGGATACGAATATACTGCGGGAGCTCCTTTTATCACGGTTCTTACAGCATGCTTGAATGTAATCCCCATCCCTGTAAAGATAGCAGGAAGGTAGATTTTTTCAGCAAGGGTCATTTCTTTATTGGAAACAACTTTTGATCTGTTTGTAAGTTTCATTTAATTATAGATGTTAGATGTTAGACGTTAGATGTTAAAAGATGGAAGCGGGAAGTTCTTACCCGGATCACCAAATTATCACATCATCACATCATCTCATTTTCAAATTATTCTAGTTTGCAAATGCTAAAATTACAGCTCCTGTAATCAGCAGGTTTACCAATGCCATTGGGATAAGCGTTTTCCATCCTAAGTGCATCAATTGGTCATATCTAAATCTTGGAAGCGTCCATCTGATCCACATGAAGATCAGAATTCCGATTACCGTTTTTGTTAAGAATGCTACGATACTCAAAATTCCTGCAGCGTTTTCACCCCAGTTCTGAGTTACCCATTCAATTCCCGGATAGTTGTATCCACCGAAGAAAAGAACGACCATGAAAGCATTGGAGATAAACATGTTTACGTATTCACCGAACATGTATAAACCTAACTTCATTGATGAGTATTCTGTAGAATATCCTGTTACAAGCTCAGATTCACATTCAGGTAAATCGAAAGGGTGTCTGTTGGTTTCTGCCAAAGCTGCCACAAAGAATACAAGGAAAGCGATTGGCTGATAGAAAATATTCCAGTTCAGTCCGGAAACCCAGGGAATAACTCCCCAAAGTTTTCCTGTCGTTTGGCTTTCAGTAATTTCTTTTAAGTCTAAACTTCCCGTCATCATAATGATAGAAAGTAAAGCTAATCCCATCGCCAATTCGTAAGAAATCATCTGTGAAGAAGCACGGATAGCTCCTAATAATGAATATTTGTTATTCGAAGCCCAACCTCCGATCATGATTCCGTATACACCGATTGAGGCCATTCCGATGATGAAAAGTACCCCAACGTCGATGTTGGCAACCTGTAAATCAAAAGAAGTACCTGCAATATTTAAACTTTTACCCCAAGGAATAACTGCTCCTGTGATTAGTGAAATAAACATAACCAATGCCGGTCCCAACACGAAAAGAAATTTTTCTGCATTGGCAGGGGTAAAGTCTTCTTTAAAGAAAAACTTTCCACCGTCAGCAAGAGGCTGCAGCAATCCGAAAGGTCCGGCTCTGTTGGGACCAATTCTATCCTGCATGATAGACGCTACTTTTCTTTCTGCCCAGGTAGAGTAGGCGGCTATCGTAAGAGACAGCAGGAAAAGTGCCAGTACAAGTATAAGTTTAAATGTTAGTAAATCCATTTTTTATTTAGATATTAAGATGTCAGATGCTGGATATCAGATTTAAAATCTATTGTCTGAAGTCTGGTGTCTGAAATCTGATGTCTTATTAATTATTTTTCGTCTTTTTCACTGATTTCTTTCGCCATAGGATTGTCTAATACTCTTAGCTCATCCTTTGGTTTTTCATAGTGGTTCAATGAAATTACTGAGTGTCTGTCGATATGTCTAGGACCTTCGATATTCCAGTCAGAAAGTTCTTTTCTTTCGAAACGACAAGTGTCGCAGATGAATTCTTCCACCTCTCCCCATTGGTCTTTTCTGGCAGTAACTCTTATGATTTCATCACCTTTCATCCAAACTACGGCTTTTCCTGAACATTTATCACATTTGCAGGTAGCATTCATTGGTTTTGTGAACCAGACTCTGCTTGCAAAACGGGAAGTCCTGTCTGTTAAGGCTCCAACCGGACAAACATCAATAATGTTTCCGATGAAGTCGTTATCCAAAGCTTTATTTAAATAAGTAGAAATTTCAGCGTGATCTCCTCTGAATAGAATTCCGTGTTCTCTTTCACCTGTTAACTGGTTGGCAGCCAATACACATCTTGCACAAAGAATACAACGGTTCATATTCAGCTTGATATTAGGACCAAGATCATCTGCTTCGTACGTATTTCTTTCAAATTCGGTTCTGGTTTCAAGGTTTCCATGCTCATATCCAAGATCTTGAAGGTGACATTCACCGGCCTGGTCGCAGATAGGGCAGTCCAGAGGGTGGTTCACCAATAGAAATTCGGTAACGGCTTTTCTACCTTCCTGAGCTTTTTCGGAAGAAAGATTCTTCACTTCCATACCATCCATCACGTTAGTTCTGCAACTCGCGACTAGTTTTGGCATAGGGCGCGGATCTGCTTCGGAACCTTTTGAAACTTCAACCAAGCAAGTTCTACATCTCCCTCCACTGGTTTCCAATTTGCTGTAATAGCACATTGCAGGAGGTACAGATTTTCCACCGATTTGTCTGGCTGCTTCCAAAATAGAAGTTCCAGGCAAAACTTCAGTAGTCTGTCCGTCTATAGTTATTTTGAATTTTTTAACCTCTTCGCTCATATTCTATGCTTTCGCTTATGCTTTTAAGGCGTTAAGCTATATTTTAATTATACTTCTTCGTGTTAAATGTATATCCGACTCCTGCAAGGACCTGTCCGAAAACAAAATCCTGACGGGCTTTATCCGGCTTGTTATTTAATGTAGTTTTAATATCCCACATATTGATATATCCTGCTTTTGCCTCTGCCCTGATCATCCAGTTTTTCCAGAAAACCATGTTAAGGCTGGTTCTAAGATCGGTTCCCATACCTGCAACGTGAAAACGGTCGCTTCTTTCATTTCCAAAAAGCTTGATGTTACTTTTAGGAAACATCACCCCGATTCCTGCTCCATAAGACCATACCAGATCTATATTTTTCTTATGAATAAGGTTCCTGTATTTCTCAAGACCCAAATTTTCATAATTAAGCCCGTCTGTATGCTCGAAAGTAAGAAACTGTGTATCAGCTAAATTAACCTGTCCGTTCTGTACCATTCCTGCATATTTAGGATCTGAAATTGTACCTGAAAAATCAACCGTCTGGTCCTGTTTCATTACATATTTCATATGATCTATCCCTAAAACAAGGGCTAAATTATCTTTGATAAAATATCCCAGTCTGAAATTGTACTGCGTTACGGTAAACCAGCTTGGATCGATATAAACGATTCCGAACTTGGTAGGTTTATCTCTTGCCTGTACGTTATTCAGCTGGAAATCATAACCGTTTCCTGTAAAATGGATATCGGAATTGCTAAAAGCTCCTCTGTTCCATCCGTAAAAAACAAACACCTGACCTTTCTTGCTCAAAGGATTGGGTTTCTGCTTTTTCTCTTTCTTTGGAGCTACCTCCAGTTTATATTCTTTGTCTAATGTATCTTGTTTTACCTGCCCGAAAGCAAACCCCGACATCATTAAGCCGACAACCAATAACTTCTTCATTTTTTAGCTATGCATTTTTTTCAACAGCCGGAATCGGATCAGCATAATTAGCCAATCCATAATTTTGTGTCTGAGACAGCTCAGGGTTTTTAATGTGCCATTCAAATTCATCTCTGAAATGGCGGATCGCTGCTGCAACCGGCCAAGCTGCTGCATCACCCAAAGGACAGATCGTGTTTCCTTCGATCTTTCTCTGTATATCCCAAAGAAGGTCAATGTCTTCCATTTTTCCTTCTCCTTTTTCAATTTTCTTTAAAATTTTGTACATCCATCCCGTTCCTTCACGGCAAGGGGTACATTGTCCGCAACTTTCGTGATTGTAGAATCTTGCCAAAGTCATGGTATGTTCTACGATACACTGATCTTCATCCAAAACGATGAAACCTCCTGAACCCATCATGGTTCCGGTAGCAAAACCACCATCTGCCAGTGATTCGTAGTTCATGTATCTAGGCTCTCCGTTTACGGTTCTCAACAATAAATTGGCAGGAACGATAGGAACGGAACTTCCTCCAGGAATACAGGCTTTCAGTCTTTTCCCGTCTTTGATACCACCGCAGTATTCATCAGAATAGATGAATTCTTCAACAGTGATCGTCATATCAATTTCATAAACTCCAGGTTTGTTGATATTTCCGCAAGCAGAAATTAATTTTGTACCTGTAGATCTTCCAACTCCTATTTTTGCGTATTCAGCTCCTGTAATATCAATAATCGGAACGATAGCTGCAATAGATTCCACGTTGTTTACCACCGTTGGTCTTTCCCAAAGTCCTTTTACAGCCGGGAATGGTGGTTTTAACCTTGGATTTCCTCTTTTACCTTCAAGGGATTCAAGCAATGCAGTTTCTTCACCACAGATGTAAGCTCCTCCTCCTCTCTGAACATAAATTTCACAGTCGAAACCGGTTCCTAAGATGTTTTTACCTAAAAATCCTGCTGCTTTGGCTTCTTCAATCGCTTCTTCTAAAATATCAGGAATCCATGAGTATTCTCCACGGATGTAGATATAAGAAACATTGGAACCTAAACAGTAAGAGGATATAAGCATTCCTTCGATCAGCAAATGAGGAAGAAACTCCATCAGATATCTGTCTTTGAAAGTTCCCGGCTCAGATTCATCAGCATTGACAACAAGGTGTCTTGGCACGCCTTCCGGTTTTGCCAGAAAGCTCCATTTCATTCCTGTTGGGAATCCGGCTCCACCACGTCCACGAAGTCCTGAAGCTTTTACTTCTTCAAGAATTTCGTCGGGGGTCATTTTCAAGGCTTTTTCTGCTGCGGTGTAACCTCCCTGTTTGCGGTAAGTTTCAAAGTAGCGAATACCTTCTATATGTGCATCTTTAAGTAAAAGTTTTTTACTCATCGTATATTTTAATTAATCTAAAGCAACCTGTCCCTGTCTGCAAAGATCAAGGATTTCGTCTACTTTTTCTATCGTTAAATTTTCATGAAAGAATTTTCCTAACTGCATCATTGGTGCATATCCGCAAGCTCCGAGGCATTCAGCAGGTTTTAGGGTAAACATACCGTCTTCAGTAGTTTCTCCGTCTTTAATGTTCAGCTTGGTTCTGATATGATCAAGGATCTTTTCGCTTCCGCAAACCATACAAGGCCCTGTCCTGCACACTTCCAAAACATATTTACCAACCGGCTTCATATTGAACATGGTATAAAAAGTAGCTACTTCATATACTTCAATTGGCTTAATACTTAATAATTCAGCAACATAATCCATCACAGGAACGTCTAACCATCCTCCGAATTCTTTCTGTGCTAAGTGAAGTACAGGAAGAAGAGCAGACTTTTGTCTTCCTTCAGGATATCTTGCGATAATTTTGTGTACCTGTTCTAAACTTTCCGGTTTAAAAGCTATTGTTTCGCTCATTTTTTATCTAAGATTAAAGAGTAAAGAACAAAGAAAAAAGATTCTGAAGTCCGTTATTCTAAATTCGTATTTATATTGGGTTGAAGAAAGTTTTTTATCTTTCTTCTTTTATCTTTTTGTCTAATGTATTATGCGTCTAATTCTCCCGCAATAATATTCATACTACACATCGTAACGATCGCATCTGAAATTACAGAACCAGTAATCATTTCGGGATATGCCTGATAGTAGATGAAGCATGGTCTCCTGAAGTGAAGTCTGTACGGGCTTCTTCCTCCGTCGCTCACTAAATAGAAACCTAATTCTCCGTTTCCACCTTCTACAGCATGATAAACTTCTCCTTTTGGCACATCGGTTTCTCCCATAACAATTTTGAAATGGTAAATCAAAGCTTCCATTTTCTGATAAACATCCGCCTTTTCAGGAAGATAGAAATCCGGAACATCCGCATGGAATGGTCCTTCAGGAAGATTGTCGTATGCCTGGTTGATAATTTTAAGTGATTCCCAGATTTCCTGCTGACGAACCATGAAACGGTCGTAAGTGTCACCTGCAGTTCCTACCGGAATGATGAAATCGAAATCTTCGTAAGAAGAATAGGGCTGTGCAACTCTTACATCATAATCTACGCCTGCTGCACGTAAGTTTGGACCTGTAAAACCGTAGCTTAATGCTCTTTCAGCAGAAATTGCTCCCGCTCCAATGGTTCTGTCCATGAAAATCCTGTTTCTTTCCAATAAAGTACAGAATTCTTTAAATCTTCCCGGGAATGTTTTCAGGAAGTCTTTTAATAACTCATGGAATTTTGGAGTGAAATCTCTTTCAAAACCTCCGATTCTTCCCATATTGGTCGTCATTCTTGCACCACAAATCTGCTCGTACATATCGTAAATACGCTCTCTTTCGATGAACATATAAGTAAGACCTGTGATGGCTCCTGCATCCATTCCGGTTACCCCGTTACAGATCAGGTGATCACCGATTCTGGCCAATTCCATTAAAATCACACGCATATAATCTACACGTTTTGGAACTTGTACACCGATCAGCTTTTCTACTGTCATGTGCCAGCCAAGGTTATTGATTGGTGCTGAACAGTAATTCATACGGTCGGTAAGGGTAGTGATCTGAGCATAGTTTCTTCTTTCAGAAATTTTTTCAAATGCTCTGTGGATATAGCCTACTGTTTGCTCCGCGTGAAGGATTCTTTCTCCGTCCATCGTTAAGATGTTCTGGAAGATCCCGTGGGTTGCAGGGTGGGTAGGTCCCAAATTGAGGGTATAAAGCTGCCCGTCAATCTGCTCCTTACTTTCGTATTGGTTAAGTATATTAGATAATGAGTTATCTTTCATAATATATAATTGATAATCGATAAGCGATAATTGATCATGAACCAACCATCATTAATCATTTATATTTTTTTATCTTCCGAACATGTTATCGTCCTTATCTGTTCTGGTTCCATCTTCAAGACGGTATTCCTTCAGCATAGGGTGGTATCCGAGATCTTCCATATTCAGGATAGGTCTCAGGTCAGGATGTCCTTTAAATTTAATTCCGTAGAAATCAAACGTTTCTCTTTCCATCCAGTTGGCTCCGGCAAATAAATCTACAAGAGAATCCACTTCGATATTTTCTCTGGACATAAAGATCTTCAGGCGTAATCTGACATTAGCCATCATATTGTGCAGGTGATACACGACACCGATTTCCTTGTCCGGAAATTCAGGGTAATGGATACCGCAGATATCGGTAAGAAAGTTAAATTCCAACGATGAATCTTTCAGATAATGAATAATCTTTTTGATATCATCTTTTTTTACTTCAATAGTTAACATTCCATAAGGCTCTGAACTAGAGATTACAGACTCCGGAAATTCTCTTGTGATTGCTTCTAATACAAATTCGTTCGTCATTTCCGTTTTAGTTGCTAATGTTGTAAGAATCTAACAATTTTTGGTATTCAGGCATATCTCTTCTTCTGATGCTTTCGCTTTCTGCCAAAGCCTGAACCTGCATTACGCCTTCAATAATCTGCTCCGGTCTTGGAGGGCATCCCGGAACATAAACGTCAACCGGAATAATTTTATCAATTCCCTGTAAAACAGAGTAGGTGTCAAAAATACCACCGCTGGAAGCACAAGCTCCAACAGCAACCACCCATTTTGGCTCGGCCATCTGAGTGTACACTTCTTTTAGGACAGGTCCTAATTTTTTAGATATAGTCCCGCAAACCATTAGCATATCCGCCTGTCTTGGTGAGAAAGAGTTTCTTTCCATACCAAATCTTGAAGCGTCATACGTAGGGTTCAGGGTAGCCATAAACTCGATACCACAACAAGAGGTTGCAAATGGTAAAGGCCAAAGAGAGAATTTTCTGGCCATCCCGATTACACTGCTCAGTTTCGTTGCGAAAAACCCTTCTCCTTCAAATCCTTCGGGAGCAGGTGCATCTGTTCTTATTACTGGTTTGTTATCTGACATTTGATTGATTTAAGATTTAAATTTAGATTCTAAATTGGTGTTAATGTTAACTTAACTCTAATTTTCTGATCTAAAATTGTCATTTAAAATTTCTATTCTTTATTTATCCCAATCTAATGCGCCACGCTTCCATACATAGAAAAACGCCATGAAGAAAATTGCGACGAAGGTTAGGACAGCAAGGAATCCTTCCATTCCGAATTCTCTGAAGTTTACAGCATATGGATAAAAAAATACGATTTCAATATCGAATAGCACGAATAATACTGCTGTCAGGAAATATTTGATGGAAAACGGTGTTCTCGCATTTCCTTCTACAGGAACTCCACATTCCCAGCTTTGGTTTTTTACAGAATTTCCTTTTTTCTGTTTTGGTCCCAGAAAATGGGCTCCAAGCAAAGAAACGGCTACGAATGCGATAGCTACACCTGCTTGAATAAGGATTGGAATATAACTTTCAGGTAAATTCATTTTTGCATTATTATCTCAATTTGCAAATTTAGCGAATAAACAAGAAAGCATGAAATTAATAAGCTTAAAAGTGGGATTAAAATAGGGAAAAGTGGTAATTTAGAATCAATAAAAATAGTGCTTATTTCTTCATTTTTTTGAGGAGAGAGTAGGCCATGAACGATATGTATCCAAAAAGAATGCTGGCCAGTGTTATATTGACTACGGTATTCATTCGGTCATCTTCGATCCGAAAAAACAAGTTGTAAGCGATAAATGCTGCAATCAGAACAGCGAAAACAATGAGATGTGGTTTCATAGGATAAATTTACGGAAAGAATTCAGGTTTTTAAGGGAAGTTTTCTGAAGTGTAAAGTATGAGTTATCAGCTTTCGGTTTAAAATAAGTCACTAATAACTCATCATTTATCACTGATGATTAATTGCTAGTGAATAGGTTCTTCTTCTTTTGTGATTGACAGGATTGTAATCCTGCCAAAGCACCTGAACACTTTTATTTTCTTCCAGTTCAGGATTGGTTTCTGCAAAATCAATTCCCATACTGGTAAAACGTACAAAAATTTCTTTGAATATAATGGCTGTAACGCCTCTTCTCTGGTATTCGGGATGAATTCCGATCAGATAAAAGTTTGCACGGTCGTTTTTCTTTCCTGCCTGTAAAAAATGCCACCATCCGAAAGGAAACAGCTTTCCTTTAGATTTTTGTAGAGCTTTAGAATAAGAAGGCATTGTAATGGCAAATGACACGAGTTCGTTATTTTCATCCACTACACAGATCACATAGTTTTTGTCTATAAAAGGGAAGTATTTTTCCCTGTAAGTCTGTATCTGTTCGTCCGAAATAGGGGTATAGGTTGAAAGGTGCTTATAAGTTTCGTCAAGCAATTTAAACATAGGTTCTACAAACGGAAGAATCTCCTGTTTTGATTTGAAATTGAGAACTTTAAGTTTGTATTTCTGAGCAATCAGACCACTGAATTTTTCTACTTTTTCAGGTAAAACCTTTGGGAAATTCATTTCATACTCCACCCATTCTTTTTCTTTGGTCAATCCAAGATCTTCCATGTGTTTTGGGTAGTATTCATAATTATAGATTCCAATCATGGTGGCCAGCTTATCAAAACCCATGGTAAGCATGCCTGCTTTATCAAGATTGGTAAAGCCCATTGGGCCCTCAATTTTATCAATATTATTTTCCTTGGCGTAATCTATTGCTTTTTGGATCAGCGCCTGAGAAACTTCTTTATCATCAATAAAATCAATCCATCCGAAACGTACTTTTCTGATGCCTAATTCCTTTTCTTCCTTGTGATTGATGATCACGGCTATTCTTCCAACTACTTTATTGTCTTTCAGGGCAAGAAACTGCCTGGATTTTGAATAATTTAAAGCCGGATTTTCTTTTGCGTCCCAAATTTTAAATTCGTCTTTAATAAAGGAAGGAACATAATAGGGATTGTTTTTATAAAGATCCATTGGAAATCTTACGAATTTTTTTAATTCGTCTTGATTTTTCACTTCAATAACTGAAACTTTAGACATAGATAAAGGGATAATTAGAGAGCAAATATAGATAATAAAATGTAATACTTTGGCACAGTTTTTACATCATTATGTTTAAAATTAAACACAAAAAATCTATATAAAATGATGGGTTATTATATTATTATCGGTGTTTCAATGCTGATAAGCTGGTGGGTTTCGTCCAGATTAAAATCGAAATTTGAATACTATTCCAATGTACATCTTAGAAATGGGCTTTCAGGGAAAGAGATAGCAGAAAAAATGCTGAGAGATAATGGAATCACTGATGTACAGGTAATTTCTGTTCCCGGCCAGCTGACGGATCACTATAACCCGGCAGATAAAACAGTTAACCTTTCAGAAGGAGTCTATATGCAGAGAAATGCAGCTGCTGCGGCTGTGGCTGCGCATGAATGTGGGCATGCAGTGCAGCATGCTGTAGGATATTCGATGCTGAACCTGCGTTCAAAGCTGGTTCCTGTTGTGAATATAAGTTCTAATCTGATGCAGTTTGTCCTTATCGCAGGTATTGGGATTATGGCAGCAACAAGATCTATTGATGATCCCAACGGAAATACGACGGTTCTGGCGATAGGAGTGGCAATGTTTGCATTGACTACACTTTTTGCTTTTGTAACCCTTCCGGTGGAATATGATGCCAGTAACCGAGCAATGAAGTGGATTAAAGACACGGGAACGGTTACCCAGGAAGAATTTGTAGGAGTACAGGACAGTTTAAAATGGGCAGCAAGAACGTATGTTGTGGCAGCCCTTGGATCACTGGCTCAGCTTCTTTATTGGGGTTCATTACTCCTTGGTGGAAGAAGGAATTAATCTTTAAATTCAAATGAAACATACTGCATTTCGGATAATTTATCTGAAATGCTTTCTTTTTGGGCTAATTTTAAAGATGCAGTGAGGATGCAGTTTTCATTAGCATCAAAATTCAGAACCCTAGCATCAAATTTGGAAAGCAGGGTAAAAATAGTATTCTGCTGATTGAAGTTGAACTGGATTTCAATTTCTGTTTCAAGCTCTCTTGTGATGATATTGGCCTCTTCCAATGTGATCTTTGCACATTCTTTATAGGCTTTTACAAGCCCTGAAACCCCGAGTTTTGTTCCGCCATAATAACGGACTGATATAACCAGAACGTTGGTGATTTCGTGTGCTAAAAGCTGATTGTAGATAGGAAGACCTGCACTTCCTGATGGCTCACCGTCATCATTTGCCCGATAGTTTTCACCTTCCAGGCCCATTCTGAAAGCGTAACAGTGATGGGTAGCCTTAGGGTGTTCTGTCCGGATTTTTTCCAATGCTTCTTTCAGCTCCCTTTCATTATTGACCGGAAAGGCAAATCCAATGAATTTGCTTCCTTTTTCTTTTAATAAAGTATTTTCTATGGGTTTTTCTATGGTTTTATATTCGAACGTCATTATAGCCGGCTTTATCAATGCAAAAGTATAAATACAACATAAGTTACGCAATCATAAATAAAGAAGCCATCAATATTTGACAGCTTCCTAAATCTTTTAATGTGATATTGAATCCTCCCTATGATCCGCAATAATCTAAAGGAAGTAGACACATATAGCTTGTCGGCCCGCAATAATCCTGAGGACACTTGTCTCTGCATCTGGTAGATTCCCCGGTAGGTAAAGTACAGTCTACAAATACAAATGCACCACCGCTAATATTTTTTAAACCGGTTCTTGAAATTTTCTTTAAGTTTTTCATGATAATTTAGAGTTTAATTATTTAATTCACCGTTAAGTTACTTAATTAATTTCAACTGAAAATATAATTTTGCGGGAGTTTTATTATGTTAAATCAGTCTTTTGAAGATATTGTTGGTATCATGTACATAAATGACTTAAAAATATTTTAAATTATATGATGCTAATCTAAGTTATTGGGCTGATAAAATAAAATGATATTATCTCTAATGGTTTTACTCTCGTAAGGCCTCAAATCTAGTTTAGGTGCTTTAGTCCCATTCTCCAGTTTCAGGTTTTCGTTTTGAATTACAATAGCTTCATCCCAAAGTTCTTCATTGATGAATTGTAATAGGGTATAGCTGCCTCCTTCTATAATGATGGATTGTATCTGTTCCTTATAAAGTGCAGCCATCAGATCCTGCAGAAAATTCTCTTTTCCTACTTTGATAAATTTAATGTTGTTTTCAGTTCCTTCTTTTTTGCTGTTGATTACCAAAGTTGTTGCTTCATCATTATAGATTTTGAAATTTTCCGGTACTTTCATATCAAAATCAATGAGTATTCTTATAGGATTTATTCCTTCAGCATTTCTTACGGTCAGGCTTGGGTTGTCATTTAAAGCAGTTTGTGTTCCCACTAAAATAGCATGTTCGTCGGCTCTTAGTTGATGTACAAATTGATTGGCCAGAGAATTTGAAATGGCTGTTGGTTTAAAATCCTTATCTAAAAACCCGTCTCCTGATTCGGCCCATTTCAGGATAATGTAAGGTCTTTTCTTTTCATGATAGGTAAAAAATCTTTTATTCAGCTCGATACATTCTTTTTCCAGTATTCCTGAAACCGCTTCAATACCTGCATCCTGAATGATTTTTTTCCCTTTCCCGTTCACTTTGTCATGAGAATCCATGGCGCCAATGACAACTTTCCTGAAACCAAGTTCTTTAATTTTTAAAGCACATGGTGGCGTTTTACCGTAATGGGCGCAGGGCTCCAGTGAAACATAGATCGTAGATTCGGGTATAAGATCTTTATTTTCTACAGAATTGATCGCGTTAATCTCAGCGTGGTTTTCTCCGGCTTTATGATGGTATCCTTCCCCGATGATTTTCCCGTTATGGACAATCACGCTGCCTACAAGAGGGTTGGGGTAGGTTTTGCCCAGTGCTTTTTGAGCAAGTTCAATGCATCTTTTTATGTATAATTCGTCGTTGTTCATAAAGTAAAAAGAAAAAGCGAAGACAAATTTCTTTGCTTCGCCTTTTTTATATTGTTTAATAGATTAATCTCCGGCAATGATATTGTGAAGATTCTGTTTTAAGGTTTCCAGATGAGCCTTCTTCTCGTCGATTGTATTGAATGTATCTCTAAGAAGAGGATTTTCTCTTGACGGCTTGTTAAAGAATGCTAGATTATTTTCCAGTTTTACAATCTCACCCTCAAGGTCAGAAATTTGGCTCTTGATCTTTCTTGCCTTGTCTGTAAGCTGGTTTTCTGTTAAACCTTCTTCTTTCAGCTCAAGTTCGTTGATCTTATTTAGCTTCAGCTTTTCTCTTAACGTTCTGTTGAACTCGGTATTGATTGAGATTTTGTCTCTCGGTACTTTCCCGATGTTGTTCCAGGCGGTTTTTATTGCTTCTATTCTTTCAATACTGCCTTCGTCATTGGAAACGGTTTTCAGGTCCTCGAGAATTTCTTTTTTCTGTTTATAGTTCTCTTTCCAATTATCATTAGAAGCATTGTTTTTCTCTCTGTAATTATTGAAGAACGTATTACAGGCATCACGGAATTCGTCCCAGATTTTATTGGTCATGCTCTTTGGAACGTGTCCGATTTTTTTCCAGTCTTCCTGAAGCTTTTTGAACAGAGGAACGGCAATATCCCATTCTTCATTGTTCATATTGTCCTGTGCAGTCTGGATCAGTTTTAATTTCTCTTCCAGATTGGTTTGCTGGGAACCTTTGAGAGATTTATAATAATTATTTTTTGTTGTATTGAAAGCTCTGAGTGTTGTTTTGAAATCATTCCAGTTCTGGTTGGATAATTTTCTTGGAACACTTCCTGTTTTTAAGAATTCAGTACGAAGGTCTTCAACTCTTTTGATAGAATTCTGCCAGTAGCTGTGGTTAGGAGTTTCGGAAGGTTCAGATAACTTTTTGATCTCTTCGATGATCTGGTTTTTCTTTTCAAGATTATCATTCTGTTCGCCTTCAATAGCTGCAGAGAGCTCAGATTTTCTTTCGTGGATCTTGTTGGAGATTTCTTTGAACTCTTCCCATGTTTTTTCACGGAATTCTTCTGCTACAGGCTCAGCTTCTTCTTTCCAAAGCTTGTGAAGATACTGAAGCTCGTTCAGGGCTTTCTGAATTACAGGCTCACTTTCCAGTTCTTTAGCACGCGCAATGATATGCTGTCTTTTCTCTAAATTATGGCTGAATTCCTGCTCCAGAAATTCTTTATTCAGGTCCAGCATCTGATAAAACTGGTTCAGATGGTGGAAGTAATTATTATTAAGGATCTTGAATTCAGATTTTGCAACCTGGCCGGCTTTTGACCATTCTTCTTTGATTTCACGGATGGATTTGAAGAGATTGGTTCCCGGTTCAGAATTGGTATAAAGGTTTTTAAGTCTTTCTATGATATTCTGGCGGTGCTCAAGGTTTTTTTTCTGCTCTTCATCCTGAGATTTCTGGTAGCTGTCATGTTTTTCTCTGAAAATATTAACCAGAGCGGAGAATTTGGACTGTAAAGGATGCTCGTAGCTGAAGTTTTCAGGAGGATTCCCACCTTCTACATACTCATGCTTTTTGTCTTCCACTTCATCATGAATGTAATGACCTGCTTTTTCTTTTAACTGATTGAATCTTTTGAAATTCTCGCCTGCATTAGCCGAGTTGATGATGGTTTCCATTTCTTTTAAAGCATCGGCCAGGGAAATATCATCAGCATGATCCTCTTCCAGGTGTTCTGCGTCATCTTCATGAGCGCTTTCACCATGAGGTACAGGTGTTTCGGATGTTTCTTCTTGAGATACTTCGTTAGAATTTTTGTTTTCTTCGTTTTCAGAAAGATTGTTTTCTGTAATCATAGCAAATCTTTTATGTGAGTGGCGTTAATATCCTTTTGTATATAGCAGTAAAGCCAATTAAGGTACTAATTTAGTTTATTTTTTTTGAAAATTCCAAATTTCCCAAGCTTTTTCTGCTTGCTGCTCAAGCATATAATAACCATTCACTGTTTTGGCTCCTTTTTCGGAGGCTTTAATGATGAACTGGGTGTAATTCGGGTTGTAGATCAAGTCAATAATCAGGTGTTCCGGGGTGATTCCTTCAAAAGGGAATTCCAGGCAGTCTTCTACATTTGGGAATGTCCCTACAGGAGTACACTGGATGATGATCTTATGGTCGCGGACCGTCTCCCTGTCCAGATTCATGAAATTGATTTCGGAATTTCTGGAAATAGTAACGGATGGAATTCCATGCTTATCCATAATATATTTCACAGCTTTTGCAGCACCTCCGTTTCCCAGAATCAATGCTTTGTCCTGATGGGATTTTTTGTGGAGCAGAAGTGTTTTTTCAAAACCAAAAGCATCAGTATTGTAACCTGTTTTTTTACCATCTCTGATCAGAACACAATTGACGGCACCAATCTTTTCTGCTTCGTCGCTAAGTTCGTCAAGATAGTCAACGACCCTTTCTTTGTAAGGAATAGTAACATTGAATCCTAAAAGTTCAGGATCATTCAGAAGGGTTTCTACTTCATCAATTTCATTGAGGTCAAAAATATCGTAGGTAAAGTCTTTCAGCATCAGCTTCTGGAACTTGTCTTCAAAGAATTTTTTGGAAAAGGAATAGGAAATATTCTTTCCTATCAGCCCTAATTTTTTATTGGAATCCATGTATCAAAAATAAAAAAAAGACCGAATAAATCGGTCTTTATTATCAAATATTTTTACGGTTTAGTCTACCATGAATTTTGTGGAGAACCGGTCTGTTTTCAATATATAGTTTCCTTTAGTAAGTCCTTTAATATTGATCTTATTGGAGTTTTTGAAAGGATTTGCAATAACTTCTATCAGTTTTCCAGAAAGATCATAGATCTCAGCTTTTGAAATTTTGCTTAAGTTTTCACCTTTTACAAATAATTCATTGTTTTTTACCGGGTTAGGGTAGATGATGAATTCAGAATTGTCTTTTTTAATGTCAGAAGTTCCCAGTGAACCGAAACATGTCCATGTAAGGTCATCTATGGCAACTCTGTTTGAACCAGGGTTAGTGATCTTAATAATTGCATTTCCACTGATATTTGCGTTAACTGTTGTTGTAGTTACTGTTGTGCTGTATGGAACAGTTCCTATCACAGTCCCATTAACTTCAATATTTAAATTACCATTTGAACCCGTCGTGAATTTTCGTTGAGTGGTTATTGTTATAGACTGTACTCCTCCTGAAATTGTAGAACTTGTCAAATCTCCACCTTGAATAGTAATTGCTCTTCCGTTAATGGTCTGGTCTGTTCTTGCGAAGTTAGCTGTCCATGAAATATTATTGTTTGTCCATGTTCTTGTTGAATATTGGGAATCTGATGCCGGAATATTCTCAAAGTTTTCAGTTCCACAGCTTGTATTTCCGCCAGGCTGCCCTGCGAGAGTTGTTCCGTCTGCAGAATTACTTTGTGGAGAAGAGTTTCCTGAAGCGTCCTTAGCAATCACATAGAAAGTATAGGTAGTAGACGGAGATAGTCCCTGAACAGTAGCTGTAGTTCCTGCAACTGTAGTTTTCAGTATTCCGTTAGCATAAACATCATAAGCTGTAACACCAACATTATCTGTAGCAGCAGTCCAGCTTAAAGAAATCGTATTCGAAGTTGGGTTCTGGGTAATAAGATTGGTCGCAGCAGTTGGAGCCTGTGTGTCTATAACCGGTGTTCCCCAGATCTGCTCAGCATAAGAAGGATTGTCTATAAATGGATTTCTGTTTCCCTGATAAGTATAAGATGCATTATTTCTGGCAATTTCTTCAGATGAAACGGGATCCATTATATGCCATGCCAAAAGCTGATTCAGTTCCCATGTCTGAAGCCCAGGATAGGTAGATCCACCCAGCATATTTCCGGTACTGAAACCTGGAAGTTCAGCTTCATATCTCGTTACAAAATAGAAGATCATTCTGGCTACGTCACCTTTAAAAGCATCGATAGGCTCAAATACAGTTCCCCCATATCCCGGTGATATTGAATTTCCAAGTTTAGATCCGTTATATGATGTATAAGAGGCAGTCTGTACTTTACCAAAAGGGTAGTTTGATCTCATACCATTCACTTTTCCATCGGTGGCACGGATGAAATGGATATCTGCTACCATTGGACTGGCTGAACTGAATAGGCTTTGAGGTACAATGTGCTCTCTGTTGTAGCAGTCACCTTCACCGTTATAACCACTGCCGCCACATTGGTTTGTACCTAAAGTATATGCGTAAAAATCCGGTCCGTTCGGGTTTTCGGAATAAATATCCAAAATCGTTCCGTCATTTTCGTAAAAAAAGTCGCGGTCAGTAGTTGCATAGGCTGTCCACAGGCCGCCGTAGCCATGGTCCTGATGTCCTTGTTTAATTATATTTTTAAGAGCCGTTTTAAGTGGGGCACCTGTATAGCCTGCAGCATTATCATAATAACCGGCAGGAGCCTGAGCTGAAGCGAAAATAAATACAGCACTCAGCAGAAAAAAAGATAAAATTCGTTTCATTTAAAAAAAATTGGGCCGTAAAGGTACAAAAAATTGAAAATGAAGCTGATTTTATTTCAAATCGGATATATTAACTTTTAGTAATATAGTCTTTGCTGATTTTGGAAAAAAACCAGGAAATAATGATCCCAAACAAGGAGGCAGTGAAAGCCACGATAAGATAATTTTTTCCAACAATTTTTACAGGGAAAGGGAGCATTTCATTAGCTCTGAAGAATTCCGTATAAAGTTGAAAATAGCAGAGTAGGGTTCCTGCGATCAGGCCAGAGATTACTCCGGAAATCACGATAAGAAGCCCGGTATAGAAATAGGTCATTCTTAAATGGCTGATCGGAAAGCCCAGTGAAATAAGGGATCTGGACTGTTCTCTTTTATCAAGCTGAAGAATGATAATAGCTCCGGCCAGATTGAAGGTCGTAATGAAAATCACCAGGGCAAAGATGAGATAGATGAACATCTTTTCCGTATTGATCATCTTCCAGAACGCTGCATTTTCTTCTTCCTTGGTTTTTATTTCAATATTTTTTCCCAATGAAGTAAGAAGGCTCTGTTTTACGGCATCAGCATTTTCCGGATTTTTTAATTTGATGACAATCTGGTACGCTGATTTTTTTGGCAGGCTGAGTAATTCCTCTGTAAGCTCTATTGGGGCAATGATATAACTGTCCAGCTGTTCTTTTCCCGGGAAAACTCCTGTTACCAGAAAATCTCTTTTATTATAGATGTCTTCCTCTTTGTTAATGATACCGGTTCCCGGCTTGGGCATAAAGATAGTAGCGTAATTGCTTGTAGAATCTATAGGAATTGAAAGCCTGTTGTGCAGGTTTGTTTCCATTAACACTTCATTGGAGTACTGGAAACTTGGATAAGTGCCATAGAATACATCTTTATCAATGGGATTGACTTTTATATAAGCGGAATCAACTCCTCTTAAATAGGCAATATCACCTTTACCTTTATAATTGACATATACTTTTTCCTCAATGACGCGGGAAAAACTACTGATTGCCTTATTGTTTTTTAAAACTGTAGTGACCTGATCCAGATCTTTCACTGTTTTTCCTGAAATACTTTTCAGGGTGAGATCAGCATGAAGATTGGAAATAAGGTCTTTGTTCAGGGTCTCAAGGCCTGAAAACACTGAAATGATTACAAACATTGCAGTCACAGCAACCGTCATGGCCCCTACCGAAAGCCACGTTATGAACGTCACGGCAGTGCTTCCCTTTTTAGCCAAAAGGTATCTGGATGCTATGTAAAATGCAATATTTTTCAAGATTTATAAAACCGGATTGTCACCTTCGCCTCTTAATTCTCTTTCCAATTTTTCAACATCATCAAGAGCGGTGTCCAGATAAAAGTTAAGCTGCGGAATTATACGTACCTGTTTTGCCATTTTCTGGCCAATAAAATTTCTGTACTGAGGTTTGTTTTCTTCAATTTCCTTCATCACCGCGGAACGGAATTCCTGCGGGAAAATACTTAAATAAATTTTGGCAATACCCAGATCTGCCGATACTTTTACATCTGAAACGGATACCAATATGCTCTGCTTGCTTTCTGAAGCCTGTTTGCGGAAAAGCTCTGCGAAGTCTTCCTGGATGATCTGTGCTACTTTTCTTTGTCTGTTACTTTCCATAAGTTATGCAAATTTAGTACTTTTGTTTGAATTGATACCTTTGAAATTCAGCTCCGGTATCAAATTTACGATTTAATTATATTTATTAGTATTTATGAAGCTAGAACATATTGGTATTGCCGTAAAATCTTTAGGAATTTCTGATGACCTTTTTACCAAACTGTTAGGAAAAGAATCTTATAAAAAAGAAAGTGTAGAAAGGGAAGGGGTTGTCACTTCTTTTTACGGAGCGGGAGGAAGTAAAATAGAGTTGTTAGAAGCCAGTAATCCGGAAAGCCCGATCTCGAAGTTTATTGATAAAAAAGGTGAAGGTATCCATCATTTGGCATTTGGTGTAGAAAATATCCTTGAAGAGATTGAAAGATTAAAAAAAGAAGGATTTCAGTTTATCTCCGAAGAACCTAAAGAAGGTGCTGATAACAAATTAGTTGTCTTCCTGCACCCAAAATCCACGAACGGAGTGTTGGTAGAACTTTGTCAAGAAAAGCAATAAAAAGTTTTGTAGTGAAAGAAATTTTGCTATTTTTGCAATCACAAAATTTAACCAAGTTTTGAGGTCCTATAGCTCAGTTGGTTAGAGCACCTGACTCATAATCAGGTGGTCCCTGGTTCGAGCCCAGGTGGGACCACAACAAAAAGTCGTAATGCTTTATCTAATAAAGTTTTACGGCTTTTAATTTTAAATTCTTCCCAACATTTTCCCAACAACAAAGATTAACTTAGATTTAATTAAGATTATTTCAATCCTTATAACAAACATTTCTGAACAAAATAAATTTTTACTTTCACTAGAGTGGAGAACTAAAAAAACTTCCAATAAGATGTAGTTTTGATTTATTTAGGTGTAAAGCTTGTCATTTCACCTGATGAGGCATTGTAAGTAATGATCAAATGTCTACAATCATCCTTAATGAAATAATAATTTGATGTTTTGAATATTAAATATTTACAACTGTCATTTTCTCTCAGGATAGGAACTTCAGAATGGCTTTTTAGGACAATGTTTGTTTTTAATTTTGCTTTGGTTGCATGTTTTGCTTCAATTTTTGCAACACTAAAAACGAATAAAAATAGTACAGATAATAACATACAAATTCCCAAGCTGGGATATTCATATAAATAAACATATCCAGAGCCCGCTGCCATAACCAAAAAAAGAATTATAAATATGTATGCAAATTCATAGACTTGTAAAAAAACCAGTATCACTCCTAAAAAGATAAGCATTACTAAAGCAATGGACAAGTTTGAAAACTTGCTCTTAGCCTTCGAGTTCCTCTTCTTAGTCCCTGTTAATTTGGGATGTAAGATGATTAAAAATGGAGATATAACAATACTAATAAAAACTATGAGCATCAGTTTTTCATATAGAACAGCAAGTGAATCCTTTAAATCAAAATATAAAAAGTATCGGATATTGTAAAAATCAAAAAAAGCCCATAGATAAAATAATCCTAATGTATAGATTACTCCTGTTGTAATAAGTATTGCGAATGGGGGATTATTAACAGGTTTATAAGGCTTATTTAGCATTACTGAAGTATTTCTAAGCCATTGATTTATTTTTTCTTTATTAACTCTAATGCTCATTCTAATAATGGTTCATTGTTTATTATTTGATAATAAAGGCCACTGTGACCTTACTAATTTATTCAATCTTATTTAATTCTTCATTTAGGTCTCTGCTAAATTCTTCGAGATTCACTACAAATCCAGATGTTCCATTTACTGGAAATACATTTATTAAATAATTTTCAGAATTAATAACATCAAATATATTATCTCTCAAATCATCTAAAGTCAATTTAAGGGGAGTACAATCCTCCCAATCTTCTTGCAGATCTAAAGAAACAAATTCTTCGGCGGGCCAAAAGGTTATGAGACTAAACTCATCAACTTCTGAGATGGCATAATCACCATCCTCGTCAACAATTGTCCAAAGCTGTTCAAAATCAGCGACTTTCTTAATAAAGTATTCATACCTTTTAAAAGGTTCTAATTTCAAGACATTTTCAATTTCTTTACTATTCATATTCTCTATTTTCGAGCCTTACATATTTCTGAGGTGAATTTTTCATTTTCAAAGTTTGTCTCAATAACTGCACAATCTCCTTTTAAAGCTATAATACTACATCTGTAACCACCTCTTGCATTTACATATAAATCAAATTCATCGCTACTTTTAGAAATCACAGGAATTAAATTATACTCACAATCATTTATCCATACCATTTTATAAAATTTATCTCTTGTTATTTTCTCATTAGTTGCAATATCAAAAATTTGCTCTATTTGAAAAGCTCCTGTTCTCTCAATAATATATTTTTTTTTGTTTTTTTATTGAGAATTTCAAACTTTCCTTTTTTAAAATCCTTACAAGATAGAATGTCACTCGTTGTCAAGTTTAGAAAAAAGAAAAAGTGAAAAAGTATTATAATGGCTTTCATAATTTGAAGTAATTCTCTAGATTATATTTAAGAAGTCAAAATTTCTACTAAATCTTCATCTTCAATTTGCTTCGCAAAATCCAAAGGCGATCTATTACTGTTATTTTTTGAATTTGGATCTGCCCCATGTTGTTTTAAAATCTTTACAACATCATAAAATCTTTTAGCATTGAAAACAGCAACCCATAATGGATTATTACCATGAATATCCTTTACATCTTTTTCAATATTATCCTTTTCAAGTAACAATTTCGTAATTTCATAATTATTGAATGCTGTGCTATAATGCAAAGGAACCTTACCATCTTTATCAGATTTATTTACGTCTATATTGCATTCTATTAAATATTCTGTTATTTGCAAAGAACCTCTGGATATAGTTTCATGAAGAAGATTCTGTTGATATTCATTCACAAATTGATTTACGTTACTAGCATTAACATTTAATTTAAGCTCTTCCAATTGATTAGATCTCACTAAGTGAAAAACATCATCTATGTTGTTTGTTTTCATATTTTCTACTTCTATTTCTAGTATCAATATTAAAGAGTTTTATATTTTCAGCCGTTTCAATAAATTATGAAACGACTGAAAATCATTAATAATTAGAAAATATAACTCCACTAGAATATTAATAATCTATATTCTATTTCACTTAATAATATATATGTGGGGTATTTGATAATACTAGACTAATACTATCATTCTTTTTACTAATATAGAGATATTTATAATTTGCAATATCTTTCCTTTTAAAAAGAATTTTCTGATCTCCTATATTGGCAGTTAATTTTTCACAGTTTGATTTTTGTAAGTAATAATCTGCTAAATTAATTGTATTATCTGTTGTTATACTTTTATTAAACACTTCTTTAGAATCGCATTGCAGAGAAACTTTTTCATTATCAAAATTATTTTCAAAAAAGACATTGATAAAATTTCCCTTTATATCTATCTTTTTTTGTAATTCTGTCAAATTAGGTTTTGCATTTTCTTTGCTTAAAGTATAATTATGCCTTTGTTGACATTGGCAAAAAAATGATACGATTAAAAATAAAATAACTTTTTTCATATTTAGTCTTATCTTGTTAAAATATGGATTAATTTATTTTATTAATCAGTTTTGAAAATCAATTAATTCATTGGAAAATCTAACTATCCATTTTTTATTGTAATAATATAGGTAAATAATTCTATATTTTGTATTAATTGGTACCTCAAAGCATGTTTTAGTGCGTTCTGAATAACCTTTTATTACATAATTATTTTGCTCCGAGGATAATTTATAAGTAAAAACAGAAGAATAGGTGTCAAACTTTGTAGTATCAGTAACGACCCCTTTATTAAATACCTCTTTCTGATTAATATTTATTTTTATGTGATCATTAAATTCATCTAAAAAATAAATAGTTAAATAGTTTTTTGATTTTTCCTTTTCTGAAAGTGTATGTTTCCCATTCTTGTCATATTGAACTTCTAAAATATTCCCACAATCACTTTTGATTTCTATTGATTTGCTTTTACATCCAGTAAAAAACATTAATACTATTAAATAATATATAAGATTTTTCATAAAATTATTTTTTAGGCTGTTGGGATTCTATTACTTCATTTATTTTTTTAAATTGTCTAGGAGTTAAGCTTCTTCCTTTACTTTGTCTATAATCATGATTAGTATTTTCGCATGAATTCATAAGCTTACTGAAGATTACATTATCTATTTCAGACAGAAAAATTATAGAATTAAAAAAATTAGCGTATTAATTAATACGCTAATTTCATAATGTTATTTTTTAATTGAATCAAATTGTTCTTTAGATATAATTCTCTTTTCTAGCATTTATTTAGCCAGCTTTCAGCTTTTATCTTTGAGGATTTATCCAGTGATGAAATATCTATTGAAGAATACTTGCTAAAATCAACTTTAATATCATATTTTTCACAAAGGGCTTCAAAATAATCTAAATATGCATTTTCACTATTAAATTTCTCAGTCATTATTTTTGAATAATACATTAATGTGTCTGTTCTATCCCCTTTATTAGAGTCTTTTAAAAAGTAAAAAAGTTTACTATAGGCCAATGTATCTCCTTTGGTTTTCATATTATAATTATATTACGTTTAATATACCAATTTATTCTCCATGCGTATATTTAATAACTTTTTTAGTTTTTACATTTATTTCAGCATAAGCAACACCACCTATTACATCTTCTGGATAACTCCCACGTACAGTATAAATACTATCATTTTTCTGTTTTACAATAAATGGTTTTTGTTTACTAATTGTAGATTTACCATAAATTTCATTCCATTTTCTTTCAGCAAGAATCAATGCAATTTCTTTATCAGATCCAACAATTTCACTTTTATTTATTACTCCATTTTTACAGCAAGAAAATAAAATAAATAATAAAATATAATTTTTCATAACTATTCGTTTTTTGGTTTAATTTTATTTTTTAATGGGTTTTCTTTTTTTTAGCGTCATCTAATGCTTTTAAAGCACCATCTAGCTTAGGTTTTGAGCGGTTAGGAGAACTCTTAGGTTTTATTAAATGATCACCTTCAGAAGGACTAGGATTTTTTACTGGATCAATTTTATTTTGTCTTTCTGAAGAGCTAGGATCACTCGGCATATTTTTTCTTAAATTTTTTTCTGTACCTGAACTTTGATCAAAATATTTTAATAATCCTCCAGGTGTAACAAGGAATGCATCTAACTTTATTTTATTTGCATAACCAATATCTCCTCCTGGTTCACCTACTTCCCCAGAGAAATTTTCATCATCATATTCTTTATCATCATTTCCGTGGGAATGAATATAAGCACTGGCAGTAGCTCCTTCTGGTAGCCGGGTATTAATTTTATCCTTTGAAATACCGTGTTCATTTCCCTTTATCGGAGTATTATAAGCATAATATTTTTTTCCATCTACAAATTTAGAATAAATAAATGCCATATACTCTCGCTTATTGAGAATTGACTTTCCATTATATTGTTGTCCAAAATTTGCTCCAGCATCATCTCTATTATTAAATAAAACATGTGGTTCTAAACCTTCAAGCTCTCTCGCATCAACAACCCTATTTCCACTAAATGCATAGGTAGACCATGTGTTATAATCTTCCGCTAAAGGATCAACATTAAAGAACCTTCCTAGCTCAGGATGCTGTTCCTCCACTTATAAGGAACTTCATCATATTCAAATTTTAAAAAATTAGCGCATTTACTTAATACGCTAATTTTATAAATATTATTAATTAAAAATATTATAATTACTTTCCGTGAGTGTATTTAACTACTTTCTTTGCCTTTACATTTACTTCTGCGTAGGCAACACCCCCTAATCTGTTTTTGGGCAAAGTTCCTTGAACAATCCAAACACTATCATTTTTCTTTTCTGCAATGAATGGCTTTTGCTCATTTACCGATTTGCCATAAATCTCAATCCATTTTTCTTCTGCTAGAGAAATTGCTACACTCGAGTCTGAGTTAATATCTTCATTCTTGCTTAATTTTCCGTTCTGACAACAAATAAGTAAAGTTGTAAGTATTATAAAAAAAAATTGTCTCATAATTAATTAATTTTTGGGGTTCCTGATCTATTTATTAATGGTGTTTGCTCTCTTTTTTTATCCTCTATTGATTTTAATCCTCCATCTAATTTGGATTTGGATTTGTCAGTTGAAGTATCTGAGTCCGGAAATATTTTAATAGGTTTAGGTTTATAATCACCAGTTGAAGGGTTTGGGTTTTCTACTGGCGGTTTTTTATTTTTTCTAGTTGGGTCATTAGGGTCGCTTGGTAATTTAGCATTAACTGTTTTTTCAGTATTTGAGCTTACATCATAATATTTTAGTGAGCCATTTGGTGTAGAAACAAAAATATCCAAATCATAATATTCTGCATATCCTTTATCGCCCTGTAAACCAGAAAAATTATTATTATCATAATTAGCTTCATATCCTCCATGGGAGTGTATAATTCCTCCGGCTCTAGTACCTTTTGGTAATTTGTGATTAGGTGTAGCTCCAGCATTACCCCCTTTTACCGGTTTGTTATATGCATAATAAGTTTTTCCATCAGATTCTTTCACAGAATAAATAATTGCGGCATATTCTCTATATTGCTTAATTGATTTACCATTATATTGTTGTCCAAAGTTTATAGCAGCATTCTCTCTAGTATTAAATAAAACATGGGGCTCTAAACCTTCAAGCTCTCTCGCATCAACAACTCTGTTCCCACTAAATGCATAGGTAGACCATGTATTATAATCTTCCGCTAACGGATCTACATTAAAGAATCTTTCTTCCCAGTTCCGGTATACCATTTCTCCATTTATAAGAACTCCATCCTGTTTCCGTTTACTTTTCCTGCCTGAAAACCATAAGTATAACTTGGAAGCTGCTGTTGATGCTGTTATAGTCTTCATACTCCCAATTGATAATAATTTTCTCTGTCTAGTACAAGTTCATTGTTGCTTTTGCAAAGAAGGCAGCCCATTATTTTTCGAGGGTATAGAAGGTGTATTTTTAAACTATAAACCACTGTTTTTTTACAGTGGTTTATTTGATTAATTATGGTGAAATTTATTCATGAATTATCTATAGCTCTATAAAAATATATTTCATATAGGTATATCAAAATGATAAGCATATTAATTATAAAAAATATCCAATTAAAAGGTTTTCTTATTTTTTTAATGAATATCGAACTAAATAATGATAATAAAACACCAATTACTAAGAGTACAATCATACTACTTAGACTCCTAAAAATTCCAAAATCATAATTGGAGCAAATTAGTATCAATAAAAAATAGATATAATTTATTGATACAATAATTATTACTTTCTTTTTATCTTTCATCTTATTTCTTTTTATCTTCTTTATTTAATTCATTTACTACTGCATTATATGCATTATATCGATATTTATTATCAATTTGAGTGTGAGCAGAGCTGACTGGCACATTCAATACTTTAGTTTTAGAAGGATCTTTAGCTTCTATATCCTCTCCACCTATACCACTGTGCATAAATCCATCATTTTTATTATAATAATTTACAGCAGTCTTAACATTTGAAGGAATAATATCGTCATCAGTTCCAGACAAGGGATCATCAGCAATATCTAATGTAAATAATAAATCAACTTTAACTTCGGAATGCTCATTAACCAACTCGATTAAATTATCTGCTCCCATACTATGTCCTACCATAATTAATTTGCCATTTGGGCTCTGTTTTCTAAAGCTTTGAACAGATGCTAATATATCATTTTTCGTTACATCTCCCTTTCCTGAGGCAAATACTCCAACTTGATTTTTTGAGCTGTTTAAATTATTTATCATACCTATACCTTCATAATCTATACCTCCGTCTTTATTATATTTAGCATAGTTTTGAGCTTGTGTATTGCCTGAAAGTGGCGTTCCAACATAACCTTGATTGACAATAATTAAATTTTGGGTTGTCTTTTTTATTTCTAAAGGCTCTAAACCTTCAAGCTCTCTCGCATCAACAACTCTGTTCCCACTAAATGCATAGGTAGACCATGTATTATAATCTTCCGCTAAAGGATCTACATTAAAAAACCTTCCGAGTTCCGGTATCCCATTTCTCCATTTATAAGAACTCCATCCTGTTTCCGTTTGCTTTTCCTGCCCCTGGAAACCATATGTATAACTTGGTAGCTGAGTATTGGCCCCCTGAAAACCTTCATACTCCATTCCCAACTGATAATAATTGGTTTCCCGGTCTATTACCGCTACATTGTTGCTTCCTCTGTAATAGGCAAGCCTGATGTTTCCTAAATGATCTTCGTAGTTATAAACATATCTTTTTTTCTGAAAATCATAATATCCTTCGGCTGTCGGGAAAAACTGAAGATATGGAGTTATATTTCCGCCTTCCTGCTCATACTGGAACCCGTCAAGATATTCGGTGTTCTTTGTGAGCGTTAGCCCGCTTTTGGAAGCAAAATACGTATATGCTTTCTTTAGCTTAATTCCATCCGCTCTGTATAAAAACTGTAGCTTGTTATTATCCTGGGCAAAGTTTACCTCCTTAGGCAAATTTAAAAAATTATATGAGATACTGTTTATACCTTTATCCAAATGATCGGTCATATTACCATTTACATCATAACCAATGCTATTTCCGCCCGATGGATAGCCTGATGGATTGCTATTGTTGTCAACCACCTTTTTCAGCCTGTTCCCTTCATACACCTCATATTTCAGATCATCTATCAATATAGGGGTGTTGTTGAGAGCCTGGTATCTTTTTAAGGTTTGGATATTTCCATTCAGGTCATAGGTAAGCTTTTCGGTATATCCGTCATTCACCGGAGCTGTAGCATTAGGCTCACGGTAAGAGGCATCTTTCAGCCTTTCTAGCTTATCGTATGTATAGGCATATCTTCTCAGAAAGTTTCCGTTGGCTGTTCTCCAGTCAAATTCCGAGATATTGCCATTATATTTTGCGGGAGCAGCAGAAACATCAACAGGACTTTCATATTTAAGCTCATATCCGAAAAGCTTTCCATTAAGATCCGCAGGATTATTAACTTTCGTAGCCCAGCCCCGGATGTTGTAGGTATAGTCTATGGACTGCAATGGAACCCCTGAGGTATTTCCGGTCTTCTTATTAATGAGCTGCCCGATTTCATTGTAGGTATTTTCAGCCAGTAATTCCTCCGTATTTGTGTCTACCTGATGATATTGCTTCAGCAGTCTGTTCTGGTTATCATAGACAAACCTTTCTTTTACCTTAACTTCTGCATCAGTAG
>NZ_JAHXYG010000006.1:0-399766 GCF_019970085.1 Chryseobacterium lathyri | reverse complement strand
CCTGTTCCCATTCCGAACACAGAAGTTAAGCCCACCAGCGCCGATGGTACTGCGAAAGCGGGAGAGTAGGCCGCCGCCAGTTTTTATTAAAAGTCTCATACAACACAGTTTGTATGAGACTTTTTTTGTTTTTATACCTTAGGGAATTCATCATTAATAACTTATCACTCATTAATTACTTACGGTAAAAACTATTCTACTGTTATAAGTTGCTGAAGGAAGCGTTACAGATACACCGCTTACCTGGTATTGTATATTAATACCAGTATAAGATGTAACCGATAAAATAGTGGATATTCTGAATAATTCAACAGCAGTAAGAGGAACGGTAATATAATTAGTTCCACCCGATATAGCACATCCTACACAAAGTGTCGATCCATTGCTTGTTCTTTTTGCAGATAAAACCAAAGAACTGTTCCAGGTAGGGTTACCTTCATAATGTACATATACTTTGACGCTTCCAAGTAATGCCGGTAAACCAACATTAATGCTAGCCTGGTTCGTCGGGCTGCTATAAGTCCCGCTATAGTCACTTCCCGCTTCTGTAATTGCGGGAATGGTAGCATTCCAGTTGGTAACAGGGACTGTTACAGATTGTGCTTTACTGTGAGAACAGAATATGAAAAAGAAAGTAAAGCAGATATAATACTTTATAGAAAATATTTTGCGATGAGCTATAATAGCAATAGGGTTCATTCCTTTTTTCATTTTATTCCGTGATAGTATAAGTTATAACAATAGGTGTATTGGTATGGGCAGAAAGATTAGCATAAGTGCTCACAGCAAGGCTGATGGTTAATCTGTGGCCATTATTAGCTCCGGTTCCGGTAAATGCACCACCTATTCCTGTAATGATATTTGTAGCAGTTGTAGACAGGGTAACTAGCCCGGATGATGTCCCTAATACTCCGCCACCGGCACCAGAAGCTGCAGCTGCCTGTATTCTTATGCTGACTCCGGGGATTAACTGATTTATAGAGGCTGTAATTCTTCTCGTAAGTCCTCCCGATGCAATAGCTGAAGTATAATTAACCCATTTGGTAGTATTGGCTGGGGGAACCGTTAAAGCCTGGCCAGCCTCAGTAGGTGCCGTAAAATTCAGAGTAAATGTTCCGGCAGGTTCTATATCCATTAAGGTCACAAGAGGAAGTGTCACAGCGATAGTGCTCTGAGAAAATATTGCGCAGGGGATCATAAAGAAAGTCAGATATATTATAGGTTCTTTTAATTTCATTTTTTCTTTTTTATTTCATTGTAGCCCACCTTAATTGTTTCCTGTTGATATTTAATTTCACTTTGCTGCTTGACGATATGAATAGCTATATTCTGTGTTTGTGACGGTTTAAGACTGCATTGAAATGAGTCAGCAGCTATTTTATACCGTTTGTCCAAACCGTTTCTGTAAAGTTTCACTTTCCATTCACCTGGCCGCAGATAAGTAAAATCAAATGTTTCTCCAATAAATGCTATTTTGCGGTAAGTCTGCTCACCATCTGATACTTCAATAATGATGCTTTGTCTCTTCTTTTTTTCTGTTTTAGACTGAAGCTGTACAAAGCTGTATTTATTTTTTTCATCATCTTCAGAAAGTAGGATAATCCCTTTAATAGTAGATGCAGTAGTGAGTCCGAAATTGAAAGTATTCTCTTTATTAATGAGATGCAATGATGCAGGCAAAGAAATATCTGGGATATCATTAATTTCTGTTGTAGAACGGTCTATTTCAAGAAAATAATCTCCAGGAACAATATTTTTAAAAAGATAATTCCCTTCTTTGTCTGTAATGGATAAATGGCTTCCAAGCATTAATTTGATTCCTTCTGTCTTTTTCACCCCCAGGTTACTGATGTTTCCTGCCAAAGAAGTATACTCGGCAGTTTTTTCTATCGGTACATTAAGGCGCAGAGTATAGCGTAAAGAAAATACAAAATCCTTATTACCCAGCTCACCGCGCTGTAATGAATACCTGCCCGAAAGATCAATATCGCTGCCAGGAAAAACCTGCTGATGAAATAATACTTCAAAAAGATTCCTGTCCCTGAAATATTCTTCCGGCATATAGTTATTCTGGTAAAAAAGACTTAAACTGGTCTTATCAGTAAACCTGCTGAAGATTCTGGCCCCATAATAAATCTGCTTCTGATTCTGCAACTGATATCTTGAAGTAATGGCATAGCTTGCATAGAGATTGAAGGAAGTTCTAAACTTTTCAAAGGATATATTGGTAGTATAGAAACTGGAATTTCCATTAAATCCACTCAGGTAATTATTGGTCTTTCCAAGCTGTCCCTGAAGGTTTACCTGAAACATTCCTACCTTTTGATCAATACTTACTTTAAAATATTGTTCATAATAATCAAACTGTTTAGGCTCCAGACGGTCCTGATACTTTTGAAACCCGTTATAAAACGTTACCAGACCGGTTGGAAGATATTTGTACTGTATCCCATACTGAAGAAAGCTTCTGTATGGCGCTGCAAGAAATAAAGTATCCCGTTGAAAATTTTTGGCATCCTGTACATAATTGGCGAATACATTAATTTTCTTAGAAACATTATACTGCAGGTTTCCGTTAAACGTGCTGGTGTTGGTAAAGTAGCCTGCAAATTCAGGACTGGCCCGCATGTACATTACATTGCCGTTAAGCTTTTCAAAAGAAGCCTGAGCCTGAGCCATATATGCTGTTCCTTCTAATTGTTCATTTTTGCTGTATGCAGCCTCTCCGGAAAAACTTATATTTTTTGAAATTTTGAATTTCCCTGCAGTGTAGGGAAGATGAGTTTCAGAATTCAGTCTGATATTTCCGAAATTAATTTCTCCCTTCCGCGGAACTTTGTAAAGATATCCTGCAGTGATTTCAGACTCCTTGTGGATTTTAAAGGTCGAGTAAATATTGAACTCATCCTTAATATCCCGAAAAAACCTGGGATGATTATAAAAGCCACCAAAGCTGATTTTTTTTAAATCATAACGAATTTCTGCTCCACGGCCGTATCTTGCAAATTCAGTTAAAAAAGAAGCTGAATACATTTTATCACCCAGATGAACAAAGAAGTTATTTCTTTTGTAATTAACAAAATATTCTTCATACTGAGTAAAAGAATTAAATTCTACAGGATTGTGAGATACAGCGCGAACTTCGATCTGGTTTTTATTTTCTTTGTCCAGACTTCCCTTTCCATATATTTCACCTTGAAATCCGTCATTGTAAATGCCCATATTTTTCATCCCGATAAATGATAAGGAAGCGGAAACAGGAAGCCTGTGGTAAATATCGTCTTCTACAGGTTTTACCGATATCACTTTTACGCTGACATAGGCTGTCTGATTTTCTTTAAGATTGTCCGGTGAGTAAACGGAAAGGTTGAGATTCTGAAATTCATTTTGACCAAGTTCTGCATTCGTGATTTTATAGATATTAATTATTTTTGATTCGTTCGGGGCTAAAGTTATAGATGCATCATGGTCAACTACGGCATTTTTACTTTCCAGAATGAGTCGTTCAGTTATATTTCCGTTGTTTTTTAAAAGAAAAGATGCCCGGATTGTTTCACCGGCTCTGATGAACTCCGGCGAATTTAATGAAGTCAGACTAAGCTTTCTGTTTCCGGAAATACGAACCTGGGAGATTTTGGTAAAAACCGTTCCGTCATATTGATCTCTTCCGTGTAGAATAACCGAATATATGCCTTGTGCTGCTTCCGCTGCAATTCGGATAGGAACAATATAAACTGTTTTTTCGTTGGCTGGTACTTTGAGTTCCGCTTTTTCTAAAATAGGAGTGAGGAAAGGACTTGAAGCAGTAACAGTAATATCATATATCTTGTTTTCAGCTGACGTGTTTTCTAAGGCAAAGGAAATAGAAGTAGACATGCCCGGCATTAGGCTATCTTTTTTACTGACCAATGCATTGGGCAGCTGCTGAGAAAAAATATGTGCCGGGAATAGTGATAGTAGGACGATATATAAAATCCAGGTTTTAATCATTCTTAACTTCTAATTCCACATTGAGAGCAAATGCATTCTCTTCTTCATCGGTGGCAATCAGGACTGCTTTGTATTGATCTGCCGGAACTTTGCTGATATCAATATGGAATGATTTGGAGGTATGGGGTAACAATCCCATTGCAATGCTCGAGTAGCTTCCCAATCGTTCTCCGGTTTTACGGTTGTAGATTTCAATGGCTACAGAGGATTTACAATAGAGATCGCCGTTATTAGCTATGGCAATTTTTGCGGTTTGCCTTCCGTCTTCTTTCTCTACTTTTACACTTTCAAATTTAAGGTCAGGTTTTGCTTTTTCAGATTCATAGTCAGTGATCACCTGGATAGCGTAGCGTATCACAGAAGTAATATTTACTCCTGCTTTATCATTGCTGGGCTTAATCTCTTCTACAGGTTCTACAATAATAACGCTCCAATAGCTTCCGGGATCGACAGGCTGGTTGGGAACGGTAATTTCATAAAATACTTCGGTTTTTTCCTTAGCCTTCAGAGTGATCAGATTGGTATTAAGCTTTATCCAGTCGCCATTACTTCTGTTATTAGTACGTATTTCGGTATAATGTATAGATCCGTCGGCCTTATAGGTGAAATCCTGTAAGAATAATTTTACATTTTGCGGAGTGCTTCCTGTATTTTCAATCCCAATTTTTCCTTTATATACTTTTCCGTTTTCCACTTTGTAAGTATGGGTAAGACCGTTCAGGACCACGATACCCGCATGTAGAAAGCTAAATTGCAGCATCAGGAACATCAGAAAAAAAATACGCTTTATCATAATCATGTAAAAGTTTAGAATTTAATCGTTGACCATATAAAACCGAGAAGAAGCTGATAAACGACTTCTTCTTGTTTTATCTTAAATTGAAATGATATTAGTTATCTGCGATCGTATAAGTTACCGTAGCCACAGTACTAGCTGTTGCCTGCAGATCTGCATATACCGCTACTCCTCCAGGTCCGCTTCCTGCAGCTAGGGCATACGTAAGGTTGTGGCCATTATTGGCCCCGTTTCCTGTGTAAGCACTTCCAATCCCTGAAATAATAGTTTGGTCTGCTGCACTCAGTGTAAGCTGAGCTGCTGGTGTGCCTAATGTACCTCCACCACTACCTGTAGCCGCTGCTGCAGTTACATTGATGTCAATTCCGGGAATAAGAGCATTTACCTTCACAGATACATTACGTGTAGGGTCTGCCACAGATTTGATAGATGAATAATTCAGCCAAAGGGTGTTATTGGAAGTAGTCGGAGTAATAGGATTACCTGCTTCTGTTGGAGCTGTAAATCCCAATGTAATGTTCTTCGTTGCAGCTGGCTCAATATCTACCAATGCAACTTCAGGAATAGAAATTGTGATGGTGTGATTGTCAGTATTGGTATCCTGCGCTTGTAAGTTGCCGGAAATTGCAGCAGTAATAAAACATACTGCAAGGCTTAATGTTGATTTTTTCATGACGCTGTTAATTAGTTAGGTGAATTTAATCAAAATCAGTCAATAATATCAATAAAATTATCTTTTTTAAATATTATTAACTATTTCATTACAATATTCTATTATTCATCAAAATAATTACATGTAAATTATATAAAACCAGCATCTTAATCTATGATTGTAATCATAACAAAAGCCTTACACAATTTGTGCAAGGCTTTACTTCTTATCATTTTTTGGTTATGCCCAGTGAGGATCTGAAATGGAAACTTTTCCGGTTTCCGTTCTTCCGGCAAAATGCCAGATATGATCATCAAATATTACTTTTAGATCATACCAGCCTTTATTTTTATTGAGATCAACTGTTATTTTTTCTTCTGTTTGATGTAAGGCGATTGTTTTTTTCTTCTTTTCATACAGATCTTCCAAAACAACAGATACGTTTGCCTTTTTCTTTCTGAAAACCAATTCTGCCTGATTCTTCAAACCGTTATCAATCAGCTGTACTTCTATGTCAGGATTATTTCCGCTGAATTTCCGGAAAAAACCATTGGGCCCGAAAACTTCATAATCATATTTTCCGGAATTTACAGTATGTGACAGCTCCTGTCTAGAATAAAGGGCATAAGAGAAGTGATAATTATTGCTATTCAATTGCATTCTGTCATAAACTAACAAAGGAACTCCGGCTTCTTTTAAATTGGTCATTTTGATCTTGCTATTTTCCAGATTGACATGGTAATGATAAGGAAGCGGATGGGAAGGTTTGATCCCCCTTTCCTGAATTTCAAGAAGACTGTCGCTGATTTCATTTTCTTTATACCATTTAAGATCCGGAACAGGCTTGCTTTTGGCAGCATTGATGGTCTTTGCATAATCTTTTTGATCCAGATAATCCATCCGTGGAGCCTGTGTATTGGAAGAATTAAAGGCAGAAGTCAGATCGCCGCAAATCGCCCTTCTCCAGTCGCTGATAGTGTCAACTTTAACATCTTTCCGGTATTTTTTCTGAATAAATTTCTCCAGAAACTGAAGAACGGAAGTATGATCGGAAACCTCAGAATTGACAAAGCCGCCTTTCGTCCAGGGTGATGCAATGATCATCGGAACCCTGTAGCCTAAACCAACAGTTCCTTCTATTCTTTCATGGTCTTTCAATGGAAGAACAGACATGTATTCCTGTGATTTATCCACATATTCCACCCCTTCTTTACCATTCATATCAACCGGTTGGCTCGGGTTGAGCGGTGGGGCAAATGGAAGAACGTGGTCAAAATATCCGTCGTTTTCATCATAATTGATGATGAAAATGGTTTTTTTCCAGGTTTCAGGATCTTTGGTAAGAATATTTAAAACCTCCGAAATATACCAGGCGCCATACCATGGTGATCCCGGATGGTCAGAAAAATGCTCAGGCGCCACCAGCCATGAAACCAGCGGAAGCTTTTTCTCTTCCACATCTTTTCGGAACTGGAACAGTACATCTCCTTTCGGAACGACCAGCCTTTCTCCGTTTTCATCACTTCCGATTTCTAAGTTCCAATAGTCAGGATCATTACTATTAGTTGTAAAGGCTTTTTCGTGAAGGTTTTTTTCCTGCTGTGAAAGTTTGGAATAATTTTCGGGAGCGTATTTGATCTGGTCTTCTTCAAGCTCAGCAATCATTGCTTCCAGTTTTTTCTTCTGATCAGGTTTTTTTCCGGTTTCCTCTTTCAGGTAAGCAATAATTTTAGGAATATTCTGATGATAGCCTTTTGAAAACTTGACATTGAATTTTGAAAACCATTCAATGGGATTATCGGTGAAATTACTCAGCCACGCTTCCTGTTCTCCGGACATTCCTTTGGGAAGACTGATCTCGTTCTGGTAGATTTTCCACGAAACATTCTGTTCCTCCAATAATTCAGGAAAGCTTTTCCAGCGTGCCTGTCTGGCTTTATCATAATCAATGTTTTCATTGTAGACATTCGCTTTTACTTTGCCGTTCTGTTGCTCCCTGAGAGTACCGGACCAGTGAAAAAGTCTGTTTGGAGTGGTTCCTGTAAGTGAAGAGCAAAAATATTGATCAAATATGGTGAATGCATCTGCCAGCTGATAATAAAATGGAAGATCTTCCCGATTATAATAGCCCAAAGTAAGCGGAATACTTTTGTAGTCTTTATTTCCGGAGGCTTTAAACTGCAGCCACTTGTCGTATTTTCTTTTGTTTAATGCTTTCTGCTGATCCGACCAGGAATGGGGCAGAGAGCTCATCCACGTAGATTTTGTATTTCTGAGATCTAATCTTGCAGGAGCAGCATATTTTCCTGCATCATCCTTTTGAAAAAAAACGGAATGTCCATCTTCTTTAATGAAAGCTCTTTTGTCAAGGAAGCCCCTTACTCCTTTCAATGCTCCGAAAGCATGGTCAAAAGAACGGTTTTCCTGCATCAGGATCACTACATGTTCCGCATCATAAAAAGTAGACAGTGCTGCCGGTTCAATGGCCAGTGCTTTTAAAATAGCAGGGTGAAGAACGCTTGAAGTTCCCAGCCCGGCCAGCAAAAGGCTTGATTTTTCTAAAAATTCTCTTCTGTTCATGTTCAATCAAAATAAGAAATAAACCGCAAGTTATTGGATTTTCCTGCGGTTTATCTGTTTTTTATATAAATATTAAGTTCTTACTGAAGCCACCATGGTTTAGAATTGATATTATCATTTCCTCCGTACTGGGAAGCCAGTGCGGCTTTTAAATTGGTGCTGTTATAGCTGTACTCGGCTTGCGGATACCTGAATCTGAATGGCGCAGAAACACCTGTCTGCAGAGGGTAATTTGGATAGCCTGTTCTTAAATAATCATAATAAGAGGTCCATTGGCTCTGATGGAACATCGTCATATATTTTTGAGTCATGATCTTTTCCAAAGAGGTTTGAAGAGGATCAGCCTCATTGTAAACGACTAATGGAGTTGCCAGATACTGATTCACATTAAACCCTGAAAAATATTGTCCCGGATTTTTTACATAAGTCTGATAAAAACTAAAGCTCGCTTTTATGGCATTGTCATAATGTGTTTTTGCTGGTCCCGGGATCCATCCTCTGGCTGCTGCTTCAGCAAGGATAAATTCCAGTTCGGAATAACTTAAGACAGAAGAAGGCTCATTGGTAGGATCTTTATAAAAACGGTCATTTACCTTAGAGATATTTTTTGCTGTAATCAGTGCTGCATTGTCAGAATAGGAAGACGTTGGGTTACCTCCATTGTATCCTGTAAAATCTGTCACGGGTTTTCCTGCCTCTTTCGCGCCTGTAGTTTGAGCTGCAAAGGTAAACAGACGTGGGTCTTGTCTGGCCTTAAAAAGGTTAATAAAATAATCAGCCATGTATAAACTTGATCCGTAACCACTGTTATTGAACATAGTATATCTGCTGTCTGCCACATCAGCAAATTTAAGCTCTCCATTATCTGAAATAGATGTCATTAATGCCTGGCTTCCTGCAATAGACGCAAATTCAGTGGCTACATTATAGCTTCCCAGGGTAGATTTTTTAGACATGGTTATTAATATCTTCAATCGGAAAGAGTTGATCAGCTTTTTCCATTTTGAAGCATCACCGTTATAGATAATATCGCCTTCAATTTTATCATTGCTATTGATGAGATCATTGGCTTCTTTCAGTTCTGATAAAATGCCGGCCATTACTGTTTCCTGGCTGTCGTATTTCGGCTGGGTAATTCCGGATTCACCTTTGGCAGCTTCTGTGTATGGGATACTTCCGAATTTTAAACTTAAATTAAAAAAATAATATGCTCTGTAGAATTTACCAATAGCAGTGTAGTTCTTATTATTGATCTTCTCGGCTTCCTGCATCATTTTTACTGTGTTCAGAAGCCCTTTGGTGTATACTTCGAAAGAGGCGTCGTTCCATTTCATATACTGATAGGTGTTTTCTCCGTCTGTACCGATCATCATTCTTGAGGCATACATATTGTCGCCGTTGATCTGGAAAGCATCTTTTGAAACATACGTCAGGAGAACTTTAGGATCTACACTGGCCTGATCATTAGGGTTTTCGTTGATTTTGTCAAGATCGGTCTCGCATGAAGTGAGAATCAGCAGTCCTGCAAAAGCTGCCGACTTTAGCCATTTGATCATTGTATTATTTTGCGGTTTCGCTATAAAATTGATAGTCTTTTTCATTGTTCAGGATACTTTTTAATTAAAATTTAAGATTAAACCCGATTCCTATCCATCTGCTGGAAGGATCCTGGATATCATTGTTATCTTTCTTGAGCTGATAATCCGGGTCGGAATAAAGATTCTTAGACTTTTTCCACATGGCCAGATTGTAAGCTGAAATATTGGCTGTGAAATTTTTGATCATTCCTTTTGGATTAAGGAGATAAGAAAAATCATATTCCAGGACTACAGATCTCAGTTTGATAAAAGTTCTGTCGAAAACATTTGCAAACAATTCACTTTCATCCTCTGTTACCCTTGCCTGATAAGGATAATTCTGTGCCCAGTCCTGAAAGCTGATTGGCTTTGTGTGTGGGGTATAGGTTCCGGTAGCCGCATTATAATTGACACCGTCCGGCACAAAATAATACGTTCCCGGGTTGGCATATTCAAGGTCTCTGTAGGCTGTTGAGTTCGGATGTTTTCCGCCCCACCACATTTTTTCTACGACCTGGGATCTCATGACACCCCCTATGCTTCCGTCAATTCCGATATTCAGGGATAACTTTTTATATTTAAAAGTATTATTGAAACCAAAAGTCCAATCCGGGTTGAAGTGGCCCAGGTTACTTTGGGTATCCGCTCTTGTAGGCATTCCTGTGGCAGCATTCAGAATTACTTTTCCGTCCGGGGATTTCTTCCAGGTATAATCATAGTAGCTGTCCATTCTTTCGCCAAGCTGGATATTGTTGTAGTTCGGCATATCGCCATAAATAGAAGTAAGCTTCTGTTCATACGTACTCCAGTTGATTAAAGATCTCCAGGTAAAATTGGCTGTTTTTACGGGAACCAGGCCTAAAGAGATCTCTAAACCTTTTGTTGTATACTCGTTCCCGTTTACATACTGCGAAGTAAAACCTGATGACGGAGCAACCGGGAATTCCAGGATATTGTTATAATCCAATGTACTGAAATAAGTAACATCTAAAGTAACTCTGTTCTTGAATAAGCCTGCGCTTAAGCCCAATTCATAAGATTTGGTCTGCTCCGGCTTTAAAGAATTTTCCACATTGAGGATAGTAGGATAATTAAACATCGGATTTCGGTTAAAAGTGGCTCCTTTATTATTCAGATAATAATTCCTTATCGAATAGGGCTGGAAATCATAAGCTACCTTGGCCCACGAAGCTGAAAGTTTTAAAAGATTAACAGCTTCCGGCATATTAACAAGGTTCGAAATAACCGCACTTACCGATGCAGAAGGATAAAAATAAGATCTGTTGGCTTTCGGAAGGGTAGAAGACCAGTCATTACGTCCTGAAACATTGATGAAAAAAGCATTGTACAATCCAATATCAATCGTTGAATAGGCACTGTAGATCAGCTTTTCCTTAAGATAATCATAATACTTTATAGCTCCGGTAGAGTTTTCCAGGGTATACAGTTCCGGAATTTTCAGCCCGTCTGTTGAAGCATTGTCGATATCGTTCTTATAATAGAATGTTGATCCTCCGGCATTGATTGTAAAATCGAAGTTATCTGATATCTTTTTCTTGTAGGTGGCTAAGATATCGGAGTTCATATTCCATGTTTTGGAATCATTAAGGAGATAACCTCCACTTCTTGGAGCACTGTAGTTGAAGTAAGAATAAGGACTTAATATTTCCTGTTTGTTGTGATTTTCAACAATGGATATTTTCCCTTTTACTGAGAAATCTTCAGTGGCTTTATATTCCAGGCCAGTCTGTGCATTAATGATGTTGGTCCTGTTTTTATTCTTGTAATATTCGGCTCCGAACCATGGATTATTGTACCATGCATAATTCCAGTTAGCCTGTGCAGTACCTTCTTTCCCCGGGATCCACATGTGATTTTTAAGGTCTCTTCCGTCTACATCTGCTCCCATCCAGATCAGGATGGTGTACATGTGCCCGCTTGGATTATATTCGTAGTTGGGAATATTGGGCGTGAATGTTTGGTTGAAATTGAATTTGGTGTCGAAGGTTAATTTTTCTCCCAAATGATTTTCAGAAGAAAAGTTCACACCATAGCGCTGAAGATAGGAACCGGGAATTCTGTCGTCATAATTCATAAAATTTCCGGATAGCCTGTAGATATCTTTATTGTTTCTATAGCTTACTGCAAAACTGTTATTATTGATCACCGCAGGCTTTAAAAAGATATCTAAGTTATCATGATACTTCCAATCGATAGGCACTCTTTCATATCTTGATTTGTCATTGTACTGAGTTCCTGCTACCGCACCGTACCACGGAATCACCTGTCCTGTCATCTTATCTCTGATCGGGCTGTTCCACTGCGCAATTTTCAGTCCGGGAACAAATTTCGGACCCCAGATCATGTCACCATCATTCACACCACCGTCAGCTCCGTCCCAGAATTCATATTTTCCATGTGATCCGTTTCCGTACTCGTTTTGGGTTTTCGGAAGATTGGTAAATCCTGCCGTCACCATTGTATTTTGTGAAAATTCTACAGAAAAACCTTTTTTCCTGGCACTTTTAGTGGTGATTAAAACAGCGCCATATCTTCCTCTTGAACCATACAGCGCAGAAGCGGTTGCTCCTTTCAGAACATTGATGTTTTCAATATTGTTGGGATCCAGGTTCTGAAAAACTTCTCTCTCAACAATTACCCCATCAATCACGAAAACCAGATTGGAATTTCCTCTCAACGTAAATTGCGGAGCCTGCTGCATTCCTGTAGGGTTGGATACATTAAGGCCGGCCACCTGTCCTGAGAATAAATTTCCTATACTCGGAGTGGTAATGGTTTCAAACTGTTTGGTGCCAACTTCCTGGGTGGCATAGCCTATCTTTTCTTTCTTTTTGGCAATTCCTAAGGCGGTAATAACGATACCTTCAATTTGTTTCTCATCCGCTTTTTTCAAAACAACAGCATACTGTCTTTTGGAAGAAACCTCCACAGTATACATTGAAAAATCAGGAGCATAAAATTCAAGGACGTCTTTAGGATTGGCAGAGATTGTAAAATTACCGCTTTCATCCGTCACCGTCGTTTTCCCGGTGTTTTTGTCGGTAATGCTTACTCCGGAAACACTGGAACCGTTTTCGGATTTTACATTTCCGGAAATGTTAATTTCTTGGGCAGTAAGGTAAAGGGGGAGTAAAAAAACAGCAAAAGTAGCTAAAGTCTTCTTCATTTTTTTTGAGGACAAATTTAGCGGTGTAGTGTTACCAGTATTTTAATGTGGTATTAAAATAAAAATACTATTTTAATATTTTTTAACAGGAATATTTAACATAATAATAAAACTGAAAAGGATGTTATACTTTAATATTTCCTTTTATTATACTATATATTATGCCTTTAAAAATCATTGCATTTTCATCAAAATTTCTTACTAACTGAAAACGAATGCTTATTCAGTGACGCAACCCCACTTCTTTGCTTATCTAGAAATAGAACACACTTCTTTAAACTTTGCGTTAAAAAAACATATGATTTAACGCAAAGTTTGAGTTTTGTGATGCTTTATTTAAGAATGCAGACCAGTAATCAATTAAAAATTGATTTGCTGAAGATTGTGGATAAATAAGAATGAAGATCTTTTTAAAATCTACTCAGGATTCCCCAATGGATTTTAATATCGTTAAACTTAAACGGATTTCCAAACTCATTACCGTTTGAAAGCTGGAAACTCATCAATCCGATTGGGATAAAGAAGTTGAATCCAAGCCCTACACTGTAAAGTTTAGGTTTAACATTTAAGGATTTGTTGTTAAGCTGTCCGTACTGCCCAAAGAAATCAAAGAATGCCTGACTTCCAATGAGGTACCGGTATTCCAGGCCTGCGTAATAATAGAAGTCGGCGGCAAGGGATTTCTCATTGAACCCGCGCATAGAATTCCAGCCTCCAAAACGATACAGTTCATTGGCGGAGAATTCCACCTTGGAATCCATCATGGCGCCTTCTGCCTTTATATTGAGAAAATGGTTTCCTGAAATATGATAATTATGTTCGCCGAAGAAATAAAACTGATTCTGGTTAGCCTTAATATTATCTTTGGTATAGGTCGTTGTCAGGTAATCATAGCCGGCATTGATCCTTGTCTTGTAAAGGAAAAGGTCAATATCTGTAGGTTCTGTCATTTCAAACCAGATCCCGAGCCCTTTTTTATTATAATCCTTACCCTGAACATATAAAGTGTCTATGATACTGGAGGATTCCAGGGTGCCTCTGAGTCCGATCTTGTTGCGGTTATTGATATGATAATAGAAAGCAGGAAGGAATTTTACATTCGCGAAAGTAGAATCCTGTCTGAAAATATTGACTTTCAGGTTCATCCCTACATTAGATTTTAGAAGATAAGGAATGTCAGTCTGAAGATCAAAAGTCTGCCCTTTATCAGGGTTTCTCTGCCAGTAAAGATTGACAGTTTCAAAGCCGTTGAACATATTCCTGAAGTTGACGTTCAGGGTTCCGTTCAATGTGAATTTTTCTGTTTTATCGTTCCCGAAACCAATCACCCCATCAAACGTATTGGTCTTTTTCTTTTCCATAAACAGGTAAATGCTTGTGGAGTCTTTAGTGAATAAGGTTTGGGGAGGCCGTTCAAGGGTTACAAAAGCATGGCTTTGAAAATTTTTGCTGATGGCCAGAAGATTTTTGTCATCATAAGTCTTTCCTTTGAATTCTTTCTCCAGGTTTTTCATAAACCTTTTAGGAACTCTTTCGTAACCTTTGACTACAAAGTTGTCAATCTTCCGCTTATCATTTTTGTTGATATCCAGTTCTATGACAGGATAACCGTTTTTCTGGCCTTTATATTTAGATTTAAGACGGCTGAAAGAATATCCGTCATCAATATATCTTTTGTTGATGCTTTTCTTGGTTGAATCTAAATTTTTAGTAAAAAAATCCTTCTGGATCTTTAATTTCAAGGCAACAGAATCAGAAAGGTCTACATAGGTTTCATTAAAGTTTTTTCCTTTATCATAGAAAATTTCTGTACTGTCACCTTTCACTTTCACCTCTTTCAGCTTAGTGAAGAAGTAATTGCTTTGGGACAGGGAGTCCAGAAATTTCACTGCTGAAACAGAATCATTTACCTTTTTTCTGATATTGGTTTCCGTATCAATAAGCCAATACTGCTTCTTCTGCGCTTGTACAAAAACGCAGAACAGGATAAAAAATATTTTTAGAAATAACTTCAATGTTCAATTTATATAAACCATTAACAGAGCATGCTTATAGTTCTTAATAACTCAATATATCTTAACGGTTTAAAAGCAGTTTCAATAATTTTTTAATAACTGAAATTAATCCAGTTTATTATATTTTTTCATCAGATTTTCATAGGTTCCCTGAGGAAGAATCCATTTCAGCGGAACACCAATCTTTTGTCCGAATTTACCGAAATAATAATGAGCTTTCCATTTATTTTTTTCCAAAAGCTTTTCGACATAAGCTGCCACTTCAAGAGGTTCGGTTCCGTCTCCTACATGCGAGTTCATCAAGGTATAAACTTTATCAAATATGCTTTTGTACGGTTCGGAAACCTGTGTTTTTACTCTGTTCTCTGCGATATTTGTTTTGATATCGCCAAGATGAAGTGAGCATACATCGATGTTCCATGGATACACCTCATACCTCATGGCTTCAGTTACCTTATCCAAAGCTGATTTGGAGGCAGAATAAAAGCCCCGGAACGGAAGTCCCATTTCACTTCCTATACTTGAAATATTGATGATTTTTCCGAACTTATTTTCACGCATTGTCGGAAGAACGGCACTCATCATTTGGACGGCTCCTACAAGATTCAGGTTGAACAGTTTTAAAATGTCTTCCTTAGTAGAATCTTCCACAGCCCCTACCATTCCCATTCCTGCATTGTTGATCAGTATATCGATCTTTGATTCTGTTTTTAAAACTTCAGCAATAGCATTCTGAACGGCCGTATTATCGGTAACATCTGTTGGAATAGACCTGAAATACTGACTTTCCGTATGTTTCCGGCTTAAACCGTATACTTTATGGCCTTTTTTTCCGAAATATTCGGCCAGTACAAAACCTATTCCTGATGAGGTTCCAGTGATGATAATAGTCATTGGATTGTTTATAATTTTAGACTTTTGTTTTCTTCCGGCTGCTGTGTCTCAGCACAAACCGTATTTTCAGCAAATGTAAAAAAAGAAACAGGAACTCTATTATTTATTACGGTATAATTGTTCAGAAACAAAATCATCAGCTATATCTTATTTTTTTGAATGGGTAAGTGAAAAGGTATTTATAAATGTGGATAACTCTGTGGATAAGTATGTGGACAACGTAAAAAAGAAATAAGCAGAATAAAAATTCTGCTTATTTATCTGGTTGATTTTCAGTAATTCAATTCTTTTTTTAAGCCGGGTATTTTAATTTTGTTTTCCCCAATTCTGAAATTGTTCATTTTGATCAAAGTTTTAAATGGATGGACGAATTCTTTGTGAACATCTTTCGGAATATCCTTTTCTTCATCATCACAGGAGGAATATTCTTCATCTGTAATTACTTTCCCTGTTGAAAAATTGATCTCTGTCAGGTAATTGAACTCACAGGTGTCTTCAAATCTGCCATGGGAACCAATGAGGTAGAAATCACCATTCTGAAATCTGAAAGTATGTTGATAAGTCTGTGTATGTCTCGAATTGGTATTGAATATTTGGGTAATAGAGAGCGTGTTATTTTTAATAGATAGTTCCGGTGGCGTATTATCTTCTGAATAAAACCCCATTCCGCTGGAAAAAAGAACCGTATTGTTTTGTTTCCAGATCTTAAGTTTTCCGTCTATATTTTTTAGGATAAAGAATGTTCTCAGGAAATCATCGTGGTCATCCGTATTAATTTTTTTATCGGTATTGAAAATGATTACCGTTTCATCTTGTCCGTCTTTGTCCAGATCTCCTTTGGCTTCGGCAATTTTTTGATAACCTTTCGGTGCTGTAAAATCTTTCAGGTTCTGTGCATACAATTCTACAATTAATAAAGACGCAGCAAGAGAAAAAAGTTGTTTCATTTTAACAGGATTAAATTATGAACCAAAATCCTCTTTCTTAACATCTGTGTTTTCCAGATTACATATGCAGCCTTTGATGGTTTTATAAACTCCTGTAATATCAGTTTCTTTTCCTTTGCTGTCAGTGACGGTAATGCCGGTAGAAAACGATTCATCTTCTGCAGTATAGGTTCTGAACAGTTGATATTTGTAGTTGTTTTTGGTAAATGTCAGATAGCTGAGGTCCATGCCTGCATTTTGTTTTCCGCCACCTCTATGGTAAGAGCTGTATGCAAACTGCTTCCAGCTTTCTTGGGTTCTTGTGGCTGGAAATTCCATTTCTACACGGTCTTTACTTCCAAACCGATATTGAATGTAACTGTTCTTTTTATCTTTAACCAAAGACATGGTCTTACCATTTTTCGTCTGAAATGAAAAAATAGTCTCCTCATTAGGCAACAGATACTGTGCCCATGAAAACATAGGGATCAACAGAGAAAAAAAGAATACATGCTTTTTTATCATATTAGAATTTTTCAAAGCTTACTATCCTTTAATCATTATGTCATTCAGGTCTTTCCAGAACATCGGATAAGACTTTTCCACGACATCCTCCTTTTCAATAGTAAGTTCTTTAATAAGGCAGAAAGGAGCAAAACTCATCGCCATTCTATGATCCTGATAAGTGGCGATAGAAATATTTTCTTCCGGTTCCCCGAAACTCACAGATTTGATGGTAAGGTCTGTAATTTCTGTTTCAGTGCCCAGTTTTTTCAGTTCATTATATAAGGCCTGTAGCCTGTCGGTTTCTTTTACCCTTAAAGTGCCCAGTCCGGAAATTTCAAAAGGAATTTTTAAGGCTGCTGCTGTTACACAAAGTGTCTGGGCAATATCCGGGCAGTTATTCATATCCAGGACGATTTTTTCCGGGAAAATAAAATCAGGTTCCGGCTGAAGGGTAATCTTATGTTCGTCTTCAGTAAAAGTCGTATCAATACCGAAAAAGTCTTTATAGATCTTGGCAATGGCAGAATCTCCCTGGGTGGATTCTTTGTAAAAGCTTTTCAGATGGATGGTTTTTCTTCCCAGTGCACAGATCGAGTAGAAGTACGAAGCCGAGCTCCAGTCACTTTCCACTTCGTAACTTGTGGCGGACAATTTGCCATTCACATCAAACGGCTCCACTTTAATGGTGTTTCCTTCAAAGCTGTTTTTTATTCCGAATCTTGTCAGGATATCCAGCGTCATTTCTATATAGGATCTCGAAGTAACTTCACCCACCAGGTTAATCTCCAGTCCGTTTTCAAGTTTCCCGGCAATCAGAAGCAAGGAAGTAATGAACTGACTGGATATATTGGCCGGAACATTGACCTGTTTTTGAGTGATTTTCTTTCCTGTGATCTTTAGCGGTGGGAAGCCTTCATTTTCCAGATATTCAATTTCAACACCCAGGTCTTTTAATGCGTTGACTAGATTTTTAATGGGTCTTTCCTTCATCCTTTTGGATCCTGTAAGAACAGTGGTTTTCCCTTCAAAGATAGAATAATAAGAAGTAAGGAAACGCATGGCTGTTCCTGCGTGGTGGATGTCTACGGTTTCTGTATTTTCAGACAGTGCTTTTTTCAGCAGCTGGGTGTCCTGGGAATTAGACAGATTCCCGATCTGTATATTCTTGAATAAACTTTCTAAAATCAACAAACGATTCGAAATACTTTTCGAACCGCTGATCTGAACTGTTTTATCTGATGCTAATTTTGATTTTTCTAACTTCATTATTTCTGCAATTTAAAAGATATTTAGATAACAGGCGTCAGATATCAGATTGTTTTAAAGTCTGATATCTGACATCTCATATCTATTTATTATTTCAACTTCTCGTTGTTCTGATGCCGTTCTTTATCACGGTCTGTTTTGATTTTCATTTTCTTGTCGAAAGCTTCCTGTAAGTTCACTCCAGTCTGATTGGCTAAACATAAGGTAACAAACAGTACATCTGCCAGCTCTTCACCGAGATCTTTGTTTTTATCGCTTTCCTTTTCGCTTTGTTCACCATATCTTCTGGCGATGATGCGGGCTACTTCACCTACTTCTTCGGTCAGCATAGCCATATTGGTCAGTTCATTAAAATAGCGGACTCCTATGGTTTTTATCCATTCGTCAACCTGTTCCTGCAACTTTGTGATTTCCATTATTGATAGGCTCCAAGGGTAGGGTTAGTTGTTCTTGACACATTCACAATATCAAAAGGTACAGTTCCGGCTACAGTGACGTTGCCTTTTCCTCTTGCGGGAGATGTTGTTTTTACCCGTAGGTTCATCTTCGCTGCAAAATAATTGAGGAACTGAGGATCCTGATTTTTAATACTTTGTATTACATTAGGACTGGTGTCAAAATTAAATCCGGCTTCGGGAACTCCTGAATATTTGATAAGGGAGTTTTGAATAAGGAATTCAAACTGCTGTCCGGGTGTCTGCTCAAAATTAACCGAATTATCCCTGTCTGAAAAGACGATACTGTTTTTTATATCAAGTCGTTGAAGCGCTCCCTGTTCTGTAGTTCCTGCGGCATTTTTCCATTCATTGGCTGCCATAATTCCATTCCTGTTAAAAGATCCCATTGTTTTAGAATAATTCGCAATCGTAGCATGGGTGTAGCTGTGATTTCCACCTCTGAAAATCCCGATACACGATTCTCCACAGTTGTTCATCACTAAATTATTAGCCGTAACCGTTGAACCCACTGCATAAATACCGTATTCAAAGAAAGTATGGATGAATGAGTTTTTGATATTTGCCGTATTTTGTTTCATATCCAGTCCTCTTGTTCCTCCGAAAAGTCTTGCAAAATTCATATTGAGGATAGAATTGGGCTCCATTCGGATAGAATTCCAGTTCTTGGGAATTGTATCATAATATGGGTCATTTCTGTCTCCACGCAGGATCACTTCATTATCAAAAGCTCCGTTGATGTTTAAGGTTGAACCAGATGACACCTTCATACCGCTGTTTTTGTGAAAGTAAACTTTAGTTCCCGCCTGGATGTCCAGTGTGATATTGGGATTGATGGTTAGATCTCCATAGATGATCTTGGCCTTATTATTATTCCATGTTGTATGGGTAGCAATTACATTAGGATTGCCTGGTGTTTCGATGAAAAATTCCGCATCCTGAACAACGGAAAATAAAGTCACATGTTGCTGTCCAGCACCACTGCTGAAAAGGATCTTGTCTTCAGCTATAGCCTCGGGTCCGGTAGCTTCAGGTGCGATTTCCACAAAAATATACATACTGTCTTTCTTTCTCAATGGTACATCCTTGAAATCATAGCCTGGTTTCCCGTCTACATTGATTCTATATAATGATGCACTTCCTTTTTCCAGATTGATCCTCGGAATTAAAACATCCTTATCCTCATTATTATATACTTTTACAAAATATGTTTCAGAACGTACCTGATGATAGACCGTATCACAGAATACAGTGTCCCTTGAAAAACTTAACTGCTGTGATGGAGCATCAAAAGTAATATCATCTTTATTGCACGATACTGCTACAAGAAGCATCCAAAAAGAAAAAGCCAGTAATAGTTTGATTTTCATCGAAATTTAAGTTTAAGATTTCAAATTTAACGAAAATACTTTGAATTTCTTATCTATAAAAAATATTGAATCTGGTATTTGTATATTTGAAAAAATGTTGTACTTTTGCAACCTAAAATTAGCAGAGAAATACCATTACTATTTCGGAAGCAAACTTTAATTTTTTAAAAATTGTATTATGAAAAAAGGAATCCACCCAGAAAATTATAGACTTGTTGTTTTCAAAGATATGAGTAACGACGAGGTGTTTCTTTGCAAATCTACTGCAGAAACAAAAGACAGTATCGAATATGAAGGACAAGAATACCCATTAATCAAAATGGAAATCTCTTCAACTTCTCACCCTTTCTACACTGGTAAAGTGAAACTAGTTGACACTGCAGGTAGAGTTGATAAGTTTATGAACAAATACAAAAAATTCGCTAAGTAATTTTTTGTTACCAAACATACTGAAGTCTTCCAATTTATTGGGAGACTTTTTTTATTTTAGAAATTAGAATAACGGTAAGGTCTAGTTGGAAGGCACATATTGATCCTGAGTTCTGCAATCTAAATTTCAAATTCTATTTCCAGCTATTTTCGTATTTTTGTTTTGAACAGAAATTAGATGCTCCAAATTGTTAGCAAATCATTATCTCAACTTTGGATCTCTAACTTCTAACTTCTAATCTCTAACTTCTATATTACAATGCAATTAGTATTTTCAGATGCCCAGTATTGGGAAGATTTTCTTCCGTTAACTTTTACCCGTCCTGTTGCCGCCATGCGATGCGGAATTCTTACCTTTTCCGAGCGATGGCAGAAGGTCTTAGGAAATACTGAGGTGTCTTACTTTACCGAAAATTATCTTCAGAATAAATTTAAATCCCCTGAAGATATAGAAAGCTTATTTCTAGTCACTAATTTTCTGCCGACCGAAACAGTCATTCAGCAGATTAAAGATCTTAAGCAGGGGGAAGCCCTAGTTTACGAAGATGAACTGATTGCCGCCAGGATCAATATGAAAGGTTTTTCTCTAAACCAAATCGAAAAGATGACGGATATAAAAGAGAAACTGACTTTCTTTAAAAAGCCTGCAGACTTATTTACGTATAATCATCTTGCCATCGATTTTGATTTCAATTTGCTGACTGAAGGAAGAACTTCACAGGAATTATCTTCCACCAATGGATTTTTAGGGGATAAAAAAGATCTTTTCATTGAAGAAGGTGCCCAGGTGGAATTTTCTACCATCAATACAAAAACAGGAAAAATCTATATTGGGAAAAATGCTGAGGTGATGGAAGGCTGTAATCTCCGTGGACCGATCTCTCTCGGAGAGGATTCCAAGTTTAATTTAGGATCAAAAATTTATGGTGCCACGACTGTTGGTCCTCACTGCAAAGTGGGAGGCGAAGTGAATAATATCATTATATTCGGATACTCAAGTAAAGGACATGAAGGCTTTGTTGGAAATTCCGTGATCGGCGAATGGTGTAATTTCGGGGCAGATACGAATTCTTCCAACCTTAAAAATAACTATAGCCAGGTCAAATTGTGGAGCTACAGAACGAAAGCTTTTGAAGACACTGGGCTTCAGTTTGCAGGTCTTATTATGGGTGACCACTCTAAAACAGCGATCAATACCCAATTGAATACCGGAACAGTAATAGGAGTTGCTTCTAATATATTTAAGCCAGGTTTTCCGCCAAACCTTGTGGAGAATTTCTCATGGGGTGGAAGTAAAGATGATGAAAGATTCAAGCTGGATAAAGCCTATGAAGTGGCAGAAAGAGCAATGGCAAGAAGAAAAGTGGCATTAACGGATGAAGATAAAGCTATACTGAAACATATTTTTAATACGTATTAAATGATAAAAACCTCCATTTGGAGGTTTTGTATTACTTTTTCATTATGACTTTTGTTGTCTAATTAATATTTTTAATTTCAAGGTTTGCAGCCTTTAAAATAAGTTCTGTTACTTCATAAAATTTCCCGTGATATTCTTTTGAAATTCCATGAGTATAGAATTTCTTCTCCGTATTATCTTTCTTAAAGTAAATCGAATTACTACCTCCATCTAAGATTCCAATAAGATAATTTTGTTTTTTTGGCAATTCTAGTTCTTCTTGTTTTATGTTTAAAATAATATCAGAAATTTGCTGATACTGCTCATAAGAAATCCTTTTATTATCAAAGTACTCTCCTCTTCTAAAGATTTTTACTATTACAGGTCTTGTTCTCTTTTTATAAGTAGGAATCAATGTAATTGTTAATTTATCTCCTCCTATTACAACAGCATTCATATGATTAAACTGAATGAACTCAGAATTGACATTCTTTACTGTACACGAAGCCAACAGAACTAACGAACAGATTATTAATAAAAAACTTTTCATTTATTGCTTCGTTAGCACAATATCTTTTGGAAAATTGATAGGGAAATCACCATACTGTTCTACATATGCATTATGTTGGCAATTTTCATCAATAAAACTTGGAAGATATTCAAAATGTAAAGTCATTTGGTTTCCTGTAAAACTTGTAATATCAAGAAAAGCTTTTTTATTACACATATTTTTTGGGGAAAAGTATATTCTTTTCCAGTTTCCGTTTACTAAACTATTTCCAATACCTCTAAATTCAGGAGATTGATCATCAAAATTTGTAATCCTATCTATTTCTATCGTTCCATTTGATGCGATTATTTTTCTTTCACCAAATATTTTATCTTCATAAAATGGTTTATTCCCACTATAATAATATTTCACTTTCTTTAATTCTAAATAAATTGTTTTACCGCCCCAATTTCCTTTCCAAAGGCCTACATATTGATCAAGTTCATTATTAGTATCTTTTAGGTACGCGTTATCAGGAAGATTATCCAAACTAGTATTTAAAGGATAAATTTGTGCTTTACAAGAAATTGTAATGATTGAAAGTATGATTAAAAATATTTGTTTCATAATTTTATGTTTTTATTCTAAGGACAATTTGATTCGTTTAAAGTTCCATTAGTATTAAGACCAAGTTTTGTATTTCCAGCATCTGTGGTTCTAAATAATACAAGTCCGGTCATATTCATTTTAGTTTCCATAAAGTTTAAAAATTGTTTTTCTAATTTTTGCATATCATAGGTTACATTACCACTTACATTAGCTACACTTCTTGCTTCATTTAACTTTTTTGCATATAAATCATTTAAATCATCATATTGCTGTTGCGTATAATTAGGGAAAGCAGTTGCAGATGATCCGTCAAAATTAAATGAATAATTTCCATTGCTTGTTACTACAGTAAGAGTAAGATTATTTAATGGGATTTTAGGAGTATTTGTTGCTACGGCATTCCAGCCTTGTGCCCAAACAATCCATTGATTAAATAAAATGATATCTCCTGGTGAAAACATCGGGTATAATGTATCGTAATGAGAATGCATTAAAGTAGTGGTATTTGAAAATATTTTCATATCTACCTGGCTGGTTCCGGGTTTGTTTTGAAGCATTTGATTTTGTAATGACCCATCAGGATTAATGCCAATTCTATACCCACTTTCATATCCATTTCCTGTTTTTCCTTCCAGGTCTATAATATTATTTTTGAAAGTAGGATTGATTGTTATTACTTTCAATTTCGAACAAGGATCCTGTTCTTCGGGCGGATCAGGATATTCATACCCATTATTTCCATCTCCACCACCATCCATTCCAATAGGATCAAATGTCTTTGGCGGGATACCTCCACCTCCCTGGAATTCACAATTGGTAACTGATTTTACATAAGGGACACAATTCGGCTCATTATCGGAACATCCTATTGATAACCACCTTGTAGTACATACAAAAGCAGACACTTTAGATGATATACTTTCATTTGTATTGATTACTTCATCATATTTAGTGACATTAGAATAGACGGCAAGATTAAAAAATTCAATCAGGTCCTTATTATCTTTTTCGTAAAAAAACACTTTATCTCCTGTTCGCACCGCCTCCATTAAAAGTACAACCTTATTGTCTTTAATAATAGGAACTAATGCATATGTTTCATTAAAATTACCAAAAGTCATGGCATAATCCCAATTCATTTCACCATATTGAGTCCTTACATGTTCTAGGTTGGCATGCTTCAGGAAAACCTGCTGTACTTTGTCTATATAGACCTCGTCTTCCTTCCATAAGCTCTGGGAAGCATATTTGGCAGCACTAAGATTTTCAGTAGATACGACAGGGCTTTCCTGTGGAAATAGATCTTCGCTGCGGCAGGACCATAGAAGAGCCATAAAGGCTGTCAGAAAAAGCAACCTGAGAATAATTTTTTTCCCCATTTTTCATTTGTTTTTTAGGTTATTAAATATAATTCTTTTTTATAACTCTACAAATGTGTGAAAAACAATTGGAGAAAATGCAGTCAAAAATTACTGATATCCGTATTATTTTTCTAAAAGAAAAAAATATGTAATTTTGATGAAAATACTTTGTGCTATGACTTTAGGTGAAAAGCTGAAAAAAGCGAGGATCAACAAAAACTTTACACAGGAATATCTTGCGGAAGTTCTACGTGTATCTCAGAAAACATATTCTAATTTTGAGAATGATAAAAGCAAACCTGGCTTTTCGCAGGTAGAAGAAATTGCAAAAATCCTGGATGTAAGTGTTTTAGATTTTTTAAGTGGGGACAGTATTACTGTAAATCAAAATAATAATGATGTTGCAATAGCACAGAATTATGCAACAATTAATGCTTCTGAAAAATTAATAGAACAGTATGAACAAAGACTAAAAGATAAAGACACAGAGATTGCTTATCTCCGAAAACTTATCGATAAAAATTAAAACTTCAAAATTTTGAAGTTTTTTTTATTTATGATGTAATAGAATTAAGATTTTAATTGTCTTACTAATAGAAACAAAACTCATGACCCAAGAAACTTTCAAGAATACGGTGTTTATTCTCAAAGACGAGATGTATCGTTTTGCGAAAAGATTCGTTATGAGCAGTGATGAGGCAGAAGATGTGGTGCAGGATCTGATGATTAAATTCTGGCAGAAGAAAGAAGAGCTGGAGAAGTTTGGAAATTTAAAATCCTATGCTTTGAAATCTGTCCGGAATGAATGTCTGAATCGGCTGAAGCACCATGATGTGAAGTTGGGATTTGCAGATTTGCAGCTTCACCGCTCAGAATTGTACAGCATGGACATCAATAATCTGAAGGAGCATATTATAGGTTTTATCAACCAGCTCCCGGAAAAGCAGAAAATGGTGATCCATCTGAAAGATGTAGAAGAATATGAGGTCTCGGAAATTTCCGAAATGCTGGAAATGGAAGAAAACGCAGTAAGAGTAAACCTGATGCGGGCGAGACAAAAAGTAAAAGAACAAATATCACAACTGATGAGCTATGAACAAAGATCAATTTCAGAATAAATACGATGAGATCTTCCACGATATAAAGGAAGAAAAGATGGACTGGAGTTTTGAAGATTTTCTTCAGAAAGCAGAAGGTGGGGCTGAAGGCTCCGAAACGAACGAGGCGCCCATCATTCCGCTCCAAAAAAATAAGCCTTCATTTCCGAAATGGTTTTGGATGGCAGCAGGATTAGTGCTTCTTTTCAGTGTTGGTTTTTTCTTTAATGATTACCGTACAGGAGTTATGGAAAGAGAAAAGCTGGTTAAAGATGAGGTTTTGAAGCAGAAATCAAAATTTATTGAAGAGAATAATGACCATCAGGAACAGGTAGCGGTTAACCATACCGATTCCATTTCCGGAACGAGAAAAGATTCTATCTTCCAGGAAAATTCAGTAGCGGAAAAGGATGTGCTGGATGAGATATTGCCAAAAAGAGGAAGATTGAAAAAAGAAACAAAACCGAAGTTTGTCAGTAACTCTTCATTCAAAAATAATAAAGCTTTAAAAGATTCTACCGGATATAAGGATTCTTATGTCATAGTTAACGGTAAAAGGATCGATAATGTAGATGAAGCTATCAATGTAACTAAATATTCATTCCAGATATTTGCCAATAACGTTAGTGAAAAGTTAGCTCAGCCTACAGTAGTAGACGACGATTATTAACAACAACAATAGATTATGCTCTGATCAGGTAACAATAATCAGCTTAAGAAAATAAAAATTGACTCATGAAAAAAATATTTATAGTATTCGCACTCGCTTTTTCCCATTTCTTTACAGTGTATGGGCAACGGGATAAGTTCGACATGCTTTTTGACAGGTACCAGGAGGTAGAAGGAGTAACCTCTATTAAAATTGCAAAGCCAATGTTCAGTATGTTGAGCAGCCTTGATATTGATGATTCCCAGCTGGATCAGATCAAGCCTCTGCTTTCGAAAATTAACGGATTGAAAATCCTTATTACAGAAAATCCGGAAAATATTAATACAACAGAAGGACGCAAAGTTCAGGATAATCTTTCCAGGCTCAGCAAAGATGTTTCTATGTATTTAAAAAACCTTAATTACAATGAGATCATGTCTGTCAATAATTCCGGATCAAAGATAAAATTTCTTTCTTCTGATGCAAAAGACGGAATGTTGGATGATCTCCTGCTTAGCATTGATGGAGGAAAAGGCGAAAATATCCTGGTCATGCTGGATGGAAAGCTTTCTATGGATGATGTGAATAAAATCATTAATTCCAGCGAAACCAAGACTAATACCAAGACCAATACAAGGAACAGTCTTACCTCTGAAAACAATTCCTCTTATCTTAACGGGGAAGCAAGAAATGTAGGCGAGTTCTCAGGAATTCAGGTAAGTGACGGAGTGAATGTGGTTTTCAAACAGGAAAGTCCTGCCAACGTAAAGGTAATCGCTGATTCTGATAAACTTCAGTATATCATTACAAAAGTGGAAAATGGAGTTTTGAAAGTCTACGTAGACAATAAGGGAACAAAGAATTTAAAGTTTAAAAACTTAAGCGTTAACATTTCCTCTCCAAGAATGGACAATATTAAAGCTTCTTCAGGAGCTAACTTTAATGTAGTGAACTCCTTAAAAGAAAATAACCTGGTTATTGATGCATCATCCGGAGCTAATGTGAAAGGAGACTTTAAGGTCTCTAACACACTGGATGTTGGAACTTCATCAGGAGCAGTGATAAGAGCAGGAATTACGGCGGGAACTATCATGATAAAAGCATCAAGCGGGTCCAATACAGCCTTTGAAGGAAAAGCAGATTCCGGAATAATAGATATCAGCAGCGGTGCTCTTTGTAAAGCTGACGATCTGAGGCTGGGTAACCTTGAAGTGGAGGCTACATCCGGGGCAAACCTTTCGGTAAATGTTTCCACAAAACTGAAAGTAAAAGCTTCTTCAGGAGGAATGGTGAAATATAGAGGAAGACCTGAAATAGAATCCAATATCAGTAAAATGTCCGGAGGTAATCTGAAACCTATCGATTAAAAAATGATAACCATGAAAACTTTAAAAAACATTTTTTTAGGAATCCTTACATTACTTACGCTTCAGTCATGTATTGTTTCAGGAAAACCTAATATGGACTTCTTTAAGCAGTCCGGGTATGATTTTAAAGGAGCAAGATTTGCCAGCTTCAATGTACCTGTATTTATGGCAAAACCTTTTATCAAGAAAGCTTTGAGAGAAGATGGTGAAAGTGAAGAAGTCATTGCTCTGGTTAAAAAGGTCTCAAAAATAAAAGTCATGACCGTAGATAACGGGAGTAAAGAAATGCTGAACGAATATTCCAGGTATCTGAATGACAATAACTTTGAAGAATGGGCAACCATAAAGCATAACGGTGAAAATGTCAATGTAAGGGTAAAGCAGAATGGGGAAACCATTAAAAATATGATGATTACTGTCAATTCAGATAAAGAACTGGTTTTCGTGGATGTGAAGGGAAACTTTACAGCAGATGATATTTCAAACGTAATTAATGCCGCTACAGATAAGTAACCACTGTTCATAAGTACGCATCATTAAAGATATAACAAGTAGTTTCATACTATACTAATTATTTTGTACAGAAAGGCCGTTCTTAATAAGAGCGGTTTTTTCATTTAAGTTATTGATTATTAAATTTTATTTAAACTATTGAAAAGGATTTTCATATCTCGTCAAAATAACCTAATTTTGCAAAGAAAGTAAAGATGTCTATTCATAACAAAATTGTAGAGACAGCCATCACTTTCGATGACGTTCTTCTAGTCCCTTCTTATTCAGAAGTTTTACCTAACCAGGTATCATTAAAATCAAGACTTACCGACAAAATTACGCTGAATGTTCCGATAGTTTCTGCTGCGATGGACACAGTTACTGAAGGAGATCTGGCTATTGCTCTGGCAAGAGTCGGAGGTTTGGGTTTTATCCATAAAAACATGACGATCGCTGAGCAGGCTGCACAGGTGAACCGTGTAAAACGTTCAGAAAACGGAATGATTTCTGACCCTGTTACCCTTTCTAAAGATCACACCTTGGCTGAAGCTAAGGAAACTATGGCCAAATATAAAATTTCTGGCCTTCCTGTAGTGGATGCAGATAATGTACTGATAGGAATCATTACCAACAGGGATGTAAAATATCAGGAAAATCTTGATATGAAGGTTGAAGAGATTATGACCAAGGAAAATCTGATCACTTCTGATAAAAATACCAACCTTGAGCAGGCTAAAGAAATTCTTCTTAAAAGCAGAGTTGAAAAGCTTCCGATCGTGGATAAAGACAATAAGCTGGTGGGATTAATTACCATTAAAGATATTGATAACCAGTTGGAATATCCGAATTCCAATAAAGATCACAAAGGGCGTCTTATCGTAGGAGCAGGTGTTGGCGTTGGAGAAGACACGATGGACAGAATTGCAGCATTAGTAAATGCTGGTGTTGATATCGTGGCTATTGACTCTGCACACGGACACTCCAAAGGAGTTTTGGATAAAATCTCAGAAATCAGAAAAGCATATCCGGATTTAGATATCGTAGGAGGAAATATTGTAACTGCTGAAGCAGCAAAAGACCTTATTGAAGCTGGAGCTAACGTTCTTAAAGTTGGAGTTGGACCTGGCTCTATCTGTACAACGAGAGTGGTTGCCGGTGTTGGGGTTCCCCAGTTATCTGCGATCTACAATGTATACGAATATGCAGCTTCCAAAAACGTAACAGTAATTGCCGATGGAGGGATCAAGCTTTCCGGAGATATTGTAAAAGCGATCGCAAGTGGGGCAGGAGCAGTAATGCTTGGTTCCCTTTTAGCCGGAACTGATGAGGCTCCGGGAGAAGAAATTATTTTCCAGGGAAGAAAATTCAAATCTTACCAGGGAATGGGAAGTCTTTCCGCTATGAAGAGAGGAGGAAAAGAAAGATATTTCCAGAGTGAGGCTAAAAAGTTCGTTCCAGAAGGAATTGAAGGAAGAGTACCACACAAAGGAAAGTTAGAAGATGTGATCTTCCAGCTGACCGGAGGTTTAAGAGCGGGTATGGGATACTGCGGGGCTAAAGATATTGAAGCTTTACAGAAAGATACCAAGATGGTTATGATCACTGGAAGTGGTTTGAAGGAATCTCATCCACATGATGTAATTATTACTCAGGAAGCTCCGAATTATTCTTTTTAAAGATATATTATAAAACTGGCTGTACATAATTTGTACGGCCAATTTTATTTAAAACCTACAAATAACCAACAGCTTGAAAAAGGAGTTTATATGGTTCAGATTTCCAATGGGAAAGATAGCAAAACTTCTAAACTGATCATTAAATAAAAGTTGGTCATACAAAATATAAATGCCTCCGGTACTGGAGGCATTTTTTATTATGATTGGTTCAGTTGATTTTAATATATTTAAATCTTCGCTTGATAACATTATTCATGAATCTTCCCTTCGATTGGGCTTCTCTGAATTTTTCAGATATAGATACCGGAACCTTAAGGTAATCATAAACAGCCCCGGACTGATATACAATTCTTAATATTTCAGTCTCAGGAAAATACGTATAGCTGTTGACAACACTTGAAGGCATGGAATATAACCTGCAAAAAATATTCCCAAAAATAGCCCTCAGAAATTCCGAAGGCTATATCAATAATCAAGTAATGCTATAAGACATTATAGGTTTTATTTTTTCACGAATTTAAATTCATGAGCTTCAAAATTTTTAGTAGTAATTTTTAAAAGATATACTCCTGCAGAAAGATGAGATACATCAATTTTCTGATCAAACGGTTCAGACCTTACCAGCTGCCCATCTAAGTTATAGATTTGTGTCGTCTGCCCGGTATCAATTCCCGAAATACGGATAACATCTGAAACTGGGTTTGGAAAAATCTGAATTTTAGATTTTATGACCTCCGATGTTCCCAATGGTGAGCTGTGTACATCCCCTGTCATTGTGGAATTGGTGCCGGTAAGATTTCCTCCGCATTGCCCACTCGTTACGGCTGAATTTTCCACCCAGGTTCCAAACGTATTGCTTGGTGGATTCATACTGGCGTTATTTCCTGTTGAATTGTAATAAATAAGCGAAGGAGCAGTAAAGGTTCCGTTTCCTTCATCAGCGAGAAATTCCCACCTGGTAAGGGCATTGTTCCATTGAATTTTAAATTCGCAGGTCCCCAAACCACCACATGGCTGGCCATCAACCGGTGTTGTAATGTAAATATTTTTGTTGAATGCATCAACTCCGGTTTTCGTGAATATAAAATTCTGGTTGTCAAATAGGTTATGACACCCATTGAAAGTAATGGTCTGTGCGGCCATCGTACTTCCAAGAGCTATTGCTAATAAGTATAGAATTTTCATAACTTATTAATTAAAAGATGGATAAATACCCTGTAAAGCTATGATACATCTCATTGTAACAAAGGGAGGTCTGTTTTCATGGGGTTGAGATCCTCCGGCTGGATTCACCATGGTAGCCTTCATTGTTGTATTTGCATTGGCGTCTGAATATTCCTTGTCTAAAAGTTTAGTATCTGCAGGGATATTCCCTGTAGGTGTGTTTTGATTTCCTTCAGCTGTTACAGCATTTATGGTATGACTATGAATAGGCATCTGTTGCTGCGTCAGTGTAACAGTTTCACTGCCGCCAATTTCGCCTATTAAATAATTCTGCGAAATGCCTGGTCCCTGTCCCTGGGAAACTAAAACTCTTCCTCTCATATCAGGCAGCGCAAAATTAGTTGTTCCGTTTCCTCCATAAGTGGTTCCCAATAAGGAGAAAAGAGCCTGGTTTTGAGCTATAGGCAGGAGTTGCCCATTGCAGTCTGCCCATCCGTTTGGTGCTCTGTTGTAGGGTACAAAAGCAATCTGTCCAAGGAAAGGTTCATACTGTGCTTTTAAAGTAGAAATGAATGCAACGCTTATGAACAGCGTGAGTGCTAAAATTGAGTTTTTCATGATGGATTAGTTTAGTAGAGTAAAATTATAAAATATTCGGATAAAATAATTATATATAGAAAAAACCTCTCAGAATTGACTGAAAGGTAAGATGTTATTAATTTTAATTTCTATTTTTCTGGATTTTTTCTCTACTGGCCGAGCATCTTATGATACGTTGCAATATGCAGATGTCCTTCTTCTTTAATGCTCACCTCAAGTGTATGTTTTTTTGCGGTCAGGTAGATTTCTTTAGGCAGCATACTGCCTTTTTTGCTGAGTTCAATGCTCATATCTTTCAAAAGATCTAAATGAAGAAGCAGATCTTCCCTCGTTTTTACAGCGAGATCCTGCATCAGCCTTTCAATTTTTTTATCTGTAATATCATGCTGCATACGATGCGGATAATCCTCCAGGCTGTATGTTGCCTGATATTCTTCATCAAATCCGTATTTTCTGATATAATCGGTGGCAAGTATGGTAGCCTGCTCCCTGTCGTGGCTTCTTCCTATGCTTGCATTATTTTCTCCAAAAATGATTTCTTCAGCAATACCACCGGCCAGATAAATTTTAATCCTGTCAAGCAGGCTCTCCTTTGTATCATGGATCTGGTGCGGAAAGGTAAATCCTGCAGCATAACTGCTGGCTACTTTGCTTTTCAGCTGTAAAGGGGCAAAACCTGTATAAAGCATATAACATACTGCATGGCCACATTCATGAACACTGATATTGGCTACTGCATCCTGCTGGCTGGATTGCCGTATACTGTCGATTCTTCCGGTATAAGGAATTTCAATGATACGTTTTCCTACTTTCCCGGTGATTGTTTTCTGCTTCACCAGATAATCAATTTCAATGGTTTTGTCATCATTAATGATGGCTTCAAATAGAAATTTGCTGAGGTTTGTATCAAGGATATCAACTACACTGCTGAATACCGGGCGCACACCCTGTACAGGAAAGACTCCGTTTCTATAGATCAGCTCATTGATGCTTTTGCTGATTTTTAAGCTGATCCCAAATTTTGTTTTTGTCTTAGTTTTAAGATTGTTTATTTCCCTTTGGATAAGTTGCTGAAAATCTTCGGTCTTTAATGAAAAATAGATCAAATGGATATTTCCAAATCGTGCTACCTGCTCCGGGCGGAATTTTCTTGACAAAGCATTTTTTATATCAACAACGGTTATTTTCTTTGTGAATGCATGATATATATTCGCATCTATATCCGCTTCGCTGGTTTCACGGGACATCTGAAAAGCTTCATCCAGGTTTCCGCTGATAATGATCAGCATTTTGCTGTAATCTACCGGCTCATAGATTTTTTTCTCTTTCTGCTTCTTCAGAATCAGCTTGATCATATCTTCCTCTTTCATATCGATGATGCTCATCACATCATCTTCCATGCTGAGGTACTTTTTCAGTTCCTTGGCGTCCCAAAGATTCAGATAAGGATTTTCGTCCATTTCCGTTTCGCCGTTCATCTTTCGCCGTTCATTTTCTTTTTTACGCAAAAGATAGGAGAACAGATAATGTTCAAGATCATCCCGTTCTCTTTTGCTTAGCCTTCCATCACTTAAAAGCTCCCAAAAATCGGTAAACTTTGTCTGTGGTACTGGAGTGCCGTCGGGATCGATTGTATTAAAACGCTGGATCTCATCAAAAAGAACGATGCTCGGTTTTTCATCACTGAGGCGGTTACTCTGGAAAATATCGGATACACTTTTACTCCATGAAGTTTCATCGCTGTTGCTGAGCTCTATTTCTACAAAACGATTTTGAAATTCCAGGAACCGGACGGTTTTTCTTACAAGATCTGTCTTTCCTACACCTGTCATTCCCCACAGATTAATCACTACGGGACGGGTTAAGATTTCGGGCATCAGATACCAGATCTGGATGTATTCCATTAAATCATCAATAATCTTATCAATTCCGATGAATTCTTTTTTCAGGAATGCTTTACAGTCGTCCAGCTTTTTCTTTTTCTTCTGGATCTCTTCTTTATCAATAATCATGCGTGAAAAATACGCTATTTTTTTAAATTATCCTTAAAATCATCAATTCTGAAATCAGTCAGGGCATTTCCCTTTTCAATTTTTTCCTTAGAATAGAGCCTGAAATCATTCTCTGTTTTTTCTAACAGATAATCATAAGGTCCGACATGGGAAATTAATTTTACCAGAACCGGAGAGATTTCAAGACATATGAAAAGCCCCATGATAAAAGCGGCCGCCAAACCTATAATTGCTGAGTTTTTGCCCAATTCATCCAAAGCCTGGAGTCTTGCAGCAAAACCATTGAATTTATCCTCAAAGGTTTCCGAAGATTTCCTTTCTGTTTCCAGGTTCGTATAAACTTTAGAGATCTCTTTATCTAAATATTCGACTCTGGGGGCATTCTGCTTCTGGAAATTTTCCAGATCCTGACGACGCTGTTCCTTCAATTCCTGCTTACGTTTTGCGTTAGGACCATAACCTTCTTTTCCACTCGTAAGCCCGGACTGTTTTCCAAGGATTTCTTTTTCAAGCTCTACAGCTGCCGAATCATAAGCTTTCTGATATTGTACGGCTTTTTCTGCAATCTGTTTTTTTTCAGTTTCAAAAGGGCTGCTCTGTTTCAGGATTCTGCCGCTCATTTCACCCTCAAGCTGTTTTTTATTTCTTTGAATGATGGTATTGAGTTGTTTGTTAACCTCTTTTTCAAAAATTTTAAGCTCCAGAGGCTTAGAAATAATAATTCCTAAAAATGTTGCCAGCACAAGACGGGGAATAGCCATTAAAATCTGATTTCCCCATGTTCCTGTTTTTTTGATGGAGGAAACAATATAACGGTCCAGGTTGAAGATCATTAATCCCCACAGAATTCCGAAACCCACTGAAGTCCATATATTGTCAAATACAGTATACATGGCATAACCTGCAGATAAAGTGGCAAAAACGGCAGTGAATAATACAATTCCTCCAATTCCTGAAAATTTATTCCATTCACTCGGAGTCTTTCTTAAAATATGAATGTTTCCTCCGGAGCATACCATCAGAAACTTCTGGAACCAGTTTATTTTATGATTCGCTTGATTTATAGTTTGTTGGTTTGTTTTCATTAGTGAAAATTTATACAAATGTAGCACTAAAAATCATACCAATGTAAAAGATAGTATTATGTTTTGCCAAGTAATTAAACATTTTGATTTAATTGATTGATTTACATTATACTAATTGTTGCCAAATAAGAACGTTCAATAATCAATTTAAAATATTATATCTATGATTTTAATACGCCACGTTCTGTCGTTTTGCCCAGATATCTTTGCCTAATACAATCAGCAAAGTGATAAAAAAACACTTTAAAGTGAAGAAATTATATTAAATCACATTAACATGACTTGATTGTGTTAAAAAACGTTAAATTTGCAAAATTATACGGACTAATATACATAAATAGATGAGAAAGCTCTACATAAGTGCATTTACGATGTGCACAATCCTGGGTCTGTCGGCCCAGGAAATATTATGGCAGAAAGACATCAAATCCTCTACACAGGATTTTCTAAGCCAGGTGACCACAACAATAGATCAGCAGTATCTGATCACGGGAAGCTCAATTCAATCCAACCCTTCAATAGGCTCAGGGACCTCAAACCAGAAACAAAATAACGGCTACGATTTTCATGCGATAAAACTGAACCAGCAAGGTCAAGAGGTCTGGGAAAAGTTCTTTGCCGGAAACAACCATGATTATTTATCTGCAACCGTTGCTACACAAGATGGTGGATTTTTGATTTCTGGTACCTCATATTCAGGAAAGGGTCTGGATAAAAAAGAAGATTCCAAAGGTGGATCTGATATTTGGCTGATCAGATTGAATGAATTTGGAGACGAATTGTGGCAGAAAACTTTAGGATCAGCATCCGATGAAGAAGCAAGGTCAGTCATTCAGACTATTGATTTAGGATTCTTTGTAGCCGGTAACGTTCAGAATTCAGCTAAGGGTTATGGTTCAAAAGATGTTTTGATTGTAAAACTCGATAAGGATGGAAAAGGACTCTCTCAGTCAGTTTTAGGAGGAAAAGGTTTAGATGAAGTAGAGAAAATGATTCCAACGAAAGACGGCGGAGCTTTGCTAGGCATCTATTCCAGAAGTACTATAGGCGGATCAAAGAAAACCGAAAATTTTGGTGAAGGAGATTACTGGGTGATCAAGCTTGATAAAACAGGAAAAACAGAATGGGAAAAGAGTTTTGGGGGCAAAGCAGATGACCATTTAAGAACCTTAGCATTGACCTCTTCAGGATATTTAATCGGCGGTGAATCCAGATCCGAGAGATCAGAAAACAAAACCGCAGGTATAGAAGAAGGAACAGATTTATGGCTGATCTCCTTAAACGAAAGAGGCGAAGATATCTGGCAGAAATCCTACAATTTTGGGAACAGAGATATCCTGATGGGAGCAAGTGTGCTTCATTCAGCAGATGATAAGTCTTCAAAAGGAATTCTTTTGGGAGGCTATACCCAGGCAGAAGGAAAAATTGAGACTGATGATGAAACCTTTTGGATGCTTTATCTCAGTGCAGATGGCAATGAGCAATGGAGAAAACACGTAAAAGGAGAATCCAGGAAACGTGAGGAAAGATTGTCTGATATTAAACTCAACAGGGATGGCTCCATTATCCTAGCTGGAACCAGTGCAGAAGAGCTTGGAAAAGAGAATTGGAAGATCGTAAAGTTAGGAGATAAGCAGCTTGATCAGCTTATAGAAAAACAGGACATCAAAATTTATCCTAATCCTGTTTCAGATTATGCTTATGTAGAAATAGGCTTTGACTTTAAAGAAGCTGATATTATGCTGTATGATATGGGCGGAAGACAGCTTCAGAGTTTGAAAACAAAGAATAAGGTTACTAAGATTAATACTCAGAATTTGATACAGGGGGCTTATCTGGTTACCATTAAAACGGATACGAATAAAACGGCAAATGCCAAAATTATTAAGAAATAAACAAATGAAGAAAAAGAAGATTTTAATTTTTATAACTGTAATTAATTCTTTGCTGTACAATGCACAAGCTTCTGCAGCAGGGGGACAAAATCCACTTGATTACGAAAATAATAAAGCTCTAAATTTTGAAAGGGATTTTGGAGTTGACTTATATACTGGTACTGTTAATATTAATATTCCTCTTCAGCAATTGAAGGAAGATAACCTTTCGTTAGATTTAAATTTAAATTATGATGCAACAGGAGTCCTAATAAATAATGTGTCTGGAATAGTAGGACAAAATTGGAATTTGAATGCAGGAGGAAGTATTACGAGGAAAGTTAAGGGAATGTGTTTTGATGAATTAGAGAATGGGGCATCATCAAGCCAACCAGGGCTAGGGACTTTATTGGGGCTCCAGAAGGGCTTTTTCGAAAAACTAGATTTTATCAATCATGATAATTGGAATACGGAATCCAACCTGAAAACTATGATAAACTGGGCATCAGGTGCATCTGGAGGATATTGGAGAATGGATACAGAACCAGATATTTTTTATTTCAATTTTTTTGGCAAAAGCGGATCTTTTTTTATGGGACATGATGGTACTTGGAAAGTATCTTCAAAAGACAATCTAAAGGTTGTTTACAATAAAGATTCTGATATGGTTAATCCTATGGATGGGATTATGAATCAGTCACTTCATACGCCATATTCTGATTACAAAAGAAAATCAATAGGACGACTAACGCTTATAGATGATAAAGGCTTTCAATATATCTTTGGAGATAATGATGTTAAGAGTATGGAAATCCATTTAGGAAGCTATTTTGATACAAATTTTCTATGGCCTTACGTAATGAAATGGAATTTGAAAAAGGTAGTTGATCCAAATGGAAAAATAGTATATAATTTTGAATATAAAACTGGAGAATATTTGTTAACAAATTTATATACAGAAGCAAATTTTGAAACATCTTCTTCTATTGAGGAGCAAAATTCAACTACTGGTTATTCTAACGTTGATCTTACCGATGCAAATTTTTGGAAAAAATATAAAGGGAGTGGTTATTTTTATAAACCCTCTTATTTGAAGAAAATAAATTCATTCACTGGAGCAACAGCTGATTTTACTTATGTAGTAACAGATGCTATACAATATTCAGATTCGGGTAATAATTTATTTACACCTAACGAGATATATAATAGATTTTGGAGGAATTTTGAGGCAGGGAATATATCTACAGATGAAATTCCTAATACAAATGCATATGTACATAAGCATTATTTGTTAAATGAAATCAAAGTTAGCTATGTCAATAAACTAGTGAACATAATAAACTTTGAATATGCTAATGCCAATCCAAGAGTATTTCTATATAAAGTTGCCAAAAATATTGACGAGAAATATACATTTTTATATAATAATCCTAATAGTTTACCAGGCTATTTATCTGAAAAGACAGATATGTGGGGATATTACAATGGCTATAATACTGCTGTTTCTACATCGGGAAGGTATGCATTTTGGGAAAATTTTGAAGCTGATAAGTATTCTACAAGAGGTAGCGTTGCTCCTAAAATTTTATATGGCTCTCTTCAGCAGATTACCTGGCCTACAGGAGGAAGCACAAATTTTGTATTTGAACCCCATTCTTTCCGTCAAAGAATATCAAGTAATTACAGTACACTTACTGGAGCCGTTTTATTACAACCTTTTGCTAACGGGGGTGGTGGTTTAAGAATCAAGAAAATTTACGATGAAAGAAAAGAAAGAGATTTTTTCTATAATAATTCTTTTGATGACATGGATAACAATATTTCTTCAGGAATATTGATGCATGAACCACTATTTTTTACCAGACATAATGTATACAATCTTTTTCCAGATGCATATAATCCTGAGGTTTATAATTCAGGGGGGACATCATCTGCTAATGGAATCAGACCAAAATCAGATTTTTTTAATTCTAATGTGGCCTACAGCACTGCTTTTGAAAAAAATAATGATGGTTATATAAAATACACATTTAGTGATTTTAATGATTATCCAGATTATTATGTTTTAAATGGTTTAAGACCTGTTAATAAGCTTTCTAAAAAAATTGACTTTTCCTTTGAAAGAGGAATGTCGAAAAGCAAAGTATATTTTGATTCCAATCAAAATAAAATCCTCGAAAACAATTACAGTTATAAAAATATATCAAATTTGACATCACGAGGAGTTGATTATGATTTTTTCACAGCCAATTGGCAATATTACGGTTTATCACACCCAATAGATCCAGGGGGCTTTTTTGGAATTCCACAGCCAGGATGTATGGAGTGTAATTCAAAAATGGATCCATATCTTATTTATTACTCAGACAAGGTTTTAGATTCTGAGATTACAACAGAATATTTTAAAGATGGGAGAAAAATAGAATCATTAAAAAAATATTATTATAAAAGTCCTATAGATCCCAGCTATACTCTTATTGATAAAATAGAAGATTATCCTAATAAATTTGATCTTTCCAAGTTTAAGACTGTTAAGTTTCAGTATCCATCAGATATGAATATTTCAAGCCAGCCTTTTTCTGATATGATTGCTAAAAACATGATAGGAATTCCTTTGGCGGTTACAAAATATAATGAAGCTCAACAGCCTATTTCCAGAACTGAAACTATTTTTGGCAAAAACTCAACCACAAATAATTTTATACTTCCAGTTTCAGCTAGAACAATAAAAACAGGTCTCAACGACTACGCAAATGATACAAGTGTGGATACAAAAATGACTTATGATTTATATGATGGACAGGGACATATTTTGCAATATACTGATGCTTCAGGGATTCCGACAACCCTTATTTATGGGTACAATAAATCTCAGCCCATTGCAAAAATCGTAGGCGCTACCTATAATTACGTAAACGCCAATACTAATATTGGATACTTGCAGGACGCTTCAGATGTTGATGTAGATACAGCCTCAGAAAATATCCTGATCTCACTACTGGATGATCTTAGAAAAAATATAGCTTTTAAGGATTATCAGATCACAACTTATACTTATGATCCTTTGATCGGAATAACAAGCCTTACAAATCCTGACGGATTAAGAGAAAGTTATAAGTATGATACTCAGAGCCATAAGCTTGAAAAAGTGATAGATGTTGATGGTAAGGTAATAGAGGAATATAAGTATCATTACAAAAACTAAAATCATGAAGAAAATATTAATCATATTATTAGGGGTAATTTTTAGTTATTCCTACTCTCAGAATCTCACGGATACTGAAAATTATATTTACAAAAAAACATATCTATCTGACCCTTCTGATCCTGTACAGAAACAATTAGAAGAAGTTCAATATTTAGATGGGCTTGGGAGGCCTAAGCAGGTAATATCTGTAAAATCTACGCCATCAGGGCAGGATATGGTTTTACCAATAGTATATGACCAGTTCGGAAGGAAAACAAAAGATTATTTACCTGTTCCTGTACAGACTTCTAATGCTGGTATTCAAACTTCAGTTACAGAAAGTACGGTTAATTCATATTATGGGGTTACCAATGCATTTTCTGAAAAAGAGCTTGAATCCTCACCTTTAAGCAGAATGTTTCAATCTGCCAGTCCTGGAGAAGAATGGAAAATGAGTTCAGATCATACTGTAAAATATGATTATGATGCCAATTCGACAGCTGATCAGGTTAAGAAATATCAGGTTACTATAGCATGGGATAATACCAATCAGATTTATAATTCAAATCTCTCTCAGCTAACTTTGTATGATGAAAATTCATTATATAAGTTTAGTATTAAGGATGAAGACAACAATGAAAAGATAATATTTAAAGATCTTTATGGTCATATTATACTGATTAGAAAAAATGACGGGGTTCATAATGTTGATACATACTATGTCTATGATAGTAATGATCATCTGGCTTATGTGATTCCGCCATTAGCATCTGCTTCATCTGCACTGACAACAACGATGTTAGATAATTTATGCTATCAGTACCGTTATGATAACAAAAATAGATTAGTTGAAAAGAAAATTCCAGGAAAAGGCTGGGAATATATGGTGTATAACAAGGCTAATAAACTCATTATGAGCCAGGATGCCAATATGAAGTCATCTTCGAATTGGATGTTTACTAAATATGATAAATTTGGAAGAGTAGCTTATACGGGTATTTCAATAACTTCCCTTACAAGACAGGCATTACAAACCAATGCAAACGCCAGCACCAATCTATACGAATCCAGAAGCACAGCTACCTTTACAATAAATGGAATGCCTATATATTATTCCAACATAGCTACTCCTGTAAATGTAGGAAAGGTCTTAACAATCAATTATTATGATACTTATCCTCCACTTCCAGCAGGTATTTCGATTCCCTCTTATATCATAAATCCAACACAAGAAGTATTAACACAGGATGCACAAATCTCATCAAGAAGTACAAAAAGTCTTCCCACGGCTTCTTATGTGAAAAATATAGAGGATGACAATTGGAGTAGAGATTTTATTTGGTATGATACAAAAGGAAGAGTAGTAGGAACCCATTCTGTCAATCACCTGGGAGGATATACTAAAACTGAAGCAGAACTTGATTTTTCAGGTGTCGCAAAACAAACCAAAACCTATCACAAAAGACTTAATACAGATACAGAAAAAATTGTTATTGAAACATTTGAGTATGATAACCAAAACAGGTTGAAAGTACAAAAACATAAAATTGACAATAATACCGAGGAAATTTTAGCCCAGAATGAATATAATGAACTTTCGCAGTTAAAGACAAAGAAAGTGGGTGGAACAAATATTTCAATGCCACTTCAGACCGTTGATTACGTTTATAACATTCGAGGCTGGATGACAGCAGTTAATAATCCCAATAACTTAGGAAATGATCTATTCGGATATAAAATCAAATACACCCAGCGTGAAGGCTTAGAGATTCCTAACTCAGATTTTCCTGATCTTAAAGTAAAGCCCAAATATAATGGGAATATCGCAGAAGTAGATTGGAAAACACTTACTGAAGAAAATGAGCCTTTAAAAAGATACGGATATTCTTATGATTCATTAAATAGGCTTTTAGGAGGCTTTTACCAAAAGGCAGGAAGTGAAACTGCAAAAGAATACTTTGAAAAACTGGAATATGATCTGAATGGTAATATCCAGAGATTAAAAAGGTCAGAAGGAGCTCTCATTGGAGGTAATACGGCACAGGTAATTGATAATCTGAAATATGATTATGTTGGAAACAGATTAATAAATGTAACGGATGAACAGCAAAACCCTTCAGGCTATCCTTATCTGGTCAATCCTAATACCATTGAATATGATAATGGGGGTATTGGTAATGGAAATATGACAAGCCATCTGGATAAGGGTATTTCCTCAATACAATATAATTATCTAAATTTACCCAAACAGGTTACTCAGAATGCCAAAGTAACAAATTACACCTACAGAGCAGACGGAGTAAAAGTAAAGAAGCTCTTTGGAGATATAGAAACAGATTATCTGGATGGGTTTCAGTATAAATCTACAAGACCATCGGAGGAAGGCACAGCAGGTGGCTTGATTCCTGAACCAGATCCTAATGAAATTCCTGTAGTAAAGCTGAGAATTATTCATACATCAGAAGGATATTATGATGTACTAAACAATACATATATCTATAATTTTACAGATCATTTAGGAAATATAAGGTTAAGCTATACGGACACTAATAAAGATGGAATTATACAGCCGAGGCAGTACCGTGTACAGCAATGCGATGGACCTTGGGATCCTTGGAATCCACCCAATTGCATAGATTACTGGAAGCCAGGTGAAATTGTTGAAGTAAACAATTACTATCCTTTTGGTATGCTGCATAATTATACAGTTACGCCTCGTAATACTTATCAGTATAAATATCAAGGCCAGGAGCTTCAGGAGAATGGTTGGTATAGCTTTAAATGGAGAAACTATATGCCAGATGTGGGCAGGTTTTTCAATATTGATCCGCTAAGTGAAGCATATGCTTATCAGTCGCATTACAATTTCTCTGAAAATAGGGTCATTGATGCCTGGGAAATAGAAGGTATGGAAGCATACATTCTTAATGATCAGGGAGATATGGAAGTAAATGGACTGAGTTTATCTCACACAGAATACTCAATAGGAACAGATGGAACAAGAGATATTGAAAATATTGATTTAGGGACATTTAGTGCTTCATCAAACCAAAATAACAGTTCTAATTTTAGCTGGGGAGATGCAGCAAGAATTGGAGTTGGTTTCATTCCTGTTGTAGGAAGTGGATTGGATATTTATGAAGGCATAAGAGACGGCAACTGGGTGCAGACTGGTATTGGTGTAGGAGGATTAGCTCTGGACATAGCAACACTGGGAGCAGGATCTATCATCAAAGGAAGTGTTAAAACCATTGGTACAGAGCTGGTAGAAGAAGGCTTGGAACTAGCTGCCAAAGATGCTGCTAAAACTGCTGCTAAAGAAATTGCAGAAGAAGGAGCGGAAAAAAGTATGAAAACTCTTTCTCGAACAGAGATGTCGGGTATTTGGGGGAAAGGAGCTGAAAATGGATATAAATATAATGATTATAACCAAGCTAGAAGCGCTGCTTTAAAATGGCTTGACACTCAGGGGTTTAAGGCAGAGCAAGAAGTATTTGGAAAATTTGGAACATCAAAAGGTAAATCAATTGGGATGAGTACTGCTGAAGGTAAAGTGGGATTCAGAGTTGAATTTGATGCCCGTAGCGGAGCACATATAAATGTTTGGTCAGGTAAATTAAAAGGTCCACATTTCCAATTCAATAGTTCTGAAAAAACAGTTAATAAAATTATAACTAGATTCTCAAAATAATGAAGACAATCCACGATAATGAGTTATTAGCAAAACTCAAAACAGAAATAAAAGAAAATACAATAATTATTCACGAAAATATTAAAGATCTTATTAGTGAAATAGAGGCAAATTATCCTATGGGATTTAGTGGTATTGATTGGGATAAAAAGAAACCTTTATTTTTTATTGATTTCAATTCTGAAGCTAACCTTTTAGAAAAAGTAGATGATGAATTCTTGAAAATTTTAAATGCTTTTCCTGAATTATTGAATGAAAAATTAATAGTTATCGGGGATAATTTAACTGAATTAGGTTATGAAGCTAGCTTTAAAGATTTTATAGGTCTAAACAAATTATTTTTATCTATTCCACAACATGTATATTTGTGGTTTCCAAAAATCAAAAAATGCATTAACATAACATTTGAAAATGAATTGATTTTCGGATAAAATTATTTCCAAAAATATAGTAATTAGAGTATTGAATTTCAATGCTCTAATTTTATTAAAAGAGGCTGTATAAAAACTAGGTAAAGTTTGGCATTGGATGTGACGCAGGTTATATACTAAAGGTGGAGTAAGCAGCTATAAAAGAAGGTCCAGATATGGCCCCCCGCTACCGCACGATTGCATCGTGTGGCAGATAAGAAGATGGGGTGTGGTGGAACCGTTGAGTGAATTACAATTTGCTTACAATCCATATTCATATGTTTATGGAAACCTTATAAGATTTAACGACCCAACAGGAATGATTGGAGAGGAAGATCCACCAAAGAAAGGTTCTACTCCTAATAATCCTATTGAAATTGGAGAGATTATATTGACAAAAAATGTAACTGATTCTAAGCTGTCATTTATGGGAATCCAAAGTTTAAGTGCTTATCATGGTTCTCAGGATAGATTAGCTTTTGGTATCAGAAATAGTAAAGCAGCTCTTGCTACAGAAAAATTTGAAAGAAATCTGGCTTTTACCATGGGAACTTTCCTAATAGGTGGAAGTAATCTTCTAGCTTCTGCAGGATGGGCTACTCTTGATGCGGTGGTTGATTATCAAGACCCTGAAGATCAGGAAGCTATTCAAGTTGTTCAATTGGCAGCAATTGCTGTTCAAGTGAAGCATGGTAATGTTTCTGCATTAAATAAAGCAGTAAATTTCCCTTCATGGAAAAAAATTGCTGTTGATAGAACATATTGCTTCAGGCCATATGATTGGAGGTGAAAGAGTTTCTTCTTTAAAAACTTTATTTTCAGCAAATCTCAAGTTAAAAAATTAGTTATAAACGCTTATAAGAATAGTAAATTAGTAAAAACTCAAGGAGAAAGAGTTCTCTTTCAAGGAAACGGGATAGAAATGTGGGTAAATAAATCCACTAAAACGATAGAAACCGCATGCCCTATTGTCAAATAAACAGAAATGAATAAAATAAAATTACATATAGACAAAAATTCTTTCAGAAAATACAAGGAAACTATTACGGGAATTATTTATTTGGAAATTAATGATTTTTTATTTCCTGAAAAAAATTGGAATGATCTTATCATTGTGATGATGAATAATTGGGTTAAGTCATTAAGAGATATTAAATATAAAGTTTCCGAACACGCTGAACTGTTATTTTTGATGGTCCTTTTTTTATAAAAGTTAAAATGTTAAATGAAGAAGATTGCATAATTGAGTTTTTTGAAGATCATAGATCAAAAAATATTTTATCTACTGTGCAAATAAAATTTGAGATTCTAGTTAACGAAGTTTTTCAAATTGCAAACTTATGTAGTACATTATGTAAAAAACAAAACTGGGAAACCGAAGAATTGAATAAATTAGATATTTTATTGCAAAAATAAATTCATATAACACAAAAACCCGCTCTTGCTACAGAAAAATTAATTATTGAGAGAAACTATCAAAATATTATCAGTTCAAATACTAATCAATTTCCATTTTTGTGTACAATTATTGTTGAAAATTTGGATGATAAGAATTTAAAACTAGATCATAATATTTTGAAAAATCAATTATTAGATTGGGAAATTGATTATAATAAATTTTCAGCAAATGATTTATGGTTCAGTACAAACAGTATTTGATTACTCTTTACCCCGCTTCGCAAAGTCTGTGACTTTGAGCAGATAAAAAAAACACTGCAATTGCGGTGGTTTACAATAAAAAATTATTTAGGATGTAAGGGTAGGCTTTGGAAGAATCACACCCAATGCATCAGGAATTAACTCCAAGAGGAGCAGCATCCCCTAAAAAAGATTTTTCATACTATCCATCAAAATTTTATAAAAGAAATTAATGCTTAAAACTAATTTAATCAATATCTTTTTGTATTTAATAATTAAGTACATTTTTTTCTTTTTTCTACTTGCTTTTATTGGAGATCGATTTAAAAATATTGTTTTAGATAATGCTGGAACATCATCTGAAGTATCTAAACTTACTTTAAATTATATTTTATTTGCTTCAATATATACAATCCCTTTAATATTGGTTTTAATTTTACCTCTATATTTTATTTTTAAAATAAATAAAGGAATATATTTTTTACTTTCTGTAATATTATTTTTTACAATGGAATACTTTACTTATACATATTTGTATTCTCCTTCGGATAAAACTCTGGGGATTTATAATATTATAATAAGTGTAGTTTTATTATGGGTATTCTTCTATAAATCTATACGATTAAAATTTTTCTAATTGACAGGGATATTCGCATGTGAAGATAGTAGAACCAACCGCAATTGCAGTGGGTTTATACATATAACGTGGCAACATTTTTATTAATGAATTAATAAAAAGAAATGGACAAATAGTAGATTCATATTCATTCAATTGCGCAACTTATACCCAATCTGGCGCGGTGTCTTTACGTTTAAAAAAAAAATAACCACTGTGAAAAACAGTGGTTTTATTTTAAAATTTATTTACAATCATACGATGTCTACTTTACCCTCCCCGGATTCTGTTTCAAAAAACTATCCCATCCGCTGTAGGATTTTGTATCTGCAATAGTCCCGGAATTAAAATGATGGCAGACTGCAACAGCCAAGCCATCTGAAGCATCTAAATATTTGGTAGGAAATTCTTTCAGTTTTAAAAGGTTCTGGAGCATTCCGGCTACCTGTTCCTTGCTGGCATTTCCGTTTCCGGTGATGGCCATTTTGATCTTTTTGGGAGAATATTCCGTGATGGGAATATTTCTGTACAGGCTTGCGGCCATTGCAACGCCTTGTGCCCGGCCCAATTTAAGCATACTCTGCACGTTTTTCCCATAAAATGGAGCCTCCAGGGCCACTTCATCAGGATGATATTCATCGATCAGAGCTAATGTCTTATCAAAGATATATTTCAGTTTTGTTTCGTGGTTCGGATACTTTTTCAGGATCAGTTCGTGGATGGAAATCATTTCCATTTTACTTTTGGTCACGGAAATAATGCCGAAACCCATAATCGCTGTTCCGGGATCAATCCCTAAAATTATCTTCTCTGAAATCATGCTTCAAAGATAGGGTTTATAAATCTTTTTTGTTGAATTGTGGTAAAGTTTGATTGAGCCTTATTTTAATTGTTTTTCAGCAATAGGAATCCATCTTCCGTCATGGCGAAGAAGTAGAATTTTGTCGACTAAAAATTTAGTTTTGTATTCTTTGTTCTTGTAAATCTCCCACGCTTTCAGATAGTTGTCAAAACTAAGGTTTCTGTAACCAACGGTCATGTGAGGCGTAAAAGATTTCTTGCCAAAACTGAAGTGCTGTGTTACCCTTTGATGAAGTAAATTTAAATTTTCGTTGGCTTCAGGCTGTACAAAAATGACCGCATTTTTTGGATTGGGAAAACTTCCGAAACCATTCAGTAGTATTTCAAAGGGAGGAATATTCGTATCTATCTTCTGGAAAGCAGTATGAATATCACTTTCCAGTTCAAGTTCTCTTTCAAAAGGTGATAATAAAGTAATATGTGCATCATTGGTTAATGCTTTTGAATTATCATAATTCGCAGCAAGATCTTGTTTGAACACCTTTACTTCATCAATGATACCCTGTGGAGGATAAATAGCGATGAAATACATTTTTTTCATGCCGCAAAATAGATATTTTTCAGAAAAAAAATAATACATAAGAAAATTATGCATAGATTTACAAGGTATAAAAAAAAGGTTTTTGAAAAAGAACAGTCTTTACAAAGGAACACTCCAGAACATTATTCTAAAACTGCTTTCTAAAGAAGTGAAAATGTATGGCTATCAGATCACCCAGCGTGCCAAAGAACTTACAGAAGGGGAGCTTGAGATGACGGAAGGTGCGCTGTATCCGCTGCTGCATAAATTGGAGAATGACGGGATGATCACCTCAGAGATCCAAAAGATCAACGGTAGGGACCGTAAATATTACCTCCTGACAGAAAAGGGAAAGAAACACCAGGCTGTTCAGGAAAACGAGATGAAAAGTTATTTGTTAAACCTCAATACCATTTTTAACATATGATGACCAAAGCACAGGAAAAACAGGTTACAGATTATCTTATTTTTCAGGAACTTCCTCTTGATATTTTAGTGGAAATAAAGGACCATATGATCTCCCAGATTGCAGATGTTCAGCTTCGCAAAAATCTGAATTTTGAAGACGCGTTTCTGAACGTAAAAAAATCATGGGACGGAGAATTTAAAATGGTAAGTTACTTTTTATTTTCTCCTGTAGAGATTCCACTAATTGTAAAAAAGATCATTAAAGAAAAATTTAATATACTCCTGAAAAAATCTCTTATAATAGGTCTTGCTTTCTTTGGAATTAACCTGCTGCTGATTTATTTTTCAAAAGATCAGGAAGAATACACAATATTTTTCAGACTACTGAATGGACTGTTTTTACTGATAATGGGGACGGTATGGTTATTAAATATTAAAATCTGGAAATATATGAGAACAGATTTTAAATACAAAGGAAAGTGTTTTTACACCTCATACCAGCAGAATACGGGTTTGATGGTAATATGTATGATTTCCATGTTGCAGATTGTTGGAAAAACCGGGCATTATGCTTACCAGTTTTTCAGAATGCAAAATACATCCGAAATAGCCGGAACACTTATTACATTGCTTGTTCCCTTTGTTATGCAGACCTTTGTGATTTTCACCCTGTTCAATTTTTTTGAACATAAAAAGACCCTGAAAAGAATGCAGGATTTTCTTCAGCCTGCGGGCAATTGATATTCGGCGGTAGCTATCAGTCCAATAGTAACTTCCAGCACCTCAGGCTTAATTTTCTTATCCGAATTCAGGTTAAATAAATTAGTGTTTTGCTTTGAGCTGTAGCAAAGTGTTCTCAAGATGGTCCGTAATCTTTTTAACTTCCACATGAGGCCTGAAAGTTGAACTTTTTCCCTTTTCTTCATCCGCAATATTAGATAAAATAATAACAGAGGTTTTGGTTTGAGGATAATAAATATTCAGCGAAGGGGAGCCCTTTACATAGCCGCTGTGAAAATAACTTTCAGGGCTTCCGATATTGATCATGATGCCGTAGCCATAGCCCATTTTCCCTAAAATGGCATGATGCCTTTCCGAACTTTTAGAAACAAACTGCTTTAAAGTTTCAGCTTTGAGGATTTTTCCGCTATAGATCGCATTATTCCAGATGTGGAGATCTTCTATGGTTGAAAGAATGCCACCCGCCGGAGTTCCTATATCCTTTCCTCCCAATCTTTTTGGCATATTCGGAACGGCTGTAAATTTTGTAGCATTTCCCAAATAAGCACCTGCAAAATTCTTACCCTCAAAGATATTTCCCGTGGAAGAATTTTTCATTTCAGCTTTTTTGAACAGTTCCATGACATTTTCATCGTATGATTTTCCTGAAACAACTTCTATAATTTGGCCCAGAGCATTAAAGCCGTCATTAGAATAGAAAAAATCCGAACCGCTTTTGAACATCAGTTTTCCTCCGAAAGTATTTAATCCCGAAGTGTGATTTAAAAGCTGGTGAATAGTAATATTTTCATACTCTTTGATTTGAAATGATTTCAGGTATTTGGATGCTTTGTCACTAACGTTCAGTTTTCCCTGTTCCATCTGGAGAAGAATAAGAGTAGCAGTAAACTGTTTGCTTACAGACCCAATAGCAAAAACCGTATTGCTGTCGATTTTTACCTTATTCTTGAAATCGGAATAGCCGTTTTCTTTCCTGTACAGTTGCAGAGAATCTTTAAATATGGCAATACTTCCATTAAAATTATATTTTTTAAATACAGAATCAATCTGCTGTTCCAAAAGTGTTTTTTGAAAAGCTGTAATTGTGGAATCAATAATTACATTTTTGTTAACCGGTTTTTGGAGAGTTTCAGTTTTACATGAAAACAAAAAGCAGAAAAGCAGAAGAAAGGAAACGTTTTTTATCACAGGTGTTTTATATTAAAAGTTACTGACTTTAGGACTGATACATATTTAAATGTAAGAAAATCCTTTGAAGTCTCAAAGAGAAGCAAAATTTGTGCTAAGCCAGGGTAGAATCTTACAAGTATTTAATATTTTTGAATAAATTATTTTACAATATATCATAATGAAAGAATATTTGAAAAGCGATTCAGTGCAAATAGATCATATACTTGAAATCATAAAGCAGCAAGGAACTCAATACTTGAATACCCTGGCAGAAAGGCCCACCTCTGTAAATAATAATCGGGCACCTGAAAACATAAGATTGCCGGAGTCCGGTTTTGGAACTGAAGAGACTTTAAAAATATTCAATGAAAGATTTGAACCCATCATAGTAGGATCATCAGGGCCGCGGTACCTTGGGTTTGTAACCGGAGGCACTACTCCAGCTTCCATTGCGGGAGATTGGCTGGCAACAGTCTACGATCAGAATACTCAAACTACAACAGGCCAGGGAGATATCTCGGGCAATGTAGAAATGGAAACCATAAAGATGCTGCTGGATCTACTTAGCCTGCCGCAAAGTTTTCTGGGAGGTTTTGTAACCGGAGCTACAATGTCTAATTTTACATGTCTGGCTGTCGCAAGGCAATGGCTGGGAAAAGAGCAGGGAAGGGATATTGCTAAAGAAGGAATTTCAGGAACTGTTAAAATACTGACAGCTACACCCCATTCATCATCCATAAAATCGCTGTCACTTTTAGGGATAGGAAGCAATAATATTATAAAGATAAAAACTGCTGCAGAAGATCGCGAAGCGATTAACATACAGGATCTTGAAGATCATATCATACAGCTTAATGGAGAACCGTTCATCTTAATTTCCAGTGGAGGAACCGTGAATACGGTTGATTTTGATAATTTTGCAGAGATCAGAAAGCTGAAAGGAAAATATAAATTTTGGTGGCATATAGATGCAGCATTCGGAGGTTTTGCAGCCTGTTCAGATACTTATAAACATCTTGTTGACGGCTGGGAATACGCAGACAGTATTACAGTAGACTGTCATAAATGGTTAAACGTTCCCTATGAAAGTGCGGTATTTTTTGTAAAAGAACAATACAAAATTTTACAGATGGAAACCTTTCAGAATTCCAATGCTCCTTATCTGGGGGATCCGTTGGAGAATTTTAATTATTTGAATTTTCTTCCTGAGAATTCAAGAAGATTAAAGGCGCTTCCTGCATGGTTTTCTATCATGGCATATGGCAGAAAAGGATATCAGGATATTGTAGAAAGCAATATAACGCTGTCTAAACAACTTGCCCAACTGATTGAAGACAGTAAGGATTTCAAATTATTGGCTCCCGTAAGGCTAAATACAGTATGTTTTACTTTAAAAGAGGAAGCAAAACAGGATCAGGTTAACAGATTTCTGGAAGCACTGAATGACACCGGAAAAGTCTTCATGACTCCAACTTTTTATAATAAGCATAAAGGAATCAGAGCTGCTTTTGTTAACTGGCAAACCACCGAAAAGGATGTCGAGCTGATATTTAATGTGATGAAAAACATAATAGCAACGCTAGAGTAAAGTAATAAAACTTGTTTATCATTGCGTTAATTTTTAATCTCTGAATTCAGATTAAATTAAAAATCGCCTTGTAATTAATAGAATCTTATTTCAAAATAAGATCGCAGAACCAGAAAACATACTCACCGTCTTCATCTTCAGGATTTACTTTAGGTTTAGGGTAGGTTTTCTTTACTGTTTCTCCTATTTCAAACTGAACAGGATTTTTAAAGATAGGCCCATCAAAAGTAAATGTGTGGAATTCTCCGTTTTCTCCACATGAATCAACATTTTCAGGAAGATCATTGATGAAATCCTGGTCAATGATTCTTCCTGAAAAGCTTTTGTCCAGATAAGTTTCATTCACACAGGTCACAATCGTTTTGAAGCCAAGATTAAGAAATTCGTGGATGAGGTCGGTTGTATCCTGCTTCCAAAGTGGAAATATAGCTTCCATTCCTATCAAATTCAGCTGGTCTTCACGGTATTTCCGGAGGTCTTCCAGGAAAATGTCCCCAAAAACAGACTGCGTAATGCCCATAGCTTGAATGTCTGACATCGTTTTACCCATAATCTCACGGTATTCTTCCATGGATGATTCCTTGGGGAGCTCCATTTTAATCAAAGGCAGTCCTATATTTTCAGCCTGCTTTTCTAAAAGTGAGACATGAACACCATGCATGGAAATCCTCTGAAACTCTTTATTGATACTGGTAAGCAGAGTTGTAACTTCAGTCTGATTTTCCTGTTGGATTTTATAAAATGCAAGGGCAGAATCTTTTCCACTACTCCAGTTGAATACGGCTTTTGGTTTCATTAATTCATTCTGCGTTTTATTTTGCTGCATCATTCATTTCTGCTTCAAATTGTGCCAATCCGGCTTTTGTGCTTCCTTTATCAGTTGCTGTTTGCCATTCTTTTTTTGCTTTGGTTTTGTCACCCAGACTATAATAATAGCTTCCTAAAACCGTATGGCCTTCAACCTCGCCCATGCTGATTATTTTTTGTCCTAACTTGATGATTTCAGGATTCTGTTTAGGCTTTTTCAGTTTGTTTTTTAAAACGGCTTCCATTCCGCCGACATCGTTCATGATCATCAATCCAAATTTCTCCATACATGCCTTTGCAAGACCTCTGGTACATAAATCGTCAATGGTTTTTGTATAATTTGTCATTGCGTTTTCATCAAATAATTTGTCAAGATCATTGGATTTGATTCTTGTTTTACGGTAATATTCATAAAGAAGCTGTGCATTTTTCTTAGCCAGGGCATCATCTTTTCTGTTGTTTTCGGCAAGGCTGTCTTTCTTTAGGTCCCACTTGGTGTCCTTAACCCAGGTTGAATTACCGGTTAAACGGTTTTTAGACATTTTAAAAATAAAAATATCCTTATCCGGGAAAACAACCACAGAATCATTTTTCACAAAATAATCTCCTTTTCCATATCCTGCAATATCGACCTTTCCGTTACCATCAAAAGCAAAATATGGGTATAACGTTTCTTTAGAATTGGTCATAAAATAACCCTGGAGGTTGTTATCAGCTTCTTGAGCATTGAAGAGTCCGGAGGAAATAATTCCAATCAGGAATAAAATATATTTCATTAGTTAAAATGTTGCTGTTGTGTAAAAATACAAAAAACCTCAAAGAAATCTCCTTGAGGTTTAATTTATAAGTTGAATATTGCTCAACAATGTTTAAAATTGTCTGGGTTTACATATTTCTTCTGTATTTACCACCCACTTCAAATAAAGCATTGGTAATCTGTCCAAGAGAACAGTATTTAACAGCATCCATCATCACGGCAAATAAGTTTTGCTGGTTGATGGCTGCATACTGTAATTGTTTTAAAGCTTCTGCAGATCTGTCTTCATTTGATTTCTGGAAATTATGTAAAGTTTCGATCTGAACCTGCTTTTCTTCCTCAGTAGAACGGATAACTTCCCCCGGACGTACTGTTGGTGAGCCGTCTTTTCCAAGGAACGTATTCACTCCGATAATCGGATATTCTCCTGTGTGTTTCAACCATTCATAATGCATGGATTCTTCCTGAATTTTTGAACGCTGGTACATGGTTTCCATGGCGCCAAGCACACCGCCTCTTTCTGTAATTCTGTCGAATTCCGCATAAACTGCTTCTTCCACAAGATCCGTAAGCTCTTCAATAATAAATGATCCTTGAAGAGGGTTTTCATTCTTAGCTAACCCTAATTCTTTATTAATAATTAACTGGATCGCCATGGCTCTTCTTACAGACTGCTCAGTCGGCGTTGTAATAGCCTCGTCGTAAGCATTGGTGTGAAGAGAATTACAGTTATCATAGATTGCGTAAAGTGCCTGAAGCGTCGTTCTGATATCATTGAAATCAATTTCCTGCGCATGCAGCGAACGTCCTGAAGTCTGGATGTGGTATTTCAGCATCTGGCTTCTTTCGTCTGCTCCGTATTTCAGCTTCATAGCTTTTGCCCATATTCTTCTTGCTACACGGCCGATCACTGAATATTCAGGGTCGATACCGTTAGAGAAAAAGAATGACAAATTCGGGGCAAAATCATTGATATCCATTCCTCTTGACAAATAATATTCCACGTACGTGAAACCATTTGCCAAAGTAAATGCCAGCTGGGAAACCGGATTCGCGCCCGCTTCTGCAATGTGATATCCTGAAATAGAAACGGAGTAGAAGTTCCTAACTTTTTCCGTGATAAAATATTCCTGAACGTCGCCCATCAAACGAAGGGCAAATTCAGTAGAGAAAATACAGGTATTCTGAGCCTGGTCTTCTTTTAAAATATCAGCCTGAACCGTTCCACGAACTGTTGCAATGGTTTTAGCCTTAATTTCGGCATAAGCTTCAGCAGGAATCACTTCATCTCCTGTTATTCCTAATAATTTTAATCCTAAACCATTGTTGGAAGGAGGAAGTTCACCGTTGTATTTTGGTCTTTCTAAGCCTCTATCATCAAATTTTGCTTTTAGAGCTTTTTCAACATTCGCCTCAAGATTATGCTCGGCAATATATTTTTCAACATTCTGATCAATCGCTGCATTCATAAAGAAAGCCAGCAGCATTGGAGCAGGACCGTTGATGGTCATAGAAACCGAAGTCATCGCATTTACCAGATCAAAACCTGAATACAGCTTTTTAGCATCATCTAATGTTGCGATAGAAACTCCCGCATTTCCGATTTTACCATAAATATCTGGTGGTAAAGCTGGATCTTGTCCGTATAAAGTTACAGAGTCAAACGCTGTAGATAGACGTTTTGCATCCATTTCCGCAGAAACGTAATGGAATCTTCTGTTGGTTCTTTCTGGTCCACCTTCTCCGGCGAACATTCTTGTCGGATCTTCTCCTGTTCTTTTGAAAGGATAAATTCCTGCAGTGTACGGGAATCCTCCGGGAAGATTTTCCTGACCCTTCCATTTGATCAGATCACCCCAGTCTGTGTATTTTGGTAAAGCAATCTTTGGAATTCTTAAGTGGGATAAAGATTCCGTTGAAGTTTCCACTTTAATTTCCTTTCCTCTTACAAAATAAGAATAAAACTCTTCGTGAAAAGCTTTTTTCGTATCATCCCAGGTTTTTAAGAAGTCGATATTTTCCTGCTGAAGATCTTTTTCTGCTTTTTGATATTCAGCGTCCAGGGTTTCATTCGAAAGGAAGCTTTTTACCCCTTCAATATGATACATTTTTCTGGCTAATTCAGCCTGCTTTTCAACGTTGGCGTCATATTGTCTGTTGTTTTCAACGATTTCAGATAAATAACGAACTCTTTTTGGAGGAATGATGGTTACTTCGTCTGTAATTTCCTGTTCAACAAAACCTTGTAAGTTTAAACCGGAGAATTTATCATTTACTTTTGCAACTAATCTATTGTATAATTCAGTTGTTCCATGATCATTGAACTGAGATGCTTTTGTTGCATAAACAGGCATATCATCCAACTGCTGTTCCCATAACAGATGGTTTCTCTGAAACTGTTTTCTAACGGCTTGAAGGGCATCAAGAGCCCCACGTTTATCAGATTTATTTAATGCCACTAAATCAGCATAATCTAGCATGTCAATTTTCTCCAACTGCGTAGAAGCTCCGTATTCAGGAGTCATCACGTACATTGAAACATCCGCAAAATCAGATACCTCCGAACCTGATTGACCAATACCCGAAGTTTCCAGAATGATAACATCAGGATGAGCCAGTTTCAAAACATTCAGTGCAGAATGAATGAACGGTGAAACGGAAACATTGTTTTCTCTTGTGGCCATCGAACGCATATAAACTCTAGGATCATTGATCGCATTCATACGGATTCTGTCTCCCAAAAGAGCACCTCCTGTTTTCTTTTTAGAAGGGTCAATGGAAATGATGGCGATTTTTTTATCAGGATTTGAACGGATAAAACGTCTTACCAGTTCATCTGTTAATGAAGATTTTCCCGCTCCACCAGTACCTGTGATACCAATGATAGGAATATTTAGATCTTTTGATTTTTCGTCAATTGCTTTTACCAGTTCAGGTTTTTCTTCTGAGAAGTTTTCGACGGCGGAAATGACTTTAGCAATGCTTGTGGAATTTTCAAAACTGATTGAATCCAGATCACCAGCGGTTATATCTTTTCCTGTCGCGAAATCCGATCTTTTAACCAAATCATCGATCATGCCCTGCAGGCCAAGTTCACGGCCGTCATCCGGAGAATAAATTCTGTCGATTCCGTAAGACATGATATCCTCAATTTCTTCCGGCAGAATTACACCGCCGCCACCGCCAAAAATTTTGATCTGCGGGGAGTTTTTTTCTCTTAAAAGGTCGTAGATATATTTGAAATATTCATTGTGGCCGCCTTGGTATGAGGTTAATGCAATAGCATTGGCATCTTCCTGGATCGCTGTGTTAACAACTTCCTCAGCTGATTTGTCGTGTCCCAGGTGGATCACTTCACATCCTGTTCCCTGGATCACGCGGCGCATGATATTGATCGCAGCATCGTGTCCGTCAAATAATGACGCCGCTGTTACGATTCTCACTTTGTTGGTTGGAGTATATTTTTGGGTTTCCATAAAAAAATCTAGAAAATTTCTGAATTTTCAAATATAATAATAAAATAAGAACCTTTTGGTTTTGTTTAATGGTTTGATTTTAAGAGAGTTGATTGCAGGTGGCGGGTTGTTATTTTCCCAACTTAACAATCATTCGTTTAATAATGACAAGTAAATTCTTTATTTTTGCACCATTAATATATAGAGTATGAAAAAGGCTTTGATGTACTTTGCTTTAGGAACCGTTCTTAGTTTCCTGATTAATTATTTTTTTTACAGTTCTGATAATGTAGGTCTTGATATATATTATGCCCTGTCTTTTGGGATAGCATGGGGAATTGCTTATTATCTGGATACGCCCAATTTTACATTGCCGCAAAAATTAGGTATTTCCTTTGTTGCAATGGGCATTTTGGTGCTCATCGGAACATTCATATTCAGCCTTGAGCTTGCAATTCCTTCAATACTTAAGTTTTCCACGGTTTTTGTAGCCTATTATCTTATTGCTAGTTTTAGGGCAAACAAGTCCCTGCGTAGTTAATGCATTAATAAAAAGCTAACGATTCCCAAGCCCATTAATAAGAATGTAAATAAAACGGTGTTGATAAAGAATAGAATAGCACCTACTAAAATAGTCAGGGCAGGGTGCGTGCGGTAGGTCTTATAATGAGCTACAAAAAAATAACATCCTGCATAAACAGTAGCTCCTGTAGTCAGCAACCATTTCATAATAATGGCAAAGCTGCTTGTTTCATCAAAATAGCTAAACACTTTATTCAGTACAAAAAGAAGAAGGGTCAGCAATAATAAAAAGGAAAAATAATGGAGAGTAAAAACACCATGGTCAAAATACCACCACTTTTTTTTACTGTGAAATATCCATAGCAGAAAAGCAAACAGAGGAAGGTATATGAAAAGAGCTTTTGGTAAATTGTGAACCGAACTCTTAATAAAAAGATTGATAATCTCACTAGGAGAATGGCCTTTTTCTTCCAATTCAAAGATTTTAGCTACGAAAGGGCGAAAAGTCTGATATTTGTGTCCGTTCTTTTGATCTTTCTTATCAAAATCCTTCATAGACTGCAGTCCTAAAGATTTTGTAATGCTCTTATTCTCTTTAAATATATTTTCAACATCTACATCATCTTGAGCTGTATTTTTAACTTGGCTGGAATCTAATGCACGAGTCAGCATTCCGCCGGTAAGGGAATCCGCCTTTAGTGCTTCCGGAGACTGTAAAGCCTCATTTACAGCTTTATTTTTAGCGGCTTCTTTTTGAATCTCTTTATTGATTTCTTTTGCCTGGCGGGAATTTTCCTTTCCGAAATTTAAATCTGTTATCTGAAATGAAATAAAGAGAAATGTTATAAAACTGATAAAGATGTAAAGCTTCACCGGCGGGACAAACTGCTGTCTTTTTCCTTCGAGATACACCTTTGTAAGTCTTCCAGGCTTAAAAAGCAGATTTTTCATAGTTCCCCAAAACTGGCCGTCATAATGTGTGAAGTCTTCAAAAAAGTGAGTGAACAGATAGTAAAAAGGATGGCGGCTTTCTATATTTTGCTGTCCGCAGTGCGGGCAGAATTTTTCTTCAACCTGGTGCCCGCAGTTCAGGCAGGTTTTATCTTCTCTTATTTTTCCGTGGCTCATGGATAGTTAGAACTTTGGGCACAAATATAAATATTTCGCGAAATAAATAATCATATTAATAAGCTTTAAGGAAAATCTTTAAAGTAAAGTTAATAAAGAACGAGTTAATTTCTAAACTCTTTGCGTTTTTAGAATTTTTTGAAATGTTTTCATCAGACATCATTTTACAAGCTATATGTAAAGTCAATGGTTGATAATCAATTAAAAGGAATTGAAATCTGGAGATAGTACAGATTAAATAAAATATGTTTTTGGGTTACGAAAATAATTTGTACCTTTGCACACCCTTTTAGGGGAAAATTATGTTTAATCTTTAACTAAAACGTGTGAATACATTAAGTTACAAAACTGTTTCAGCGAACAAAGCTACTGCTAATAAAGAATGGGTTGTGGTAGACGCTGAAGGACAGCCGTTAGGAAGACTAGCTTCTACGGTTGCAAAGATTTTGAGAGGTAAGCACAAAACGAACTTTACACCTCACGTAGATTGTGGTGATAACGTAATCGTTTTGAATGCTGGGAAAATTACGCTTTCCGGAAATAAGTGGGCTGATAAGACTTACATCTGGCATACAGGTTACCCTGGTGGACAGAAGTCTATGACTGCGGCTGAACTTCAGAAGAAAGATTCTTTAAAAGTATTGGAGAAATCTGTAAAAGGTATGTTGCCAAAGAACAGATTAGGATCTGCTTTATTGAAGAACCTTTATCTATATGAAGGAACTGAGCACAAACATGAAGCTCAACAGCCTAAAACAATTAATGTTAACGAATTTAAATAATTAATTATGTCTATAGTTCACAAAATCGGAAGAAGAAAAACTTCTGTAGCAAGAGTTTATGTAAGACCAGGTTCTGGTGTTATTACAGTAAACGGTAAAGATGCTGCAACTTATTTCTCTACAGACGTGATGGTTTACAAGTTGAACCAACCGTTTATCCTTTCTGAAACTGTTGGTCAGTATGACGTTACCGTAAATGTTTTCGGTGGTGGTAATACAGGTCAGGCAGAAGCTATCAGATTAGGTATTTCAAGAGCTTTATGTGAAATCAATGCTGAATTCAGATTAGCTTTGAAGCCAGCTGGTTTACTTACAAGAGACGCAAGAATGGTGGAAAGAAAGAAGCCAGGTCAGAAAAAAGCAAGAAAGAGATTCCAATTCTCAAAACGTTAATTTTCAGACTTCAGATTCAAGATTTCAAATTTCAGAATATATTCGGTTTGTGGTCTTGTATCTAATATCTATTTATCAAAACAAAAAAATTGCCCGTTACGTTTAGCATCCAAACACTTCTCCCATCTAAAGAAGTTGTTGATTGTTTAAAAGACGGAAAGTAAACTAACAAAAACAGAAAACATGGCAAAAGCAAATGTAAAAGACCTTTTAGAGGCTGGCGTACACTTCGGTCACATGACCAGAAAGTGGAATCCAAATATGGCTCCATACATTTTTATGGAGAAAAACGGTATTCACATTGTAGACTTACATAAAACAGCAGTTAAATTAGATGAAGCTTGTAGTGCTTTAGAAAAATTAACTTCTGCAGGTAAAAAAGTTCTTTTCGTAGCTACTAAGAAGCAAGCGAAAGAAGTGGTTGCAAAACACGCTTCTGAACTTAATATGCCTTATATTACAGAAAGATGGCCTGGAGGTATGCTAACGAACTTCGTTACAATCAGAAAGGCTGTAAAGAAGATGAACCATATCGACAAAATGAAAAAAGACGGTACGTTCGAAACTTTATCTAAAAAAGAAAGATTACAGGTTGACAGACAAAGAGCTAACCTAGAGAAAAACTTAGGTTCTATCTCTGACATGGTTCGTCTTCCTTCTGCAATCTTCGTTGTAGATATCATGAGAGAACACATCGCTGTAACTGAAGCTAAGAAATTAGGTATTCCAGTTTTCGGTATTGTTGATACAAACTCTGATCCTAGAAAAGTAGATTTCGTTATCCCAGGAAACGATGATGCTTCTAAATCTATCGATATGATCCTGAACATTGTTTCTGATTCTATCAAAGAAGGACAGTCTCAAAGAAAAGCTGATAAAGAAAAATCTAAAGAAGAAGGAGAAAAAGTATCTGCTGAAACAGATACTGATTTCGATGCTGAATAATTAAAGATTTTCTTTAATATAGGAAAAACGCTGGATAGAAATCCAGCGTTTTTTGTGTTTTCATATCCTGATATATAAGAGAACCCCGCTCAACTTGAGAGGGGTTTATTTTAATTGCTGATCTTTATAGCATAAGATGTGGTAATATACTTTGTAGAATCATAAGAGGAGTTACAGAGCATTCCGGAGAGTCTGTAGTTCCGGTTTTTAGGCACCATTGTATAACCCACTTTACCGGAGCCTATCGGGATCTTTTTAAGGAAGCCGGTGCTGCTCACAGTAAGGACCATATTGCAGGGAGATTTATTTTCCACCGAAATAGAAGTTCTGGGATTGCTGGGAGAATCCTCATTAAGGAGATCTGTTAAAACATCTGCTGTTTCAGGTTTATAGGTCTTAATAAGCTCTGCATATTCTCTTTCCGTACTCATCACAGTGCTTCCCGTACTTGAAGGAGTTCTTATAGGATAGCTGGGATAACTGCTGTAGCTGGCACTGCAGCTTATAAGGATAAGTGAAATTCCGGAGAAAGTGGCTAGCTTTTTCATTCAGTTTATTTTTTTGATCTTTTCTTTTTTGAAGGTTTCACAGGTACAGTTTCCTTTTGATCTTTTGCTGCATCTTTATTGGCATCAGGCCTGGGTGTACCGGGATTTTCAATCACTACAAATATACTTTTTTTTATGTCTTTCTGAGAGGAGTATTTTACATCACAGACATTACTGTTCAGGGTATAAGAACCCTTATTGAGAATGATAAAATTCTCACCATGTGCAGGAACTGCCAGGTTGTAGAAATTTTTTCCTTCAATTCTCAGGATGATATTGCAGTCCGAATTATTTCTAAATAGAAGCACAGCCTCTTTACTGGTAATATCTTCATCAAACATCGCATTCAGAAGTTTTACCGTTTTATCTTTATGCTGATCAGAAGTTTCGGCGATGAGTCTTTTAAACTCTTCCGCATCATTAGAGTTGGAGTTTCTCAAAAATCTGTTCGGAATATCAGTCATTACCGGCCTGGCTTCCATTGGTTTTGCGGTTTTAGCACCTTTTGTCCAGTTGGAATTCTTTAAGGCAATAAGTTTAGGTTTTAGCACATATCTTTTAGGGTCATCAGGGTGTGCATTCTTAAGGTAGTCTTCAATTTCCTTTGTATTTGTGCTTTTTAGGATATCCTTGTGTTTTTTCTGCGCCGAAGCGGAACCCGAAACCAGGAAAAAGAAGAGGAGGGTCGTTAAAATTTTTTTCATCAATTTGTTGTGTTATTCCATTAGCTTATCCGGAATTTTATATAAGTTATTGTTTTTCCTTTAGCAGAGAAAAGCTCTTCATAGTAGGTTTTTATGTCTCTGAGATGCTCCGTATTCGGATCGTACTCAGGAGCGCCATAAATGTCGTGGTGGGCTGTAATGATTTCATAACCGGCACCCTGCAAATAGCCTAATGTATAGCCATGCAGAAATTCTGAATCCGTTTTCAGATGGATGATTCCACCTGGCTTCAGGAATTTTTTGTATCGTTCTAAAAAGTCAGGATGAGTAAGCCTGTGCTTTGTACGTTTGTATTTGATCTGAGGATCAGGGAACGTGATCCATATTTCGTCAACCTCATTTTCTGCAAAAAAATGATCTACAAGCTCAATTTGTGTTCTGAGAAATGCTACATTATTCATTCCGCTATCCACAGCTTCCTTGGCTCCGAACCAGAATCTGGCTCCTTTAATATCTATTCCGATGAAGTTTTTTTCAGGGAATGTTTTAGCAAGCCCTACAGAATATTCTCCTTTTCCGCAACCCAACTCAAGTACGATTGGATTTTCGTTCTTAAAGAAATCCTTTCTCCAGTTGCCTTTAAGCGGAAAACCATTGAGTGCATCCTCTCTTGTAGGTTGGATAACATTTGGTAAAATCTTGTTTTCAGCGAATCTTGCTAATTTATTTTTGCCCATCGAGTCATTTATAAAATCCTGCAAAAATAGCAATTTTTACATAGATTACCCTGCCTTTTAGACATAAAAGGCAGGTCTCGACAGATTTTAGGAATGCTTACTGAGTTGGAGAACTTCCCAATGTAACCATTATAGCTTTTTCGATTGTTTTTTGAGAAGCATACTGAGCGCCACAAACGAGACTTGTGAAAAGATACTGGCCCTTATCTATAACAATCGTACTGTCATCATGGGCAGGAACGGCAAGCCTGTATTTGGTAGTTCCAACACCTTCCATTCTCACAATGATATTACAGTCAGAATTGTTTTTGATCAGAACTATACTTGTTTTGCTGTTTGGATCGTTGTCGAACAGGGAATTTAATATTTTGACCGTTTTATTTTTGTGCTCTACCGGATTTACAGCCATCAGTAGATTAAACTCCTCAGCTTCGGCATTCGGAACAGCGACATTGACGGATGTATTAACGACAAAAGCATTTTGAGTGGTACTTGGCGTATACACCACCGTAGATTGTTTGGCAGCAAGTTCTGCTTTATATTTGGCGATCTGTTTCTGTTTGATAATAGCGTTCATTTCATCAAAACTGATCTTTGTAGACGGTCTTCTTTTCAGCAAAGCAAGCATTTCCTGCATGTCTTTTACTTTTTGGTCTGCAGGATGAGCATCTTTAATGTATTGCGTCATCATTTCCATCACTCTGGGTTTCAATACAGACCGGCGGGGATCATCGGGGTGGGCATCTCTGAGAAAAGCATTGATCTCATAGATGTTTTTACTTTTTAAAATATTCGTGTAGTCTTTCCCTCTTTTTTGGGCAGATAAGTTAAAAAACAGAACAGAAACAAATAGTAAAAGTAATTTTTTCATTAACAAATATTAAGTTAAAAGCTGATGTTCTTTCTTAATTTGTGTTTTTGGGTCATTAGTTTATTACAATAACGAAATACAATTGTTTTTATTTTAGATACGTCATTGTGAGATAAAATTAAACATATTTTTAAATAAAAAAAGAAATGTATACTATAAATTATTAAATAGTATACATTTCCTAAAATATAAAAGTTTATTTAATGACTTCCTGAAGATTTGAAGTCTTAAGCCTTTTCTGATAGATCGGGAGGTACTTTTCGATAGGAATTTTTATCGCCTCAAAATTACCGGACAGGACATACGCTTCAATATTTTCTGAAGTATAAACAAACTGAAGGAAATTATCAATAAGGTTGTCAGGGATTTTGAACTTGGCAAAATAATCTTTACCGAGATAATTCTTAATTTGGGCCACAGAATTATTCATTCTTTCATAGGCCATATAACGTTGTTTTTTCTTTCTGTCTCCCGAAAGGATATCATAGATGCTTTCCAGGCTGAAAGTAAGTCCGCCGTCTCTTAATCCCGCAACCGGAAGTTCAGGAGAGGTTCCGTCACCCTTAGGCTCAGGCAGTCCAATCACTTTTTTGATAGCCAGTCCTTTATCTTCTTTTCTTATAGAATTTACGTCATACCTAAGATTTCCCGTAGGCTTGAACCTGCTCAATACAATTTCCTGTATCTCGTAATAAGCAATTTTCAATTCAATTAAATTTTTCTGCTGCATCATCTGGGGAGTAAGCTTTACATCTTTTCGTTCTGTGACGATAGAAGTAAAACGGATCACATCTCCGGGAACGGCAGGTATATTATAAGTACCGTTATAATCAGTAAGTACCGTTTTCTGGGTATTCAGATTGGTTACGTAAACCTGGTTAAGATACAAGATTGAGTTGTCTCTTAAAAATACCTCTCCGGAATATGTCTGTGCATTGATTTTTGCCAGAAAAACCAGCATCAATAGGGTAATTAGCTTCTTCATATAATTAGGGCAAAATTACGTAGAAATACGGCAATTTATACCTATTAAGATAGTGATTACAGGTTAAAGTTATATTAAACTTTAATACTTAACTGTTAATGAATGTTATAAATAATCATAAATAAAAAACGATATCATGAAATTTGAACTAAAATCATTTCGTTATTTACGTTTTACCAGTAGCCAGCTTGTATATTTTATAGGAATAGAGGTGCCAAATTCTGTCCAGGATATGAAATACCAGTAGGTAGCGGTTGGTACAGGCCTTCCGCCCATGGTTCCGTCCCAGGTATACCGGTTGCTTGGGCTTCCTCTGAAGATTTCTGCCCCATAACGGTCAAATATTCTGAATTCCAGGTTCGTATTACTCATTAAAGCGGAATAGTCTATCACATCATTGTGTCCGTCACTGTTAGGAGTAATGGTATTGATGAGATTGATGATGGCAAATGCTTTTTCTACTTCACCACACAGCTTAGAGTCTCTTACAAAGACCTTGTGAGCTCCTCTTGGCACATTGTTGAACACATTTGAGCTCTGCCAGCTTACTCCGTCCAGAGAATATTCATATGGAGGTACACCGCCGCTTACACCCACCGTTACTGTAGATCCGTTGATTTCAAGAGAGGTAATAACCGGGAGAGGTGATTCTATAACATTAACATATTGCTTGTAAACACAACCATTGAATGTAAGCTCCACCCAGTAGTTCCCCACAGGAACATTGGAAATAGAAGGAGAAGTGGCTCCCGTACTCCAGAGGTATTTTTCAAACCCGGGACCTGCATCTAATGTAGTGGTAGCTTTTAGACAGATGATCTTGTCTTTTAAAATATCAGATTTCTTAGGGGCTTTAACGGTGATTTTAATAGAACCAACCTCAGGACAGACCCCATTTTTCTCAAATCTGATATAAAAGGTCTGGGTACCTGTAATATTAACGGTTGCTGATATAGGATTAGTGTCATTCTGGGCATCAGCTAAACTTCCATGGAAAGTATAAGTTACATTTGGATCTGCTGTAAACTGTGGAATAAACTGTGCAAGATCAATCGCCTTTATTCCGTCAAGATCATCATCACAAATGCTTGTTACGGCTGTATGTGTTAATAAAGGAATACGGGCTCCTATGCTGAACTGTAAAGGTTTCACAACAACAGCACAGCCATCAGGAGATTCAACCCTGATGTAAATGGTTGTTGTGGCTGTATAGCTCCAGTTATTAGGAAGGGTATTGTTGTTTCCTGCATTGGCATCAGCAAGAGATGCGTAATATCTTACGTTGGTAAAGTAACTGGGATTATTCAGTACAATGCCTGTTATACTGGATAAAGTAACGGTGACAGTTCCATCCATATTGTCATCACAGAAAATACCGTTATAATTGTTCGGTACAATAGCTACGTTATATAAAGAAAGGGTGATTTGGGCAATACTTTTACAGCCCAGATTATTTTTTACGACAGCATATACAATGGTGCCGTCTGGTGCGGTATAGGCATTCGTCGAAGTGATAAGGGCTCCCGGGTTTTCTGTCTGCGCATCAGCTAAGGTAGGGTAATAGGTAATAGTTACCGGTGAGTTATTGGTTACATTGGCGGAAGTAAGGTTAAAAGTTCCCTGGCCATTAATATTACAGGCATGTAATGTAGCATTTGTTACGATAAGAGCCAGAACATTAACGGTGACGGTTACTGTTTCACAGTCCGTAAAAACAGGATCATCTCCACAGAAAGTATAGGTAAAAGTATCTGTCCCCGTACTTCCTGGAGTATTAACAGTATAAGTAATGATTCCGGTTACAGGATCGATTACAGCTGTTCCCAGTGTAGGAGCATTCACAATGGCTACCGTAGAAGGGACGGGTGTTTGTGCAGAGCTGCTGAATGTAGGGGTTATCGTTTTTGTGCTGCAGACATTATAGGTGGTGGCAGTCAGTTTGGTGCAATTAAGTACTTTAAACTGTTCTGTCACCAAAGGTGCACATTTCCCCATCGTCACAGAACAGGTGTAATATCCGGACTGTGTGGGGCTAATGGATGATCCTGTGGCTCCGGGAATAAGAGTTCCGTTTACATACCACTGATAAGTATCGTAAATAACAGGATCTACCGTAAGTACAATGCCGGGAGCACAGCCTCCTCCTGAGCTTAAAATAACGGGCTGTGTAGGAAAGCCTGCAAAAAAACCTCCATATCCTACAGCATTACTCCCTGCATTAATTCCCGCGGTGATTGCCTTGTCAGAAACTATAGTGATTGTGCCGGTAACATTAGGAATACCGTATGTAACCCAGTTGGCGGTGCCTGTCATATTGAACGGACCTGTTGTTGCCGGTGGAACAGCGCCGTTTACCGTGACATTGGCTCCTTTTTCTGTAATAAGATTCAGCTTTGTTGGAATATTAAGGATTCCTGAAGGGTTGGCGGTTGAATGAACAAAATTCTCATCAATAAAACCTAATTCATTAATCTGTTTGGGAAGATAGCAGTTCAGTGCCGGAATAAAATTGAATCCGCCGGTTGCTACTTCACTTCCTGAAACGGAATCTCCGGCAAGAATCTGATAGACATAAGCATTTTTGGATGTTTTAAGGTAAAGGTTATAATGGACGCCTGCCTGTAGTTTAAACTTTGAATCAGGAATAATAAAATATTGTCCTGCATTTATAGTAGTAAGGGGAGGAATTTCATCATTGACAAAGATCTGTGTATTATTCTCAGTAGCAATAACAATAGCTCCTTCCATATGGGACCCAATTCTGCCGTTTCCCTTTACCAAAGCAAACTCAGTTCCAAGCCTTTCGACAGGAACAGCCTGATCCATTAAAATATCAGAGCTTGAAGGGTAGTTTCCTGCATATTGACCGTTGAAATTTCCGTTGGTAATATTGACTGGTTTATTGGCAGTGATCTTAGCTCCAATGAAACCGTCAGTGTTTATTGTACCCACCCCGTCTATAATGTATGACTGTCCTTTATTAAGAGTAAAAGTCATTGTAGGGTTTGTGGTTCCGGTAGTACCGTTCGAGAACTGTACGGTTGGCTTATATCCACTGACTGTAACTATTGTATTGTCCTCTGTTGCAAGGACGCTGGCCATAAAGTTTAAGATATAATTACTGACTGTAATAGGAGCATTTGCCACGTAAAAATTTTTTCCTGTAGAAGGTATTCCTTTAGAAGTAATAATTTCAGCATGGTTGAATACAGAAAACCTGAGATTAGCATAAAAAGGAAATTCTGCTTTTAGATATAGTCCTTTCGTTGTAGGAGTAAACAGATCTGCCTGAAGGGTAGTGATAATATATTTCCTTAATACATCAAATTTCTGGGGATTATTTTTACTGATGGTTACCGTACCGATAAGTACATTGTTATTATAAATATTTACTGGGAAAGGAGTTGTTCTGTTTGTCGATAAGTATAATTTCTGATATGGATTAGAACTTATGCTTCTATCCATCATGGGTGCAAACCAATGTTCCCTGTCCAACTGTGCGAAGGCAAAGGCGAAAAAACAAAATATAAACAAAAAAGATAAATTTTTTTTCATTCAGCAGAGGGAGTTTAACACAAATTTAATAATAAAATGGATTTATACGTCGAAAAAGTAATAAAAAAACCGCGATGATAAAACCGCGGTTTGGGAAGTTGTATTTTTCAGCGTTTACTCTCTGCTTTTGACAAGAATCCAACCTGTATATTTTACAGCAGTCTGTTTGCCAGCAGGTTCATTCCAATGGATCTCAAACCAGTAATTTCCGGTAGAAACTCTTTTGCTTCCGCCTAAAGTTCCGTTCCATTTATAGCCATTTGATTTATCTCCCTGGAATATTTTGCTTCCATATCGGTCAAAAATGGTGAATTCCAAATTCTTTTTGCCTGATAATAATGAATAATCGAGGACATCATTGACCCCGTCTTCATTAGGGGTAATAGCATTGATCAGATTAGGAATGGTAATTTCTACTTTTATTGGATCGCAGTTATAACTGTCTTTCACATATACTGCAGGTGTCCCTCTTGCCACATCTGTGAATATGTTGGTATCCTGCCATTGGATATTGTCCAGTGAGTACTGGTATGGAGGAGTTCCGCTTATTGCATAAACGGTAACTGTGGTATTTGAAATGTCAATATTGGAAACAACCGGCTGTTCGGAAGCATACACCTTCACAGTCTGAAGCGTTACACAATCGCCCGTTTTCAATTTTACCCAATAAGTTCCTACACCAACATTCTGGATGGACTGTGTTGTAGCACCTGTGCTCCATTCGTAGCCATTGAAACCAGGTCCGGCATCCAATGTTGTTTTGTCTTCTATACAAATAATCTTATCAACAAGAACAGTAGACTTTACAGGGGGAAGAACGGTAAGTGAAACCTCTGCAATTCTGTAGCAACCGTTTGCATTGATTACTTTTACATACGCAACTCCGGTAGGAGCAATATAAGTTGCTGGATTTAAGATTTCATTCGTACTGTTGTCCGCATCTGTAGGAGAAGGATAATATTTCTTGGTTACTCCCGGCTGTACAGTTACTGAAGCGTTAGTAAGGTTAAATAATCCTGTCGCTGGATTCGCTTCCAGATAACAGGTTCTTAAAGAAGCATTATTAACAATAGGACTCTCAGAAACCGTTAAATTTAATGTTACCTCCTCACAATCTGTAAAGTCAGGATTATTTCCACAAAACTTATAAACAAATGAGTCCGGTCCTACATAAGTATAGGCAGGGGCATAGCTTATCACCCCTGTCACGGGGTCAACTACAGCATTACCATTAACAGGAGGTGTAACGATGATTACACTGCCTGGTACCACAGATTGTGTTGAATTTGTAAATGTTGGAACAATCAGCTTAACGCCGTCGCAAACCGTTTCATTCAATGTAGTTTCCGTAAGGCAAGTAAATACTTTATACACGGGAGTAGTTATTGGCGGACATGAGCCTACCGTGATCTTTACAGTATAGTTACCCGATTGTGTCGGAATATAAGAGTTGGCTACAGCTCCGGTAATGGGAGTGCTATCTCTGTACCACTGGTAAGAATCAAAGCTGTCATCCACTTCCAGAACAATTCCAGGAATACAGTCGCCGGTCTGTTTGGCAATAACCGGAATGGAGGAAAATCCTGCGAAATATCCACCATATCCTACCACGCCACTTCCTCCGGAGATTCCTGCTGTTACAGCTTTTGAAGAGGTTATTGTTACGTTTCCTGTAACATTCGGTACAGAATAAGATACCCATGATGAAGTTCCAGAGACAGGATAGGGTCCCTGAGCAGCAGGAGGGGTAGCACCGTTAACAGTAACTGCGGCTCCTGTTTCTGTCAGGATATTTAATTTAACATTGTTGGTTGTAGGGGGAAGGATGTTAATATTTCCTATTTCATCAATTCTTCTTGGAAGATAGCAGTTCAAAGGTGGGATATAATTGAATCCAATTGTTGCGTTACTTGTTGCAACACCTGCTAATAGCTGGTACACGTAAACATTTTTTGTTGTTTTAATGTACATATTGTAGTGGTTATTACCCTGATTGATGTAATTGGTATTGGATAACTTATTCACTCTGTAGCTTTCTCCTTCATTCAATGTGATTACCGGAGTTGCGCCATTGTTAATGAATACCTGGGTACCGCCTTCTGTAGCAACAATTAACGCATCCTCCATTCTTTCACTGATATCTCCGTTTCCTTTTACAAGAACGAATTCATTTCCCAGTCTGTCTGTAGGAACAGATTGGTCCATGACAATATCTGCTCCATCAAAAAAACCACCCGGCGGAATAATAGCGAATTGGCCATTAAAATTTCCGTTAGTTACAGAAATCGGTTTATCAGCCTCTATTTTGGCACCGATAAAACCTTCTTTATTTCCGGCTCTATCGCCAATCCCTTCAATGATATAAGACTGGCCTTTATTGAGGGTAAAAGTCAGAGTTGGATTGCTTACACCCGTCCATCCGTTGGTAAATATAACGTCGGGAGAGTAATCCGAAACAGTAACGATAGTATTATCCTCTGTAGCCATCACACCGGTAGTAAAATTCAGTGCAACTATAGGATTTTCTATGGGCGAAACTACCGCATAAAATTTCTTGCCGATCCCTGCTTTTCCTTTAGATGTCAGGATTTCTCCATGACTGCTTACGGAAAACCTTAAGGTGGCGAAATAAGGTTTTGTACCTTTTGTATATATCCCTTTGCTTACCGGAACGAAAAGTTCAGAAGTATTGCTGGTAATAATGCTCCCTAAAGGAATGATAAATGTCTGAGGGGCCCCTTTGGAAACCGTTACTGTTCCCAGCAGGACGTTATTACTGTAAATTTCCACAGGAAATGGAGTGGTAGAATCCGTGGAGAAATATAAAGCCTGCTGTGGATTGACAACATTGGTGCTCCGTGCCGCCATCGGAGCAAACCAATGCTCCGTATCTCTTTGTGCAAAAAGTGGATTAGCTGTTATAAACAGCAATAGAAAAGTTAGTAAAAATATTTTCATTTATATGGGAATTAGGATTGTCGCAAAAATAGGAGAATATTTCATTTGGAATTATAAAATATGTATAAAATATTGATTTTTGATCAAAAAAAACCGCGATTTCAAATCGCGGTTAATTATTTATTGTTTAAAATGGTTTATTCAATGTTTTTTACTAAAATCCATCCTGTATAGTGAATAGGAGTTTTTTCTTTGTTGGTTTCATTCCAGTTGATATGATACCAATAGGTTCCTGTTACCAGCTTTTTGTCATAATGTTTTCCATCCCATTTGTAATTATTGAATTTGTTTCCGGTAAATACCATATTTCCGTATCTGTCATAAATTACAAAAGAAAGGTTTTCCTTATAAGCTAAATCACTATAGTCAATAAAGTCATTTTTATTATCACCATTAGGAGTAATGGCGTTTAATAAATTAGGAACCGTTACTTCTACTGATGTAGGATCGCAATTGTAAGCGTCCTTCACGTAGAAAGTATGTTGGCCTCTTGTTAGTCCTGTGAATACATTAGAATCCTGCCAGTTGGATGGCGAATCTACCGCAAATTTGTATGGGGCTTTTCCTCCGTTTATAACCACTGTTGCTGTAGTGTTAGAAATTTCGATCTTGGTAATTACCGGATCTTCAGCTTTTTTTACTCTTACAATCTGTGGCAGCAGGCATCCGTTTTTGCCCAGAACTACAGTATATTCTCCAATACCTACATTTTGAATGGAAGGCGTTGTTGCTCCGGTACTCCATAGATAAGAGTCATATCCAGGACCTGCATCCAGACTTGTTGTTCCGTCCGCACAGATATACTGGTCAACAAGAATTGGCGATTTTTTTATAGGAAGAGCAATCAGCTGAATTTTTGCATTCGCTGTACACCCTTCGTTAGTGGTAACTTTTACATACACAAATCCTCCAGCAGACGGATAGTTCTGAGGGACTGTGATCTCGTTAGTTCCTGCAGTAAGATCGGCCAATGTAGGATAGTATTTTTTAACTACTGCATTATAGTCAGTAACGCTGGCTTTAGTAAGATCAAAATAAGCATATGGATCTACATCATATTGACATGCCTTGAGTATTGCATCTCTCACTACGAAAGGGACTACGGTAAGATTTAAAGTAACCTGCTCACAATCTATAAATTCAGTAGCATTACCACAGAATTTATAAACGATCTGATCTGCACCATAATAGTTGGCCGTAGGAGTGTAGGTAATCGTTCCGTTTGAATTTATTACAGCTGTACCATGTGCTGGCGGAGTAATAATCACCAGTGTACCTGGTACAGGAGTCTGTGTTGAAGATGTGAATGCCGGTGTAATAACCTTCGTAGAACATGCATTCAGTGTTTGTGTCGTAAGTTTTAAACAGGTAAATACCTTATAGATTGGGGTAGTAACAGGGGGACATGTACCCATTGTTACTTTTACCGTATAGTTTCCAGAAGTTGTAGGGGAAAATGTATTGGTCGTTGCCCCCGCGATAGCTGTTCCGTTCAGGAACCACTGGTACCCTTCATAAGTATCATCCACTTCAAGTACAATACCGGGAGCACATTCTCCGGAACGCTTGGTAATTACCGGAATTGAAGAGAATCCCGCAAAATACCCACCATATCCTACAGCACCACTTCCTGCAGAAATACCTGCGGTAACTGCTTTTGTTGAAATAACAGTAACGTTCCCTGTAATATTAGGAATAGAATAAGATACCCATGCTGTAGTTCCTGTTGCGGAGAAAGGACCCTGTGTAGTTGGAGGGATGACTCCATTTACGGTTACAGTCGCTCCTGTCTCAGTAAGTATGTTTAGTTTCACGTTTTTTGTACCACTGGAAAAAGTTTCAGGGAGTTCATTGATCAATCCTATCTCATCGATTTTTTTTGGAAGGAAACAGTTCAAAGGTGGGATGTAATTGAATCCTTCTGTTGCCGTACTGTTTGGAAGACCAGCCAAAAGCTGATAAACATATGCATTTTTAGAGGTTTTGATGTGCATATTGAAGTGGGAACTTCCCTGATCAATGTATGGGAATACATAGGTATTGTTTGGTCCCTGGCCTACTCTTACCCATTCTCCTTCATTCAGGGTTTGGATAGGAGTGGTAGATCCGTTAAGAAAAACCTGAGTATCATTTTCAGTTGCGATAATCATTGCGTCTTCATCCCCGTCATTGTTGTCTCCGTTTCCTTTTACAAGAACGAATTCATTTCCTAGCCTATCTACAGGAACGGATTGGTCCATAATAATATCAGAACCTCCGGATCCTGCGCTTGGAGGCAGGGCAAACTGACCATTAAAATTTCCGTTTGTAAGTGATATAGGTTTGTCGGATTCTATTTTGGCACCGATAAAGCCAGTGGCATTAGCACCCGTATTATCCCGGCCTTCGATAATATATGCCTGCCCTTTATTAAGGGTAAATGTCATTGTTGGATTTGTGGTTCCTGTAGTACCGTTGGTAAACTGAAGGCCTGCATTATAGCCTGAAACTGTAACGTGAGTATTGTCCTCAGTAGCTAGAACCCCTGCAGTGAAATTTACATAAGTAATAGACTGTCCGGTCATTGGAGTAGAAGCAGCATAGAATTTCTTCCCGATTCCTGCTTTCCCCTTAGAGGTTAATATTTCTCCATGGCTGGTAACACTAAATCTGAAATTTACATAATATGGTTTTGTCCCTTTAGTGTAAATTCCTTTACCAATGGGGGTGAACATTTCAGACGGAGCAGAAGTGATCATTTTATCCGTTGTAAGCTCATACACTTTAGGATCACCTTTCATAATGGTTACTGTTCCAAGCAGTGCACCATTGCTGTAAATTTCTACAGGGAAAGGCGTTACTGAGTCTGTAGAAAAATATAAAGCCTGTTTAGGACTGAGCAAAGCGGAGGGTTTTGCTGCCATAGGTGCAAACCAATGCTCTGTATCTCTTTGTGCAAAGAGCGTGTTAATTGATAAAAGAACTAATACTAAGCTGAGTAGAAATCTTTTCATGTGTCTGGAATTAGGATTTATACAAATTTAAAATAATATTTGAAATAGTGTTAAATAAATATAACAAAAGTTAAAAATTAATCATGATTTTTAATTAAAAGCCATCCGTAATATAAAACTGCTAATTTCGTATCAGCCTCTGTACAGATGATCACATCCCGGTAAATATCAGCGGAAGATTTCTTCCGTTTAATTTTCTCTCTATTGTTTTAACTGGCATAACACATAAAAAATCCCGGTGAATTTCACCGGGACCTGTATTATTCTTTGAAAGATGATTAAGCTAAGCTTACTCTTACAAAACCTGTTACTTTAAGGTCTGCATTTACAGATTTTACATAGTCAGCTACAGAAATAGAGCTGTCTTTGATGAAATCCTGGTGTACCAAAGTGTTGTCTTTGTAGAATCTCTGCATTTTACCTTTCAGGATATTGTCGATAATGTTTGCAGGCTTACCTTCTTCAGTAAGTTTATGTCTTTCAATTTCCAATTCTTTGTCGATAGTTTCCTGAGAAACTCTGGTTTCGTCAAGAGCGATTGGGTTCATTGCAGCAGCCTGCATAGAAACAGCTTTAGCCACTTCGTCAGCTCCGTCTACCTTAGCAGAAAGGGCAGTGATAGCAGCGATTTTGTTTCCAGCGTGGATGTAAGCTCCAAGGTAAGGCCCTTCAATTCTTTCGAATGCTCCGATCTCGATTTTCTCACCGATAACTCCTGTCTGCTCGATTAATTTATCAGCAACAGTAAGTCCGTGGAAATCTGTAGCTAAAAGTTCTTCTTTAGTAGCTGCGAAAATAGCCATTTCAGCTAATTCGTAAGCAAGCTCGATGAAAGCTTCGTTTTTAGCAACGAAGTCAGTTTCGCAGTTTAGAGAGATGATCACCCCTAAAGTGTTATCCTCGTTTACTCTGGCGATTACTGCACCTTCAGAAGATTCTCTGTCAGCTCTGTTTGCAGCAACTTTCTGTCCTTTTTTTCTAAGGATATCTACTGCTTTTTCGAAGTCTCCTTCTGCTTCAACTAAAGCTTTCTTGCAGTCCATCATACCTGCACCTGTTTGGTTTCTTAATTTTGCTACGTCTGCAGCAGCTGGTGTATAAGACATAATATGTATTATTTTTTTATTTAAGATTAGTATTAATTTTTAGCTTAATTTTAAAGCAGTGCAAAGATAATGATTTTAATGATAAACTAAAAAATGACTTTTCACGTTATTGATATATTTAATACTATTTTAAAGACCTGATTAATGAAAAAAATCTTTCTACTTATATTTCTATGCATTTTTACCTTAGGTTTCTCCCAAAAAAAGAAAAAATCGAAATCTAAGGCTGTTGTAGAAAAAGAAACGGTAATCATCTATACAGAGCAGGATGCCGAAGCTTCTAAAGAGGCCAGAGTGATCGCCGGTTTTCTGAAACAAAACCCCGGACATGCCAAAACTGATTATTTTAAAAGAAAATTGATTGAAATGATTATGGCCGATAATTCTCCTGAAGCCAAACCTACGATTAAGCCGATCAGTAAAGAGAAAATAGAAAAAATTGTTCAGAATAATGAGCTTAACAGCGGTAAAGTGATAGCGGCCAATAATAAAACATCTGTTGAAAATAAGAACACGGATAAGATAAATGATGCTATAAATGCTTTGAAAGAAGAGAGACTGGCAAGTGTTGGTTCCGCAAGTTCCGCCAAAACTGCCGGGGTTGCCAAATCAGAAGCTAGTGAAGCCCATAAAAAAACGGCAGCAATGCTTACCCACATTTTTAATAATGATATGAATAAGAATGAGGCTTATGTCAATATCAAGAACAGATCAAGCTGTAATCTGATCGTAAAAATAAGTGGAAAAAAATATTATAATCTAACGGTTCCCGCCAAGGGACAGAATTTTATTCTGATAGATAAAGGGGAGTATGTACTGACTACAATGGTGTGTGATGCAAAATATTCTTCGATCAAGAAAGTTACTCAGGATATTGAAATTGCACTCAACGTAGCTGATTAAGATCAATTAAAACTAAACTATAAGTAAAAACGGTTAAGAAATTTTCTTAACCGTTTTTTATTTTATCCTTTAAACTGTCCCATTGCAATGAATTTCTCCTGCCTTTGGGTTTCAAGTTCCTGTCCTGAGAACTTTGAAAAAGCTTTAATATTCTGTAAAATAGAATGCTTAAGGTTCAGATAAGCTACTTCAGGATCATATTGAGCACCTCCAAGGGGTTCTTCAATAATACCGTCGATGAATTTTTCTCTTAAAGCATCTTTCGGGGTAAGGTTTAATGCATTGGCTGCATCTTCCTTATGATCCCAGTTTCTCCATAAAATAGAAGAGCAGCTTTCCGGTGCGATTACAGTGTACCATGTATTTTCAAGCATGTATACTTTATTTCCGACTCCTATTCCCAAAGCTCCGCCACTTGCTCCTTCACCGATAATATAAGTGAAAATAGGAGTTTTAAGTTGAACCATTTCAAAAATATTTCTGGCAATCGCTTCTCCCTGTCCTCTTTCTTCAGCTTCTAATCCAGGATAAGCTCCCGGTGTATCTACTAAAGTCACTACAGGGATTTTGAATTTTTCAGCAAGCTTCATTAGTCGTAAAGCTTTTCTGTATCCTTCAGGATTTGGCATTCCGAATCTTCTGTACTGTCTTTCTTTAGTGGTTCTCCCTTTCTGGGTTCCTATGATCATTATTTTCTGGCCATCCAATGTTGCTAAACCGCCGATCATTGCAGGGTCATCTGCGAAATTTCTGTCACCGTGAAGCTCCAGAAAACTCCCTTTATCTACCATTCCGTTGATATAGTCAATTGTATAAGGACGATCAGGATGGCGGGATAGTTGTACTCTTTGCCAGGGGGTAAGATTTTCGTAGATTTCTTTTTTCTTTTCCAAAATCTTGTCCTCAATCTGGCTGCATGCTAATTTTACATCAACACCACTTTCTTCTCCTACTAAAGAACAAGTCTGAAGTTGATCCATCAGATCTTTTATAGGAAGTTCGAAACTTAAATATTCCATTTCTTGAAGTAAATTAAATCTTTCAAATTTATGAAAAATTATGAAAAACTATTTAAAATTATTGATAGCATTGTTTATTCGGGAGATAGTTTCCTCTTTTCCAATCAGTTCCATGATATCCGGAACGTCAGGACCTTTTAGTTCTCCTACTAAAGATAAACGCAGCGGCATCATTACTTTTCCCATGCCCAGGCCTTTGTTTTCCGCGAAATCGTGAACTGCTTGCTTCAGGATTTCTGAGCTAAATTCAGTGGCAGTAAGATTTTCAGATAATTCCCCTAAAACAGCTGAAGTTTCCTCGTTCCATGCTTTTTTTGATGCTTTTTCATCGTAAGAAACCGGAGCTTTAAAGAAAAATTTTCCGTTTTCATAAATATCTTTAGGAAAGGTAGCTCTTTCTTTCATCAAACCGATGATCTTTACTAACTTTTCATCAGAAACACCGGAAAGGTCAATGTCTGTATTTTTTAACAGCTGCAGAAGCTCGTCGTCCGATTTCATCTGGATATACTGATGGTTGAACCATTCGGATTTCTCCTTGCTGAATCTGGCACCTGCTTTATGTACTTTATGAAGATCAAATTCTTTACCCATTTCTTCCAGTGATAAGATTTCTTTATCATCTGAAGGAGTCCAGCCTAGCAAAGCGACCATATTGATAAATGCATCAGGAAGATATCCGTTTTCTCTGTATCCTTTAGAAACAGCTCCCGTTGAAGGATCTTTGAAGTCCAGCGGAAATACAGGGAATCCAAACTTATCACCGTCTCTTTTGCTTAATTTTCCGGAAAGACCTTTCTTTAAAAACTGTTTTACAGAAGCGGTTAACGGATTATCTTTATCATTTTCGCCCAGCATTGATTTAAATCTCGGGCTTTTTACTTCTGCAAAGAAAGATTTAATAAGCTCTGCTGATTCATCAAAAGAAAACTGGCTGTTTTTCAAAACGAATTCTTCTGCAAAAGATTTTATGATGCTGTCAATATTATCTTTATTAATTAAAGTTGATACATCAGGCTTCAGGATTAAGGAAAGGTGGGCAAACTGAGGCGCTTCCCATCCCATCGCTTCGTATAATAAAGTGTGAAGTCCTAAAGATGGCAGCCATTCTTCACCACGGATCACGTGGGAAATTTCCATTTCGTGGTCATCAATGATGTTGGCAAAATGATAAGTAGGCATTCCATCGTTCTTTACAAGGACTTTATCATCCAGTGTATTGGTATTCACAGAAGAATTTCCTCGGATGATATCCTGAAGGTTTAATGTTCTGTCAACCGGCATTTTAAATCTTACCACATAAGGTGTTTTTTCATCCAGTAACTTCTGAACTTCCTCTTCGGAAAGTGCGACACTGTTTCTGAGACGGTTTCTGGTTTTATTATCATAAGAGAAAACCTCACCGTTGGCTTCAAATTCAGCACGGATGGCATCCAGTTCTTCAGGAGTATCAAAAGCGATATAGGCATAATCTGTTTTCAGGATCTGCGCTGTGTATCTGTCGTAGATGTCTCTTCTTTCAGACTGTCTGTAAGGGGCAAACTTCCCTCCTTTCTTAGGACTTTCATCAGGAACGATTCCGCACCATTCTAAAGCTTCTTCGATATAGTCTTCAGCTCCTTCTACATATCTAGCCGTATCTGTATCTTCGATTCGAAGTACAAATTCACCACCCTGGTTTTTGGCAAAAAGATAATCATATAATGCGGTTCTTACGCCTCCCAAATGCAAAGGTCCGGTAGGACTTGGAGCAAAACGAACTCTTACTTTCCCCATTTCAATAAAAATTTTGTGCAAATTTACTTAAAATTACCCGAGTTCAGGTGAAGAAAATTAAGATTAAAGGGCCGGAAGCTTGAAGAGGGAGGTTGGAAGTTCCTGTTGGGGTTGATATAACTTCTTTCTTCCGTCTTCAAACTTCCTATCTTATTTAAGCATCAGCAGTTTGAAGAATAAGACAGGATTTTTGTACTTAATTCTGTACTTTTCTTTTTTCCACTCTGTTTGCAGCCTTTCTTTTTCAGATTCAGAATCTGTTTCTGATAATAGGATTTCGTATTTGAAATGAATGAGCTTAAGCCTGTATTTTTTATAAAGTTCCTGATCGGCTTTTATGTAATCAATGTATTTATGAGTCACTTTTTCATAAGAATCTTTCATCAGCTTCCAGTTTCTGGAAAGGCTGGTGGACAGGATTCTGTAATAGAATAGTTTCTTATCAATGAATCCAATTTTATAGCCTTTGGAAGTCAGTCTCAGATTCATATCCCAGTCTTCGGTATTGATGTTTTCATCAAATGGATATTTTACAAGAAGTTCTCTTTTTACAAATGTTCCTACATTGGCTGTTTTGTTTTCCGAAACATTTTCATGGAAAAAATTATTAAGCGTGTCCATGATCTGTTTTTTCTCTTTCGGAGTATAGGCATCTGTCATTTTCTCTTCCGACTGATAATATTTATAACCGTCCGAAAGAATAAAGTCTACAGGATTCTTCTCAATATATGATACTTTTTCTGAAAGATGGTCTTCTGTATACCAGTCGTCTCCCGAAAGCAGAGAGATATATTCTCCCGATGCATGAGAAACTGCAATATTAATGTTTTTTGCTACGCCGAAGCTTTCTGTATTTCTGATGATTTTGTAGTGCTTGTCAAACTCTGAAAGAGCCTGTTCTGCATTTTCAAATGTCTTGTCTTGCGAGGCATTATCCAAAAGAATAATTTCATAATTGCGGTAGGTCTGCGAAATGGCGGACAAGCATGCCTGTTCAATGAACTTTTCATGGTTCATGGTGATGATGATGAGGCTTACAAGCGGCGGGTTGTTCATTGTTTAAAGATACTGATTTTAGATAGGATGAGTTTAATTGCTATAAATGGTAAAATATTCTGTCTTCCTGATCGCCTTTTTTTGTTTCATAAGTTCAAGGGTTATTGAACTGACAAAGAAGCCTTTTTTATAGTAATGAAAGAGATTGTTATCTACTGCTATTGGGTTTGTTTTTAATTTTTGAAGCTCAGATTTCCAGCTTGGGTATTCAATGTCCATTTCCCATGACGCACGGTTCAAAAAACTGGTGTTAATAATATCCAAAAGAGGTGAAGCGGGTAAGAATATAATATTTTTATGCACTTTATGTATCCTTTGTGCTTCCAGGATATAAGAATATTCTTTTTCCGAGACCAATAGACCTGAAACTGCCGGGATGTTTTTAATAAAGACATGTTTAGAGGCAAGACTTTCGGAAGCATAAGGATATTTGCTTCTATATATTGAAAAGACGGTTAATATAACTCCCCATAAAAGTATAAAAAATTTGTTCTGCTTTTCTATAAACCTATAAAGAAGAATCAAAATAAAAAAAGCAGGTGTATTATATCCCCACGATATAGAAGAGCACCATCCGAGAAACAGCAATAAAAATATAAATTTATTTTGCCGTTCATACTTTAGAAATAAGATGAATAAGAGAACATACAAAACATAAGCTCCCCTGAATTGACCATCATTAAAAAAAGGATATATGATAAAGACCGGCAATACAGCCATTAATGCTATTTCAAATACTTTTCTATTAATATTTATAAAATAGATCAAGGACAATGAAAGAATATAGAGTATGGTGTGAAAGTTTTTTTCAAAAGAAAAATAAGGAGCTATACAACCTTCGTAAAGATAAGATGGCGATGCAGACTGTAAAACCTGATCTATAAATAAGCTGAAATTTTCAATAATCCGATACTGAAACAATACTGCAATTAAAAATAAAAAAGAAGAAATAAAGAGGTACAGGTCTTTTTTTGTAATCACCAATTTTTTAAACAGATCAAAAAGGATAATTACTGATGCTCCCAGTCCGAAAATCATAAACGATTGCTTGGTAAGAGAAGCGAATACAATAAAAAGGAGTGAACTCAGATACCATTTTTCTTTATAAAACAGCAGCGCAAGGACGGCAAAGAAAATTCCGTCTATAGTATGCCAGGGCATAATGGGGAAGGTATGAAGAAAACATAATACCAGAAATACGGTAGTCTGTAGATCCTTCCTCTCAAAAATAAGCTTCTGTATGGTATAACAAATGACAAAGCTTTCTATAATAACAAAAAACCGGGAAATTAGAATTAAATAATCAAACTGCAGCGGAATAAACTTGAGCAGGTAATCCCAAAAAATGACTCCGAAAAAAGGACGGATAAAATCGAAATCCTTGTAAATAATCTGCCCGGCTTTTAATCTTTCTACTGCAGACAGCTGAAACCCTAAGTCAACCTGATTAATGGAATAAACACTTATAAACGCAAAATATAAACCTGATAAAAATAGTATTCCGTAGGAGAAAATCTGATTTTTATTATAATTGGGTACTAAATTCATATTTTGTAATCGTGATCTGTTTAATCCGTGACTTCTTGCATATTGATTAGCTTATCCAAGTACTGACTAAAAACCTCAGGATCCAGTCTGTAATCTTCATGGAAACCTTCATAATCCTGCGGGTAAATATAAAAATAAAGATCGAAGCCTACTTGCTTAGCTAAGGTAGAAAAAATTGCAAAATCTCCCCATACGGAACTGAACCAACTCAGGCCTTTAGCACCTTGGTTGGCAAATAACACATTCGTCCAGGCTGCACCACTGGGGCCAATAATATATTCGGCATTGTTGACCAGGTAGATTTGTTCATGGATGTTCAGATCTTCAAAAAAGACTTCTTCAAACCCATGCTTTTGTACCAAAGCCAGGATTTCTTCTTCATTATATTTTCTATACTGAGATCTTCTGGAGATAAATATTCTTTTAACTGGCTGAATGCGGACTTTGGCGAGATCCAGATTGTCAAAGGCTGTTTTTCGGAGATATTGGAGCGACGATTTTGATAGTTTTGTAAACCCGGCCTCATAGGTCATACCCGGCATAATATTCGGGACTGCATAATTGTTGCTGGTGATATGCCACAGCTTTTTAAAGCGGTAATAATTTTTTTCGTGGCTGAGGAACATAATTTTATAATCCTTCAAAAAGAACATAAGCAGGTCCTTCAGATTTTCAACCTTCTGTACATCTTCATCTATGATGATCAGCTTATTTTTTGCATCAGGAATATGTTTGAAATACTCAACTTTGGACAGGATATCTACCAGGAAATGATAATAATTGAAAGTAAACGTTCCACCCATGAAAATAGCTTCCTCGTCATAATAAACCTCTTTATAGTTCTTCACCTTGGCAAGAGTCATTGAATGCTGCAAAAGATTGTTGGTATTGTAGACATACGTGATTCTGTCATCGTCATGCCATTTTTCATAGTAGATCTTCTCTTTTTTCAGATCCAAAAAATAAGTGGAATTGGGAATACAGAAAACATTCTGAAGGGCAAAAATCTCTATGGCATTTTTAGGTGTTTTTATAGAAGCTTGAGTCGTAGTATCAAACGTTTTAGGCAGAAACAATTCTGACTCTTCTTTGTCACTGATTGTAATTCTTTCCGTACAGTATTCAGAAGGGATGGAATCTAGCGGTAAAAAATCGGTTACAAGTCTTTTGGCTTTTCTGAAAAAAGACTTGATATAATATTTTTTTCTAAGTGCTTTAAGCTGCTTTTCTAAATTTTCAATTTGTTCCTTCGCATTCATATTCTAAAACTTAGGATGAACTAAGAAGCTCGTTCGTTATTTCCGGAAATATTACAGTTTGTATTTTTCTATAATTTCTGTATAATAACTTATGGTTTCATCCACCATCATATCAATGCCGAATTTAGATTCTATTAATTTTCGTGCATTGACTGATATCCTGTTTCTCAGCTCATCGTCTTCAAAAATAAGACTTATTTTTTCGTGGAAGTTTCCTTCCCCGGCAATCAGCCCATTCGCAGGTTCCTCTATGATTTCTTTAAAGGAATCTATCGCAGAACATACAATAGGTTTCTGCATGGCCATTACCTCGAGCAAAGATAAGCTAAAATTTTCACCTTTAGAGGGGAAACACACCACCTCTGCTTTGCCGATGAGCTGTACAATTTCCTCTCCCGGTTTATTGCCATAGAAATGGATTGAATTCCGGGTCTCCATATCAGGGATGTTCTCAGTGATATAGGCCGGATAATGATTGGGCTTTCCTATGAAATGAAGCGATGCTTCAGGATATTTTTTTTTGAGCTTAATAAAAGCACTGATCAGAGTTTCTGCCCCTTTTTCAAAAGAAACATTTCCCAGAAAAAATACAGATTTGGGAATGATTTCTACATTTTCTACAGGTTTGTAGAACTGTTCATCAATGCCGTTGTAAATGAGTTTCGGATCTTTGATACCAAACAGATTCTTATTGATCTTCTCATTATACCGGGATATCGTAATAATATTTTCGGAACTTTTAAAGGCAGCTTTTTCACAGAAGATTCTTCCCTTATGCACTTTTTTATAGCCAAAATATTTTTCCAGAACAGACCATGAGCCATGGCATCTGATCACATAAGGAATTTCTTTAGGGATGGAAAGTGCCAGACCGTCAAAGTCATGGGTTTCTGCAATGTCAAAATGAAGATTATTCTTACTGATCCAGGAACTGATCTGATTAGAGATGCTTTTTTTCTCGTATAAATAGGTTTTAAAATGAATCTGCTCAAGAATTTTCAGCTTTCCGGTAAAAGACCTCAGCAGTTCAAGAAGAGGATTGGCTTTGAAAATATCTTTGATTGAATGGATCTTTACACCGTTTTCCTCTATATCAAATACATATTTTGAAATCAGGAAAACATGTACTGAGATCCCTCTCTTTACAAGTTCTGCGCATAAATTTTTATAAAAAACGCCTGTTCCGCCTACTTTAGGAGTTCGGGAAGATTTGTATTCCCGGGTTACAATAAGTACATTTTTTATTTCTTTCATGAATTCAGTTTAAATACAGTGTTCACCCAATGGTCGAGAGTATACTTATAATAAACTTCTTCAGGCAGTTTTTCGTATGGTGTAGTGAAAAAATCTTTTTTCAGATTACGGAAATTCTTATCCAGCACCAAAATGTTATTGGGATTATAAAAATCATACGTTTTGATGGTGGGGTTATCAGTAATAATTTTCTTTTCCAGAGCCATGGCTTCAAATATTCTGAAGCTGAGTCCGGTCTGGTCGGCCCGCATCAGGTCAAGGATAACTTTGGTATTCTTATAATAGGCGGGAAGTACGTGATGAGGTATCTTTTTTCTTCCGAACTTTAAAATATCAATATTCTTTTTATCAATGATCTGGTTCAGTTTATTTTTCCAGCCCTTTTTTCCAACCATATACACCTCAAATTTTATTTTCATTGGATGTATACGGTTGATCAACATATTTAGGGCAGAAAGCCTTTTTTGGTCATACGATGTGATGTAAAACAGGTCCAGCTTCGGACGCTGCTTGGATGCCGGAATATGGTCCAAGTAATTATAATTGGTAATCTTTTCGAATCCGAAGTTCTTTACATCTTCATCATCAAAAGAAAATATTGTATCAAAATAATGTAGAAGATGGGTAGCCGGGTTCCGCGCCATGCTGTCATACAGATAGGCAATGTTCCGGTCTGTATATTCTCTGATCTTCTGATGGATGCTTTCGTCAATAGCCTCAGGATTGATGACCAGGATTTGATCCTGTCGTCCTATTTTTTCCAGAGACTCCAGTATGAAACTTTGTCTTTTGTGATATTTTGGATTTTTGCCCAGAAAAATCTTGCTGAACGTGTTTTTTATACGCTCTCCGGTATTTTTGTGGGTAAAGGCTCCGATGTTGATGTGGCATGCTTCAATGCCTTTATCACTCAGTTTTTCCACTATGTGTTCATCATAATTCCAGAAATCGAAGCTGATTAAACAAATTTTCATAATGCAAAAATAAAAATTTCATATTTAAATTTATATTTTTGATGAAAAGCCTGACCGGAATGCAAAAGAAAATTCTTATTGATGTCGAAAGATTAAAGTACCCGAAGTCGGGGATTGCCAACGTATGTGTTTCATTAATAAAGGGTCTGGACGAGAAAACCTCTGATTTTGAGTATACTTTTTACGGGCCTAAAAAAAATATTCCAGAGACGAAAAAAAACTTTAATATTATCGACTGGAAGTTCTGGCAGAAGAAATTTTCTATAAATACTCAGCCTTTTTCTCTGATTCATACCGCTCATCAGCTTTCCAAATATTTTCATACCGTAAAAAAAGGACAAAAAAAGGTAGTAACGCTTCATGATCTTAATTTTCTTCACGATGGAAGCCTGGAACAAAAAGTGAAAAAAGACACAAAGCTGGTTCAGAAAAATATAGGTAATGCAGATGCCATCGTTTGTATCTCAGAATTTGTAAAAGAAGATTTTCTTAAGAACAGGAAGCTTTTTACTTTAAAAAATGACGTTAAAGTAACAGTAGTCTATAACGGACTCATTTTTCCCGAAACCACGGAGTTCACTTCTAAGAACAGGTACAGTTTCATCGGGAAGAAATATATTTTAAATATCGGAGTGCTTTTCCCCAAAAAAAATCAGGATGTACTTCTGGATCTTATTTCAAAAAATGACAGAGACCTGGTATTGGTAACTTCATCTGCAAAATCTGCCTATAAAGAGAAATTTTTAGAGAAAATAAAAACTCTGGGACTGGAAGATAAAGTGCACATCCTGGAAAATATAGATAATAACGAAAAATATTTTCTTCTTCAGCATTGCGAATCATATTGCCATCCTTCATTGGCAGAAGGTTTTGGTATTCCTCCTGTGGAAGCCATGTATTTTGGAAAGCCTGTTTTTTTAAGCACATTAACAAGCCTTCCTGAGATAGGGGGAGATTTGGCTTTTTATTTTGATGACTTTTCAGCGGAACATATGCAGCAGGTTTATGCATCCGGAATGCAGGCTTACGGCTCCGGAACGGATGAATATGCTGTACAGTTAAAGCAGAGAGCCCTAAAATTCGGATACCTGGAAATGGCAGGAGCTTATGAAAAGCTTTACCATGAACTACTGAATTAAAGTTTAATCTTTCCGAGCCTTAATTTCCACTTAAATACATCGAAACTGTCACCTCCCCTGATATCAATTCTTTTAATCTCAAATTTATTTTTCCAGGGATAATAGGCAATATTGTTACCGATGCGTACTGCAGAAATAATTCCTGCTTTTTCGAGTAGGGAGAAAAATTCTTTTTTTTGTTCCCCTTTCTTAGGGAATTTGCCGTAAGGGTAGGCGAGTACCTTGGTGAAAGGGATTGCTTTTTCTTCCAGGGTACGGATGTTTTTATGAATATCATCTGCTGCTTCCTGAAGTGAGATCTGAGAAAAGTTCTTATGAGAGTGGCTATGAAGCGCAATTTCAACGATTTCAGGATTTAGCGATCTGATCTCGTCAAATGTCATGAGCTGGCGGTTTTCATCCGCTTCGCTTTTCTGGATAAGTTCGGTTGGAATGAAGATGGTGGCTTTCAAACAGTATTTTTCCAGCAAAGGAACTAAGTATTGAAGATTGTTGAGGTAGCCATCATCAAAAGTGAGAATGAGTTTGTTTTTCAACTGGATGTTGGTTTTCAGTTCATTAAAAAATAAGGTGTTATAATTATTTTTAATGTACTTAAACTGCTGTTCCAGATCTTCTGCCGAAACGGTCAGCAAATCTTTGCCGGAAATTTTTTTCTCCGGCAAAACTTTATGATACATGAGAATGCGGACACTTTCTGTTCCTGAGAATCCGAATGTTCTTTTAATAAATCTGAGCATGGCTATATGAATGTATAAACCGTGTTTTATATAATGCTGTCTATAAAATTATTTACGGTTTATATAATTCTATTGTTTATTACTGACTAACTGATTGAATAATGTATGAGTCTACAAAAAAAGACATCTGTTACAAGATTCAAAATTAATTAAATATTGAACGCATTAACTTAAAAATAGCTTAAAATAAGATTTAAGCTAGCAAACAACTTGATCACAAAGTTAAGTAAGAAGTATTAAGTAAGGACAATAAAGCGATAAATAGAGGCCATCCGGCTATTTTTTATAACAACCTGCATTAGATGATTAAATCTACGGCATCATATAACAGAACAGCCGGCTGCAATAGAATTGAGCTGGCTGTTTAGTTTTAATCCGAAGAATTATTTGAATTTATGGATCTCGTTAATTTTTATATACTTCAGAAAGGTGTAAAATGCTCCGGTGATTGAGATATAAAATCCGGCGACGCCATCCAGAAAGCCCAGTTTAAAAAAATAGGTTTTCATGAAGTCATAAAAAGGAGAAAATATAATTTTAAAAAGAGACACTGATTTCCCGTTCAAAACCTTTTTTTCTGCCATCAGCTGTGTGTAATTATTGATCTTTTCAATATGATGGGCAATGCTTTTATAGGTGTAGTGATCAATATTTCCGGGAAGCCTTCCTTTTTTATCCTGTGTAATAAAGCATTCATGTACCAAATCGTCAGAATATTTTCCGTGCCCTTTTCTGAAGAATCTTTCTCTCCACACATTACCCCAGCCGCCATATTGTATGGTTTTCTTCAGCAGAATATTGTTGAAATGGATCTCATAGACGTTATAGGAAGGATTGGAACTGGTTAAAATTTCTTTGATAGCATCAACAGCCGTTTTATCCGGAACTTCATCGGAATCCAAAAACAGGATCCACTCTCCGGAAGCTTCAGACAGGGTATAGTTTTTCTGACAGCCGAAGCCGTGAAATTTTTTTCTGATAAATTTTACCTTCGGAAACCCCATACAGATTTCCTCAGTTTTGTCTGTGGAAAAAGAATCAACGACTATTATCTCATCAGCAATCTCGTAGACGCTGCTGATGCTTTTTTCAATGACTCTTTCTCCATTTAAAACAATATAACAGACTGATAACTTCATTAACGAAATTCTGTAATAGTTTTTTCAATGATTCTGACACAGTCTAAAAGCTGCTCTTCTGTAATAACCAAAGGTGGTGCCAGTCTGATGATATTTCCGTGGGTAGGTTTGGCCAAAAGTCCATTTTCTTTTAACTGCAGGCAAAGGTTCCATGCTGTAGAGCTGTCCGGAGTATCATTAATTAAAATAGCATTCAAAAGGCCTTTTCCTCTTACTTTGGTAATAAGACTGTTTTTTTCGATAATTTTTTCGATTTCGGCTCTGAAAAGTTGTCCCAGCTGTTCGGCTCTTTCGGACAGTTTCTCATCGGCAACCACATCCAATGCTGCTACGGCTACGGCGCATGCAATAGGATTTCCTCCAAAGGTAGAACCGTGCTGTCCCGGCTTGATTACATTCATGATGCTGTCATTAGCCAATACTGCGGAAACAGGATACATTCCTCCGGAAAGGGCCTTTCCTAAGATAAGAATATCAGGCTGTACATTTTCATGGTGGCATGCAATAAGCTGCCCTGTTCTTGCGATACCGGTCTGCACCTCATCTGCAATAAACAGTACGTTATGTTTTTTACATAATTCAGAAGCGTTTTTCAGGAAACCTTCATCCGGAACGTAAACACCGGCTTCACCCTGGATAGGCTCCACTAAAAATGCAGCGATATTTCCTGCTTCTCTGTTCAGAACTTCTTCTAATACTGCAGTATCATTGTAAGGGATTTTTATGAATCCGGGTGTGAAAGGTCCATAGTTCTGGTTGGCATCAGGATCATTGGAGAAAGAAACAATGGTAGTTGTTCTTCCGTGGAAATTATTTTCGCATACGATGATCTTGGCTGCATTTTCTGAAATTCCTTTTACTTCGTAACTCCATTTTCTGGCTAATTTTACGGCTGTTTCTACGGCTTCAGCTCCGGAATTCATAGGAAGTACCTTATCAAATCCAAAAAGGGAAGTGATTTTTTGCTCATACTCGCCTAATTTTGAATTGTAAAATGCTCTTGATGTCAGGGCCAGTTTCTGGGCCTGATCTACCAAAGCTGCCACAATTTTAGGGTGGGAATGTCCTTGGTTCACAGCAGAATATGCTGAAAGAAAATCATAATATTTTTTGCCTTCCACGTCCCATACAAAAACGCCTTCGCCGCGGTCAAGAACCACTGGAAGAGGGTGATAGTTATGTGCTCCATGTTTGTCTTCAAGGTCAATAAAATACTGTGAGTTTTTTGCTGTTGCTGCTGTTGACATATGTTTCGGTTTTTGACAAATTTAAGCATTATTAATGAGATGCATGAACAAAAACGTAATACAGTACAACTGGGGATTTAAAGTGTATTTTAAGGCTATGTTATGCTCTTCTAGAAAATATTTCTTTTCCTGATCAAGGGGTGTAGGTTTTATATCTTTCCGGAATGGGTTCTATTATTTTTAGGATGTTGTTATTATCATATTAATAAAGTACGGGAAGTTTTTCGGATCATATTGTGGGAACTCATTTAAAAGAAATATTAGCGATCATTATTTGTTTTTATAAATAAGCTTAACCATTTTTAGGGTATATTTTTTAGGTTAAAATAGTGACAGTCAATACAACAAAAAAGACAGAACAGTATCCCTCACTTCGGGTTACCATTCTGTCCGCTGTTTTTTGATATAGAAATTATATTCTTAAGATGTAGGCCATTCTGCTCTATAAGAAGAATTACCCAGATCAATATGCTCGGCACTCACGACGAAGCTGATGTACATACTGTTGTCATCTACCGCGTCAAAATCTACTTCGTGCTGAATTACATATCCGTTTTCCCATTTCAGAGTAGTCAGTGTTCCTTCTTCGTGAGATTTGTTGAACGTTACTTCTCCGGTTGTAGGTTTGTATTTTCCGTTCAGAAGACTTTCCAGAATATCTGATTTTTCTGTAGCTTCAACTGTGATTTTGATGAGAGCATTGGAAGGATCTGATGCTACTCTTCCTGATACATCTGTAGAACGGGATACACTGTAGTTAAGTTTTAATAACTTCTGTCCTTCACCGCCATTGAATTTTATAATTCCTCTTGAATTTCTTTCTGCCATGATTAGTAAATTTTAAATGTTAATATTGTGTGATTGGATATCTTATGTCACCAAATTTAGAAGTAATTATATTATCAGGAAAAAAAAATTAAAAGAATTTTAAAAAGTGTCGTAATTCTTCGACTAACAGTTGTTAGGTTATTTGTTTATTGGTAATCAGTTGTTTATAGGTTTTTACATTAAGGGTTTGTTAACTTCCGATAGACAGGACGAGTGGAAGGATTTTGAAATGCAGATCAATATTTTTCTCAAAAAATGAAGTTTTGCAAAATTGGGTATAAAAAAACTGCCTCGTTTGAGGCAGTTTAAAATTTATAGATCAATAATCTTAGTGATTATCATATTTTCTATCCATTACAAAATCTTCCATGAATTTTGTCGTATAGTTTCCGACCAGATAATCTTCATTATCCATCAGCTGTCTGTGGAACGGAATAGTTGTTTTTACCCCTTCAATATAGAATTCTTCTAATGCTCGTCTCATTTTAGCGATAGCTTCCTCACGGGTTTGAGCCGTAGTGATAAGCTTAGCGATCATTGAGTCATAGTTGGAAGGAATTGTGTATCCCGAATATACGTGAGTATCTACTCTGATTCCGTGTCCGCCAGGGATATTTAATCCTGTGATTTTCCCCGGAGAAGGTCTGAAGTCTGCATATGGATCTTCAGCATTGATTCTGCACTCAATTGAGTGTAATTTCGGGTAGTAGTTGATTCCCGAGATAGGCGTTCCTGCAGCAAGAAGAATCTGCTCTCTGATCAGGTCATAATCAATTACCTGCTCAGTGATAGGATGTTCTACCTGGATTCTTGTATTCATCTCCATGAAATAGAAATTTCTGTGCTTGTCTACAAGGAATTCAATAGTTCCCACTCCTTCATACCCAATAAATTCTGCAGCTTTTACAGCAGCTTCACCCATTTTCTCACGAAGTTCGTCAGTCATAAATGGAGAAGGTGTTTCTTCAGTTAACTTCTGGTTTCTTCTCTGTACGGAACAATCTCTTTCAGAAAGGTGGCATGCTTTACCAAATTGGTCACCTGCAACCTGAATCTCGATATGTCTTGGCTCTTCAATCAGTTTCTCCATGTACATTCCTCCATTCCCGAAGGCCGCTACAGCTTCCTGAATCGCAGATTCCCAGTGGTCTTTAAGATCTTCAGCTTTCCATACAGCTCTCATTCCTTTTCCACCACCGCCTGCGGTAGCTTTGATCATGACAGGATATCCTGTTTCTTCAGCCACTTTTACGGCATGCTCGTAAGATTCAATTAACCCGTCAGAACCAGGTACACATGGTACTCCTGCTGCTTTCATCGTTGCTTTAGCGTTTGCCTTATCGCCCATTTTTTCAATCTGTTCAGGAGAAGCACCAATAAACTTGATGTTATTTTTCTGGCAGATTCTTGAGAAATTAGCATTTTCAGACAAGAATCCGTAACCTGGATGAATGGCGTCAGCATTAGTGATTTCTGCTGCAGCAATAATATTAGGGATTTTAAGGTAAGAGTCCTTACTCATAGGAGGGCCTATACAAACCGCTTCATCAGCAAATCTTACGTGAAGACTGTCTTTGTCGGCAGTAGAATATACTGCAACGGTTTTGATCCCCATTTCTTTGCATGTACGTAAAATACGCATTGCAATTTCGCCACGATTGGCTATTAATATTTTTTTGAACATCTTCTTCAATTTGAAAATTAGATAATTTGAAAATTAGGTAATGTTATTTTGAATGCAGAATTAAGTCTAACATCTAATGTCTAACATCTAACTTCTAAATTAAGATGGATCTACTAAGAATAAAGGCTGGTCGTATTCTACCGGAGTAGCATCGTCTACCAGGATCTTCACGATTTTTCCGCTGATCTCAGAATCGATCTGGTTGAATAACTTCATTGCTTCGATTACACAAACTACTTTTCCTGCAGAAACTTCGTCACCGACATTTACAAATACATCTTTATCTGGTGAAGGCTTTCTGTAGAAAGTACCGATCATAGGAGATTTGATAGCCACATATTTGCTGTCATCAGATACTGCTTCTGCTTTTTCAGCAGGAGCCGCTGCCTGAGCTGCTACAGGAGCAGGAGCCGCTGCAGCCTGAGGAGCTGTATGGTAAACTGCTGGTTGTGCATAAACCGCATCGCTACCGGCTAATGGAGTTTTAATAGTGATTTCGAAATCTTTAGTTTTGTATTTTACTTCTGAAACTTCAGCTTTAGATACAAACTTGATAAGATTTTGTATGTCTTTAATGTCCATAAATTTGATATTTGATTTTGTCCCAAAGATACCAAAAAAACACAAAAAACAACAAAAAACCGCCTAATTTTATCAAAATTGGGCGGTTTTTGTATTAAAATGAGGCTTTTTCAGTGAAAAGCGACTCTTAGTTTTCTTCTGTAGTTGCTACTTCTTTTTCCAATACTACTTTACCTCTGTAGTAAAGTTTTCCTTCATGCCAGTGAGCTCTGTGGTAAAGGTGAAGTTCACCAGTTGTTGCATCTTTCGCTAATTGAGGAACTACTGCTTTATAATGAGTTCTTCTCTTATCTCTTCTTGTGGACGACTGTCTTCTCTTAGGATGTGCCATTTTGAATAACTTTTTTAATTGATGAGCGATGAGATTCATCATCTCATCATATTTAAATTATTTTATTTAATTATTGTCTTTTAATTTTCTCAATGCGTCCCATCTGGGATCGCTCTCATGATTTTCCTCTTCGGGTTCCTCAATATCTTTTGGACTGAACCTGTTCAGAATTTCCAGATCTTCATCGCTTACATTCGGTGAAATTTTCTTCATCGGTATAGAAAGCTGTACATTTTCATAGATCAGCTGTGCCACATTGAATGCGTGATCTGAGGCTGGGATGGTAATGACATCTTCATTGCTGTCGTCGTATTCTTCGCCAAAATGCACTAAAATTCCGATCTCGTTTTCAATAGGGTAGTCGAATTCATCATTTGTGATATCACAAATAAGCTCTACTGTTCCATGTACTTTGATCTCAAATTCTAAAAATGTAGTATGCTTTTCAAGAAAAACATCAGCTGTTATTTTAGGATTTGTAAATTCCTGTTCAGTGTCAAATAATTGAAAGAACGTTTTATCTATCTCAAATTTGAACACGTGCTTCCCGTTTTTAAGTCCGGAAAAGCTTACGTCATAGTTTCTTAACTTGTCCATAAAATGAGTGTGCAAAAATATGCAATTTTTTTATAATAACAAATAAAATACATAACAAATTAATTTAAAATTTGTTTTAACAATTTATCCTTCGTTTTCATCAGGAAGATCTTCATCTACTCCGTTATCAACAGCCATTTTTCTTGGCTGCATACGATTGCTCATCAGGTCATTATATTCGCTTCTGTTCTTAAAAATCTTAATAGCAGTGAAAATAGCTTCAGTAAAACTCTGCTCATCAGCAATGTTTTTTCCTGCAATATCGTAGGCCACTCCGTGGTCCGGAGACGTCCTGATAAACGGAAGTCCTGCTGTATAGTTTACGCCTTCTTCATAGGCTAATGTTTTGAATGGGGCAAGTCCCTGATCATGGTACATGGCTAAAACAGCATCAAAGCTTTTGTATTTATTAGGCTGGAAGAAACTGTCTGCAGGATAAGGTCCAAACGCTAATATTCCATTATCAGAAAGCTCTTTTATTGCTGGCTCTATAATCTCGATCTCTTCTTTTCCGATCACACCTCCGTCTCCAGCGTGAGGGTTTAGCCCCAATACTGCAATTTTTGGTTTTTGTATGCAGAAATCTTCTATTAATGTTTGGTTCAGGGCTCTGATCTGTTTTTTTATTTTTTCTTTGGAAATATTTTCTGCAACACTGGCAATGGGGATGTGATGGGTAGAAACAGCTACTTTCAGATCTTCTGTAACCAGGAACATCAGTCCTTTTTTACTGAATTTTTCCTCGAAATATCCTGTGTGTCCTGCATGCTTAAAGCCCATTTTTACCATTTCATCCTTATTGATAGGCGCTGTAACAAGCACATCAATCTCTCCTTTCATTAAAGCTTCGGTGGCCAGTTCCAGGGAATCAATAGCCATTTTGGTAGATTCTTCTGTAGGAACACCTAGTTCTACATTCACATTGTCTTTGGTGAGGTTCACCATATTCAGTTTTCCTGCCTGAGCCTGCGATGCTTCATTAATGTAGTTGAAGTTCAGATTCAGTTTGAAAATATTTTTCTGAAAGGTAAATAACTTTCCCGAGCCAAAAATCACCGGAGTGAAAAAATCCGTAATGGTTTTGTCACTCAGGGATTTCATGATGATCTCCGGACCGATGCCGTTAAAATCACCGATTGAAATTCCTACTCGTACTTTATGGTTTTTTGGGCTCATTTTGATTATCTTTGAAGATTATAATTTACAAATTTAGCAAAAAATAATATGTTCACAGGAATTATTGAAGCAGTTGGCATTATTGAAAAGATTGAAGAAAAAGGAAGCAACATAGATTTTACATTAACATGCCCTTTTACGAACGAGCTAAAAATAGATCAAAGCCTTGCCCATAACGGATGCTGTCTTACAGTTGTTGAGATTAAAGAGAATCAATATGTAGTAACGGCAATCAACGAAACACTGGAAAAGACCAATCTTGGAAAATGGGACGTGGGTACTGTGGTAAATCTTGAGCGATGCATGAAGATGGACGGAAGATTAGACGGACACATTGTACAGGGACATGTTGACAAAACCGGTGAAGTAGCAGGAATTGAAAATAAAGACGGAAGCTATTTTATTACCATTAAATATGAAGACAACGGTAGTTTTGTAACTGTTCCGCAGGGGTCCATTACGGTAAACGGAATAAGCCTTACTGTAGCAAAAAGTGAAGATACACAGTTTTCTGTAGCTATTATTCCATATACGTGGGAGTTTACGAATATGCAGCATCTTAAAATCGGAGATAAAGTTAATTTAGAATTTGACATCATTGGTAAGTATATTGCTAGATTAATTAAAAAGTAGGATGCCAATAAGTAAATATAAAGGATACAGTTTAAGGAACCGGGTGTTTTTCGGGTTCTTACTCGTATGTTTTTTAAGTGTTGTTGCTACCTCGCTGGTTCCCTATTTTGTTTTAAGGAATAATTCCCTGCAGCAGAGTAATATCGACATGCAGGAGAAGACCAATGCCGTGATGAGATATCTGGATTATGCTGTGAGCCGTACCCTCGTTGAGACAAAGGATCTGCCACAGGTTTTGGGGAATAAGATTTTCGAAATAGCAGATATCAATCAGCATGATATTGTGATTTATGATCTGAAAGGAAGTTATCTTCTTTCCAATAAAGATGAAAGCCTTATTGACCAGAAAACCATCCCACTCAATATTGTCAATAAAATTCTGGCTACCGATTCAAGAGTTGATATTAAAGGATATGACAAAACCAAAGACGCAGGACGTACTTCATCGTATCTCCTTTTAAAAAATAATGAGCTTGAACCCATAGGAATTGTATATATTCCTTTATATCATAATGAATCCGCCTATCTGGATGTCCTTCATCAGTATATAAAATATATTCTGCTGGTAGATATTTTCCTTATTTTGTTCAGTGTCTGGATAAGTTGGGTAACGTCCAACAGTCTGGCGAAAAATATTACTAAATTTTCTGATATGATCACCCGTATTACATTGTTTGAAAATGAAATGCGGCCTATCAGGTACTATAAAAATGATGAGCTTAATGCACTGGCAAGGGCTTATAACAGAATGATTCTGCAGATCCAGGATCAGAAAGAAAGGCTACGGTTTAAAGCCTCTGAAGAAGCCTGGAGAGAAATGGCAAAACAGGTAGCTCATGAGGTTAAAAACCCTCTTACTCCAATGAAGCTTACCATTCAGAATTTTGAAAGAAAATTTGATCCTGAAGACCCGAATATCAGAGAAAGAGTAAAACAGATGAGCAAGACTATGGTAGATCAGATTGACCTGATTGCGACTGTTGCCTCAGCTTTCTCAGAATTTGCAAAACTTCCTGAAAAAAATAATGAAATCATCAATCTTAATACTGAAGTGGAAGATATTCTGCGTGTTTTTAATGATGACAGCATTTTTATGCATTCCAATAAAGGTAATATTATGATCAATATGGACAGGATTTACCTTTCCAGGATCATTACTAATCTTGTAACCAATGCAAAACAGGCCCAAAGCGATGAACGTAAGCTGATCATCAACGTAGATGTGGAACAGCATCAGAGAAGGGTAATGATTTCCATACAGGATAACGGAATCGGGATTCCTGAAAATATGTATGAAAGAATATTTGAGCCTAATTTCACCTCTAAAAACAGCGGTATGGGACTTGGACTTTCTATGGTAAGAAAAATGATCGAAGACTATAAAGGGGAGATTGCAGTGAAATCAGAAGTAGGGAAGGGGTCTACATTTACCATTACACTACCTACGAACCTATAGTGAAGCCTTTTAAATTTAAATATTTTGAAATCCAACAGTCGAAAGAGGTCTTTCGTGTAGGAACAGACGGTGTTTTACTGGGTATTCTGGCTGATGTAAAGAGTGCTTCGGAAGTTTTGGAGATAGGAACCGGAACCGGCCTGATTTCGTTAATGCTTGCTCAGAGAAATGGTCACGCTTCTTTTCTGGGTCTTGATATCAATGCAGATGCTGCTCTGCTGACTAAAACGAATTTTGAACAATCTCCTTTTCATTCAAGGCTGAAAAATATCCATCAGGATCTTAAAACTTTTCATACAGAAAATAAATTTGATCTTATTGTTTCAAATCCTCCTTATTTTGAAGAATCCGGATCTGATAAAGATAAAATAGCACGTCAGACTGTAGAACTGAATTTCCAGCAGCTTATTTCTGTTTCTGCAAAACTTCTGTCTGATCATGGTATTTTGTCGGTTATTATTCCTGTTGAGGCCGGCAGTGTTTTTATTGATATAGCATCAGAAAACCGATTGTTCTTAAAACGAAAAGTTAATATTAAAGGGATTGAGAATTCAAAAACGAAAAGATTAGTTCTGGAATTTTCGTTCATAGAAAGGGCTATTGAGGAATCTGATTTTGTCATAGAAAAAAGTCCGAGACAATACTCGGACCAATATCTTGAACTCACGAAGGAGTTTCATGTCTTTAAAAGTAGAAGCTAGAAACTAGAGGTTAGAAGTTAGATGGTCATATTCAGTCTGTACCTCCAATTTGCAATTCTTTATCTTATATCTTATTCAAATAACTCTGCAGTATCCAGCACGGAAACTTTTCCGTCTTCACACCTGATCGCTTCTCCAGGGAAGTTCTGGATCATATGGTAATCGTGTGTCGCCATTACTACTGCGGCTCCGTTTTCAAGGGCTACCTGCTTCAGAAGCGTCATGATTTCATTGGATGTTTCCGGATCAAGGTTTCCTGTAGGCTCATCGGCAAGGATAAGATCCGGATGATTAAGTAAAGCCCTTGCAATAGCGATACGCTGCTGCTCCCCACCTGAAAGTTCATGCGGCATCTTGTGTTTTTTGCTTTTCATGTTTACACTTCCCAGAACTTCATTGATGCGGTCTTCCATTTTTATTTTATCACTCCACCCTGTTGCTTCAAGAACGAATTTCAGATTTTTCTCAACTGTTCTGTCAGAAAGTAGCTGGAAATCCTGGAATACAATCCCCAGTTTTCTTCTCAGGTTAGGAATATCAGATGGTCTCAGTTTGGCAAGTTCAAAACCTACCACAGCTCCATGTCCTGATGCTAAAGGAATGTGTCCGTAAAGTGTTTTCAGAAGCGAGCTTTTTCCGGAACCTGTTTTTCCGATAAGGTAACAGAATCTGCCCTTTTTGATGTTAAGATTAACGTCAGAAAGAACAGTAAAGTTTTTTTGCGCAATTTTTGCGTGCTGTAAGCTTATAATATTATCTCCGGAGATATGTGTATGCGGCATAATTCAATTTTATAGTGCTATTTCTAAAATATTTTTTCAGATCTTAAAAATAGAGAAAAGAAGCTTAAAAACCCTAAACTTTAGGAAATTTTAACAACAAAAAATGCCTGAAAAACTTCTTTTCAAGCATGATTTGTATATGATAATTCGAGATATTATCTCTTAGCGCGGGCTGCACTAACAGTTAAACTCTTTCTGCCTTTAGCTCTTCTTGCTGCCAAAACTCTTCTACCATTTGGCGTAGACATTCTTTCTCTGAAACCGTGTTTGTTTCTTTTCTTTCTTTCTGATGGCTGGAATGTTCTTTTACTCATTACTATATATTTAAATCGTAATTAATCTATTAATTTTCAGGTTGCAAAGATATAGAAATTTTTAAAAGTTACAAATTTTACTTATCTTTTTTTAGAAATTATTTGACAATGCTTTTTATACCAATATTGATAAACTGCATTAAGAAACGAAATTTTGTGCAAAGAAATAATATTTAGCTGATTTATTTAAAAGCTCTATCTTTGAAAACTCAAATTTAAAGAAAAATAAACACACGATGTTTACACCAGCAGAACTTTTAGATATCAACACATTACTTACGCCTGAAAATAAAATAATTATCCTTACCCATTATAATCCGGATGGCGATGCTATAGGCTCCAGTCTGGGATTAAAGCATTATCTTGGGGCAAAGGGAATTCCGGTGGAAGTGATTGTTCCCAATGATTTTCCGAAATTTCTGAAATGGATGCCGGAATCCAAAAAGGTGGTCATCGGGGAGTATAAAAGAAAGTATGCATCTGATCTGATCAGTGGGGCAGATGTTATTTTTTGTCTTGATTTTAATTCGCCTTCAAGAATAGGATTATTGGGAGAATGGCTGATTAAATCTAAAGCTAAAAAAATACTTATCGACCATCACCAGCAACCGGAAAATTTTGACTTTGTGTATTCTGACACAGTGATTCCAGCCACCTCACAGATGATTTATCATTTTATTGAAGCAATGGAAGATGAAAGGCTGGTCAATCAGGATATTGCAGAATGCCTCTATACTGGGATCATGACGGATACAGGCGGTTTCCGTTTTCGTTCCACAAGCGCAACGACTCACAGGATTATTGCCAATCTGATAGAAAAAGGAGCTGATCCTTCCGTTATAACCTCGAACACATGGGATACCAACACAGTTTCCCGTCTTCACCTTCTTGCTCTCGTGCTGGGAAGGATAGAAGTCGTGAATGATGGCAAAGTAGCTGTGCTGTCACTTACAAGAAACGAGCTGAAGGAATTTGGTTTCCAGAAAGGAGATACAGAAGGTTTTGTCAATTATGGACTGAGCATTGCAGGAGTAAAAATGGCAGCTTTCTTTATGGAAGACCTGTACGATGATTTTATCAAGATCTCTTTCAGAAGTAAGGATGATGTGGATGTGAACCAGTTTTCCAGAAAATATTTCAGTGGTGGCGGACACATCAATGCTGCGGGTGGAAAATCTGATGAATCTCTTCCGGATACCATCGAAACATTCAAGAAAAGATTGGAGCAGGAAGAGCTGTAAAGGAATTAGTACATGACTATTTTTCGGACAGTAAGCTTATATATTCAAACACTTACACTTCGGTACTCAAATTTTTAGTATATCCCTTGCTTTCGAGTTCTTCACAGGTATACTCATAAACTTCCTGAAACATGACATCAAGGTTTTTCTTACTGAATAAGCTGAATTTTGTCATTTTAGGAGGGTCTAAAAAAATGTCGCAGGACTTTGCTTTGGAGTAAACCGATTTTGCAATGGCTAAATGGAGAATACGGTCAAATTCCTTCATCAGGCTCATTTTCCTTAATTCATCATAACTTATAGAATTGACGTGAGAAGCAATTAAAAAATCACATTTGTCGATGATCGGCTCTATAGGAAGATTATCTAAAACACCTCCATCAACATATATTTTTTCACCCATTCTCACAGGAGGTAAAATAAACGGAACGCTTGACGAAGCCAGAAGCGGGCCGAAAAGCTCACCTTCCGAAAAGAAATCCACAATTCCGTGGGTCATTTCCGTGGCAGTAACGTAAACAGGGATTTTTAAGATTTTAAAATCATTCTCAGGAAAATGATCATTAAAAAGTTTCAGGATGAAATTTGAGCTGAAAATACCGTTTTTAGAAAGTTTCAGATAAGATCTTGAAAAGAATGTTGTTTGCTTTACAATATCCATCATCTCATCCGGTGATTTTCCGAAGGAATAAAATGCTCCCACAATGGAGCCGGCGCTGGTCCCTGAAATGATATGCGGTTTCAGATTATATTCTTCCAGTGCTTTCAGTACTGCGATATGGGCAATTCCACGCATTCCTCCACCGGAAAGTGTAAGGCCGATAACCGGCGGTTTCTTTTTTTTGAAAGAGAATAAACCCATCGAAAGTAATAATTCCTTACTAAGATACAAGAAATTTTGATATAGACCGGGCAATAAAGCTATTGCCGGGTATTACAGGACTAATTTTTTTGGAAGATTATGAAGAAGTTCCGTATTGATAATTTCTGCGCAGATGCCGGGCTTTTCCCAGTGCCCGTTATGCCCGCAGTCCAGGATGTAGGATTTTATATTCGTTCTGTCAGGAAGATGTTTGATCATCATATCTGTTTTTACAGCGTTGTCATGCTTTCCTGCCAATACTAAAATTTTCGCTTCCAGGCTTTCCATGACATGTTTTTTGTCTGTTCTTTCTACCATACCCTTTACACAGGCAAGAGCTCCCATATTGTTGGTAGAAAGTGCAGTTTCAAGCGCGGCTTCAATTTTGCCTTCCAGGATGTCTCTTTCATTGGGATTGAAAAGATTCGGAATTCCAGCCCGTACATAATGGGGAAATGCATCCTTGATGATTCTATAGCTTTTAATCCGCTGCTGTTTTTTCTCTTCATCGTCAGGAAAATAGGTGGAAAAGAATAAGGTCAGGCTTTTGAGAGTCTCAGGATATTTTTCTGCGAAAGCCAGTGAGGTGTACCCTCCCATGGAATGCCCTAAAAGATGTACTTTATCCAGCTTCTCATGATCTAAAACTTTTTTCACTTCATCAGCCATCAGTTCCATGGTGTGAACTTCGGCCAGAATATCAGATTGTCCATGGCCCGGAAGATCTATTTTCAACAGTGAAAAATCTCGCGAAAGATGTGGCTCCATATCACTCCAGATGGAAAGGTTTTCCATAAAGCCGTGAAGCAGTACCAAAGTTTCTTTCCCGTTTCCTTTTCTTTCAAAATTCAGCATAATCTTAGTTGTTTCTTCAAATTTAAATAAAAAAGAGCATTGTAAAAATGCTCTTCGATTCTATTGGGTTAATTCGGTATAAATTTTCTTTTCCCATGGTTTTATATCAGTAATGCCATATCTTTCTTTTTTAGAGATCGCGATATTGTCCAGGATGTCTACGAAGTTTTTATAGTTGGCATCATCGGTGGGCTTTACAATGACGGTGAAATTTTCAGGCACCGGAGCGTTTTTATAAGCTTCAGAAATGATCTTGGAAATTTTCACCCCGCTGAAATCGGTTTCTTTCAGATTTGCTGTATTCAGATCCTTCTCATTGCTTTGGTGGTAAAATACCCTGTCGTTTTTTCCGAGAATGAAGGTAACCTGGTTCTGATCCATAATTACATCGGTAATAGGGTGAGGATTAGGATCTTTTGCCGGAAGCCCCAGATCCATTACATTGGGTTTTGTAAAATTGGTGGTAAACATAAAGAAGGTGATCAATAGAAATCCTAAATCTACCATTGGAGTCATATCCACCCGGATTAATTTTTTTCTTTGTTTGCTTCCTCCCTGTTTTTCTTGTGCAATTACTTCAGCCATAATTCATATTTTTAAATGTTAAACGGTTTTGGTTAAAAAAGTAAAGTATTGATACTTATCTGAAGGAATCTATACAAAGTTTGTACCTAAAATTGATAAATGTCAATAAAATTTAAAATTTATAGAATGGTTGACATAAAATAGCTGTACAATATTTTATATTCGCAAGCTTTTGTGACTTTTTAAGAATATGATTATTTTTATAAATATCAAAAAAGCCCTATCAAAATAATGATAAGGCTTTTTATTATGTTTAAATTAAGAATTACTTCGTCGTTTTATAGTAATTAACTCCGCATTCTAAGAACTTTTTGAAATCTTCTTTCGGCATATATCCGGATACCGGTGTATTGATTACTTTTCCATCCGGTGTTATCAAAACGTAGTGAGGTTGGGAATTATTATTAAAATTCACCTGCTGGAATAAACTCCATCGGTCACCAATCGTTTTTACCTTTTTCACCTGTCCGTTTCCAAGATCTATTTTTGTTTTCTGATCTTCAGGAAGCTCTTCCTTATCATCTACGTATAGGGATGCCAATACAACATCATTCTGTAAAATCGGAAGGATATCCGGCTCGCTCCATACGAATTCCTCCATTTTTCGGCAGTTTTCGCAGCCATAACCTGTGAAGTCAATCAAAATTGGTTTGTTTTCCTTTTTAGCCAGTTCAATAGCTTTAAAGAAATCATGCTCGGGATGCATTCCCAGAATTCCGTCTTTTTCATCATGAAGATAACTTACATTCAAAGGAGGCAGAATTCCGCTTAACAGCTGTAGTTTTGGACGTTCTGCCGGAATTAATCCCTGGATCAGATAGATCACAAAACCTATTCCCAAAGCGCCTAATATCTTTCTTGTAATAGAAATCTTCGGTTTTTTATCATCGTGCGGAAATCTTATAACTCCGAATAAATAAAGAGCCAGTCCCAAAGCAATAACGATCCAGATGGCAATGAAAAGTTCTCTTTTTAATAAGAATGTTTTAGAAACTAAATCTGCCTTAGATAAGAATTTTAAAGCTAAAGCCAGTTCTACAAAACCAAGAACCACTTTCACGGTATTCATCCATCCTCCGGATTTTGGAAGACTCTGTAATGCCTGCGGGAATAAAGCCAGCAAACCAAAAACAATAGCCCATGCCAGTCCGAATCCTGCCAATGCGAATGTCAGCAGCATAGGAACATTGGTAGAGCCTGTCACTGCGCTTCCCAGTAAGCTTCCCAGAATAGGTCCGGTACATGAGAACGAAACGATAACCAGCGTCAGTGCCATGAAGAAAATACCGATAATTCCTCCTGCTTCTTCTGCTTTCGAAGACTTATTGGCAATGGAGCTCGGCAACGTGATATCATAGTATCCGAAGAAGCTTCCTGCAAAGAAGATGAATATGATAAAGAAGGCAATATTCAGCCATACACTTGTAGATATTTCATTGAAGATATTCCCGGCAATTCCATCGATCAGATGGAAAGGAAGGCTCAGAAGGACAAAGATGATTAGGATGAAAAATCCATAGATCAGTGCATCTCTTTTACCCTTTGCTTTGTTTTTATTCCCTTTTGTAAAGAAAGAAACAGTCAGCGGGATCATAGGAAAAACACAAGGTGTCAGCAAAGCGATCAGGCCACCTACAAATCCTAAGAATAAATAAGTCCAGTAATTTTCTCCGACTTCTTCCACGGCTGTTCCGCAATCGGTCAAGGGCTTCTGGAAATCAATGGTTGCTATTTTTAGCTGTTTTGGATCCAGTTTTGATGTTTCTGCAACGGGTAATTCTCCTTTTACAGGCGTTATCGCAACCGTTTCTATAGTTTTTGCAGAATCTTTTATAACATCCGTCTTTTCCTCTGCAGTTTCCTCAACAGCACCTTTTGGAGTTACTTTTTGATTAAATTCTAAAGTATTTGGAGCCAGACAAACTCTGTCGTCACAAGTCTGATAGGTAATTTCAGAAATAACCTCTGCTGGTTTTGTAGGGTCTTTTAATTTAAATTTCTGCTTGAAACCGGCAGAATTGGAATAAAAAACAATCGTCCCTCCAAAAGCTTCTGAAAACTCTTCGTGTTTCTTACCAACTTCAGTGAACTTTCCGATCAGTTCGATGTTTTTCCCTGAAACTTTATACTCGGTAGGAATTCCTGTATCTTCAGGAAGATCTTTGGAATAGATATGCCAGCCGTTTTCCATAGTAGCATTTAAAACTGCTTCATATTGGTTGTTCCCTAGATCGTTGACAGTGAACTTAAACTTTACAGGGTTCTTGATCTGTGCATTAATTCCTGCCGCTAAAAACAGTAGTACGGCTAAAAACCAGTTTCTAAATTTCATTTTTTCTTTTCATTAAAAATTTTGAGAATACTTTGCGTTTTCTCATCACTTGCATATCGTCTGTCCTGTCTGAGAGGTATAATTCCAAGTACGGAATTGTAACTGTCACACAGGATCCAAATTTTTGGCCTCGCTAAAATAGATAATTTTTCGTCCCTAAAAAACTTAGAAACTTTCTTTTTGCCTGAAAAATCCGCCGGATAAAACTCGTCACCATCCTGCTGTTTTCTTAAACGTAATGGAAACTGAAGTTTTGCGGCATCAAAATCCCATTCAAAACCGTTATTGATTCCGTCAATGTTTTCAATTGTATCTTCAAGACTGATATCCATTTGGATTTCAGAAAAATCAAAATTTTCCACCAAAATAATTTCATCTTTGGTTTCTTGCCTTTGGTTTTTACTGATGAAAATTAATTCATCGCGGCTGATCATAAGCTGATAATCTTTTGAAAAAAAAGAACTGCCGTTTTCCGCTGTAAAAATTTTGGAGATTTCTTCTTCCTTGTCGAATCCGTATTTCTTTAAAATCTCAAACTGTACGAAAGCACTTTCCTGATCCAGCTTTTCTTTGGATAAGATTTTGTGCTCAGAGTTAAATACCGTAAGTTTATTTTCGATTTCCTCGATCCGTTTTTCTACAAAATCTCTGGTTTGGTTCAGATAAGAAGAGCTTTTTCTGAAATTTTCCAGAAAGTGCTCATTGATTTCCAAAAGCTTGGGAGTGATCTCATTTCTGATTTTGTTTCTTAAATAATCACTTTTTTTATTAGAGAGATCTTCCCGGAAGTCAATTCTGTTTTCCTCAGCGTACCCATAAATTTCTTTTTTTGAAAAGTTAAGAAGAGGCCGGATTATCTTGTTTTTATTTGCTGGAATACCACTCAGCCCACTGATGCCAGAAGCTTTAGAAAGATTGATGATGAAAGTTTCCAGCTGGTCATTCAGATGATGGGCGGTAACAAGAAATTCAAGGTTTTCCTGCTCCTGAATTTCCCTGAAAAAGCGGTAGCGGATTTCTCTCGCCCAAAGCTGGATAGAATTTTCCGGTTTATTATCTTTTTCCGAAACTTCATACAGGTGAAAACGAATATGATTTTTCTCACAAAAATCCAGAACCGTTTTTTGATCCAGATCAGAATCTTCACCCCGAAGTTTATAGTTGATATGAGCTATCTGGAAATTAAGCCCCAAACCCTTAAAAAGAGAGGCCAGGACTATAGAATCGGCACCTCCGCTTACAGCCAGAAGATAGCTGTGAGTTTCCGGATTTCTGACAAGGTTTTCAAGCTGATTTTTAAAACTAAATTTTTCCAAAGGGTATGTTGAAGATTTCTTTTATGCAAAGATAATCCATAAAATTCAATTCAATTTTCCTAACTTTGATTCGTCTAAAAATGATTACATATGAAGATTATTAAAATTTTAGGAGTAACTGTAATGGCGTTGGGATTGACCTCTTGTGTCAGTAAAAAGCAGTATGATGCATTAAGCTCCAATTATAAGCAGTGTATTGAAAATATCGGTGAAAGACAAAGAGAGATCCAGGATTTAAAGTCTCAGAATTCTGCATTGTCAGGTGAGAATAATCTTTTAAAAAGCCAGCATGATGCTTTGAAATCATCTCTGGATGCATGTCTTTCAAATACAGGAAAAAGTTCAGCTAATATTGATAAACTGGTTGGGGAGATCAATGCTTCCAATTCATATATCAAACAGCTGATTTCAAACAATGCTAAAAATGACAGTCTGAATATGGCACTGTCCAACAAGCTTAAAAGATCTCTTGATAATGTAGCGGATGATGACGTACAGGTGAAAGTGTTGAAAGGAGTGGTAATGATCTCGCTTTCTGATAAAATGCTATACAAAACAGGAGATTATAACGTACTGCCTGCTGCTCAGGAAGTATTAGGAAAAGTAGCTAAGGTAATTAATGATTATGATAAATATTCTGTATTGATTGAAGGTAATACAGATAATGCACCATTAAGCTCACCTAATCTGCCAAGAGATAACTGGGATCTTTCTGCATTGAGAGGTACAGCAATTGCGAAGGTTCTTCAGACGCAGTTCGGAGTAGATCCAGCAAGAATTACTGCGGGAGGACGTTCCGAATACAATCCTAAAGCAACCAATATGAGTGTTTCAGGAAGAGCGGAAAACAGAAGAACGGAAATCATCATTATGCCTAAGCTGGATGAATTCATGAAATTAATGGATATTGCTCCTAAGAAGTAATTGAACATACATACCCATAAAAAAATCCCGAAGTCATTCGGGATTTTTTTTAATTAAATTAATTCTTCTTTTTTCAATAATGAAATAATTCGTTGAAAAAATGAGTTGGATATTTCTGTCTTAGTTTTTTTGGACGAAGAACCCGCACTGCCATTTGGCCTTGCGGTCTTCTGATTCTCTGTGTTAATTAGTTTTCCTCCTGCATTCATTGTTTTGTCTTAGTGTTTTTACCCTTTGTTCTGTGCAAATGTATTACTATCTTTCAGGCAAACATATCCGTATTTTCACGGTATTTTCAATGGGCTTTTTACGGAGAAACGGATGAAAAATGCCGACCAATAATAATTTTTTCTTTATATTTAAGTACTTTTGAATAACATAAAAAAGAATTGCAGTATGAGCTTTTTTGAAGAAAAAAATCCTGAAATGGACAGGTATCTGGAAACGCATGCTTCCTCGGAACCTGAAATTCTGAAAAAACTGAGAAGAGAGACCTATCAGAAAACTACACAGCCGCATATGATATCAGGATATCAGCAGGGAAGACTTTTAACTATTATTTCTCAAATGATACAGCCTAAGAATGTGCTGGAAATAGGAACCTTTACAGGATATGCGACACTATGCCTGACAGCAGGACTCGCCAAAGATGGGAAAATTACCACACTGGATGTGAACGAAGATCTTGCTTACCTTCCAAAAAAATATTTTGAAGAAAGTGAATATGCCGGACAGATCGATTTTAAGCTTCAGGATGCCAAAGAATTTTTAAGAGATACTGATGAGGTTTTTGACCTTGTTTTCATAGATGCTGATAAAGAAAATTATGCGGAATACTTCAGGCTGATCAAGCCCAGAACAAAAACAGGTTCGGTAGTGATGTTTGATAACGTTTTATGGTACGGAAAAGTGCTGGAGGAAAATCCGAAACAGAGATCTACACAGGTTATCAAGGAACTCAATGATTTGATTGCAAAAGACGATGATTTTGAAAATCTTATTTTACCTTTGCGTGACGGAGTGAATTTTCTGAGAAGAAAATAGGCAAAAGATTTAAAAATTAAAAAAATAAAAGATTTTACGGAATCTAATTCTTTAATTTTTAAATCATTGAATCTTTTAATTTAGAATGAATGAATAAAGGAATTTGTAATGTTACTGTAGCACCGGTTCGTGCAGAGAATTCTGACAAAGCGGAAATTGTTACGGAAATACTGTTTGGGGAAAGCGCTGATATTCTGGAAGTGAATAAAAACTGGACCAGAATAAAAATGCATTATGATGGCTATGAAGGATGGATGGATACCAAACAGCTGAAACCTGTAACAGAGGAAGAGTTGGCAAAAAGAAAGGTTACCGTGGTGACTGAAGATTTTTCCTCAGTGTTAATGAATGACGGAAAAACCCTTCTGTCAATGGGTTCCGAAGTAGAATTTCCTGCGGTGGCTTCAAGAAGAAGTCACGATCTTCGTGAGAGTATAGCTTTAGCTGCCAGAGAATTCCTTAACGTTCCTTACCTGTGGGGCGGAAAGAGTTTTTTTGCAGTAGACTGTTCCGGTTTTACACAGCTGGTATACAAGATCCATGATATTAAATTGCCTAGAGATACTTATCAGCAGGCAGAAGTAGGTGTCCCTTTAACTTTCGTTGAAGAAAGCCAGCCAGGTGATTTAGCATTTTTTGAAAACCCTGAAGGTAAAATTATTCACGTGGGGATTATGCTTGAGAATCAGAAGATTATTCATGCTTCGGGAAAAGTGAGAATAGATATCCTGGATTCTACCGGCATCTTTAACAAAGAAATGAATAAGCATACCCATAAGCTGAGAGTGATCAAAAACGTACTCTAACCCTAAATACGGTCTGAATGGAGAATATTATTTTCACAGCTTTTGATATTTTTAATTTCGGATTGGTGATTTTTTTCTGGTGGTTTACCCTGAAACATTACAAAACCCTTCCTAAACGAATTCCGGTACATTTCGATTTTGACGGAAAGGCTGATAATTTTGGAAACAAAGCCTTTTCTTTTTTAACACCGATTCTGGGAACGGCTTTCTATTTTATGTTTGTATATACCTTAAGACATCCGGAAACCGCTAATTTTCCTGTAGAAATCACAGACCAGAATAAGGATGCTCAATTCCTGATCATGGAAGTTTTTATAAGATGGCTATTTGTATTAATAATGTTTATTTTTATGAATAGTCAGGATTATATGTTCCGTTATTCCTTTGATGAAAGCGTGAAGCCTAGAGTTCCATTATCTACAGCTATTTTATCGGTAATAGGAAGCCTGATCGTGGTTTTTATTTTTGTAGCGATATTCAAATGATATATTCTAAAGATAATTCAGTACACTATACCTGGGGAAACGGCTGTGACAGCTGGATCCTGAATGATTCCCGAAATCTTTCCGTAAAGCAGGAAAAAATGCCTGCCGGAACTGCTGAAAAACTGCATTTCCATGAAATGGCAGAACAGGTTTTTTACATTTTAAAAGGGGAAGCTGTATTGTATATCAATAATGAAAAGTTTTCTGTTAAGACGGGAGAAAGTATTTCTATTCAACCTAAATCAGAGCATTTTATTTCCAACGAATCTCAGGATGAAGTGGAGTTTCTTGTTATCTCCAGCCCATCTACCCATAACGACCGAATTGAAATTGAAAAATAATTAAATGTCTTTCTTATACAACATATTTGTCAGCCTGCTCATTTTCGGAATGAAAGTTTTCTCTTTGTTTAATGATAAAACTAAAAAAGGAGTTGAAGGAAGAAAGCAGTCTTTACACAAAGTAAAAGCTGCATTTTCGCCCTCAGACAAGGTGATCTGGATGCATGCGGCCAGTCTCGGCGAATATGAGCAGGGGCTTCCTGTTTTGGAAAAGTTGAAAGAAAAATTTCCGGAGCATAAGATTCTTATCACTTTTTTTTCCCCTTCAGGCTACGAAAATGTTGTAAAAAAGAAACATATCGCAGATGTAGTCTGCTATCTTCCTTTTGATAAAAAAAGTAAGGTAAAAGAGTTTATTTCCCGGTTTGATACAGAATTGTTTTTTACGGTTAAATATGACTACTGGTATCATCTCCTGGCAGAGCTTAAAGAGCATGGAGCTAAGATTTATGTAATTTCTGCCTTGTTTTATGAAAGCCAGGCTTTCTTTACATCTTATGGAAAATGGTTTGTAAAGCAGCTCAAAAAAGAGGTAGACTGGTTTTTTCATCAGACCACCTTTTCTTATGCATTAGCTAAGAGTATTGGATTGGTCAATTCTTCAGTCGCAGGAGATACAAGGTTTGACAGGGTAAAACAACTCCGGGCAAGAGATAATCATGTTGAATTTATTGCAGATTTTATAGGAGAGCATCAATCTGTTGTATTCGGAAGCTCGTGGCAGGCTGAAGAAAAGATTGCTGCCACAGTTTTCAGAATGAATGCTGATTTGAAACTGATTATTGCTCCCCATGATCTGAAAAGAGTGGAGCATTTAAAGAATATTTTCCCCGAAGCCCTATTATATAGCGAAATACGAAATACGGAGCCTTCCGTTTCCAGACATCAGATTTTAATCATCGACAGCATTGGTTTGTTGTCAAAACTATATTCTTATGCAGATGTGGCGGTGGTAGGCGGAGGCTTTCATGATGCAGGTCTGCATAATATTCTGGAAGCAGCTACGTTTGGGACTCCTGTGATTTTTGGGGATCATTATAAAAAGAATCCTGAGGCAGACGATCTGATTGCAGCCGGCGGAGGAAAGTCTTTTTCAGAAGAATATGCAGCAGCGGATTTTGTATTGTTTCTTCTTAATAATGAAGAAGAGTTACAGGAAATGTCCGGAAATGCAAGAAAATTTATAAAAGAAAAGCCTGATGCCACAAATCTTATCCTGCAGAAGATATTATCGTAAAAATCCCTGACTTTTTGTGTCTTTCATGATCTGCTCTATGTTTTCCGGAATATTATCAGATTCAAGCCAGTTAATATCCAGACCATTATTGATGCAAAGTTTCTGCAAATAATGATTTTCAGAGATTTTATTTCGTGTTTCTCTCAGGAGCTCATCAATTTCCATCCAGTAATCTTCGTCCAGCTTTTTTGTTAATACTAATGCCTTAAACACTTTATTAATGATATAAATGTAGAGCTTGTACACATTATCAAATCGCTGTCTGCTGAAATCACTGTTGGAATCCAGAATTCTGTTCACCAGCAAAAGATTCAGAGAAACTTCCCCGAATTTATCCGTTGTAATTTTGATGTGCTCTGTTATTTCTGCACTCAGCTTTCGGATAATAGTAAGAAAATATTTGGCGTTTCCAACATATTTTGAGGCCAGAAGAACCTGTTCTGCAACATTCTCTTCCATCGCATTTCTCTTATCATCCGTAGTTTCCTGATCGATCAGTTCAAAATACAGTTTTTTAGATAAAAGCTTATCTTTTTTCAGCAATCTGAAAATAAGCCGGTCTTTTTCTATGCTGGAAAAAGCACTTAAGGCAGCTTTAAACTCTTTTGAATATTCCATTAATTGAAAATTTTAGAATATTTCAGAAATCCGTTTATGGCCCAATTGGCCGTATAATAAAAGGATTTTACAGTAGAAAACCCCATAAAGTCTTTGTAGACCAGATACTGATCCTTGATGATGTTTTTTTTCTTTCGGGAAACACTGTTCTCACGCATCCTGTATTTTGCCAGTGTCTTATTGATAGGCATTCCTTCAGGAATTACCTTTAATAGGTTTAGCCACATCACGTGATCTTCACGCTTGCTTTTTATAGGAAATAAGAATTTCCCAACCCTTTTGGTATCGTACATGGTAGAAACCGGGGCCAGTCTGCAGGTTTTCAGAAGATTGGAGAAGGTTACCACCTTATCTGCCAGGAAATCTTTTAAAACAGGCTGTAACTGCTCATTACATCTTGAATAATTGCAGTAGACCAGTTCTGCATTATTTTCCTGCATATAATCTGTCATCGTTTCCAGATATTCAGGATACCAGAAATCATCAGAATCCAGAAAAGCAATATATCGCCCAGTGGCTCTTTCCAGGCTGTTATTTCTGGCATTTCCGGCACCGCCGTTTTTCTCCAGGACCTGTAATTTTATCCTGGGATCATTGTATTTTCTTATGATTTCTACGGTATTATCTTTGGAAAGGTCATCGGTGATCAGCCATTCCCAATTGTCATAGGTCTGGTTTAGAACAGATTGTATCGTTTCTTCGATGAATTCGGCAGAATTGTAACAGGGAGTGATGATGGAGACCAGGTCTTTCATTTGCATTTTTACTGGGGTAAAATTATAAAAATTTTTTCTCATAAAGATGCCACGATGCAATTCCTACTCCGATAACGACCAGCATACACAAAAAGCTCATGAAAAAAGGATTGTAGTTGGCAAACAGTCCAAGCGTAGCAAATACCCTGATAATAGGAAAGTGGAAGATATAAATACCGTAAGTGAAATCTCCGTATTTTCCAAAATTGTTCAGAAATTTGAATGAATAGGCAATATACAGAACAATAATACTGATCATGATAGGAGAAAATAATTTGATATGTAAGATCAGATCTATCCAAACCGTAATAATAGCAATGATGAAGAGCGTGTTTTTATATTTGATAAACTGATCAAAATAAAAATAGCCCAGCATCCCGCCTATAAAATAACATAGCGAGCCGGGCAACTGTTTGGATATGGAGATTTTTCCGGCCATTTCAAAATAATTAAGGAAAACTAGAGAAAGAAAATACAGAATGATCAGGCTGATATTCCTGTACTTATTATTTTTTCCGAATAATAAAAAGATTAGGGGAACAACAAAATAAAAGCACATTTCAATCTTAAGCGTCCATAGAGCACCGTTGACTGCTTCATTCCCGAAGACCCCGGGAAGAGAAGGAGCCATGAAATTCATGAAAATAGAATTCCAGAAGAAATATTTATAAACCTGAACGTTTCCGAAATAATCGGAAAGAGGCAACGTACTTACCAGACTCAGCAGGACAGTACAGAGTAAAACAACCAAGAGATAAGCGGGAACAATTCTGGAGATTCTTTTCTTTACGTAGCTTTTCAGGCTGGAAGATCTTTCATAACTCCTTGCAATAAGGAATCCACTGACAATAAAAAACGAAAAAACGGCAACTTCTACAGGACTGTGTGTTAAAAAAGTAAGCTGGCTGGAGTCACTTAAAGCTCCCAAATGTCCTACAAAGACAATGAAAGCAAGGAGAACACGGATGAAGTCAAAATTATTTTTCGTTATACTCTGCATTTTGTTTCTTTCTGCAAAAATAGTTTTTTTAATAGATAGAGGAAAAACTGAGATTCAATATTTTGTTAAATAAAGGCTGTTTTAAAGGATAATACTTTAAAATTTTCAGAAATATAGATTATCAAAATAATTTTTCACAAAAAATGAGGTTATAAATCAAAAAAATTATAATTTTAGCCCTTGAAAATTTTATATATGAAGAAATTAGCATTACTATTTGCAGGTTTATCATTATTTGTAGCTACAGGATGTAATGATGATGGCGATAATGAGATGGAATATCCTCTTGTAGGTGTCTGGCAGCCGCTTAAAGAAGTGGTTACTACCGTAGAAGTAGGTGAGGAGCCTGTTTCCGATCTTATTACGTATACCGACTGCCAGAAAGAGGGCAGATGGAGATTCAATACTGAAGCATCGGGAAAAAGAACTGAATGGGGAGAGATTGGTACAACTCCACAATGTGCTATTACGTCAGACAGAAACTTTACTTATACCTATGATAAAAGTGCAAAAACGGTAATAGTTAAGTATCAGGGTACCGTAGAACCATCCAATGGTAAAATAATTACGCTCAATGATGCTACCTTAAATATAGCATTCAGAGAAGAGACCCAGGATCCGACTGTATATAAAACGAGAACATTTACAATGAAGAGAATTCCTCAATAAATAAAATATACATTTTATACCTAAATACAGATCTCATCTCCGGATGAGATTTTTTGTTGAAGGGCATTTGTGAATTAATCAAAATTAAAATTTCCATTTCTTTTAAAATCATTATTTTTGTGAATCTTGATTTAGAATTAATGATAAGAATTAAATCTAATATCTAAAGTCTAACATCTAACATCTATTATAAAAAGTGTTTTACGATCATCAGCAGATAGAAAAAAAGTGGCAGAAGTACTGGGAGGAAAATCAGACCTACAAAACCTCTAATAACACAGACAAACCTAAATTTTATGTTCTCGATATGTTTCCGTATCCATCCGGAGCAGGACTTCATGTGGGGCACCCGCTGGGGTATATTGCATCAGATATTTATGCGAGATATAAAAGACACCAGGGGTTTAATGTTCTTCACCCGGTAGGATACGACAGCTTCGGTCTTCCTGCTGAGCAATATGCCATCCAGACAGGGCAGCATCCTGCGATCACAACTGAGGAAAATATTAACAGATATGAAGAGCAGCTGAAAAAGATCGGTTTTTCATTTGATTGGAGCAGAGAGGTGAGAACTTCTGATGCATCCTATTATAAATGGACGCAGTGGATCTTCATCGAGCTGTATCATTCATGGTATAATAAAAATACTGATAAGGCAGAACCTATCCAGACTTTGATTCAGCATTTTGAAGAAAAAGGAACTGAAGGATTAAATGCCAATCAAAATGATGAATTAAATTTCACAGCAGAAGAATGGAAAGATTCCTCAGACCTTGATAAAGAAGATATTTTACTCAACTATCGCCTGGCTTACAGGGCGGAAACTACCGTAAACTGGTGTCCGGCCTTGGGAACTGTATTAGCGAATGATGAGGTAAAAGACGGAAAATCTGAAAGAGGGGGATTTCCTGTATTCCAAAAGAAAATGATGCAGTGGAGCATGAGAATTTCTGCCTACTCTGAAAGATTATTACAGGGATTGAACACATTAGACTGGCCGCAACCTCTTAAAGATGCCCAGGAATACTGGATTGGGAAATCCCAGGGAGCACAGGTTAAGTTTCAGATAGAAGGTCATGACGAGATCGTTGAGGTATTTACAACAAGACCTGACACTATTTTCGGAGCAACATTTATGGTGCTGGCTCCTGAAAACCCTTTAGTGGAAGCTATTACTACAGAAGCTCAGAAAGTGGAAGTAGATACTTATATTGAAGAAACTTCCAAGAAAACGGAAAGAGATAGAATGGCTGACGTGAAAAACGTGAGCGGCGCTTTTACGGGAAGTTATGCTGTCAATCCTTTCAGTGGAGAAAAAATGCCAATCTATATTTCAGATTATGTATTGATGGGTTATGGAACAGGAGCTGTAATGGCCGTTCCTGCACATGATGAGCGTGATCACAGATTTGCAAAGAAATTTAACCTTACTATTAAAAAGGTAGTGGATACCGATGAAGATGTTCAGGAAAAATCTTTCGATTCTAAAGATTCAGTCTGTGTGAATTCTGATTTCTTAAATGGGTTAAATTATAATGATGCCAAATCAAAAATAATTACCGAAATAGAAAACAAAGGAATTGGTCACGGAACCACGAACTACAGACAGCGTGATGCTATTTTCTCAAGACAGCGTTACTGGGGCGAGCCGGTTCCTATATATTATAGGGAAGGAATGCCTTACACACTTCCGGTTTCTGCTTTGCCGCTGGAACTTCCGGAGGTTGAAAAATATTTACCGACTGAAGACGGAGATCCGCCACTAGGAAATGCAAAAGAGTTTGCCTGGGATGAAGCTAACCAAAAAGTTGTTTCTACAGATTTGATTGATGATAAAACCATATTTCCGTTAGAATTGTCTACTATGCCGGGTTGGGCGGGAAGCTCATGGTATTTCCTTAGATATATGGATCCGAATGATCAGGAGGTTTTTGTTAAAAAAGAATTGGCGGATTATTGGGGACAGGTAGATTTATATATCGGAGGAAGCGAGCATGCAACCGGACACTTACTATATTCCCGATTCTGGAATATGTTCTTAAAAGACAGAGGCTATATTAATCAAGATGAACCTTTCCAAAAACTGATCAACCAAGGGATGATTTTGGGGATGAGTGCATTTGTATACAGAATTGATGGAACCAATCAATATGTTTCAAAAAGTCTGGCCGGTAATTATCAGACTCAAAAGATCCATGTTGATGTATCCTTATTAAAAGGAACCTCTGATGAATTGGATACCGAAGCTTTCAAAGCATGGAGACCGGATTATACGGATGCGGAATTTATTTTAGAAGACGGAAAATACATCACAGACCGTGAAGTGGAAAAAATGTCCAAATCTAAATACAACGTTGTAAATCCTGATGATATCTGTGAAGAATATGGAGCAGACGGATTAAGGCTGTACGAAATGTTCTTAGGTCCTTTGGAGCAATCTAAACCATGGAATACACAAGGGTTAAGCGGAGTGTATGGTTTCCTTAAGAAATTCTGGAACCTGTATTTCAATGGCGATACTTTTGAAGTGTCTGATGAAGAACCAACAAAAGCAGAATACAAAGTTTTACATACCTTAATAAAGAAGGTGGTATATGACATTGAGAACTTCTCATTCAATACCTCTGTATCTTCATTTATGATTGCTGTCAACGAGCTGCAAAAAATAAAATGCAATAAACGCAATATTTTAGAACCATTAGCCGTTATCATCTCTCCATATGCGCCACACATCTGTGAAGAGCTTTGGAGCCTGCTGGGACATAAAGAATCCGTGGAATTCGAGAAATTCCCTGTATTGAACGAGGAATACCTGGTTGAAGACGAAATAGAATATCCGGTAAGTGTAAACGGTAAAATGAAGTTCAAAATTTCACTTTCTGCTCAGTTATCGGCCAAGGAAGTGGAAGATTTGGTGATTTCGGATGAAAGAATGCAACCGTTTTTAGAAGGTAAAACACCTAAAAAAATCATCGTCGTGCATCACCGTATTGTGAATATCGTAATTTAAAAAAAAGTTAACATTGGCAAATTAAAAAAAATGAAGGTCTTATTTTTTTAAATTTCTAACTCAAATGTTAAAATTGAGAAAAATAAATAAAATAATTTAAAATAATTATTATATCGAAATCGTATTAAATTTTCTTTATCAGAAAAATGCAAAATGTTTATTTAAGACTCTTGCATTTTAATTAATTTTGCCTTTAATTTACACCCTGTAAAATTTTAAAACAATATAATTTAGTTAAATATGGAAATGAATGTTTCAAAAAATGATGAGCAAGTAGTTGCTAGAAAAGCAGGAGGTTTAAACCCGGCTGTTATTATTCCTATTTTATTCGTTATAGGAGTTTGTATTTATTTATTTGTTCTTGGGAACCCAGGAAACTTTAAAGACGCAGAAAAGCTAGGTGGCGGATCTGTAGCTTTCTCAAGTGTTGAAGGAAAAGACATTCACCCAGAATCGTTTTTAGGTATTATCTACAAAGGAGGGGTTATCGTACCAATCTTGATTACTTTCATGATCACAGTAATCGTTTTCTCTTTTGAAAGATATTTCGTACTAGGTAAAGCTGCTGGAAAAGGAAACTTAGACAACTTCGTAGTACAAGTAAGAAGCTTATTGAATCAAAACAAAATTGATGAAGCTTTAGAAGAGTGTGACAGACAGCAAGGATCTGTAGGTAACGTAGTGAAAGAAGGTCTTACTACTTACAAAGCACTTTCTCACGATACTACTTTAAATAAAGAGCAGAAAATGGTAGCTCTTAACAAAGCTATCGAAGAGGCTACTACTCTCGAAATGCCAATGCTTGAAAAGAACATGATGATTCTTTCTACTTTAGGTACTGTAGCTACGCTAATCGCACTTTTAGGAACTGTAATCGGGATGATCAAAGCATTCTTCGCATTAGGTTCAGGTGGTGGTACTCCAGATGCTGCTGCACTTTCTACAGGTATCTCTGAAGCCTTGATCAACACGGCATTAGGTATTGGTACTTCAGCTATCGCGATTATCCTTTATAACTTCTTTACATCTAAAATTGACGGATTAACTTATAAGATCGACGAGATCGCTATGAGCATCCAGCAGTCTTTCGCTGAATTCAACTAAGAATTGAATTTGTAGCAAGGAATTTGCATTCCAATTAAAAGAAGTTTAATTTAAATAATTCAAAAACAATGGCGAGAGTCAAACCAAAAAGACATGGAGTAGTGACGGATATGACGGCAATGTGTGACGTTGCCTTCCTACTACTTACGTTCTTTATATTGACCACTCAGTTTAAAAAACCTGACGTGGAGCAGATTAAACCGCCATCTTCAATATCAGAGAAGTTACTTCCTGATGCAAGTTTGATGACCATCAACGCGACTCCGGACGGGAAATTCTATTTCCAACCGGTGGAGAATGCATCAGAGAGATTACAGCTTTTAGAAAAAATGGGTCAAAAGTATAATATGACTTTTACCAACCAGGAAAAAGCTGCCTTTCAAAAAGTACAAGCAATTGGGGTTCCTATGAACCAATTGAAAGGCTATCTCGATTTGTCAGATGAGGAGCAGAAAAGCTTTAAGAGTCCTACCGGGATTCCTATGGATAGTACAAATAAGCAGTTAGTAGAATGGGTAAAACAAAGTTTGAGCGTAAATCCTGATTACAAATTAGCAATCAAGGGTGACGTTACGACTGAATATCCTAAAGTTAAAAGCCTATTTGAAGGTTTAAGAGATATTGATTTTCTTAAATTCTGGTTGATTACATCACAAGAAGGTAAACAATAATATCATTTAGAAATGGCAGAAGTACAAGTACAGGAAAAAGGCGGCAAAGGCGGCAAGGTACGTTCCAAGAAGCAGAATACCAGAGTCGATATGACTCCTATGGTGGACTTGGGGTTTCTATTGATAACCTTCTTTATGTTCACAACCACATTTAGTAAACCAAATGTAATGGATTTGGGACTTCCGGCAAAACCTAAAGAGGATCAGCCGAAACCACCTCCAACAGAAATTAAACTTTCTAACTCAATTTCTTTATTATTGGGTAAAGACAATAAGATTTTCTGGCATCAGCAGGATCCTACATCTTTAACTGATCAGAATCTTAACGAAACTACTTACGATAGAGAAGGGATTAGAAAAATAATTGAGAAAGCAAAAGCAGGGGCAGCAGATAAAACAAAATTTACTGTTATTATCAAGCCGACTGACGATGCTGTATATAAGAACTTTGTAGATATTCTTGACGAAATGGCCATTACCAAAAGTGAGCAGTACGGGGTAACCGATGTGAAGCCTTGGGAAAAAGCTATTTATGATAAGAGAGTTGGGAATAATGGAGCTGCGGCTGCACCAGCTACAAAGTAATTTAACCATAAAATTGTATATCTATGGCAGATGAAAATGTATACAATCAGAATCTTACTTTAGATGAGATTGTATTTGAAAATAGAAACAAGGAATATGGTGCCTATGATCTGAGACATCAGTATCCAAGACTTCTGACAAAATCTTTTATTGTCGGAACGGCATTATTCCTGGTTGCGGCTTTGTCTCCTTTTATTTATCTTACCATTAAGAGACTTACTGCGCCGCCTAAGCAAGAAGTGAAGGCGGATTTAGTAAACATTATTGAAGAAGACCCGATCATTGAGCAACCAAAAGAAGAAGAACCACCTCCACCACCTCCACCAAAAGAAGAGGAAAAAATTGAGGTGATTCAGAACGTAGTTCCTGAGCCTGTAAAAGCTCCGAAGATTGAAACACCACCGCCACCAATTTCTAAGCAGTTAGAAACGACGACTGGTTTAAATAATCAGGAAGGGGTAAAAGCTCCGGCTTATACACCACCGCCACCACCGCCATCTACTGGTACTAAAGCCACTACAGCGGAAGTAAAAACAAATAATCCTAATGAGATCTACAAAGATGTAGACCAGTCTGCAGAATATCCTGGAGGTATGGGTGCATTAAGAAAATTCCTTGGGGAAAATTTTGATACTTCTTTAATGGAAGGAGGTGAAGGTACACTTAAAGCTAAGCTTAAGTTCGTTGTAGAAAGAGACGGAACAGTTTCAGCAGTTACTATTGAAGAGAAATCTCCAAATAGCGACTTCAACAATGAAGCAATTCGTGTAGTTAAGAAACTTAAAAAATGGACTCCTGCGAAAAGAAACGGGGAGAGCGTAAGATCTTACTATAGCGTACCATTTACTATGAACTTTGAATAATACTTATTTATTCAACTTATAAATAAAAAGAGAAGCATATGCTTCTCTTTTTATTTTTTTTGGTATTTTTGTTACATGATGTTCAATTGGTTATCCTTAGTTACAGGATTATTTTATATCGTATTGGGAATTGTAGTTATTATCTACAAGTTTTTCTTTACGATTTTGGAGCCTGCCATTGCCTACGCGATGGGGGCAGTGCTTATTCTTTATGGAATATTTAGAATCTATAGAGCAGTTACAAGAATTAAAGATTCCGGAAATGAAGAATAGTTTAAAAATTGTGTTGCTTTCTATGATGAGCATCATTGCAGTAAGCTGCAAAAAAGAAGATAAATCCCCCTCTTATCATAAAGGAGATCTTACCATACTTACGGATGAGTCTTTCAAAAGTGTTACCGAAGCGTTGGCAGACGGATATATGATCAATTATCCGGAAACCCATATCAAAATAGTAACCCAAAAAGAAGATTTGGCTTTTCTTGATCTGTTGAAAGATAAAGCAAGGATAACTGTCATGTCAAGAGATCTGACTCCCGAAGAGAAAAAAGCTTATGAAGAGCAGGTTGATCTGAAGTTTCTTCCTGCCAGATTCGCTGCAGATGCAGTGGTATTTATTGTTCCTAAAGATTCGCCGAAACAAAGTATTTCAATGGATGAAATCAAGAGTGGATTAGAATCTGATGCTAAAAATTTTATTTTTGACGGAACCAATTCAAGCAACTTGAACTTCGTCGCCCAAAAACTGAATAAACAGCCAAAAGACCTTAAATTTTCTATTATTCCGGGAAATCAGAATATTGTAGAAGAATTAGGGAAATATCCGGATAAAATTGGAGTTATAGGGTTAAACACTTTCAGCCGTCCTTATGATAAGACTTCTGAGAAGCTGAGAGATATGGTGAAAATTCTTCCCATAGAGGATAAAGGAAAACTGTATACTGCTGATAACGCAGGTCTTCGTGAAATGAAATATCCTTTTACACGTGTTCTTTATTTTTTAACAAACGAAGGTAACTTTAATATAGCTAACGGATTTATCAGATATTCTTGCACACAGCTTGGCCAGATGATTGTAGAAAAAGAAGGTCTGCAGCCCTATAATATATACAAAAGAGAGGTACAGATGCGTTAAATAATATTAAATAATATTATACCCACCGTAAAAATATTATTTTGGTCTGAAAATTGTGGAGCATATAACTCAAAATATAGAAAATATAAAAATGAAAGATATAATGATTATGAATGTAAAGAAAATTGCTTTTGGAGCGGCCGTAGTATTTTTTTCCGGTTTTGCCACTGCACAGACATTGCAGGATGGTATTAACAGTATAGACAGTGATAAATATGCGCAGGCTAAAACCAATTTTACAGAAATGGTTGCCAAAGCACCTACAGCAGAAAATTACTTCTATTTAGGAAATACTTACTTAAAACAGGGAGAACCTGATTATGCTAAAGCAATTGAAAGCTTTAACAAAGGTTTAGCTGCTGATAGCAAAAGCTACCTTAACAAAATCGGTTTGGCTACCGTAAAGCTGGGTAAAGGAGATAAAAGTGCAATTGCGGAAATTCAGAAAATTGTAGCGGATTCCAGAGAGAAAGATGCTGAAGTATTATTCAGAGCAGCAGAAGCCTTAACTTTGTTTGAGAAAAATAACGCTCCTGATGCTGCTATTCAGTTCCTGACCAAGGCTATTGAAAAAGCTGAGAAAAAAGGAGTTCCTGCTCACTATTATTATACCCTTGGAGATGCTTACAGAATAAAAAGAGCTCCGGGAGAAGCTATGTCGGCTTACGACAAAGCACTTCCTTTAGCTAAAAATAAAGCTTCTGTTTATACAAGAATGGCTACGTTATGGATGGCTGCACAGCAATGGCAGCAAGCTAAGCAAAGCATTGATAAAGCGATCGGTGTAGATCCGACTTATGCTCCGGCATACAAAGCTTTAGCTTCTTACGATATCAGATACCAGGAAAATGCAAAAGCAACACAAGACCTTATCAACTATACAAAATATGCTGATGAAGATCCATATACCCAATTAGAAATTGCTAAACTATACTTCACAAATGAAGATTATGCAAACTCTAAAACTGTTTTAGATAAAATCTTTGATAAAATTGATGATCCTATCAAATTTAAATTAAGAGCTTATCAGTCTTATGCAGACGGAAATTATGCTGAAGCAAAACAGAACATGGATACTTTCGTATCTCAGGCTGAAAAAACAAGAATACAGCCGGCTGACCAGGGTCTTCAGGGACTTATCGCAGCTGGATTGGCAAAAACTGAAAAAGATGCGGCTAAAAAATCAGCTTTAACTACAGAAGCACAGCAAAAAATTGCTATTGCTAAAGCAGCTAAGGATGAAACAATGAAGTGGGATATGGAGCTTGCAAACATTGCCGGAGGAGGAGCTTCTCAGGCTGAAGCAGAAAAAGGACCTTCTACACCGGAAATTGAAGCATTGAAAAAGAAAGTTGCTGCTAACCCACAGGATTCAGATTCCCTGTTTAAGTTGGCAACAGCTTACCAGGATGCTAAAAACTGGAACGGTGCAATCCTTACATGGCAAAAAATGAGTACCCTTCTTCCTGATTGGGCTCCGGCTTATTACAGCCAGGGGTATTCCTATCAGCAGGCAGGAAATAACGATGCTGCGAAAATTGCATATGAAAAATTCATCAGCACAGTAAAACCTGCAGATCAGGAAGCCAACAAGCAGACTTTAGCCTATGCTTACTTTGCAGTAGCCTATATGAATAAAGATACTGATCTTGCAAAAGCTAAAGATTATATAGCTAAATCTTTACAGCTTGATCCTACTTACCAGGATGCTGTAAAATTAAATGCAGAAATCAATAAGTAATTTAAAATTTAAATTATAAATATTAAAACTTCCCATTCTCAATGTTTGGGAAGTTTTTATTTTAAATCTTATCTTTGAAACTATGAAACGCCCGGGGGTTAAAAATTCGAAAATGTGAGGGAAATTATTGGGCGTTCCATCTGACAAATTAAAAAATAAAAAGAACAGATGAAAACAGATATACTTGCTTTTGGAGCACATCCTGATGATGTAGAGCTGGGATGTGGCGGAACTATTGCCAAAATGATTTCGGAAGGTAAAACATGCGTTATTGTAGATCTTACAAGAGGCGAGCTCGGAACCAGAGGAACCGATGAAACCCGAAAAGTAGAAGCAGGAGATTCTGCCAGAATACTTGGTGTTTCTGCCAGAGAAAATTTAAAGATGAAGGATGGCTTTTTAGTGAATTCCGAAGAATATCAGATAGAGATCGTAAAAATGATCCGCAAATACCGTCCTGAAATCGTCTTGGCTAATGCCATTGATGACAGACATCCGGATCATGCAAAAGGAGCGAAATTAGTGTCAGATGCGTGCTTTTTATCCGGACTTAGAAAAATTGAAACCGTTTTAGAAGGAGAAAATCAGGAAGTGTGGAGACCGAAACATATTTTTCATTATATCCAGTGGAAAGACATTAAACCGGAGTTTGTTATTGACATATCAGAGCATTTGGATAAAAAAATTGAAGCCTGTATGGCTTTCAAAACCCAGTTCTATGACCCAACATCTAATGAACCGGTTACCCCTATTGCAACAAAAGATTTTTTCGAAAGTCTGACCTACCGTGCTCAGGATTTGGGACGCTTATCGGGAGTTGCTTATGCTGAGGGATTTACGTCTGAGAAGCTCATTGCGATGAAAAATTTTGATGGAATTGTTTGGTAATTAAAAAATCTTCCCTATATTTGCACTCACAAAACGGTGATTGTAGCTCAGTTGGTTAGAGCGTCGGATTGTGGTTCCGAAGGTCGGGGGTTCGAGACCCCTCATTCACCCAAGAAAAGTACACTTTTAAAGTGTACTTTTTTATTTTATAATATATTAAAAATCAATTTTGAGCAATTAAAAGCCATAAAATTGATTCTTATTATTTCTAAGATTTCTGATGAAATTTAAGTCTCATGTTATATATCGGTGAATTTTTAAAACGTTATTCTGAATATACAGGCATAAAAAAAGCATCTTTTTCAGATGCTTGTGTTTTTAGAATATTCTTTTTTTTAAACTTCGTCGTCAGAATCAATTGTGAATGATTTGCTTTTGAAGTCTTTGTCATGCTTTTCTGATATTACATCCTCACCCTTTTCATTAATGATGAAATCTGTGGACTCATTAAACATCTCCTGGAAACTTTTAAAATCCTCTTTGTAAAGATAAATTTTGTGTTTCTCGAATGTAGCTTCACCATTCTCTCCGAAATTCTTTTTACTTTCGGTAATCGTAAGATAATAATCTCCTGCTTTCGTCTCGCGCACATCAAAGAAATAAGTTCTTCTTCCTGCTTTTAACACCTTCGTGAAAATTTCATTTTCATGGCGTTCCTTGTATTCACTCATTGTTAGATATTTTTTAATCTTGTTAAGAACAAATATAAAAGAATTCTTTTAATCACAAAATTTTTTTTATGATTTATTTAACAATTGAGAACGAAACCGCTAAGCAGTTACAGAATTGGTAATTTCGGTGAGGTTGATGATTTTATCTGCTCTCTGAGCGCTAGACTCTCTGTGTGTGATAATTATGGATGTAGCGTTGCTGATTTTCTGATCAATATTTTCAAGGATATTCTGCTCGGTTTCCGTATCCAGAGCAGACAGAGAATCATCAAAAATAATGATATTTGGGTCCTTAATTAAGGCTCTGGCGATACATATTCTTTGCTTCTGTCCTCCCGAAAGCATCACACCCCGTTCACCTACAAGTGTTTTATACTGTTCTTTAAATCCAACAATATTTTTATCAACGTCTGCAATTTTAGCATATTCCACCACTTTTTCGTGGGATGGATGGTCAATGGCGAAACCGATATTGTTTTCGATTGAATCAGAGAATAAATAGCTTTCCTGGGGAATATATCCGATAAAGTTTCTGTAATTGGTAAGATTATGCTCCTTCAGGTTTTTACCGTCAATTAAGATTTCACCTTCTGTAGGATCAATAAGTCGGCAAAGCAGAAGGGCGATGGTAGATTTTCCGCTTCCTGTTTTACCCATAATAGCAAGAGATTCTCCGGCTTTAATCTTAAAGCTTAAGTTATCTAATGCTTTAATTCCTGTATTCGGATACACATAAGAAACATTTCTGAATTCAATATCCCCTTTAATAGGATAGTCCTCAAAGTTGGTATTGATGACTTCAGATTTTTTATCCAGAAATTCATTAATTCTCTGCATCGAAGCTTCAGCTCTCTGGTTGACGGAAGTAACCCAACCCACCATTGAGAATGGCCAGATCAGGATATTGATGTACATAAAGAAATCAGCAATTTTACCGACACTTAACTGCCCTGCAATATATTTCTGACCACCAATTAAAATAACGGCAACATTCAACAGTCCGATTACAAATAAAATTATGGTAAAGAAATAGGCTTCTGTTTTTGCCAGGTCGAGTGCTTTATTCTGATAGTCCGTTACTTTTATTCCGTAGTTCTTTTTAATGTAGTTTTCTTTAGCAAAAAACTTCACCACGCGGATTCCTGAAAAGCTATCCTGTACGAAAGTGGAAATCGCAGACTGGCTTTTCTGCATAATCTTCGACTTCTGATTGATAATCGAGCTTACCTTAAATATAATATAGGATAAAATAGGAAGCGGTAATAACGTCCATAAGGTCATGGAAGCATCCGTTTTAACCATATAAATGCTGGTGATTAAAAGAAGAATCATGAGATTCACCACATACATTACTCCCGGACCAAGATACATTCTTACCGCAACAACATCTTCACTTAACCTGTTCATAAGATCCCCGATGGTAGTCTGTTTGTAATCCGTAAGAGAAAGATCCTGATAATGTCTGTAAATCTTATTTTTCAGTTCATATTCAATTCTTCTTGAGGCGACAATAATTGTCTGGCGCATCATGAAGGTGAAAAATCCAGTCAAAAGAGAGCAGCCGACAATAATGGCAACATACACCAGAACCTGCTTATTGAAGCCTAGATTTCCGCCTTTTGTAAGCTCATCTACAGATTTTCCTACAAATTGGACTTTATAGATATTGAAGAAATTACTGGCAATGATAAATAACAACCCCCAAAACAATAATATTTTGTGCTTCCAAAAGTAAGGGTTTAAGGTTTTTAGCGCTTTCATAAAGTTTTACAAATTTACAAAAATGTAGACACACTACGAATTTCATCAATTTTAATTTTTGTATCTTTGCACCCATAAAAAGCTCTTTGAATGTTAGGAAGACGACAAATCCGTGAAAAAGTAGTACAAACAGTGTATTCATACTATCAGAATCCTTTAAAATTTGATGTTTTAGAGAAAAACATGTTCTCTGGAATAGAGAAAATCTATAATCTCTATATCTATCAGCTTAATTTTTTGGTGGCTCTGAAAGAATTGGCAGAAACCCAGATCGAAATTGGGAAGAACAAATATCTTAAAACTGATGCTGAAATTAACCCTAACCAAAAATTTATCAATAACCAGGTCCTGATCAAGCTGGAAGAAAATCCTGAGAGATTATTTTTCACAGGTCAGCACAAGCAGTTGAAATGGGATATGCATGATGATATATTGGTAAAAACTTTTCAGAGAATTACGGCAGGAAAGCGTTATCAGGATTTCATGAAAGAAGAAGGATATTCTTTTGAAGAAGATCAGAAGTTTATCGGGAAACTGTTTTTAAGATATATTGCTGAGAATGATGACTTCCAGGAGTATCTTAGTGATAAAGAACTTTCATGGTATGATGATATTCATATCGCCAATTCAATGGTACAGAAAACGATTGGTTTCCTGAAAGAAGATGAAGAAAGCAGAACTTTAATTAAAATGATTAAAGATGAAGAGGATAAAGTTTTCGCCGGAAAACTTCTCAGAGATACCCTGAACAACTGGGAAGCTAATGAGAAAACACTAAGCGAAAGACTGGAAAACTGGGATCTGGAAAGAGTTTCTTTGATGGATAAAGTAATTTTGTCAACGGCTATTTCAGAACTGGATAATTTTCCTTTTACACCTTCAAGAGTTATTATCAATGAATATATTGAGATTGCAAAGGTATTTGCAACAGACCGTTCCAATATCTTCATTAACGGAATTTTGGATAAATATTGTAAAGATCAAAATAGAATTTAACATGAAAAAGACGTTATCAATTATCGCCTTGTCTATTATAGGCCTTGGTTTGGTTTCTTGTAAAAAAGAAAACCAGCAAGCTGCAGCCGGTGCAGAAGCTGCTAATATTACAGATTCTACAGCAGGTGCAACCAATTTAGCTCCTACCGGTTTAGCGGCAGCTCCAGCAGAAGCAGCTCCGGTTTCTAACCAGCCATTAACATCAGTTGCCCTATCTGAAAACAACTTCGATTTTGGGAAAATCAAAAAAGGAGATAAAGTAGAGCACGTTTACGAAATTACCAATACAGGAAAAAATCCTTTGGTGATCTCTGAAGTAAAACCTGGATGCGGATGTACAGCTCCTGATTTTACAAAAGAACCTATTCTTCCTGGTAAAAAAGGAAAAATCACTTTGCATTTTGATTCTTCAAGCTTTGACGGAAACGTTCAGAAGTATGCGGATGTATTTGCCAACGTAGATAAGGCTCCTATCAAATTAACGTTCACAGCGAACATTCAACCGTAATTATAAAATATGTTGACAATCTTTTTACAGGCACAGCCACAAGGATCTTCATCAATGATGCTGATCATGATGGGGGTGATGTTTGTGGGGTTTTATTTCTTAATGATAAGACCTCAGATGAGAAAACAGAAGCAGGAGAAAAGCTTTCAGGAAACTTTAAAAGTAGGAACCAGAGTGGTCCTTACTTCAGGTCTTCACGGAAGAATTGCTCAGGTTCAGGATGATGGATTCGTTATCGAAACTTTATCCGGAAAACTGAAATTTGAAAAAGCTGCTGTTTCCAGAGAATTTACTGAAGCACGTTTTGGAGATAAAGCGAAAGCTGTTGCAGACAAGACGGCGGAGAAAAAAGAAATCGATACTGAAAAGAAATAATTTTTTAGTTTGAAAATATCGCTCGGCGCGGTGAACGAAGTTCACCGCGCCGAGTTTTTATATAATCAACACAGTAAACATATGCTTATTCAGTGGCGTAGCCACATTCTTTGCTTCCCTCAAAACTATTACACATCATCTTGAAACTTTGCGTTGAAAATCTCCTACAGATCCACAGATTGTATAGATTATTCACCTAACGTTCAGATCAATTTGTTAATCCTATACATGTTAAGAATAGCTTTGCATGAAAACCGACTCAAGTGTTATCCATGAACTCATTCGTGAAATTTGCTTAAAAGTATTTCTATTCAAAATTCATGATCATAAAATCAAATAAATATCTTTGCACCATGAATCAAAATACAGGCAAAACCGTTCTCATTTTAGGCGCCAATTCAGATGTGGCTAAACAATGTATTAAGCAGTATGTTGGAAAAGGTTTTTCTGTGATCGCAGCTTCGCGGGATACTGCCTCGCTGGAAAAATTTGTGGCAGAACATCATTTAGTTCCTTCAACGGTTACCATTCTTTATTTTGATGCTGTAGATTTTGCTTCCCATCAGAAATTCTATGTTGACCTGCCGATAAAACCTCATATTGTAGTTTATGCAGCGGGCTTTCTGGTTGATAATGAAAAAGCATTGAGAGACTTCAAAGGTACCCAACAGATGATACAAGTGAATTATATAGGTGCTGTTTCTATTCTGAATATCATTTCTATGGATGAAAGCAATAAAAATTTAGAAAGGATCATTGGGCTTTCTTCACTTTCCGGAGTTAGAGGCCGAAAAAGCAACTTCGTGTATGGAAGTACAAAAGCTGCTTTCACCCAATATTTAGCAGGGTTACGACAGGAATTGGTATCAAGAAAGGTTATTGTTAATGCCCTGGTGATCGGTTATATCAGAACTAAGATCAATGAAGGTCTTCAGCTCAATGAATCTCTGATTATGGAGCCGGATTATGTGGCGAAACATATTGTCAATGCTGGGAATTCTTTTACCATTGTCCCGGATTTTAAATGGAAGATGATTTATATTATTTTGAAAATCTTGCCGGAAAGTTTAGTGGCGAAACTGCCTTAATTATTTTTTAATTTAGATTTATCCTTTAAAAATTATCAGAATATTTTGATATTGTTCTGTTTCCTCCTCACTAATTAAATAGGTAAATGGAGTTCCTAAGTCAAAATTAATGATAAGGATTTTATCTGAAATGTTATAAGAAATTTTTTTCCAAACGCTTCTGATATCATATTGCTCATTTTTAATATACAAACTCTTTTCATCAAAATATAACTCTGTAACCGGATGGTAACTTTTTAGTTCTGTAATAAATTTGTCTGTTTTAATTGAATAGTTTGCTTTACTATAAAAGAAAAAGATAATTTGTATTAAACAATATATACCAAACAGAATACCAGAAAATTTTAAGAAATCAATTCTGCTTTTATTACCAAATAAGCTGTCTAATATAAAAATTAACAATAAAGTAAATAAAAAGTATTTAATAAGATTAGGAATTTTTTTCTTCCAAGAATAGTAATAATATTTTTGAAGTTGATTTCTTGTTATATTTTCATCAAAGTTAATTAAAACTTGCAGTGAGTTTGCCATTTATGTTTTTTCGTAAAAATAGAATTTTATTCAACATCCTCCAACAATTCCAACGCCTTCATCATATCAATTCCTTTCCCCAAAACAGGTTTAAATAAATCGCCTTTTTCCTTAATTCTATCCAAAGCATTATGAATAGTAAAATCTGTCGGTTTCATACCGGGCTTCACTTCATCCCATTCCAAAGGCATCGAAACTGAGGCTCCTTCCTTGGGACGTAAACTGTAAGCACTTGCTAAAGTCTGTCCCGTCCTGTTTTGCAGATAATCCAGATATATTTTATTGTCATCCCTTTTCTGTAAGCTCCTTTCTAATGTTGTAATTTCCGGAAGCTGCGTATGAACCTGCTTCATCAAAATATGGGCAAAATCTTTCACCTGGTCAAAATCATATTTTCCGCCCATCGGAATATAGACGTGAATTCCTGTGCTTCCCGAAGTTTTGCAATATCCTTTGATTTTAACTGAATTTAAAACCTCGTTTACCTGAAGAGCCGTTTCAATGACATCATCAAATGTATTTTTCTTTGACGGATCCAGATCCAGCACCAGATAATCAGGATGTTCAAGATCGGGGAGAGCACTGTTCCAGGGATTTAAATCGATACAACCTAAATTAGTCAGGTAAGCTAACGTAGCTTTATCATTACAGTATACATAATCAATATACTTATCATTGGATTCTGAATAGACTTCCGTGGTTTTGATCCAGTCTGGCATATTGTCTCCTGCATCTTTCTGATAAAAGCCCTGTTCTTCAATGCCGTTCGGAAAACGGTTCAGAGATAATGGGCGGTTTTTCAAATAAGGAAGAATATATTCCGCGACCGATTGGTAATATTCTATAACATCACCTTTTGTAATGCCATCTTTCGGAAAATAAATTTTATCCTGATTAGTCAGTTTTACTGTATGTCTGTTTAAAGTAATCTCCTTTTCTTTTTCAGTAGGTTTAGTACTTTTCTTAGGGGCAGCTTTAGCTTTCATTTTTTTAGGATTTTCATGAATTGGACTTATTTTATTGATTGAATCACTGATTTCTTCAGGATTTTTATCCTCACGGAGGGCGACAAAAACAGGATGCCGGTAAATGCCGTCTTTGGTAATTTCAGAGAATTTGATTTCACAGACCAATTCTGGTTTTGTCCAGGTTACGGGCATATTTGTTTTAGGCTTTTTTTCAAACGGGGAAGTTTTTACAGTCAATTCTTTTAACCTTTCATACATCTGGCTTAAGGATTCTTTATTAAAACCTGTTCCCGTATGTCCGCAATACACCAGCTTTTCATCCATGTATTTTCCAAGGATCAATGCTCCGAAACTTTTCCTGGATCCTCTGGGTTCCGTAAATCCACAAATAATGGCTTCCTCTGTATTGGTGAATTTTATTTTAAGCCAGTCATTCGTTCTGTGATTTTCGGTATATAAACTGGCGGCTTTTTTTGCAATCATTCCTTCTAACTGCATTTTCTTCATTTGGTTGAAAAAAGCAATGCCTTTTTCGGGAATATGATCGCAATATTTGATAACATCAGTTTCAACTAAAGCTTCTTTTAAAAGCTCTTTCCTCTGTAAAAGCGGAAGTTCTTCTGTAGAATGGCCATTCAACCACAGAAGATCAAATACCTGGTAGGTTAAAGCAAGGTTGGGATTGTCACCAATTTGCTGTAAGAGTTGGAAACTGGGTTTTCCATGTTCATCATAGGCTACAATTTCTCCGTCGAGAATCATTTGATACTTTTGGTGCTCAAAATCTTTTGTAACTTTTTCAAACTTTGATAAGAAAGAAATTCCGTTCCGGGAATAAAACAGAGGAGATTTATCACTGAGATCAGCAATTGCTCTGTATCCGTCCCATTTTATTTCAAAAACCCAATCTTCATTATCAAAAGCATTTTCAAACGATTTAGCCAGCATAGGTCTGATAAAGTTCTCTAGCTTTTTTTCGTCGACCAAAGCATTAAACCGTTGAAATTTTGGCTTGCTTTCAGAAGTTATGACTTCTTTTTGCTGTTTTTTAGGCTTTTTTTTTCCTCTAAAAATTTTGTTACCGCAGAGTTTTTAGACGTATTTTCTTCTGCATCATAATTTTCTTCTGCAAATTCATCTTTATGCTTAATTAAAAGCCATGCGTTATTTTCGGCATTTTTCATTTTAACTAAGGCAAATTCGCCTTTCAGTTTTTTTCCGTGCAAAATAAATTTTATTGAGCCGGCTTTTAGCTCTTTCAACAATTCTTTTTCGTCGGAAAGTTTGCTCGTATCGTCTAACGGCTCATACGTTCCGCTGTCCCAGACCTCCACCTGTCCGGCTCCATAATTTCCTTCGGGAATGTTGCCTTCAAAATCTTTGTAATCGTAAGGATGATCCTCAACTTCCATGGCCAGACGTTTGTCTTTTGGATCCAGTGACGGGCCTTTTGGAACTGCCCAACTTTTCAGAACGCCTTCCATTTCTAACCGGAAATCATAATGCAGGCGGGATGCGGCGTGCCTTTGAACTACAAAAATAAGCTTGTCTTTACTCTTTTTTGTTTTTCCTTTAGGTTCGCTTGTTTCATCGAATCTTCGTTTTTCGTTGTAATCTTTCAGAGCCATTATGATGCGTTTTTAGATTTGGAACTTTGCAAGCTGGCTTTCAGTTGGGCCATAAGGTCTATTACCTTACCTTCTTTTGCAGGTTCTGCTTTTTTAGCTTTTACTCCTTTACCTTTAGCTTTCTGCTTAATGATTTTCAGCAAAGATTCGGAATAAGTGTCCTCGTACATTTCGGGATCAAACTCTTGTGAAAGCTGTTCAATGAGGCTTACTGCCATTTTTAATTCGGCAGGTTTCGGAGCTTTTTTGGCCGGGATTTTTAAATCTTTATAATCCCTGATTTCCTGAGCGAACCGCAGGCGGTTTAGAACCAAAACCTCATCATTATAAGGCCGGATCATTCCGATGGCTTCGCTTTCACGAAGAACAAAAGTTCCTACACCCACCATTTTTGTTTGTGATAAAGCTTTTAATAGAAGCCTGTAAGCATTTTCTCCATTTTTTTGAGGTTCAAGAAAATAAGGATTTTCAAAATAAACGCTGTCAACTTCAACTTCTTTTACGAATTGATCTATAGAAAGTATTTTGCTTTTTTCGGGGCTTGCTGCTTCATAATCTTCATCTTCGAGAATAATGTATTGATCATCCAGAAGATAACCTTTTACAATGTTTTCCCACTTGACTTCTTTGCCTGTTTTTTCATTGACTCTTTTGAATTTGATATTCGAAAAATCAGATTTATCGAGCATATCCAAATCCAGTTTGCTGGTTTCTGTGGCGGAGTAGATTTTAACAGGAATATTGACTAAACCGAATCCAATGGCGCCGTTCCAAATTGCTTTCATTGTCTTACGTTTTTAAAAATCAATCAATTAACATGCCGTGGAACCATGATGTGGTACATTTTACAGGCTCTGTTACCAAATGTCAGCGGGTTGTAAGGCTCGTTTCTGTATCCTTATATTTCTCCAAAATAATGTTCCTGTACCTATCTTTCTACCGGACAGGGACCAGGTATGAATGTAAAAGAATTAGAGTTTGTGAAATTAACAATGTGGAGAATTCTCCACATTGTTAATATTAATTGATGTAAATTTCCTCTATCTGATTATTTTCCGTGTTTAAAATCAGAAGTCCTTCATTCTCACGATTGAGCTGTCCCAGTAAACTTCCGTTATTATTCCATACAGAAGATTTTCCGGCACATTCATAGCCGCCTGATTCTCCGGTAAAATTTGCCATTAAAACATGCATGTGATATTTTTTAGCAATATCGGAAAGTTTAACAAGATCGTCGCCGATGCCATTTACAGAATTAAGAACGCTGGCAGTATATACATTCGATCCGGCCTCATAAGCTTCCTGGGAATGTTTTGGATCAGATAAGTCATAGCATATGGCTAATGAGATCTTATTCTGCAATATATTCAGCTGACAGAAACTTTCACTTCGTGAAAAAACACCTGTCTCCGTTGAAAAAAGATTACGTTTTGAATAAATATCTCTTGTTTTTCCCGGCTGGAATATGATAGAACTGATAAATAATTTACCATCTGCTTTCGTAGGCATTCCGACGGTAATGGTGATGTTATTTTCATCTGCCATTTTCTGAAAAACGTCTAAAACAGGATCTTCATAATGAATTGAGAGCTGTTCCGCCAATTCAGTTTCATAGCCGGTAACTGAAAGTTCAGGGAAGATGACCAGATCAACATTCTGATCAGATGCGGCTTTGATTAATATTTTGTGATTTTCAATATTTTTAGGAATATCTCCCTTTACAGGATTAATTTGGGCTGCTGCGATTTTCATTTTTTTCTCATTACAAGTGGTTATTTACTCATTTAAACCCGAGCCAGAGATTTTTTCACAAACTCTACAATCATGGGGTTGGGTTCATTTTCTGTAGAAGTAAGTGCCGGTTGAAATAATGTTCCTACAAAAAAAGGATGGGACTGTATTTCAAATGAACGGTAATTCCCATCTTCAGAAATTGAAGTTAAAGACAAGCCTCTGTCCTTTAAAATATTAACGTATTTTTCATTGATGCCGTAACTGCAATTATACTTGCCTATAATCGTATCCTGGTTAATTGTTCGATAAAGAAAACTGTTTTTATCAATAATTTTAAGATTTTCCTGTTCTCCTTTTAACGAACATGAAAGTTTTTTTATCAATGAATCTTTTGCATCCGGATTTGTTTCTTCATGATCTGCATTCTCAATATGACATACATTTCTGGCAAATTCAATAATCATATGCTGAAATCCTCCACAATTACCAAAAGTGGGAATATTATTCTCACGGGTAAACTGTATGGCATTCAGTACATTTTCCATATCCCGGTATGGGCTTCCCGGAGCAATCCATAATCCTAAGTACTTATGTTTTTCAAACACAGTTTTAGCATCGAAAATATCAGTGGCAATCCAATCAAACTGAATTTCACGATTTAGTTTTTTCTGAACGCTTCTTGTAGTATCATTGAGTGCATGAAGTGTGAAATGATTGGGGTTGAAGTCTCCCAGAATAGCAATTTTTGGTATCATAAGTGTATATTAATAAAAAAGCGGAGAAAAATCTCCGCTCTAAATTTATGCTTTTAAATTCAATTGTAATTCTAATTCATCGAGCTGTTCATCAGCAATCGCAGCCGGTGCATCAATCATCACGTCGCGTCCTGAATTATTTTTAGGGAATGCGATATAGTCTCTGATGACTTCGTTTCCGTCAAGAATAGCTACCAAACGGTCAAATCCGAAAGCCAAACCACCGTGAGGCGGAGCTCCGTATTTGAAGGCATTCATTAAGAATCCGAACTGAGCTTCTGCCTCTTCTTTTGAGAATCCTAAAAGATCAAACATTTTAGACTGAAGATCTTTGTCAAAAATTCTGATAGAACCGCCTCCGATCTCGTTTCCGTTCAGAACCATATCATAGGCATTCGCTCTCGCTTTGCCCGGATCTGTTTCCAGTAAATGGATATCTTCCGGTTTAGGAGATGTGAAGGGGTGGTGCATCGCATGATAGCGTCCACTTTCTTCGTCAAATTCCAGTAATGGGAAGTCAACTACCCAAAGCGGGGCAAATACATTTCCTTTTCTTAATCCCAGACGGTTTCCAAGCTCCATTCTCAAAGCAGAAAGCTGTGCTCTTACCTTATTCTCGTTTCCGGATAGGATCAGCATTAGGTCACCTTCTTTAGCTCCAAATTTATCAATGATCTTAGCTAGGTCTTCTTCATTGTAGAACTTATTGACAGAAGATGTTTTTACACCATCATTCTGGAATTTAGCCCATACCATTCCCGAAGCTCCGATCTGTGGACGTTTTACCCAATCAACAAGTTCATCGATCTGCTTTCTTGTATAGTCAGCACATCCTTCAACATTAATTCCTACAACCAATTCAGCATCATCAAATATTTTAAAATCTTTTCCTTTTACCAGTTCGTTAAGTTCCACGAATTCCATTCCGAAACGGATATCCGGTTTGTCGTTTCCGTATTTTCTCATCGCATCTGCGAAGGTCATTCTTGGGAAATCTCCGAATTCCTGTCCTGTAACGTCTTTAATCAGCGTTTTTGTCATTCCTTCAAAGACATTCATGATATCTTCCTGTTCTACAAAAGCCATTTCGCAGTCGATTTGGGTAAATTCCGGCTGTCTGTCCGCTCTTAAATCTTCATCACGGAAACATTTTACAATCTGGAAATATTTATCCATTCCGCCTACCATCAGAAGCTGCTTGAATGTCTGTGGCGATTGTGGAAGTGCATAAAACTGACCCGGGTTCATTCTGCTTGGAACCACGAAGTCTCTTGCCCCCTCCGGAGTAGATTTAATTAAAACCGGGGTTTCCACTTCAATAAATCCTTCGTCTGAAAGATAATTTCTTACCTTCTGCGCCATTTTGTGACGGAAGATCAGTTTATCTCTTACCGGAGCTCTTCTGATATCCAGATAACGGTATTTCATTCTTAATTCTTCTCCTCCGTCTGTTTCATCTTCAATAGTGAAAGGTGGAAGCTGGGATTCATTAAGAACTTCTAATTTTTCAACTAAAATTTCAATCTCTCCTGTTGGAATATTGGGGTTTTTGCTTACTCTTTCAATTACTTTTCCTGTAACCTGAATCACGAATTCACGTCCCAATTTTTTTGCATTTTCCATCAATTCCGCTGTAGATCGGTCCTGATCAAAAACCAGTTGAGTAATTCCGTAACGATCTCGAAGATCTATCCAAATCATAAATCCTTTGTCACGGATAGTCTGTACCCATCCGGAAAGTGTAACTTCTTCATTAAGATTTTTCAGAGATAATTCTCCGTTCGTGTGTGATCGAAACATAATTATTTGTTTAAGGTTCAATGTTTAAGACATATGGTTTGGCTTTCAGATCATGAAGTTTTCTACCATAATTTTCGGATGCAAAGATAAGATTTTTGCAGGTTCTATAAACAAAAAAAACTTCCTTTCGGAAGTCTTGTATATTATTTGAGGGCTTTTTAATTAATTATTAGCAGCACCTTTTTGTATCAATAGCTGTACAGTTTCTTCTTTGTTTCCTAATTTAGCTAAAGCAAGAGGCGTTTTTCCGTTACATTCTTTATTAATATCTGCCTGGTTGTCCAAAAGGAATTTGACAATATTATTTCTACCGTAAAGCGAGCTGAAGCCTAATGCGCTGAAAGTCTCATCTTTAAGTGGAAAGCATTTGTTGTAATCTGCTTTTGTGAAATTCTTTTTAAATGAAGCAACATTATCAGATTGAATAGACTGCATCTGAGCTTTGCTGAGTGTCTGAGCAGAAAGCATATTGGCAGACGCTGAAATTACAAGTAGAAAAGCAGTAGAGATTATTTTTTTCATAAGATTCATTTTAAGAATATACAAATCTAAATTATTTTTTTGATATGGGTAACTAATTTTTTATAAGAATTGAATTTGTATTTTTGGAAATCAGATAATTATTGATTAGAAAATGACAAAATATATAGACTTTTTGAAAAGAGCCTTTAGTGGAGAAGAAGTAGATTATACCAAAATAACGATAAGAAGTGCTGTGCTTTTACTGGCAGTTCCTATGATGCTGGAAATGGCCATGGAGTCGGTTTTTGCCTTAGTTGATCTGTACTTTGTGGGACATTTGAAAGAAAGCGGTTATGCCATCCAGAGTGTTGGTTTAACGGAATCCGTACTTTCTGTAATGTATTCTATTGCCATAGGAATGAGTATGGCTGCCACTGCTTTGGTAGCGAGGAGAATCGGGGAGAAGAACCCGGAGCAGGCTTCCAGAAGTGCGGCACAGGTTTTATTGGTTTCATTTGTTATCACTTTCATTCTTAGTTTATTCGGAGTCATTTATGCTGAGGAAATTCTGATTCTGATGGGTTCAAAGCCTGAAGCTGCGGCTTATGGAAAAGATTTCACAAGAATAATGATGGGCAGCAGCGTAATTATTATGCTTCTGTTTTTGATCAACGGGATCTTCAGGGGAGCAGGAAATGCAGCTATTGCCATGAAATCTCTTTGGATCGCCAATATTGTGAACATTATTCTCTGTCCTGTTCTTATTAGAGGTTTTGGGCCTGTTCCTGCGATGGGACTTACCGGAGCTGCTTTGGCGACTACGATAGGCAGAAGTGTTGGGGTAATTTACCAGCTGTATCATCTTTTGGTTGCTGATACTCAGATCCGTATTTCGCTTTCTTATTTCAGCCCTGATTTTAAGCAGATCAAATCTATTGTGAAGATTGCAACTCCGGGAATTTTTCAGTTTGTAATTGCCTCATGCAGTTGGATCTTTCTTGCCCAACTGGTTGCCACTACGGGAGGAGAAAATGCTTCTGCAGGCTATCAGACGGCTTTGAGGCTGATGATGTTTTTTATGCTTCCTGCCTGGGGACTGAGCAATGCAGCTTCTACACTGGTTGGACAGAATATGGGAGCTAACGAAATGCTGAGAGCAGAACAGTCCGTGATGAAAACCGTGAAATATAATGTAATCTTTATGCTGGCTGTAAGTCTCATATTTTTCCTACTTGGAGATTTTCTTGTAGGATTTTTCACACAGGAAACAGAGATTAAAGATTTTGCCAAAAACGCATTACACATTATGAGTGTCGGGTTTATTTTCTACGGAATCGGGATGGTGCTTATCAACGCTTTTAACGGAGCAGGAGATACCTGGACTCCCACTTGGGTAAATTTTTTCGGTTTCTGGTTGTTTCAGATCCCGCTGGCCTATTTTCTTTCCAAACATTTCGGGATGGGACCAAAAGGAGTATTCATCTCTATTCCTGTTGCAGAAACTTTGATTACTATTGTTGCTTTCATTTTGTTTAAAAAAGGAAAGTGGAAGATGGTGAAAGTGTGATCGAAAATGAAGCTGGAAGAGGGAGGGTGGAAGTTAGCGGAAGTCCTGCTATCCTTGTCAAGGTTTCAAACCTTGACAAGGATTTCCAAGTGCAAAAATTAATAAAACTGTTTTTTAAATTTCCGTTTCTGGCCTCAATAACTTCCATCTTCCAGCCTCAGGCTTCCTTTCTTTTGTCTCGATTTTATAAAAATTTTAACAGCCTTAATTTTTTGATGTATACCATATTTTCTAATTTAGTATTTACCAATAAATATTTATCACTATGGGAAAAGGAGACAAAAAATCAAGAAGAGGAAAGATCAATGCAGGAAGTTATGGCAAAAGAAGACCCAGAAAGGCTTCCAAGCCAGTTGCTTCTTCTGAAGCTAAAGCAAAGAGCTGAAAATAAAAAGGCTGAAGATTTAGTCTTCAGCCTTTTTCAATATACAAAATTAAATTATTTTCCTCCTAAAAGGTTCCCAAGGATATTTCCTAATCCACCTCCTTGCTGTTGCTGTCCGCCACCGCCAAGTACGCTTCCTAAGATATCGTTAAGCGGGTTTCCCCCGGACTGAGCCTGACCACCCCCTAAAACACTTCCCAAAATGTCATTCAAAGGGCTGGATTGCTGTGCCTGAGCCTGATTAGATGCATTCCCAAGAATTCCGCCTAAAAGGTCTCCTAAACCTCCGGCTCCTACATTGTTTTGCTGTTTCTCTTTACCGATATATCCCATAATTACCGGAGCAAGCATCGCTAAGATAGGTCCGATTTTATCAATTGAGATCCCTGTATTCTGAGAAAGCTGGTTTTCTACAGTGCTTTTTTGTCCGCCAAAAACATGATCAAGGATAGATCCTCCTTCAGCCTGTCTGGCTTCTGCTTGTGAAGCATCGTCAAGAATACTTCCGTCGTGGTCTTTATCTAATGCACTATTTAAAGCTTCTGCTTCGTTAGCGTCCTGCGATTTGTTTCTAAGGTAAGAAATAACCAAAGGTGCAGCTACTGCCAATAGGGCAATAATCTGATTTTTGCTGATTCCGAATTTGTTTTCTGCCTGTTCAGCAACCTGATTGCTGGTGCTGCCTGTAAGTAGGTCGATTAAACTCATGTTTGTGTTTATTTTAAATATTAAGTAAATCAAAGATATCAAAAAATGTGATTCACGAAATTTTTTGCCTCACAATTATTGTTAAAGTTTTTTGATCTCCTCTTCCGTATATCCTTTACTTTTTAGCAGTTCTATATATTCCATAGCACTCAGGGTCATCCAATTAATAGGCTCCGGAGCTGTCTTTTTATCAATAGTAAATTCCAGAATACCGGCATTGTCATTCATCCAGGGAAGTATATAATAATTCAGGCCGCCTTTATACTTTTTGAAGCTATGAAATGCTTGTCCTTTTTCTGTCTGGAAAACAGCTTTATAAGTAAGCAGATATCCTATAGGAATAAGCAGGCAGGCCCATGATACTTTTTTGAGAGCAGCATATTTCGGGTGCGACAGTCCGTATCCCACAGACAGGGCAAAAATAATATTGAAAGGAAGAAAGAAAACATAATTATCCGAAACTGCATAAAAAGTAGAAAAGCCATACACACACAGAGATCCTGCAAAAAAGACAAAGAACATTTTTCTGTTAGATTTGTATAGAAATACAGCACCCATTACTCCGAAAAAAGTAAATAGATTGAAATTGTAGATGAGGTAAGCGAAAGACTGGAAAAAATCTTTAACATACTGCAAAGAGGTTTTGCTGAAAGATTCTTCTACCCAGTTTCCCTGATCCGAACTATATGGCGATTTGAAAGAAAGCCCTTGAGACATATTCAGAATAAATAATGAAGCAAACAGCAGTACAAACGCCAGCAGTGAAGAATAGAAATATTTTTTTTCACCTTTAAAATAAAAAAGGAAAAGCAGAAAAGCAGGAATCAGTAAAATATTCTGGATATGTACCCAAAGACTGATGCCTAGAAATATACCTGCCCATACAATATATTGTTTTTTGTTTTCTATAAAAGTCTTGATCATCGAGAAGAAAAAAAGACTTATCCATAAGGTGTTGTACGTATATACTTCTACAATCTCTGCATTTCGCCAGAATGAGAAGCTGAAACCAAAAACAAAAGCTGCTGTGAGAGAAACCCATTCTGTTTTCGTAATACTTTTAACAGTAAGATAGATCACGGAAACGGTTGCGGCTCCGGAAAAAACTACCAATAAACGGCTTGCCTCGATTGCATTAAGACCGGTGATATTTTTAATTAAAATGACCGTATTAATATATAAAAAATGAGTAGTAGCCGTAGCAGTTGTCATGAATTTACCTTTTTCGGCATCCAGCACAAAACCAACACAGTCTGCAAAAGGAATTTTTGTAAAACTCCCGGAATAATAAATTACCAGAAAAATAAAGAACAAAAATAAGGCGGATAAATATTTCCTCATGTTAATTCTTTACAATAGGAACATTGGAACAGGCTTCACCGAACATGAGGGATTTAACCATTGGTTTCAGTTGTTCAACCAGCTCTATATATGCATTTTCAGGGATTTCTTTATCAGAGCAACCTTTTACAAGCACTCTCTTACCTCTCATATCTTCAAAATCATAAGTCTGGATAGCATTGTGCATCAGGATCACTTCCAGATCCTCACGGTCTCCGAAGACGATTTTTTTAGCAACATCTGTAAGCTTGGCGGTTAATACAAAATAAGCCCACAGCGGAACAATAGTATCCACAGAATTGTAAATATATATATAAGCATCTTTATACTCCTCAATATCGATTGTCTCTACCTTTTCCCTGAAATCTTTTTCCTTCAGAATCAGTTCCTGGAAAAGGAAATCTTTAAGGTCAATACCCTTTCTTATTCCCTTAGGAACCAGAGTAGATAGGTCGAAATTCACAAGGCCGCTTTCAGCAACTTTATTTCGGATTTCAAATTCTTCTGACATTTTTTATCATTATCTTTGGACAAATTTACAAATTAAGATCAAGTAAACCTTAATTTGTTCTCTATCCTTACTATAGAAATGAAGTATTATATTATTGCAGGAGAAGCGTCCGGTGATCTGCATGGAAGCAACTTAATGAAAGCCCTTAAACAGAAAGATCCGCAGGCAGAAATACGTTTCTGGGGTGGCGATCTTATGAAAGCTCAGGGAGGAACATTGGTAAAACATTACCGTGATCTGGCATTTATGGGTTTTCTGGAAGTCGCGATGAATTTAAGAACCATCCTCAACAATATCAAATTCTGTAAAGAAGATATCAGAAAAAACAAACCCGATATTCTTATTCTGGTTGATTATCCGGGATTTAATTTAAGAATTGCAAAATTTGCAAAGGAGCTCGGGATAAAAGTGGTCTATTATATTTCTCCGCAACTCTGGGCCTGGAAAGAAGGCAGAGTAGAGATCATTAAAAAATATGTAGACGAAATGATGGTCATTCTCCCTTTTGAAGAGGATTTTTATAAAGGGCATGGTGTTCATTCCCACTTTGTAGGACATCCGCTCCTTGATGCAATAGCTGGCCTGAATGATATCAGTGTTGAAGAATTTAAAAAGGAAAACGGGCTTAACGAAAAAGAAATCATTGCACTCCTTCCCGGTTCCAGGAAACAGGAAGTGGAAAAAATGCTTGAAATTATGCTTTCCGTGAGACCGTATTTCAAAAATTACCAGTTTGTCATTGCCGGTGCACCAAGCCTTCCGAAAGAATTCTATCAAAAATATGTGGATGATAATGTTCATTTTGTTTCCAACAGGACATATGATCTGCTGAGATGCTCGAAAGCAGCTTTGGTAACTTCGGGAACAGCTACTTTAGAAACAGCTTTGCTTAATGTTCCGGAGGTAGTCTGCTATCGTGGAAGTAAAATTTCTTACGCCATTGCCAAAAGACTCGTTAAAAACATTAAATATATTTCCCTGGTCAATCTGATCATGGACAGAGAAGTTGTGAAGGAGCTGATCCAAACCGACCTGAATACCAAAAACCTTGTGGAAGAGCTCAATAAAATGATAGAAGGTGAAAAAAGAAACCAGGTTCTGGCAGATTACAGTCTTTTAAGAAAAAAGCTTGGCGGAAAAGGAGCCAGTGAAAAAGCTGCTGAGGTAATTTTAAGCATTTAATTTACTCTTTCTGAATGGTCAAGGCTTCTAAGATCATCTGTGCTGAATAATTTTTAGATTTAAATTTTTATCAATGAATTTTTTTAAAAACTTTCTGGTATTCATTTTATTGACTTGCATTTCACTGAAAAGTTTTGCTCAAAACAGCAAATCCCGGGATAAGGTCCAGATCTTCTATTATGGATGGTACGGAAATCCTGAAGTGGATGGAAAGTATTCTCATTGGAATCATGATATCTTGCCCCACTGGAACAATCCAAAATGGAACAACCTGGGAAATCACAAAGGAGGAGACGATATTGGTGCTAATTTCTATCCTGCCCTGGGTAATTACAGTTCCAATGATCCGGCAATCATTAAAAAACACATGAAAATGATCCGGGAAGCCGGAGTTGGGGTGGTTGTTTTAAGTTGGCTGGGAAAAGATTCGTTTGTTGATAAAAGTATTACCCAATATCTGGATATAGCAGACCAATTTAACTTAAAGGTTGCTTTTCACATAGAGCCGTTTTACAAAAATATAACAGAACTTAGAGAACAGCTTTCTTATCTGGTGGAGACCTATTCCCACCATCATGCCTTTTATAAAAAAGATGGAAAGCCATTGTACTATGTTTACGATAGCTATAAAATTTCACCGTCAGAATGGTCCGAGCTCCTGTCTGAAAACGGAAGTAAAACAGTCCGGAAAACAGAATTGGATGGACTTTACATAGGATTATGGGTTGAAAAAGAACATTCAGATTTTTTTGAAGAATCCGGTTTTGATGGTTTTTATACCTATTTTGCCAGCGACGGTTTTGTTTTCGGAAGCACAACTTCCAATTGGAGCTATCTTTCCCAATTTGCAAAAGACCACCATCTTATTTTTATTCCGTGCGTAGGTCCGGGTTATTCCGATACCAGAATAAGACCATGGAATGAAGCCAATTTCAAAAGCAGAGAAAGCGGAAAGTATTATGAAAGAATGTTTGATGCAGCCGCCAAAGTAAATCCGGATTTTATCGGGATCACTTCTTTCAACGAATGGCATGAAGGAACACAGATAGAACCTGCAATTCCTAAAAAATCCGGAGATTTCAAATATGAAGATTATGGAAAAGATTCCTTGTTCTATATAAAAGAAACTAAACGCCTGACAGACCGGTTTTTAAGCGGTAAATAATTCGGTGAATAACCTTTTATAAGACTATTTTATTTACCAAAGAAAATATTGCGTTAAAAATTTTAATAAATTGCTACAGTATGTAGCTTTTTAATACAAAGCTATCTTTAACAGATGGCTTTTACTTTTTCATTTAAAACCAGATTTTATAATAAATAATCAAGCCGTATATTATTCATTTAATGGGAAGTAATCATTCAGTTCTGCAAAATCTGTGTTATTTAATAATCAAATAAATTAATTACTTTTTTGATTGTAAATATACATGGTTTGAAAAAGCAGCCACTTCTCATTTTGTCTATCTGTTTTATCCTCGGAATTTTTTTTCAGGATAAAGTGCTGTTGGATAAAACTATAATTTATATAGTTTCAGCATGCTGTTTATCAATTTTCCTTTTGTGTTTTTTGAATTCTTATTTTCTGCATAAAACAAGAGCGATACTGCTGGGATTGATATTTTTCGGAACCGGAATAATTCTTCATTTTTTCAATACCTTTTCGTCCGATGATCTTTCAGTTCCTCAAAACACAACAGTATTCTTTAAGATCTCCAAAAAACTGAATTCTACAGATAAAAATAAAAAATATGAAGCTGTTATTCGTGCTGGAAAAGAAAATTTTAATGCCGTTGTCTATATCCCGAAAATAAGTAAAGAACTTGATTTTGAGCACTATTATAAGGCTGATGCTTACCTATCGAAACCAAAGCCACCAAAGCATGATTTTCAGTTTGATTATGCAAAGTATTTAAAAAGGAAAAATATTGAGTATCAGTGTTATATTTCCAAAAATATTTCTTCGGCAGAGAGATCAGATTTAAATCCAAATGAACGAATTCAGCAGCGCAGATTAGAAATACTCCAGAAGATCGACAGCGTTGAAATGTCTTCCAGAACCCGGGAATTTCTAAAAGGGATTATTCTGGCAGACAGAACAGAAATGGATTCCGGGACAGTAGAGGATTTCAACAGGTCCGGAATGGTTCATTTATTGGCTATTTCAGGAACACATATTGTCGTTATTTTTGGGATGATCTATTTTTTATTGACACGGTTCAGTCCTTTACGATTCAGAAAATATGCAGTGATTTCCAGTATCTTTTTTATTTGGTTGTTTGCTGCATTTATCGGTTTCGGAAATTCTGTAATACGGTCGTGCATTATGCTGACGGTATATTTTGTCTATGTCCTTCTCCAGAGAAAACCGGATCTGCTTCACTCCCTTTCTTTATCAGCAATAATTATTTTAGTTGTTGATACACAGCAGCTTTTCGATGTCGGTTTTCAGCTCAGCTTTCTGGCTGTGTTGGGGATTTTTTGGCTGAACCAGCCAGTATTGAAATATTTTCCCCGGCAAAATGGTTATTTTAAAAAATTAATCTACAATACCATTACCATTTCTCTTTCCGCACAACTGGCGACACTTCCGCTGGTTCTCTATTACTTTCACCAATTTTCGTTGGTTTCTGTTCCTGCTAATATTGTGATCGTTCCGTTTTCAGAGATATTGATCATATTTTCTTTTTTGATGACGGTTCTCGTGGGATTAAAGATCGATTTTACTTGGATCAATTTTGTATATGATGGATCTATCCAGCTTTTATTGAACCTTATCCACTGGTTTTCAGAAAGGGATATGCTATTTTATTCCAATATAGCGATGAATATTGCTGAAGTAGTATCCTTATCCTTGATCGTTTATGTGTTGAGACCATTACTTTTAAATATCAATCTTAAAAATTTAATCAGGGTGGCAGGGATGATTTTAGCTTTTTTTATAATCAGAACTGGGTTTACTATTTTTGAAAATCAGAAAGAAGAAATACTGCTTCATGATTTTAATAAAACTAAAGTATTATCAGTGAAGAAAGGAAGTAGGGCTTGCTTTTGGATGACAAAAAATTCGGATAAAAAGAAAATTTTAAAATTTATAGCCGGCCCTTACTGCTCTTCAAGACGTATTCAGACTATGGAAATAAAAACCTTTCCCGGAATAGCAGAAAAGGTAGTTTATAATGGCAAAATTTATGATTTGAAAAAATAAACAGTACTTTTCATTTTTCCCTTTAAATAATGTGCTAGATTCTTATTTAGAAAGATTACAAACTGTCTAATTGTGAGATTTCTCACTTTTTGATATAGTTAACATTTCTTAATTTTGTGGGAAATTCAAATTTAAACTTATATGGCAGGTTTAACGAGTTCTACGATAGGTAGAAAATATGCGATGGCATTATCAGCTCTATTTTTGCTGATCTTTCTTATACTGCATTTGACGACCAATTTGTTATCAGTCCTGAATCGTGATGCGTTCAATACAGCATCTGATTTTATGGGCTATAATCCTTTTGTGCAGTTCTTAATGCAGCCTATTCTTGGTTTTGCGGTTTTTTTCCATTTCATTATGGGATTTGTACTGGAGATTAAGAATAGAAATGCGCGTCCTGTAAAGTACGCAGCAAACAATCCTTCTGTGAACTCATCATGGATGTCCAGAAATATGATTATTTCCGGAGCAGTGGTGTTGGCTTTCTTAGCGCTTCACTTTTACGATTTTTGGTGGCATGAGATCGATTACAAGTATGTAGAAGGGATTGCTCCTGATGCAGAACGTTTCTGGCCGGAGCTTCACGAGAAGTTTGCGGATATCTGGAGAGTAGCTTTGTATGTAATTGCTTTTGTATTATTGGGATTACACCTTGCACACGGTTTCCAGTCTTCATTCCAGTCAATTGGGGCGAGACATCCAAAATATACTCCGGTAATCAAGGCTTTCGGAAAATGGTATTCAATCCTTATTCCTGCAGGGTTTATTTTTATCGCAATTTTTCACTTTGTAACTCAATCATAATATCAGTATAATAGTATGAGTAAATTAGATTCAAAAATTCCGGCAGGTCCTTTAAAGGATAAATGGAAAAATCATAAAGACCATATGAACCTTGTTGCACCAAACAACAGAGATAAGATTGATATTATTGTTGTTGGAACAGGTTTGGCAGGTGGTTCTGCAGCTGCTACTTTAGCAGAGCAGGGATATAACGTAAAAGCGTTCTGCTACCAGGATTCTCCAAGAAGAGCACACTCAATTGCTGCACAAGGAGGTATCAATGCTGCTAAAAACTATCAGGGTGATGGTGACTCTACATACAGATTATTCTATGACACCATCAAAGGTGGTGACTATAGAGCAAGAGAGGCCAACGTTTACAGATTAGCTGAAGTTTCTGCCAATATTATCGACCAATGCGTCTCTCAGGGTGTTCCTTTTGGTAGAGATTACGGCGGTCAGTTAGATAACCGTTCATTTGGTGGGGTTCAGGTAAAAAGAACTTTCTACGCAAAAGGACAAACTGGTCAACAGTTATTATTAGGTGCCTATTCTTCGATGAGCCGTCAGATTGGTAAAGGAAGAATTAAAATGTACAACCGTCATGAAATGATGGAATTGGTAATTGTAGACGGAAAAGCAAGAGGAATCATCGCAAGAAACCTGGTAACAGGTGAAATCGAAAGACATTCTGCTCACGCGGTTGTTATTGCATCAGGAGGTTACGGAAACGTATATTTCCTTTCTACAAATGCAATGGGATCGAACGTTTCTGCGGCTTGGAAAATCCATAAAAAAGGAGCGTACTTCGCAAACCCTTGTTATGTACAGATTCACCCGACTTGTATTCCGGTTCATGGAACACAGCAGTCTAAACTGACTTTGATGTCAGAATCATTAAGAAACTCAGGAAGAATCTGGGTTCCTAAGAAAATTGAAGATTCTGTAGCGATCAGAGAAGGAAAGCTTAGACCTGAAAATATTAAAGAAGAAGATAGAGATTATTATTTAGAAAGAAGATATCCTGCATTCGGAAACTTAGTGCCTAGAGACGTTGCGTCGAGAGCTGGTAAAGAAAGATGTGATGCTGGTTACGGAATCGAAAATAATGATACTAAAGAAGGTGTTTACTTAGATTTCTCTACAGAGATTATTAAAAAGGGTAAAGAAGCTGCTATCGAAAAACATATCCATAATCCTACAGATCAGCAGATCTATGATTTAGGAAAAGCTTGGATTGAGGAAAAATACGGTAACTTATTCGTGATGTACGAAAAAATTACGGCTGATGATCCTTACAAAACACCAATGAAGATCTATCCTGCAGTTCACTACACAATGGGTGGTGTTTGGGTAGATTACAACCTGCAGTCTACCATTCCTGGGTGTTTCGTAATCGGTGAAGCCAATTTCTCAGATCACGGAGCTAACAGATTGGGAGCTTCTGCTTTGATGCAGGGGTTAGCAGACGGATATTTCGTTCTTCCTTACACGATTGCAGATTACCTTTCAGCGGACATCAGAACGGGAGCAATTCCTACAACTTCTGGTGAATTCGATCAGGCTGAAAAAGAAATTAAAGACAAAGTAAATTTCTTCTTAAATAATAAAGGAACTCACTCAGTAGATTATTTCCACAAAAAATTAGGACACATCATGTGGAATAAAGTAGGAATGGGAAGAACTCCTGAAGGTTTGAGAGAAGCTATTGCTGAAATTGCTCAGGTGAAAAAAGAATTCTGGAGCGATGTGAAAGTTCCTGGTGATGCAGATGGAATGAACACTGAGCTTGAAAAAGCTTTCAGAGTGGCAGATTTCATCGAATTAGGACAACTAATGGCCATCGATGCATTACACAGAAACGAATCTTGTGGAGGACATTTCAGAGAAGACCATGCTACTCCTGAAGGTGAAGCTGAAAGAGATGATGTTAACTTCAAATATGTAGCAGCTTGGGAATATCAAACAGATGATATCACAACGGAAGTGCTGCATAAAGAAGATCTGATCTATGAAAACATTGAAGTTAAAGCAAGAAGTTACAAATAATCTCCAACCTATAAATACATAATTATGAGTGCAAAAAAAGGCCTTCATCTTACCCTAAAAATTTGGAGACAAAAAAATAGCAAAACTAAAGGTCAGTTTGAGACCTACAAGATATCAGATGTTTCTACAGATTCCTCATTCTTAGAAATGCTGGACATTTTGAACGAAAATCTTATTAACGAAGGAAAAGAACCAATTGCTTTCGATCACGACTGTCGTGAAGGGATCTGCGGAATGTGTTCCCTTTATATCAACGGTAGAGCGCATGGTCCGGATACAGGGATCACGACTTGCCAGCTTCACATGAGAATGTTCAAAGACGGTGAAACCATCGTTATTGAGCCTTGGAGAAGTGCAGCTTTCCCGGTTATCAAAGATTTAATGGTGGACAGAAGCGCATTCGACAGAGTAATGGCTGCCGGAGGATTCATTTCTGTGAACACTTCAGGTAATACATTAGATGCCAATGCTATTCCGGTTCCTAAAGAAGATGCAGACAAAGCAATGGATGCAGCAGCATGTATCGGATGCGGTGCGTGTGTAGCTACTTGTAAAAACGGATCTGCAATGCTATTCGTTGGAGCTAAGGTTTCTCAATTCGCTTTACTTCCTCAAGGTAGAGTAGAAGCCAAAAGAAGAGTTCTGAACATGGTGAAAGCTATGGATGAAGAAGGATTCGGAAACTGTTCGAACACTGGAGCTTGTGAAGTTGAATGTCCGAAAGGAATTTCTCTTGAAAACATCGCCAGAATGAACAGAGAATATATGGCTGCTATGGTAGATCAGGGATAAACCTATTCAAATACATAAAAAATCGTCTTCATTATGGAGACGATTTTTTTATACCTGTAATTTAGCTGTTAAAATTTGTTAAGGTGTTGATCAGATAAGATATTCTTTAATTTAATAAGTCTATATTTGGTGAGCACTTGGATGTGTAAGAAAAGAATTGCATTTTTTGAGACTCTTTTCTCGTGAAGAAGTTTATAGAACGGATAGGCCTTAAAGTCCCTATTTTACAGGTTCTCATAAAATTTTCAAAAAAAATAAATAGTGTTAATTAACAAGCCGTAAAAAACGTATTTTTGCGTAATATTAAAATCGAAATGAAAAAATATCTTTTATTGTTTATCATCACAGCTTTTGTGATGTCTTGTTCAAAAAAAGTTGAAGTTAAAGGAAAAATAACCGGAAGTTCACCACTCGAAAGAATTGAATTTGTTGAAGCTTCTGGTGTGGCAACACTTCCACTTGTCAATATTGGTTTAGATAAAAATGGAAACTTTACAGGAAGCTTCGAAGCTCCTAAAGATGGGATGTACGTAATCAACTATGCAGGAAGACAAAACCTGATCTATCTTGAGGGCGGACAGAACCTGAATATTTCCGGAAATGCAATGACCTTTCCAAATGAGTTCGTCGTTACAGGAGATGCTAAGAAAAATAATGATTTCCTTCAGGCCAGCCAAAAGTTCTTGGGTGAGTATGGAAGCAAAATCAATATCCAGCAGTTAATGTCCGGAGACGAAAAAACGTTCTTAAAAGGAGCTCAGAAAATTGAAGCCGACATCAATAAAAATGTGGAAGAGCTTGCTCAGAAAAATAATCCAAGCAAAGGAATTTTGGAATGGAAAAAGAATGATGTGAAAGTAACTATCCTTAACCTTCTTGCCAACTATGAAATGTCACAGCGCCAGATGTCAGGAAATCCATCATTTAAAGTATCAAAAGCATTCCAGGATTACGAAACAAAACTGGAAGGTAATAAAGATGTAATGGTGAAGACTATTCCATTATACAGACAGTACCTTCTCGTAAAAATGAGCCCTGACTTTCAGAAATATGCCGAAGCAAAAACCAAAGGAAAAACAGATATGATTACTTCTGAAGTATTTGCACAGTTTCTGAAAGACAGAAAAGAAGTTTCACAAACTGCTAAAGATTATCTATTGGCGTTCGTGGTAGCTCAGGATATTCATCCGGGTGCTCCTGCAAAAAATACTGAAAAGGTTAAAAAAATCATTGATACAGATATTACAGACGCAGGTATCAAGGCAGATTTAGTTAAAATGCAGTTGGCAATCAATGGACTTAAAGTAGGAGAGGCTGCTCCGGAAGCATCACTGGTAAAAGCAGACGGAAAATCTTACCAGCTTTCTGAAAATAAAGGGAAACCATACATGCTGTTCTTCTATGCATCTTGGAATCCTTACATCAGCGAAGCTACAGTTCCTGTATTAAAAGAAGTTGTAAATTTCTATAAATCTAAAATGAACTTTGTTTTTGTAAACGTAGATGATACCAAAGATCAGTTTGTAAAAACCAGCAGTTCATTGTTAAAAGGAATTCCGGGAGCAAATGTGTACGGAGAAAAAGGTTTAGAATCAGATATTGCTAAAAAATATGGCGTTTACGGATTCAAACTGCCTTGCTTTGTGATCGTGGATAAAGACGGTAAAATTGCAAGCAGATCTTTTGTAAACCTTGGCGAACAGGAAGTAGTAACAATCCTGGATAAACTTACAGGTCTTTCTGCGCCAAAAGTACAGCCTAATATTCAGATGCAGCCGGGAGCGATGGATCCTTCAGCACAGCCTGTAAATCCTCAGCCTGCCCCAACAAAATAATAAACTTTTATATAGATGGAAACCTTATCTTCGGATAAGGTTTTTTTTATTGTATTTTTGCGGAATCAAACCGGAAGATTGTTTTCGGTGTATTAGAAAATAGAAATAAAATTTAGGATGAGTCGGAGGGTTCGTCCGACCATAAAAGAAATTGAGTTTTAGGGATGAGAAAGAAGAAAGATATAATTCTTGAAAATATTAAACTGTTTGGTGCAGGTGCAAAAGGCGTGGCCATAGGGAAAACCGAAGAAGGAAAAACCGTACTGATTTCCGGAGCAGTTCCCGGAGATGTGGTTAATGCCAGAGTAAAAAAATCCAAATCCAAATACTATGAGGCAGAAACCATAGAAATAGTGGAAAAATCGCCATTCAGAGTAGATCCCAAATGTATTCATTTTGGAACATGTGGTGGATGCAAATGGCAGAACATGAGCTACGAAAAACAGCTCAATTTCAAACAGGAAGAGGTCTATAATAATATTAAAAGAATTGGTGGGATTGATGATTTTGAAACCGTTCCTATCTTAGGCGCCGAAGAACAGTATTTCTACAGAAATAAAATGGAGTTTTCCTTTTCCAATGCGAGATGGCTTACCCAATACGAAATAAGCTCTGAAGAGAATTTTGGGAGTAAAGACGCCTTGGGTTTCCATATTCCCGGAATGTGGAGCAAGATCCTAGACCTGAAAGAATGTTTCCTGCAGGAAGATCCCTCCAATGCTATACGTTTAGCTGTAAAAAACTATGGTGTAGACAATGGGTTGGATTTCTTTGATGTCAGAAATCAGGAAGGGTTTTTGAGAACTTTAATGATGAGACAGAACTCTAAAGGCGAATGGATGGTACTATTCCAGCTTTACAGAGAAGAAAAAGAAAACAGAGAAAAGCTTTTCCAGTTCTTACTAGAGAAATTCCCACAGATCAAAACATTGGTTTATGCTATCAATCCGAAGCAGAATGATTCTATTTACGATCTGGATATCAATATTTATTTCGGAGAAGGCTTCCTGATGGAAGAAATGGATGGACTGAAGTTTAAAATTGGCCCAAAATCATTCTTTCAGACCAATTACAAACAGGCTTTGGAGCTTTACAGAAAAACATTGGAATTTGCTGATTTAAAAGGTGATGAAGTAGTATATGACCTTTATACAGGAACAGGAACTATTGCCCAGTATGTTGCCAGAAATGCAAAACAGGTTATAGGGATAGAATCTGTTCAGGAAGCCATTGATGCAGCCATTGAACATGCTGAATTAAATGGTCTTACCAACACAACATTCTATTGTGGAGATATGAAAAATGTCTTTAACGATGAATTCTTAGAAAATCATCCGAAAGCAGATGTACTGATTACCGATCCGCCAAGAGATGGAATGCACCAGAAAGTGGTAGAACAGATATTGAAACTTGCTCCGGAAAAAGTAGTCTATGTAAGCTGTAACTCAGCAACACAGGCAAGAGACCTTGCCCTGATGAAAGAACATTATACGTTGGTGAAAATTCTGCCGGTAGATATGTTCCCGCAAACCCACCACGTGGAAAATATAGCATTGCTGATTAAAAAATAAATTTATTTAAATTTGAATTTCAAATCTTAATATGAAACGTAAGTTCCATCTGATCAAAATAAAAAATCAAAATATGCAGATGAAATATTTTAAATTTCTCGTCATGATCTGTTTCGTTGGAATGCTTTTTTCCTGTGGAGGAGATGACGATATCTGCGAAAGTGGCGAAGGGACACCCAGAATAAAAGTAGCATTCAAATCTCTGGCATCCGGAAAAGCAACTACTTTGGATTCATTATATGTAGCCGTAGATTACGGGGCTGGGAAAGTACAGCTGGGGAAAGCTGAGAAAATAGATTCAAGACTTATCCCCTTAAGAGTAGATGATTCACCTTATACAGATGTTTATTTCAGACTTGCAGATAAAGGAGCAGAATCTCACGTTCGCATTAATTATACAACGAAGAGTACATACGTTTCGCCAGGATGCGGGATCAAGAAAACGTACGATAATTTAAGCTCAGAATTAATACAATCAAATCCTGTACAACAGCTCGAAGCAGGACAAAACCAAATTGAGAATGAAGACAAGACTAATCTTTTCCTTCTTTTTTAGCATAATAGGAATAACCGGGTTCGCCCAGGAAAAAAAAGAAACCCAGGAAGCCAAAAAAGTTCAGGAGAAATACAAACCTAATTTTATGGTAGGTTTTGATGTTCTTAATACAGGTATTTCCTTTTTCTCGGATAGAATGCTTTACCAGGGCTTTATTTCATCAAAAGTGAAAGGAAATGTTCATGCCATTGCAGAAGTCGGTTTTGAGAAAAATGTATATCAAAAAAACGGTTACGATGCCAAGGCAAGCGGCCCCTTTGTAAAGCTTGGTGCTTTTTATATGCTGGCAAAAGACCTTGAAAATGAATTCAATGGTTTTTATGCAGGAGGTAAAATAGGAGGTGCGTTCTACAATCAGGAGTATATGGCTGTTCCGGTCCGCGGATTTGGAGGCAGCACTTCGTCTGTGGCATTTCCATCTTCGTCACAAACCTCTGCCTGGGTAGAAGGAACTTTAGGAGGAAGGGTACAGCTGTTTGAATCCAATTTTTATATAGATGTTAATCTTCAGCCAAGATATTTAGTATATACTTCCAAACAGGATGATATTACGCCGATGATTGTTCCCGGATTTGGTAAAAGTTCAGCTAAGTTCAACATGGGCTTTGCCTGGAATATTGCCTATAAATTTTAAAATATAAGAAGCTTTATCAATACCTTGTAGAGAACTGATCAAATGGGATTTTAAGAAGATTTTTAAATCTCATAAAAATACAGGGAATTGGCTGTAATCCCTATGAAATTGTAAAAAATATTAGAGATATCTCTAATATTTTTTTTTGTTCATTTTTATATTTTACAGATCATATTTTTAAACTGATTGTTAAAAAAAATAAAATAAATCAATTATTTTTTGGTTTATTTGTTAATGTATGGTTATTTTTGAGAAATTTAAAAATAATCTTTTTTATGAAAAAAATCATTACTGCTTTATTTTGTAGCTTGATAGGAGGGTCTGCTTTGGCACAGTGGACGCCCACTAGCTATGAGAGAGGAAAAGAAAAGTTCTCTCTGGTACGTAATTATTATAAGTTAGATCTTAATAAGATTAAGGAACAACTTAAAAGCGCTCAGGAGACAGGTCCAAACGCAAAACCTGTCGAAATTTCTTTACCAACACTGAATGGCAAAATTGAAAAATTTGCAGTATACAGCTCCCCGGTTGTTGTACAATCACTAGCTGATAAATATCAACTGGGATCTTATGTGGGAGTTGGAATTAATGATCCTTCTAAATACTTGAGATTCTCTTTATCAAACAATGACTTCCAGTCGATGATTATAAAAGACGGAAATTATGAGTTTATAGAGCCGCAAAATGCAGATAAAACTGTATATGGGGTTCATCCTAAGACAAAACCAACAGCAGGAAAGAGCTTTGTTTGTAGTACTGAAGAGGGCCCAGCTGCTGTAAATCAAATCAACCAGATGTATGAAAATGGTAAAACATTTACCAATCAGCCAACTGATTTCTCAAAAATGTCTGATAAGAAGTACAGAACTATGAGGCTGGTAATGTCAGTGACCGGTGAGTATACTGCTTTTCACGGAGGAACTGTTGCTGGTGCACTTACAGCTATTAATGCAACATTAACGAGAGTGAATGGTGTGTTTGAAAAAGATTTTGCACTACATCTGATTTTACAGGAATTTCCGAATGTAATTTATACTGATGCGGCTACGGACCCTTATTCGGCAGCATCAACTGGAGCCGGTGGGGCCTGGAATTTGGAATTACAGCAAACATTAACAGCAAACGTAGGAAATGCTGCCTATGATATCGGACACTTATTCGGAGCTTCTGGTGGTGGTGGTAATGCAGGTTGTATTGGTTGCGTTTGTGTAAACCCTGCAACAAATACTACTAAAGCTAAAGGTTCAGGATATACGTCACCTGCAGATGGTATTCCTCAAGGTGATAATTTCGATATTGATTATGTAGCTCACGAGATAGGTCACCAGTTAGGAGCTAACCATACATTCTCTCATACTCTTGAAGGGTCTGGCGTAAATGTTGAACCAGGGTCAGGATCCACCATTATGGGATATGCAGGTATTACAGGGGCAAATACTGATGTTCAGCTACACTCTGATGCCTATTTCCATATTGCAAGTATCAAGCAGGTTCAGGCAAATCTGATCAGTAAAACTTGTGATATAGAAACGTCTATTGCAAACAATGCACCGGTAATTGCTGCCTTACCTACATACAACATTCCTAAAGGAACTGCATTCGTATTAACAGCTTCAGCTACAGATGCGGAAAACAATCCTATGACTTATACATGGGAAGAGGTTGATAATGCAACTACTACAATTAATAAAACTAATTTGGGAACTACCACTGCTGGGGCTTCATTCAGGTCTTTAGCACCAACAACAAACCCAACAAGATATTTCCCTAAATTATCTTCCGTATTAGCAGGAGTTTTAAATAACTCAAATAATGGATGGGAGTCGGTTTCTATGGTTCCTAGAAATAGTAAATATGCTGTAACGGTAAGAGATAATAATCCTGATCCGGCTCAACAGCAAACTCAGTTTGCTGAACAAACTATTGTTGTAGGTAATGACGGACCGTTTAAAATCAATACTCAATATGCCGCATCTAATGCAGCTACTACAGTTGAATGGGATGTAGCAAATACTACAGCTGCGCCATACAATGTAGCAAATGTGAAAATTGATTACACTACAGATCCTAATGGTGCAACGTGGACAACATTATTAGCTACTACTGCTAATGATGGCTCTGAAAGTATAACTTTCCCTTCTTCATTGAACGGACAGACAATTAAATTAAGAATCTCTTCTATCGGGAATGTATTCTATGCCATTAAATCTGTTTTGGTTACTACTTTTGCTGCATGTGACGGCTCTGCTCCAACTGGAGTCGCTGTTAGTAATGTGACGACAAGTAGTGCAAGTGTAAGCTGGGCTCCTATTACTGGCGCAACCTATATTGTCCGTTATAAAAAAGTATCAGAAGCTACTTGGCAACAAATTACTACGCCAAGCAGCAATATAACATTACCGAATCTTACTGATGGTACGGCTTATGAAGTTCAGGTAGCTGCTGTTTGTTCAGGAACTCCTGGAGCTTATTCTGCTTCTTCAAACTTTACAACACCTGGGCTTACTTATTGTACAGTATCTTCTGATGATGACACTGACGATCATATTGCAAACGTTACCCTGGCAAACTTAAATAATACTTCTTCTGCTAGTTTATACACAGATTATTCTACCAATCCTGCATTACAGGTAAACTTAGTAGCAGGTACTCAATATACTCTGTCAGTTGGAAAAGGATGGTTAAGCGGAACTGGACCATATTCTGGGGCAACTTCAGCCTGGATCGACTTTAATAGAAATGGAAATTTTGAAGATTCAGAAAGAATTCTGACTTCTACAACCACTACTGCAAGTCCTGTTACGGCTATGTTCACGGTGCCTGCAACCGCAGTTACAGGTTTAGGCCTTAGAATGCGTGTGGGAATGTTGTATACCACCACTGCTAATCAATATATTGGAAATGCTTGTGGCGCATATGGCACCTATGGAGAGTTTGAAGATTATAATGTTGTAGTTACAGCTGCTTTAGGAACAAAAGACATTGCTAATCCTCAGGACGGAATTCAATTATATCCTAACCCTGCAAGCGACATTCTGAATGTAACTAAAGTTTCAGATAAAGCGGCCTATAAAATTTACAATACTGCCGGTCAGCTGGTAGGAAATGGAAATATTAATGACGGAAAGATCAATGTTTCATCTCTTGTGAAAGGCGGATACATCATCACGATTGATGAAAAAGGAAAAGATCAGTTCAGATCCAAATTTATCAAGAAATAACAGTAATTAATAATAATATAAAATCCTCAGGCTCTCCTGAGGATTTTGTGTTTTAATGTATAGAATGTGTTATTATTGTGAAATTTTTACAAAAAAATATTTGAATGAATACATTAATAGTGAAAAAATTATTAGATTTGTGTAATTATTAAAATATGAGCGTATGAATTAAAAAACTATTTTTTTCAATACAGATTATCTGTAGAATGGATGTTCAAGAATCCATTTGAACACCAACAAATACGAAATACTATACTTATTACTATTGTTATTATAACTAAATTTAAAAAATATGAGTGGATTTTTACTCTGTAAAATGAGCAGGCCCTTTAGGGTGCTCATAACATTGCTTTGTATGGTCTTCGGACTGTTTTCACAGGCACAAACAATTACTATTGGTGCAGGAACAGCTACTCAGAGATATCCTTTGGGAGTTTACTATGGATATCAAAGAGATGCATCACTTTATACTGCAGCAGAAATCAATCTGCCTGCCGGCGGAAGTGTAATGTCAGTGGCATGGAATGCAACAACAGCTACAAGTGCAGCTACTCCGGTAAAGGTTTATTTGAAATCTGTTCCAGCTGCAACAACTACTCTTACATCACAAGACTGGCCTACAGCAACTGCCGGAGCCAGCTTAGTGTATACCGGAACGATCAATAATATAACTACAGGATGGAATACAATCACCCTGCAAAGCCCTTTTTATTATAACGGGACAGAAAATCTAGTGGTGTTAGTCGAGGTAAGCTATGGTGGTACCGGGACAGGAAGTACAAGTGGAAGTGCTTTTACTTACTCTAATGCTGCATCGAGACATATGTATATCGAAGAAGATAATTCAGCTTCAGCAACAGCTACTGGAACAATTACCTCCAACAGACCCAATGTTCAGTTGACTTTTGGAGCTGCTCCTTCGTGTTTGCCTCCTTCCGGATTAACGTTAGGAACGGTAACACCAACGGGTGCGGCAATCAGCTGGACTGCTCCTTCATCTGTGCCTGCAGGAGGTTATGATGTATATTACAGTACATCTGCTACAGCACCAACATCTGCAACCGTGCCTTCACAGACAGTTACTACAGGAACAAGTGTAACACTTTCTCCATTGACGGCCAATACTGCTTATTATGTTTGGGTAAGATCAAAATGCAGTGGAACGAATCAGAGTACATGGATAGGACCTGTGAATGTGTTTACAGGATATTGTACACCTACGGGAGGTTCCAGCTCAACTTCGTATTATCTGAAAACGATAACTACAACAGGAGGAATTACCAATTTAAATTATTCAGCTAATTCCTATACGGCATATGTTAATAATTCAGCCACAGTTTTTTCAGGGTTACCAACCAATACGATAACCATGAATTTGAACAGTGGAACCAGCACTTATAATTATTATGTTTGGGTTGACTGGAATAATAACATGAGTTTTAATGATCCGGGTGAAACCATTCTGGCAACTCCTGGTTATGTTACAAACGGAACAGCAACAATTGTCATCCCTGGAACACAGGCACCTGGTAATTACAGAGTAAGAACATCGACATCCTTTATTGGAGCCAATACTTCATGTGGACCTGCGGCGTGGGGTAATTTTGTTGACTTTACATTAAATGTTATCGCTTTACAACCATGTACTACTTCGCCTCCAAGTAATATTGCAGTGTCCAATATTACACCGACTACAGCTCTTGTGAGCTGGATGCCTTCAATAGGTGCTACTTATGTACTGAGATATAAAGCTGTAACTGCACCAACATGGAATACAGTAAATATTACTACTCCTCTTGCGAGCAGTTATCCAATAAACAACCTTACGGAGCAAACGCAGTATGAAGTTCAGATTGCTACAATCTGTGGCGGAACACAAGGACCGTTCTCTACAAGCACTACCTTTACGACTCCTGCTATTTCTTATTGTAGTTCCAATTCTACAAGTACCACTATTGATGGTTATATCAGTAAAGTTGTTGTAACTCCGAATGCTGCAATACCAATGACCAGTACTTCAGATTTCAGTAATTATACAGATTATACTACAGATCCTGCAAGACTTATTACTTTAGTAAGAGGTTTAGGAGCTAATACTGTTACTATTGAAAAAACCTGGCCAGGAACACAATGGTCATTCGGAACAGGAGTATGGATTGACTTTAACAGAAACGGGGTTTTTGAAACTTTTGAACAGGTATTGAATTCACCAAGTAATACTACAACTCCTGTTACTGCAACTTTCAGCGTACCGAACGTTGCTGGGGGAGTGTATACGGGAAATCTGAATACACGTATGCGTGTAGCATTAAGAGAAAGCGCTACAGCGGCTCCTTGTGGAACTTTCACCTGGGGGGAAGTAGAAGATTATGCAGTGAAACTTATTGATCAGCCTGCGTGTACTACTGCGCCGCCTACAAATATCACCGTTACAAACCTTACAGCTTCTACAGCTACGGTTTATTGGATGGGTGCTGCGAATGCTACTTACACTATTAGATGGAAGTTAGCTACTGCTGGAACATTTACAATCCCACCTGTGACTTTGGCACCGGGAGTAAATAATTATACTATTCCTGGGCTTGCTGAGCAGACTAAATACGATGTACAGGTTTCTACTACATGTGGAGGTTCTACAGGACCATATTCTACAACAGTACAGTTTACAACACCGCCGCTTTCATACTGTCCGATGACAGGTACAGGAACTAACGACCACATTTCAAATGTAACCGTTACATCTTCCAACCCTGGAGTTCCGGTGATGAGCAATACTACTGTACAGAATAACTATACAAGCTATACAACACCTGCAACATTAATCACTCTTGATGCAGGATCTGCAAATAATAAAATCTCTATAGCAAAGGGATGGACAGGTTCAACGAGTAATGATGCAGTATCTGTTTGGATAGACTACAACAGAAACGGAGTTTTTGAAACTTCAGAACAGATCTTAAATACAGCAGCGAATACTGCAACTCCTGTTACTGCAACCTTTGCTGTTCCGGGAGCAGCTTATACAGGTCCGCTTACAACCACAATGAGAGTCGTGCTTAAACGTACCAGTGCTCCAGTATTGTGTCAGAATGCAGTCAATGGAGAGGTTGAAGATTATGCGGTAAGAATCAGACCATGTAGTAATGGTATACCTAACCAGCCTGGAATTACAGCGACTCATAATTCTGCTACACTTACTTTCTCAGGAGTACCGAATACCGTTACTTATCTTGTAAGATATAGAACTCAGGGACCTCCTCCAGGAGCGTGGACAGAAGTATATGCTTCAACATTGCTAAATAATATTCCACTTGTATTGAACGGTTTAACTCCGGCTACAATCTATGAAGTGCAGGTAGCTGCTGTTTGTGGAGATGTTGCAGGTACATTTACACCGATCAAAACATTCGTAACAAGATGTGATCCTACGCCTCCGAATGTTACAGTAAGCAATATTACAACTAACTCCGCACTGATTACTTGGGCACCGCTTGCAGCGAGCTCTACGTATACATTGGAATGGAGAAAAGTAGGAGCTCCTACCTGGAATCAGGTTCCTAACATTGCTCCTCCTACCAATACTTATTTATTAGGAGGTTTAGATCCTTATACAAAATATGAAGTAAGAGTTGCAAATAAATGTGTTGGAGAAAATACTCTTAACCCGTACTCAAATCCGAAAGTATTTACTACAGAAAGAACATGTGAGCTTCCTCCTCCAGGATTAACTATAACTCAGCTTACTCCTACATCGGCTGAAGTTACATGGGAAGGTTTCCCTGGGGCAACTTATGTTCTGAGATATAGAAAAGTAGGTATTCCGAGCTGGACAAATGTTCCTTTAACAACGAATACTTATACTATAACAGGATTACTGGAAGAAACGAAATATGAAATGCAGGTTGTAAACATTTGTAGCGGTACGCCGGGTACATACACACCTCCATACTATTTCACAACACCTACAGTGACGTACTGCCAGATGAGTTCTCAAAATGCTGTTAATGAACACATTTCCAAAGTTACGGTAGTTCCAAATGGAAGACCTAAAATGGAAAATGCTTCAGGACCTTCTAGCTATACAAATTATACAGGAGTACCTGATACATTCATAGAAATGGTTCAGGGATCTACAGGAAATCAGATCACGATTGAGAAAAAATGGAACGGAACAAACCATGATGAAGGAATCGCAGTATGGATAGATTTCAACAGAAACGGATACTTTGATCTTGATGAGAGAGTATTTACATCACCTCCGAACACTACAAGTCCTGTTACAGGAACATTCAACGTACCTGTAGATGCTTATATAAGCATGACGAACTATAAGTATGTAGTAATGAGAGTGGCAATGATGAGAGACGGAATTCCTGTGAACTGTACTAATTTTGCAAATGGTGAGGTAGAGGATTACTCAGTAAGAATCTCTAAACCGGGAGTACCAAACTCTCTTAACCAGACCGAGATCATGATTTACCCTAACCCGGTAAGCTCAGTATTGTATGTGAAGAATATCAGCAAAAAAGCTAAATATAAGATCTACAATTCTGCAGGACAGGTTATCGCTGACGGTATTCTGCTTAACAACCAGATCAACGTTGGTAAATTGATCAATGGTATTTATGTAATAGATATCGATGACAATGGGGTAACAGTTCAAAAGAAATTTATTAAAGAATAATATTTAAATTTCAAATACAAAATAAGCCCTCAAAAATGAGGGCTTATTTTATTGATCAGGGTGGTGGTTTTTTATCTTGATGTTAAATATCAGATCTATTAACTAACTAGATTCGTGTTTTTAGTCTTCTTTCTTTGGAAGCTTTTTGTTTATAATAAATATGATATTTATAAAATTATAGTTAAAAGCTTCATTATAGCTAAAAATATGGTAAGCATAAAATCAATCATAATATTTTAGTTTTTAATAATCTAACCTAGCACCTTGTTTTTCCCACATAGATTTATAAACAGAATCTGTATTGAGAAGTTCTAAGTGACTACCTTGTTCTATAATCTGACCTTCTTTCATTACTAAAATAGTATCAGCGTTGACAATAGTGCTTAAACGATGAGCAATCACAATCATAGTTTTCCCTTGATTTCTGAATTCCTGTAAGGTATTTTGAATAACCAATTCTGATTCTGTATCCAAAGAAGAAGTAGCTTCATCTAAAATTAATATTTCCGGATTTTTATATAAAGCTCTTGCAATGGCAATTCTCTGTTTCTGACCACCAGAAAGCAAAGCCCCGTTTTCACCTAAATAAGTTTGAAAACCATTGGGTAATTTCTCGACGAAACCTAATATACCCAAGTTTTTTGTGATATTTAAAATCCTCTGTATATCTGGAAAATCCTCTCCTAAAGCGATATTTTCAATCACATTTCCTGAAAAAAGATCGATCTGTTGCGGAACTACTGATGCTAAATTCCTTAAAGAATAGTTGGAAATATAATTGATATCATAGTCTCCAATCATAATTTTTCCTGTTTTGAGTGAATATAAATTTTGAATTAAAGAAGCTAAAGTGGTTTTACCACTGCCGCTTTCCCCAACAATAGCAGTTGTTTCTCCTTTTTTTATAAGACAATTGAAGTTTGTAAAAACTTCGGTTCTACTGCCATAGCTAAAACTTACCTCCTTAAACTCAATATCTCCAATATTTTCTTTTGTTAATTCTAATTTATCTGTATTTTCCTCACGTTCCAGATCCATGATTTCAAAAAGACGATCGGCAGCTATCAAAGCATTCTGAATCGTTTTATTCATCCCAATTAATTGAGAGACAGGATTTGTAAAATACCCTATCAAAGCATAAAACGATAATAATTCTCCTGGAGTGATAACTCTGTCAATCACATATCCTGAACCTGCCCAAAGTAATACAATCGTAAATATTCTGGATAAAAATTCTGATGAATTTCCTGAAAATAAAGCATTCATTACCGAAGAATAAATAGTCTTCAATAGTTTCGAAAAAGCGTTATCCGTTTTATTATTGGCAAAAGTTTCAACTCCAAATTGTTTGATGGTTTTTACTGAAGTTATAGACTCTACCAAATGGGATTCCAGTTCGGCGCTTTCTTCCATTAATTGCCTTTCTACCTTTTTATTGAGTTTATTGGTAATCCAATACACTAAAAAATAAAAAGGAATAACCAATGCAGTAATCAGAGCCAGTTTCCAGTAATAGGTAAACATTAACGCAAAAGAAAAAATAATAATAAAAATATTTACAAATATCTGTATTGAAACATCATTTATAAACGTTCTTATTTTAACGGCGTCATTTACCCTTGAAATAATTTCCCCTACTTTCATTGTATCGAAAAACCGTTGAGGTAATTTTAATAAATGCTTGTAATAACCGAGAATAAGGTGCTTATCCATTTTCTGCCCGGTTTGTAAAACCAAAACACTTTTCATAGCTCCAATAAAAATTTGAAACAACAGTATTACAATCATTCCTACAGATAGCAGGTTTAAAAGCCGTTTGTTTCCATCTATTAGAACATAATCCGTAATTTTCTCAATGTAAATGGATGTAGATAATCCCAAAATAGTATATACCAAAGCTCCCAATAAAGCTTGGATTAAAATACTTCTGTGTGGCTGAACTAAGTTCCAGAATCTTTTGTAGAGACTGGTTTTTTCATCTCTTTGTTCAAAATACTCATTAGGTTCCAATAGAATAAGCACTCCTGTCCATACTTTTGAAAACTCTCCTATTTTGTAATCTTCCAATTTTCCTCTTGCGGGATCCATCACTGTGATTTTGTCTTTTATCACTTTGTAAATGACCACATAATGATGCATCTGTCCATTAACAATAATGTGTGCAATAGCAGGTAACGGAAGATCTGGTAAAGCATCAATACCCCCTTTTACCCCTTTTGCATTAAATCCCATTTGTTCTAGCCCTTGTACTAAGCCTAAAACATTTGTTCCTCTGGTATCTGTATGGCAGATCTGCCTTATTTTAGCAATAGGCATTTTTAGTCCATAATATGCAGCAACGGAAGCAAGACAAGCAGCACCACAATCTTTAATATCATGCTGTTTTATCAATATATTTTTTTTCATCATTTCAATTTTGGATTAAACCAATCATCTACACGGTCAAATAATAATTGCCATAATGTGCGGTCAATTAAATGGAAGCGTGCTGTAAAAGTCATTCCTTTATCAACTTGTCCTTTGTAGCCGTTTTTCAATTGTAAATAGTTTTTATCCATTTGACAGATGACTCTAAAGAAAGCTTCTCCGGTTTGTTCATTAATTTTAATATTCTGATCGATTTCAGAAACCTTGCCTTCCAGTAATCCCCATTGGTTATAATTATAAGTGTCGATTTGGTATTTTGCGTTTTGACCCGTATGAATAAAACCTATATCTTTTGGCGAAACCAAACATTCTGCAACCAGGGAAACTTCTGGAGAAATTTCTCCTATGTCTTGTCCCTGAGTCAGAAAATTATTTTTCTGTATTCCGGAAAAATTAACAAGCCTTCCGGAAATGGGAGCTGTAATGATATAGTTTTTTTGCTCCTGATTAATACGCTGCACTTCTGAACCTAAAGAGCGGATTTGTCTTTCTACTTCTCTTTTCTGCGTTTGCCATTGGGCAATTTGTTGTTCTCTGGTGCCTGAGATTTGTCTTTTTAACCCTTGATAATCATAATAATATTTATCATATTCTGCTTTTGGTATTACGCCCTGGCTATACAATATTGCAGCTCTGTCAAAATCTTTTTGAGCTAAAGACAATTGCGTTTGTATCTGAGCTATTTTTTCCTGCATTGCAGATAGTTCTCTTTGATATTGCCCGGTTTGCAAACCTGAAGTTTGTCCTTTTGTAAGTTTATTTAAATCTTGTAATTGTGCTGAATAATCTGAATTCTGGCTGTTTTGTAAATTTTTTTGAGTATCCAATTGTTCTGCTGTTACGATGAGTAAAGTATCACCTTGCTTGATTTCCTGATTATTTTTTTCTAATTTGTTATAAATTATTCTGCCCGAAACAATAGCAGAAATTTTAGTATTCTCCTGTACAGATCGTATTACTCCTCTTGATGAAGAGGAAATGGGAACTTTAATTATGGGTAAAGTGCATAGGAGTATAATAACAAGAATTAAAATTCCTGTATAAATTGATTTTTTAAACATTGAGAAATGATTTTACATTACAAATAGAAATCCGTAAAGATTAAATAATGCATGGAAGAAGACCGTTAAAATAAAGCTGTATTTATGAGTATGCTTATAATAATAAACATAAAGATTATTTAAAATTAATCCTCCAAAAAATGTCATCACCATATATAGCCAATTGTAGTAGTGCATTGAGGAAAAAATTATACTCATAATAATTATACAAATTAACTCATTCTTTACTTTCATCCATTTGGCTAAAATTAGATAAGGAAAATATTGAAATACTAGAGTTTCTATAAAAGGAGCAACGAAAATGGCAATAAAGTTTAATTCATGTTTTGAGATGTTTGGGTTTTTATTTTGGTTTACGTCAAAATGTAAATATGTATCATTGATGTAATTAAAAAAATATCCATTTAGTATCGCAAAGACAAATGAAATTATAAAGAAAATAATTAGCTTTTTCATAAATAATAAAATGCTACCTTATTAAAGGTAGCATTTTTAGTAATTAATCATATTAGTTATAACCACCTCTTGGTCCTCCAACTGGATGTGATGCAATCGTATCTGCAGCAGCAACTATTGCATCAGCTGCGGCATGAGCACCAGCTCCGATTGCATAGGCAACATCATACCAGAATCCATCGCCTCCATTAATTGATAATAGTTCATCGTTTGTAAGGGCTTCTAAATTTTTCATATTCTAAATTTTTTTATTTTAAATAATTTAATAAGAATTAATGACCAGCACTAGCATAATAACCTGCCAATGCAACCTGATGCACATATTCATGTGCTAGAGCACCAACTACATAAGCTACATCATACCAAAAGCCATCACCTCCGTTAACTGCTAATAGCTCAGAGCTTGTAAGCATTTCTAGTTTTTTCATATTATTTATTTTAATAATTATTTTTTTGGAGGATTATAATTTCCGTTCCATCCATCTGAAAGTCCATCTTTGATTTCGCTCCAATTATCAATAATTTGTTCAGCTAGCCACCACCAGCCGCCATTATCACCTCCGTTTACTGTTATAGCTTCATGAGCTTCAAGCTCTATTAAGTTTAATCTTTCTAAATTCATTGTAAATAAAATTTAATTGTTATTAAGGATTTAAAGGAGGAGTACCTGTGTATATAACATTACCAAGAATATTAATTGTCTGTGGGTCTCCACTTGCTGAACCACCTTCAATTGTTAGTAGCTCATTTGTTGTTAAAAAAGTTAATTTCATTTTTTTTAATTTTAAAGTTTTTGTCATACAATTCCTGACATGGGCTTTTTTGCTGGCCAGCGGGTATCTTTATTTTTTATACTGTACACATACAAAAAATAAATCTTTGTGTTTTTACCTGAAGCAAAGATGTAAAATGACAAAACACCAAAAAAGTAAATGAATCTTAGATTTATAAATTTATAGCTATAGATTTATAAATGTTTGGATTTTAATCTTTTGAAAATGAATTAACTATGTGCTGTTGTGAGGTGTTAGACTTCTCAATTTCTTTGATGTAAACGGAAAGTGTAATGCCTGTTTTTTTCTTAAAGGCAAGAGAAAAAGACTGCTCATTATTATAGCCTAATTCTTCTGCAATAGCCAATAATTTATAAGAACGGAATTTTTTATCTTTTATCAGCCTGTTTAGAGCATAATCTATACGCAGATCGTTGATATAAGCTGCAAAGTTTTTCCCTTTCTGGGTATTGATGACCTCTGATAGATACGTAGTGTTGGTTTTTATACTTTTTGCTAAGCTGGAAGATGTAATACCTTTCTTTAAAAAAAGCTCTTTAGCTTCAAAAACTTCCAGTTCTTTTAAAATGAGTTGCGTGATATCCTCTGAAGTTATTTTGGATGTTTTATCTTCTGTTGCCTTATTCTCTGTTTCGATTTGTTCAATAGCAGGAGATGGACTTGTAATTAATTGAGCTACCGGAGGTGTTTCAAGATTTTTCATCTCAATGGAATTGATGAGGTCCTGCGCAATTTTTCTATGCTGTTTTTCTGTTTTCTTAGATCTGTAATACAAGAATGAGATTAATATAAGAATGATCAATAGAAAACCAACAGATACGTTTAGAATGGTTTTTCTGTTTTTTAAATCATTGATGATGCTTTCTTTTTCCTCCAAAAGATTTGGAGTATCATACTTCTTAGGAAGTTCTGTGGATAAATATTGAAATTGTTCATCAAGTTTTTTGTCTACTTTTAGAAATCTTTCGATATAATAAAGTTGCTTTTCCTTATCATTTTTCTCTTTGTAATAATCTATAAGATAAGTATATGCTTCCCGGAGTTCAGGGAAGGAGGTGAAGTTTGTTTTCTGTAGATTAGCATCTAATGTGATGAAACTTTGCACCGCTTTTTCCTTGCTTTTCAATCCGGCATAAGATTTACCGATATAGAATAATGTATAGTTCGCAGTGTTATCATTGATGCTGGAAAAATAATTATATGCTTTTGATAGCTCAGCTATGGCATCTGTATACTTTTTTTGTTTAAGATTGCCCCTGCCAGATAGATATAAATATTGGTTAATGCTATATTTATTCTTGTGTACAAACTGAGAGTTCAGTCCTTCCTGGATTAAAACATCAGCAGAATCAAGCTTATTAATTTCAATATAGCAATTAATAAGGCTTACACGCATTTGGTTGTGGTCGAATTCAGAGTTTTTTGCGTTATATAGATAGTGTCTGAATGTTCTTGCTGCTTCTTCATTTTTACCCATATAACAATTGAGGTAGGCAATATTAATATTGGTAGCATCAATCAGCTCCTGATTATTTTGTATTCTGGCATATTTTAATCCTAAAATATAATTATTCAAAGAAGCTTTAAGATTATCATACTTATAATAAAGATTCCCTTTTAGTGTATATATCTTAGCAGCAGAAATACTTGTTTGTTTGTTTTTTGAGAGTACAGATAAACTATCTAAATATTTTAAAGCATTTGGAAAATTCTCATTAAGATGAATAAGTATATAGCCCTCGGCTATTTCCCCATTATTTTTTTCTTTTTTGGCTTTTTGCAGATAATATTTCGCAATATTTTTGGATTCAATATTTTTGTCATTATCATAATAAGTATAAAATTTATCTTTTAGATCCTTATAATTAAATGTCTTTAAACTGTCAATAGATTTATCTTGTGAGTAAAGTAAATTACTAAATAGTATAGTTAAAAAAAGATAAGTAGCTTTCGTCATCTTGTAAGTAAACTACAAAAATATGATTTTCATAATTAAAAATTTCATAAACAATTAAAATGAATCAGAAGAATTTAAATCGATCAATATCAATGATTTAAATTTGCATATGCAGTGTGGATTTATAAATCTATAGATACAAGTGTATGTGATTTTATGAAAAATCACTTTCTTTGTTGTAATTAATTAAAATGATCAAATAAATGAAAAAACAAAATCACGACAAGAAATTGTCATTAAAAAAAGTACAGGTGATGAAACTTAGTAATATGAAAAAAATAAATGGCGGTTCCGGCTTTCAGCAGGATTTTTATGAAGATCAGGACCCGACAACACCTCCTATACAACAGATGCCAAGCGCTAAATGTAATGGATAGGAGCCTGCTTGAATTTTATTCAAATATTTTATATATGATTTTCAATAATTTTCAATTATATTGGAAGTCAATAAATCGTATATGAATTTACCTTTTTACAAATAGATATTCAAAATATAGACTTTGAAAAGAGATTTATATTCTGTACAAAAAAATAAATTAAGAAATTTAAATAGGCTCTAAGTAAGAAATGAAAAAATTAATATTTATCATTATTAGTAAATTTTGTATACTCAATATAAGTGCCCAAAAAATAAATACAGCTGTATCAAAGCCTACAACAGATCTATATTTTGATACTAAGATAGTGGATGAGTATAGAAATCTAGAAGATTTAGAAAATCCTCAGACGATCGATTGGATGAAATCACAGACAGCTTATACAAATTCTGTTCTTAATCTAATTCCTAAAAGAAACTATTATATAGAAAAAAGATTAGAGTTTGATAAAAGGCGAGGCTATTCTGTATCTGAATTGAAAATGACTAATAATGATAAATATTTTTATTTAAAAAGAAATGCTGATGAAAAAATAGCAAAACTATACTATAGAGAAAGAGGCTCAGAGAAAGAAGAATTACTTTATGATCCTGCCAATTATAAAAATTCAGAAGCGAATCATGAATTTGTAATCAATTATATTAGCCCTAGTTGGGATGGTAATAAAATTGCTGTTTCAATGGTAGAGAAGGGAGTAGAGCTTTCAGATTTGATTATCATCGATGTGAAAAAAAAACAAGTTTATCCTGAATTTATTGCAAATACGGCACCTGCTACTTTTGATGGGGTAAAATGGTTAGATGACAATAGTGGCTTTTTTTATGTCGCTTTTTCAACAATTGACCCAAAATCTATAGATTTTTATAAAAATACCAAAACTGTTTTATATAAGTTAGGAACAGATCCCAAAAAAGTAATTGACGTTTTTTCTGCCAAAAATAATCCTGATTTAAAAATTACTGAAAACCAGTTTCCGATGATTTTGGAATATAATATTGAAGATCAGTATTATAAAGGAATGCTAGTAGACTTTCAATCTTACAGGAAAACATTTATAATAAGTAAAAAAGATCTGTTAGCCGGTAAGAAAAACTGGAAACCCTTTTCTGAATCAAGTGACAAAGCTAAAAATTTAGATTTTTGGAATGGTAAAGTTATTTTCCAATCATCCTATAATTCATCTCTTAATAAATTATGTAAAACCAGTATTGATCACCCAGATTTTAAAAATGCTGAAGTTTTAATTCCTGAAAGAAAAGATGAAATTATAAAAGGATATAAAATTACGAAAGATGGTATCTATTATACTACCACTAAAAACGGAGTAGAAGCTAAATTATATTTATATAAAAATGGGGAAGATATTCCTATCCGGCTTCCATTCCTATCAGGAAATATTGATTTAGAATCTAAAGGACAAAATTTCCCGGATATTTGGATAACATGTTCAGGATGGGCAAATGATGAGCAACGTTTTAGATATGATGCTAAAACTAATACTTTCAAGCCGGAAAACCTTGTACCAATTGTAGAATACCCTGAATTCAAAGATATAATAGCGCAAGAAATAACTGTAAAAGCCAGAGATGGAGAAGAAATCCCATTATCTTTGATTTACAATAAAAACTTAGTTAAAAATGGTAAATCTCCATTGTTAATAGAAGCTTATGGCTCTTATGGAGTAGTTGACAGTCCTGCTTTTGCTAAAAGTTATTTATTATGGGTAAGTCAAGGAGGCATAATGGCAATTGCTCATGTTAGAGGAGGAGGAGAAAAAGGTGAACAATGGCGTTTGGGGGGGTATAAAGAGACAAAGCCTAATACTTGGAGAGATTTAATAGACTGTACAGAATACCTGATAAAAGAAAAATATACTTCAAAAGAGAAAATAGCGATTTGGGGAGGTAGTGCAGGAGGAATTGCAGTAGGTAGAGCAATGACAGAAAGACCAGATCTTTTTAAGGCTGTTATTGCAGAAGTGGGATCTCTAAATATGCTTAGGGAAGAGGTAACGTCTAATGGGCAGCCTCAAGAATTTGGGAGTATAAAAGATCCGAAAGGATTTAAAGCCTTATTAGAAATGGATGCTTACCATCACATTAAAAAAGGTGTGAAATATCCTGCAACTTTTATCACTGGAGGAATAAATGATCAGAGAGTTTCCCCATGGATGCCTACAAAATTTGCGGCAAAATTAATGGCAGATGATGCTTCCGACAATGTGATATTACTAAAAATAGATTTTGAGGGAGGACATGGAGCTAATATTCCTGTGGCCCAACAATATGCCGGCATAGGAGATATTTTTGCATTTGCCTTCTGGCAATTGGGGCATCCTGATTACCAACCAAAAGAAAACACAAAAAAATAGATGTCTCGTTTTCCATATCAATTTTTTAATGAGTATGTTGTGCGTACTCCTTTATTTTCTTGCAATTTTTTTTTTAAAAAGCTTAATAAAAAAGAAATTTCAGACAGCGAATTAAAAGAAATTACCGAGAATTCTATTTTTAAAGAAGCCATTTATTTAGCTTCGCCATATTTACATGAAGAGTTGGCTAGATGGGTAAATTCAGAAAAACGGTTTTTACCAAAAGACGATCAAAAAATAAAAAACACGATATTAAAATACTATAGCCGAATGAGTACCCGTTGTACACCATTCGGCTTATTTTCTTGTGTTAGTTTAGGGAAATTTAGTGAGGAGGTAATAAATGGGGAATATGTAAGTAATCAGGATCAAATAAAAGGAGACCAGTTAGTTAGAGATACTAAATTGGATATGTATTTTCTTGTTTCCTTGGCTCAGCATTTTGTGAAATTACCTGAAATAAGAAATAAATTATTGCTATTTCCAAACAATAGTATTTACAGGATAGGAAACAAAATCCGTTATGTAGAATATCAGTATACCGGAGGAAAAAGAGATTATATTATTTCATCTGCCCCCTTATCTACAGAATTACAGCAAATACTTGAACTGTCAAAAGAAGGTAAAACACTGCAACAACTTGCAGAAACCCTTATTAATCATGAAATAACTCAAGAAGAATCTTTAGAATTTATTAATGAGCTGATAGATAATCAAGTTCTTGTAAGTGAATTAGAGCCGAATGTATCTGGAAAAGATTTTTTAGACGTTCTTATTCTTATTCTGAAAAAAATAGATGCAGATAAAGACGGAAATACTCTCATTTCTATAAAAAATAAATTAACTGAATTGGATCAAAACATTGGAAATCGAATCTTAGCCTATACTCAGACAGAAGAATTAATTAAATCTTTTGATACTGAGTATGAACAAAAATATCTTTTTCAGACCGATTTGTATTCAGAAAGTCAATTTATTTTATCCAATCATTGGAAGAAAGAGATAAAAAAAGGAGTTATCTTTTTAAATAAACTAAACCGGCTCCAAAAAAATAATTACTTAGAAAAATTCAAAAAAGCATTTAACGAAAGATTTGAAGGAGAAGAAGTGCCTTTAATGTATGTACTCGATGTAGAAGTTGGAATTGGTTATAAGCAAGATAATTCAGCGAAAGGACTTCACCCCTATTTGGAAGATTTGCAGCTATCAACTTCCAAAAAAAATCAAAATTTACATATTGAACTGAGTCCGGTTCATGCAATTCTTAATGAAAAATTACAAAATGCTTTACTGGAAGATTGGTATAAAATAGAATTGTCAGACGACGATTTCAAAGATTTTGAAGTAAATTGGGATGATTTACCTGACACGATTGCTTTTTTAACAGAGATTATTTCAGATAATAATCAGGAAAAACTATTCTTAAATACCAGTACAGGGAGCAGTGCAGCGAATCTGCTGGGAAGATTTTGTTCGGAAAGATCAGAGCTACAAACCCTTTCAAAAGTAATTGCAAAAAAAGAGCAGGAATTAAATTCTGATTATATGTTGGCAGAAATTGTCCATTTACCTGAAGCAAGAATCGGAAATTTGATCAGAAGGCCAACCTTAAGACAATATGAAATTCCCTATTTGGCACAATCTGTATTACCAAAAGAAAATCAAATACCAGTAAATGATTTATACATTTCTTTGAAAAATGAAAGAATTGTTTTGCGTTCCAAAAAACAAAACAAGGAAATAAAACCTTATTTGACGAATGCCCATAATTATTCAGGAAATACTTTACCTGTTTATCACTTCCTCTCTGATCTTTATTCCCAGGATATACGAAAAGGATTATATTTTACATGGGGAGGATTAGAAGATATTTATAAATTTCTACCAAGAGTAGAGTATAGGAATATTATATTGTCAAAAGCCCAATGGAAGGTAACCGAAAAAGATATTATCTCTTTTGATTTACTGGATAAAGAGCATTTTCTGATCCAGCTTGAAAACTGGAGAATTAAGAGAAAGATTCCATCATGGATTCAATGGGTGAATTTTGATAATACTTTAACAATGAATCTGGAAAACTATGATATGGCAAAACTTTTTATCGAAACTATAAAACGAAAAAAATCTATTATCATCGAAGAATTTTTATGCAACGAAAATGATGATTTTAAGCATGAATTTATCTTCCCAATGTATAAAAACAAGAAATAGGCTATGGTAAAAAGAAAATTTATTCCTGGAACCGAGTGGCTCTACCTGAAAATTTATACGGGAATAAAGACTGGGGATAGTATTTTAGAAGAAGCCATACAACCTTTAGTAGAAGATTTTCAAAAGGATAATTATATTTCACAATGGTTTTTTGTCCGCTACAATGATCCAAAACCACATCTGAGAATAAGATTTTTGTTAAGGAATATTGGTGATTACAGCAAAATTCTTGGCAAAATCAATGAGACTCTACAGGAATATATAGAAAGTGGTGAGATTTCAAATATTTTAATTGATACTTACAACAGGGAAATTGAACGCTATGGTAAAAACACGATTGAAGATGCTGAAACTCTATTTTACAAAAACAGTGAGTTTACACTTCAATGTTTAGATTATGATGATGAAGGAAAAATTATGATTGGTCTTTTCTATATTAATGAAGTATTGAATAAACTTAATCTCCCGCTTCAGGAAAAGCTGGAATGGATAAAGGATTTTAATAATGCCTTTAAAACAGAATTTAATGCTGATAAAAAATTGAATAGTCAATTAGATAAAAAATATAGAGAGTTTAAACCTAAATTTTTAGATTTTATTCAATCAGATGAATCTTCAGAAGAGAGGGAGGCAATTATTTCCAATATTGAAGAAAGCAGTGATATTCTTCAAAATATCATATCCTATAGTGAAAATGATTCCTTAGGAATATCTTTACAGGCTTTTTTGCAAAGTATTTTTCATATGAACATCAACAGGCTTTTTGTTTCCAATCAAAGACTATTTGAAATGATAATGTATGATTATTTGTTAAGATACTATAAAACTTGTGTCTATAGGGATTAGTTAGAATAATACCTTAACTAAAATATAGCAAGCAGTTATGTTAAACTTAAAAAAAACCTCGTTAGAATTTTCTAACGAGGTTTTTTTTATTCAATAGCAAAGATGATCTGTTCGGTCTGTTCCTTAAGATCTTCTAGGTTGGTATTATTATAGATAATGCAGTCTGCAAGTTTTATCTTATCCTTTTCAGGCATTTGCTTTTCCATGACAGATTCTACTTCTCGGTAGGTTTTTCCATCCCTGTCCATTACTCTTTTGGCTCTGATATTATCTTCAGCAGTAACCAGAAGAGATTTATAACATTGTCGGTTCAGCTTTAATTCGAATAATAAGGCCGTCTCTTTAAAGACCAAATACTTTGTCTGTTTTTTAAGCCATTCTTCAAAATCAATACGTACCGCAGGATGAATAATCTCATTTAACTCGTGAAGCAGTTCCTTATTGCTGAAAACCTTTTCTGCAACAAATTTTCTGTCATACAGTCCGTTCGCATCATAAGCTTCATTGCCTAGTAAATCTATTATTTTTACCTTTAAATCCTCACTTTCATTCACAATGGCTTTCGCTCTGTCATCGGAATAATAAACAGGAAATCCAAAGTCTTCTATAAAATGAGCTACAGTAGTCTTTCCTGAACCTATACCACCGGTAAGTCCGATCACCTTGGGTGCCGGTTCCGGTTCTGCTTTCTGTGTTTCTGAATGTAAATCTTCCATAATCAAAAATTAATATCCAAAAACATCATTAAAACTGTGAATCTCGTCTAATCTTACCCCTTTTTCAGTCATTTTAAGACTTGCCAGTTCATTGTGGGCATCATGTTCAAAGAACAGAAGATATTCATTGTCTACACACTGTTTCAGGAATTTTCCTTTCTCTTCCAATGTCAGAAGAGGTCTTGTATCATATCCCATTACATAAACCTGGTTAATATGTCCTGCAGTAGGAATAAGATCCGCAGCAAAAACAATCGTTTTTTCCTGATATTGAATCACCGGAAGCATCTGTTTTTCGGTATGCCCGTCTACAAATATCACATCCATTTTTAAGTCTGGAGCAAAACCGTAATTTCCCGTAGTAGGAAGAGGCAAAAAGTTAAGCTGTCCGCTTTCCTGCATTGGAAGGATATTCTCTTTCAGAAAGCTGGCTTTTTCTCTTGCATTAGGTTCTGTAGCCCATTGCCAGTGGTTTTCGTTCGTCCAGAACTGAGCGTTTTTAAAAGCCGGTCTGTATCCCGTTCGGTCATCATTCCATTCAATAGCACCTCCGCAATGATCAAAGTGAAGGTGAGTAAGGAATACATCCGTAATATCCTCTTTTACAAAACCGAATTTCTTTAAATTCTTATCAAGATTATCATCTCCCCAAAGCGAATAATGCCCGAAGAATTTATCATCTTGTTTATTTCCAAGACCGCAGTCTACAAGAATCAGTTTCTTGCCGTCTTCTATAAGCAGGGAACGCGTTCCCAGTTCAATCAGGTTTCTTTCGTCTGCAGGATTGGTTTTTTCCCACAGACTCTTTGGGACGACTCCAAACATGGCACCGCCGTCCAGTTTAAATTTTCCACATTGTATTGGATATAGCTTCATATATATTTTGATTATTATTTCTTTATTAATTTCATTTTCTCAGCAATTTTTCTTCCATTCTCATCCGAATTTTCAAGCTCAGAGATAATATTCTGATAATCATGATCTTTTCTGTTCTGAGAAAGCTTTTGCTTGATGAATATTTCTGTCGGAATTATTTTCAGCCCGAAAGCACCTTTCATTTCTTTTTCCACAAATTCCCTTCCCATATCTTTTACCATGACAGGACACTTCTGGAAACTTTCATATTTTGAAGTTAATTTATCAAGATGCTGATAAAGTTCGTCATGATTCATAAGCTGTACTTTCCCATACACCTGAACAGCTTCATAATTCCAGGTCGAAACATTAAGATGATCATACCAGCTGCTCGAAATATAAGTATGGGCTCCCAGGAAGTCACAGAGAACTTCATCTCCGTCCTTTAATGTTTTTGCCTGAGGATTGGCTCTGGAAATATGAGTTTCCACATAGACATTCTCAGGATCATTATCATTAAGCATCATCATGGAATGCGTAGCTCTTATTTTTTCAACGGAAGAAATAAGCAGGGCAAATGCATTGTCTCTGATGATTTCTTTCATCAGATCAAGATCTTCACTTCTGTATAATTTTGGAATAAACATAGACCGTTAAAATAATTCTCCCGGATTTTTTGGACGGGATATTTTTAAATGCTGGTAAGCTTTGTCGGTAACTTCTCTTCCCCTGGGTGTTCTGATGATAAATCCTTCCTGAATCAGAAAAGGCTCATACACCTCTTCCAGGGTCTCAGGATTTTCAGCAATTGAGGTAGCAAGGGCGGAAATTCCTACCGGTTTTCCTTTGAAGTTTTCAATCATGACCCGCATGATCTTATTATCCATTTCATCCAGGCCAAACTCATCAACATTAAGAGAATTCAATGCATACTTTGTGATATTGATCTCAATTTCTCCGTTTCCTTTGATCTCGGCAAAATCACGTACTCTTCTTAGCAAAGCATTGGCAATCCTTGGTGTTCCGCGGCTTCTTCTGGCAATTTCTATCGCTGCATCTTCATAAATCTTACTTCCCAAAACCCTTGAGCTTCGCTGAATGATCATCGATAAAAGCTCAACCGAATAATATTCAAGCCTGCTTTGAATCCCGAACCTTGCCAGCATTGGCTTTGTAAGCATTCCGCTTCTTGTGGTTGCTCCTACCAGCGTGAAAGGATTCAGACTGATCTGGACACTTCTCGCATTAGGACCGCTTTCCAGCATAATATCTATCTTATAATCCTCCATGGCAGAATACAGATATTCTTCCACAACAGGCGACAGGCGGTGGATCTCATCAATAAAAAGAACATCGTTTTCTTCCAGATTCGTCAGCAGGCCGGCTAAACTTCCCGGCTTATCCAAAACAGGACCAGAAGTAATCTTACAGTTAACACCAAGCTCATTGGCAATAATATTGGCTAAAGTTGTTTTACCCAGACCCGGCGGACCATGCAGAAGAACATGATCAAGAGCACCACCACGTCTTTTGGCAGCACTGACAAAAACTTCCAGGTTTTCCAAAGTTTTTCTCTGTCCGGCAAAATCCTTAAAACTCTGCGGACGGATCTGCTCCTCCTGCATAAGTTCTTCATGTGAGTAGTTTTCCTTATCTGGATGTAAAAAGTCTGGCATTAATTCATTTCATTTACTTCAAAGATAGGAAATTTAGACTAAGGTTGAGGTTTAGATTGAGAAAATTCAGGGATTCAAAAAGGAGAGTTGTAAGGCAGAGGTAAAGGCAAAGATAACTACAATAGCTAAGGTTGAAGCCAATTTGAATTTAGTATATTGAGATATTTTAAGTATTTTTGAGAAGAAAATTTAATTGCAAACAAGCTGTAGCTTTAATCTTAAACAAATGAAATTAATAGGACCTTTCAAGCAGATCATTACGTTGGCAGATCTTCCGTTAAGAGGAAAAATATCTGATGAGCAAATGGATATTATTACAGACGGAGGAATTTTGGTTGATAATGGCTTGATTAAGAAAGTTGGGAACTTTAAGATGCTAAAGACTGAAAATCCGGATACAGAAACGGAATCTATTGAAGGAGAGCAGATTGCTCTTCCCGGATTTGTAGATTCCCATACCCACATCTGTTTCGGTGGAAACCGCGCCAATGACTTTGCCATGCGTAATGCAGGAAAAACCTATCTTGAAATAGCAGAAAGCGGCGGGGGAATCTGGAGCTCCGTACAGCACACGAGAAATGCTTCAGAAGAAGAATTATTAAAAACATTGGTAGAAAGGATCAGTTTTTTAGTTTCATTAGGAATTACGACCATTGAAATAAAAAGTGGCTATGGATTAGATGTGGAAAATGAACTGAAAATGCTCAGAATCATTAAAAAAGCACAGGGACAGACAAAAGCCAGACTGGTTCCTACATGTCTTTCTGCTCATTTGAAGCCCAGAGATTTTGACGGAACCAATCAGGAATATTTAGAATATATTCTTACAGAGATTTTGCCAAAAGTAAAAGAAGAAGAACTAGCACAGCGTGTAGATATATTTATAGAAAAATCTGCATTTCAGCCTGAAGAAAGTAAAGATTTCCTTCTTAAAACTAAAGATTTAGGTTTTGATATAACGGTTCATGCAGACCAGTTTACACCAGGAAGTTCAAGGATTGCAGTAGAAGTAGGAGCAAAATCTGCAGATCATCTGGAAGCCACCATTGATGAAGATATTGAGTTTTTAGCACAGTCGAATACTGTTGCTACTGCATTGCCGGGAGCAAGCTTAGGATTAGGTGAAAAATTTACTCCGGCCAGAAAATTACTGGATGCCGGAGCTATTGTAGCCATTGCCAGCGACTGGAATCCGGGATCTGCACCGATGGGAAACTTAATTACCCAAGCTTCTATTTTGGCTACATTTGAAAAATTAACAACTGCTGAAGTGTTAGCGGGAATAACATTCCGTGCTGCTTATGCATTAGGTCTTGAAGATATAGGAAAACTGGAAACGGGTAAAAAAGCAGATTTTGTAACGTTTAAAACCGATAATTTTCAGAACGTTCTTTACAATCAGGGAAGCCTGAATGCAGAACATGTGTATATCAGCGGAACTCAAATTCAATAGAAAATGGGTATTTTTGATAAGATCTTAGGCAAAAAACAGCCGGAGAAAGAAACCAAAACCTATAAGGACTTTTGGGACTGGTTTTTAATAAAAGAGAAAACTTTTTTTGAAGTTGTAAAAGGCAGAGAACATATTGAAGAACAGTTTTTTGATATCATATCTCCTGAACTTACTAAGATAAATGACGGTTACTATTTCCTCTCAGGAATGTGTGATGAAGATACAGCCGAACTTATCATTACGGTAGAAGGTGATGTAAAAAAAATAATTTTTGCAGAAGAACTTATTGCCGCTGCTCCTAAGATTGATCATTGGAAATTTACAGCCCTCAAACCCGAAACGAATATTGAAAATATTGGATTGAGAATGGGGGACTTAGAATTTACAAAAAACAATATCTATTTTTACTCCAATGAAATACAAGGTTATCCGGATGAGATTGATCTGGCGTTTGTTTATGAAAACTTAAACGAAGAAAACAGACAATCGGCCACGACGGGAATCTGTATTTTTCTGGATAATTTCCTGGGCGAGTTGAATTTTGCCACCCAAATTGATACTTTCAGCATTATAGGTAAAAGTGAAGCGGAGCAGGAACTTATTCCCATAGAAAAACTAAAAGAATTTCTTCTGTGGAGAGAAAGAGAATTTACAGAAAAGTATAAAGACCGGCAGGTTTTGGAAAGTGAAGATCAGTTTTCTCTTCTTGAAGCCACTCTGGAAAACGGAATGCCGCTTATGGCCACAGTCAATGCTTCTCTGTTAAAATATGATGCAAAAGCCTCTTATCCATGGATTTCTGCCCTGAAAATTTCTTACGATGGAAAGAACAATAATGGTTTTCCGGAAGAAGCGGATTACAATACAATGAATGTCATTGAAGACTATGCAATAGAACTTCTTGGCCAAAAAGATGGTCATTTGTATATCGGCAGGGAAACCGCAGACAATTCCAAAAGCATTTACTTTGCAAGCAAGGACTTCAGGCAGCCTTCTAAAGTTTTTGATCGGATCATAAAAGACAATCCTCAGTATAAAATTTCACTTGAAATTTATAAAGATAAATACTGGCAGAGCTTTGAACACTACAATGTAAATTAAAGAAAATACATTTTTTTACAAGGCAAATTAGGCGGAATACAGCCTCAGACTTTTATTTTTTATTTAAGTTTTCTTATATTGTGACCCCATTACTGTTGATTCATTGTATAAAACAGTAATTTTCTATAGTTCTTAAGTACACTCCTTGATAAGGAAAATAACGCAGTCATATTATTCTTTGAGTACTTCTGCCAGGGCTATGCCAGGTGTCTGTCAATATTAATACGAAAAAATAAACTTGATGAAATTTGAAAATCTAAAGTCTACTTTCAACAAAGGTGTTACTATTCCAAGTCTCATTTTTATTATCGGAACATGTTTTCTTTCGGCTCTTTATCCTAAGCCGACGGAAAATATTTTAAACGAGATTAAACAATTTATATTTATTAATCTGAACTGGGTGTATGTATGGGCGGTCACTCTGTTTGTGATCTTTTTAGTTTACCTGCTGTTCAGTAAATATGCAAATATAAAGCTGGGAGCTAACGACAGCAAACCTGAATACTCCTTTTTCTCATGGATCTCAATGCTGTTTGCAGCAGGAATGGGAATCGGGCTGATTTATTTTAGTGTGGCAGAACCTATGCAGCATTATTCTTCCGAAGTTTTTGCCGATAATCATTACGTTAGCAGAGCCAAGCAGGCACAATTGTATACCTTTTTTCACTGGGGAGTTCATGCCTGGGCTATTTACGGAGTGGTAGGACTTTCTTTATCGTACTTTGCTTACCGGTACAGGCTGCCGCTTTCATTACGAAGCTGTTTTTATCCATTGCTGAAAGATAAGATTAATGGTAAATGGGGGAATGCAATTGATGTATTTGCATTATGTTGCACTTTCTTCGGATTGACTACTACTTTAGGATTTGGAGTGGTACAGATCAGTTCAGGATTAAATATACTTCATATTACCGCGGAAAACAGTTTTACCAATCAGGTGATTATTGTGATCAGTCTTATTACTCTTTCTGTATTTTCAGCGATTAGCGGAGTGGATAAAGGGGTAAAGATTTTAAGCAATATCAATGTAATGAGCGTCATTGTACTCTTACTTTTTGTACTAATATTGGGCCCGACGGTCTATCTGATAGGAAGTTTTACGGATGGATTGGGAAACTATATCAATAATTTTTTCAATCTTACTTTCAATACCCATGTCTACGAAAAAAATGCATTGCCATGGTTCTATGACTGGACTATTTTATATTGGGCGTGGTGGATTTCATGGTCGCCTTATGTAGGATTATTTATCGCCCGGATTTCCAAGGGAAGAACCATCAGAGAATTTATTCTGGCAGTTTTAGTACTTCCTACATTATTCAATTTTATCTGGATGTCTGTGTTTGGAAACAGTGCTATCTGGTTTGATTTAAATATTGCAAATGGAAAATTGAGTCAACTGGCGTCCGATCCTGATGCATTGATGTTCCGGTTTTTAGAATATATGCCCTTATCAACACTGACCGGGTTTTTCGTTATTGCCATCATTATTATTTTCTTTGTGACCTCCGCTGATTCGGGAATATTTGTGATGAACAGTATCGCTACCAAAAATGCTAAAAAATCTCCCAAATGGCAGATTGTATTCTGGGGTATTTTACTCGCTGTGCTTTCCCTTTTGCTATTAAACGCCGGGGGATTAAAAGCGCTTCAAAGTATGACTTTAATTACGGCATTACCCTTTTCAGTCATCATACTTTTATTTATAGTAAGTTTGATGAAGGGACTGATCATTGACCAGAAATATTATGAGACTAACTTTTCTGCTTCAACCGTTCCATGGTCAGGCGAGTTTTGGAAAGAGCGTTTAAAAAATATTGTTTCCTTTAAAGATAACTCTTCGGTAGATCATTTTATTCAGATCAAAACAAAAGAAGCCTTTACAGATCTGCGGCAGGAATTTGCAGCGAACGGAATTGAAGCCAAAATAAATCATTATGAAAATCCTGCCAGAATAGAAATAGAGATTCACCAGGGAATCGTCAATAATTTTATTTATGGAATTGAAAATAGAGTGAAAACCGTTTCAGAATACATGATCACTGAAGAGAATCTTCCCGATCTCGATGACAATAAAACCCACTATCCGAGATCCTATTTCGGAGATGGAAGAGAAGGGTATGATGTGCAGTACTTTACAAAGAATGAACTGATTTCTGATGTACTCAAGCATTATGAACGATTCCTAGAAATTGTTTCAGAAGAGCGAAATGAAATGTTCATAAGCAGTAACGCCAATCAGAAAAAAAAATAATTTAAGATCAGCATATTACAGGAATGACAGAAGTCATGGAGCATTTTTGAAATTGAACACAGGAGCGTTTTAATATCTAAACAATATTATTTAGATTTACTGGATAAAACGCAGTAATTAAAATTTAATTTAGATCTATGTTTCAGGACACTTGGCAAGGCAGATTAGACGGAGAAGAACCTCTTTTCCACAGAATATTTCAAAGAGTTAAGGAAGAACATAATTACGACAATATTAAAGCAGATGATTTTGTTCTGCATGGCTTTGCCGTAGATGAAGGAGTCAGAAGAAATAAAGGACGGCAGGGTGCCAAAGATGCCCCTGATGTAATCCGAAAAAATATGTCTAATTTCCCTGTGATCCGTCCGGATTTCTCCCTTCTTGATTTTGGAAATATAACCTGTGAAGACGGCGATCTTGAAAGTGCCCAGAACAGCCTTGCGAAAAATGTTTCAAAAGTTTTGCTGAAAGGAGGAAAGTCACTCGTTTTAGGAGGAGGCCATGAAGTAACCTATGCGCATTATTTAGGCGTGAAAACGGCTTTTCCGGAACAGAAAATTGGGATCATCAATATAGACGCCCATTTTGATAACAGGCAGCCGGAAAAAGGAGTAGGGGCAAGCTCCGGAACAGGGTTCTGGCAAATTGCACAGGAAGGGCAGATCAACTCACTTCATGTCGGAATCCAGAGAAACTCAAATACTCTGAAGCTTTTTGATACAGCCCATCAGTACGGGATGAAATATATCCTTGCTGATGAACTCTTTTTTGAAAATCTTCCTTCCATCTACCAGCGTATCGATGAGCTGATGGAGACTGTAGATTTTGCTTATCTTACCATCTGCATGGACGTTTTCAATGCATCCATCGCCCCCGGAGTTTCCGCTTCCGCCTATAATGGAATCTTTGCAGATACCCCTTTTATGCATTTTTACAGACATATTTTAAAAAGTAAAAAACTGATAGCACTTGATGCTGCAGAAGTCAATCCTTCCCTTGATATTCAGGACAGAACAGCCAAGCTGGCCGCATGTCTTGTGAATGAATGGTTTATGGTCTGAGAATAAATTATATTATTTCGATAGAGAAAAATCATTACTTTATTTAGCCTTAAGGAATAGAATTTGTTACTTTCACACTGCTTTTAGAATAAAGGCATTAATAAATTCATTTTGTGAATTTAAAACAGAAATTATATTATGGAACAGTTAATTGAAAATAAGCTTATTCAAGCAGATAAGACATTTTCAGAATGGAGAAAAGTACCGTTTGAAGAAAAGCAGAAGCTGATCGCAAAAGCGGCAGGAATTTTAAAGAACAATTCAGAAAAATTCGGAAGAATTATTACTGCTGAAATGAATAAACCGATTTCAGAGTCGATTGCTGAGGTTGAAAAGTGCGCTTTAATGATGAATTACTATGCAGTTGCTGAAAATATTTTAAAACCTGAAAAAGTTGAATCTGAATTTGCTTATTCTGAAGTTCATTATGTTCCGAAAGGTGTAATTTTAGGAGTAATGCCCTGGAATTTTCCCTTCTGGCAGGTATTGAGGTTTGCTGTTCCAGCTATTTTAGCCGGAAATACAGTAGTTCTGAAACACGCTTCAATTTGTTTTGGAAGTGGAAATGCAATTGTAGAGGTCCTTTTAGAGGCAGGTTTTCCGGAAGGTGTATTTCAGAATCTGGAAGTGGGACATAAAGCCGTAAAAGAAATTCTTGAGCATGATGCTGTAAAAGGAGTAAGTCTTACAGGAAGTGGAAAAGCTGGTGGAGAAGTAGCTTCAATTGCTGGTTTGAATATCAAAAAATCTTTATTGGAATTAGGTGGAAGTGATGCTTTCATTATTTTCGATGATGCAGATTTAGATGAAGCGGCAAAAGCAGGAGTAAAATCCAGACTTCAAAATTGCGGACAAACCTGTACTGCCGCTAAAAGATTTATTATTGATGAAAAAATTGAAGATGAATTTTTGCCGAAGTTCATTGAAGAATATAAAACTTATGAAGTTGGAGATCCTTTAAATAAGGAAACTAAATTAGCGGGAATGGCAAGACCGGACCTGGCCGATGAGCTGGAAGCTCAATTCAACAGAGCATTGGAAAATGGGGCTGAAATTATTATTCCTTTGGAAAGAATTTCTGAAAATGAATTTAAACCCGGTTTAATTCGTGTTCAGGAAGGAAACCCTATTTTAAAAGAAGAACTTTTCGGACCTCTTGGGATGATTATGATCGCTAAAAGTGATGAAGAGGCTTTACAAATGGCTAATGATATTCCTTTTGGGCTTTCAAACTCTGTTTGGACTGCAAATAAAGAACGTCAGCTGTTTTTCATCGAAAATCTGGAATCAGGAACGGTAAATATCAACAGAATGACAAGCTCTGACCCGCGTTTTCCATTCGGTGGAAGCAAGGCTTCAGGATATGGAACGGAGTTATCATTATTGGCTTTAAAAGAGTTTGTAACAGCAAGAACAATTGTAGGAAATTGATTTGTATAATGTATAAAGTATAAAGTATAAAGTATAATGTATAATGTATAATGTATAATGTATAATGTATAATGTATAATGTATTTGTGTAAACCTACGTTAACAATATAAAAAATAAAATCCCGGAAACATCTATTTCCGGGATTTTTATATAGTAGCTAAGTAATTTTGCTTATTGCTTATTGCTTATTATCTAAACTGTTGTCAGTCTTAATGTATTTGTCTTTCCACCTTCGTAAGATGGAGTAGCATTGATGTTGATCACAAAGTCTCCGCTTTCAATATAACCATGGTTGTGTGTCAGCATATTTACCTGGATAATTGTTTCATCGGTAGATTTTTTCATGTCATAATAAAAGGCATGAACTCCCCAAAGAAGGTTCAGCATTGTGATCACTCTTCGGTTTCCGCTGTATACAATGATATGGGAATTCGGTCTGTGTGCTGCCAGCTGAAATGCTGTATATCCTGAATGCGTCAGGGTAACAATAGCAGAAACATTGGTAGTTTTAGCAATTCTTACTGCTGCAAGACATACCCTGTTGGTAATGAATCTCTCATCAATACAGTTATAGTCTTTTTCGATAGGTTCATTTTTATGCTGATAAAAATGCGTCTTCTCAATGTTCTGTACAATTTTTGACATGTTTTCAACTACCTGAACCGGATATCTTCCTACAGAAGTTTCTCCGGAAAGCATTACTGCGTCCGCGCCGTCCAATACAGAGTTGGCAACATCATTTACCTCTGCTCTTGTCGGCGTAAGGCTGTTGATCATTGTTTCCATCATCTGTGTAGCAATAATTACCGGTTTTGAGTAAAATCTTGCTTTCTCTACCAGATTTTTCTGGATAGCTGGAACTTCTTCCATCGGAACTTCCACCCCAAGGTCACCACGGGCAACCATAAGTCCGTCACATTCCAATAAAATTTCGTCAATATTTTTAACACCTTCAGGCTTTTCGATCTTAGCAATAATCGGAGTTTTGAATTTTCCGTTTGGATGGCTGTCGATCAGCTTTTTCAGGTCGATAATGTCCTGTGCGTGTCGTACGAAAGAAAGTGCAATCCAGTCAACCTCCATGTCAAGCATGAAATTGGCATCCTGAACGTCTTTTTCCGTAAGAGCAGGAAGAGATACATTGGTATTCGGCAGGTTCACTCCCTTTTTAGAGCTCAGAGGTCCCCCTTGAATAGTCTTTGCTTTTACCGTATCTATTTCGTTGGTCTCAATAACCTCCAACATCAGCTTTCCGTCATCAATAAGGATTCTCTCCCCAACTTTTACATCCTGAGGAAACTGCTGATACGTCATGTAAACCTTAGTGGAATCACCTTCTATTTTCTCATTCGTAAAAGTAAGAATATCGCCGGGGTTCAGGTAAGAACCTTCTTTTACGACACCTACTCTCAGTTTCGGTCCCTGAAGGTCTCCAAGGATACCCACAGAAAAACCGTATTCCTGATTAAGCTCTCTGATAATTTCAATATTATTTCGAACTAATTCGTAATCTGCATGTGAAAAATTTATTCTGAAAATATCAACACCTGCTTTCATGAGTCCTAACATTACCTCCTTCGACGATGAAGCAGGCCCTAGTGTTGCAATAATTTTTGTCTTCTTTAAATACTTATTCATAATACTGGATAATTTGATAAAGTTCTTCTTCAGAACCTAGTGTATAGTCTTGTATCGGAAATACAAGATTTTCCGGGAGCAAAATTACGGAAAAATCAGGAATTTGTTCCGAAGTATGCAGAATATATTCTACATCTACCTGATTATTTAATAAAAATTTAATGTTTTCTTCTCCTGTAAAGAGCTCGGTCTGCAGTTTTTTTTGCGTACTTTCCGAGGATCGGTTCGAAATAAATGTAAAACATGTCTTTGTAAACTTATGATAAGCCTCAAATCTCGGGAAATAATAATCATAATAAGCCCCGTGAATGATCACATCTTTCTTTCTGGAAAAGGTAAGGCCGTTGATTTGATTTATTTTGTAGAAAAACTCATGAGCAGGTATATCTTTTGCTAATCTTACCAATCCTATGGCAATATCTTCAAATTCTATATCATCCAGATCATAAAGTTTTTGAATTTCCAAGTATGTTTTCTTTTTTGTTTAAAATATAAAATGCTCTTTGTGCTGCCTTTTCTTCCGCTTTCTTTTTGGAAGTTTCCGTCGCATTGGCGATCTTTTCTTCTCCCAGCCAGACGTGGCACCTGAATACCACCGCTTTATTGGCCTGGACCTCTTCACAGGTCTCGTATTTTATATTTACTTTTTTCTTCTGGCTCCATTCAAGCAGAAGACCTTTATAGCTTACAATTTTATTCTCAAGCTTGTTAATTTCACTAGGAGTCAATAATCTTTCCAAGATGATCCTCTTACAGGCATCATAATGAAAGTCCAGATAAACAGCACCAATAAGTGCCTCAAATAAATTTCCGGAAATGTTTTCTCCCAATGCTGCGGATCCCTGCTTCTGCAAAAGATCGATAAGCTTCAGGTCTTCTCCTAATTTATTAAGATTCTTCCTATTAACAATTTTAGATTTCATCTGTGTCAGATATCCTTCATTAGCCTGAGGATAGGTCTGGAACAGATGACAGGAAATAATTGTACCCAAAACAGAATCTCCCAAAAATTCAAGCCTCTCGTAATTGCAGTCTTGATTTTTAGAAGAACTTTTTAAAGAAAAAGCTTCACGGTAAAGAGCAATATTCTGAACCTCCGCACCCAGCATTTTTTTCAGCTCGGTACTAAGGAAATAGTCTCTCTCCGTTAATTTTCTTTTTCTTTGTTTGAGAAGGAATTTAGAAAAGTATTTCTGTAACTCCATTCATTGAATTTAGATTTTCTTAAATAGAACGCAAGCGTTATGCCCGCCAAATCCAAAAGTATTGCTCATGGCTACTTTCACATCTTTCTTAACAGCGTTGTTGAATGTGAAATTCAGTCTGCTGTCAATATTTTCATCATCAGTAAAATGGTTGATGGTAGGCGGAACAATACCATGAATAATAGTTCCTAATGCAGCGATAGCTTCAATTACTCCGGCAGCTCCCAGAAGGTGTCCGGTCATTGATTTTGTAGAATTAATCTGAATATCAAAAGCGTGCTCGCCCAGTAATTTTGAAATTGCGTTGGATTCTGCAATATCTCCTAATGGAGTAGAGGTACCATGCATGTTGATATGGTCTACTTCATCAGCAGTTAAGCCTGCGTCTTCCAAACAGTTTTTCATTACCAGATAAGCTCCCAGTCCTTCAGGATGCGGGGCAGTCATGTGATGTGCATCTGCACTCATCCCGCCACCTTGTAATTCTGCATAAATTGTAGCACCACGTTTTACTGCGTGCTCATATTCCTCAAGGATGATACATCCTGCTCCTTCGCCCAACACAAAGCCATCTCTGTCTTTGTCAAAAGGTCTTGAAGCTGTTTTAGGATCGTCATTTCTTGTAGAAAGTGCCATCATCGCATTAAATCCACCGACACCACTTGCTGTTACGGCTGCTTCAGAGCCTCCGCATACAATAACATCTGCTTTTCCAAGCTGGATAATCATCTTGGAATCAATTAAAGCGTTGGCTGAAGATGCACAGGCAGATACCGTAGTATAATTCGGCCCGTGAAAGCCATACTCTATTGAAATATGTCCAGGAGTGATATCCGCGATCATCTTAGGAATAAAGAATGGATTGAATCTTGGAATTTCCGTGTTCGCCCATCCTAAAACCTCAGTTTCAAAAGTTTCTAAACCTCCGATTCCTGACCCCCAGATTACACCGACTCTGTTTTTATCTACATTGTCTTCCATAATCCTGGAGTGCGCTACCGCTTCTCTTGCAGCTACCAGCCCAAGCTGGGTATTCCGGTCCATTTTTTTAGCTTCCTTCTTATCGAAATGCTGTAATGGATCGAAGCCTTTCACCTCGCAAGCGAATTTAGTTTTAAAGTTTTTGGCATCAAAAAGAGTAATCGGAGCAGCACCGCTCTCACCTTTAAGAAGATTTTCCCAGTATTCTTTTGCATTATTTCCAATCGGTGTTATTGCGCCAAAACCGGTTACAACTACTCTTTTTAATTCCATAAACTTTTAAAATTTTCTTTTTTGTTGAAGAATATTATTTATTTACTACTTCTTCGATGTAAGCGATAGCGTGCCCTACAGTAGTAATTTTTTCAGCCTGGTCATCAGGGATTTGAATATTGAATTCTTTTTCAAATTCCATGATTAACTCAACTGTATCCAATGAGTCAGCTCCTAAATCGTTAGTGAAGCTAGCTTCAGGAGTTACTTCTGTTTCTTCAACGTCAAGCTTATCAGCGATGATAGCTTTTACTCTTGATGCAATGTCTGACATAGTAAATTATTTTTTTAATTGTTAGATGGTGCAAATATATAAAATTCTTCACGATAAAACATTTTTTTAGTCTTTTTTGTGGACTAGAAGCTTTCATTTTAGTTTGTTTGGTTTTAGTCTTTTAGTTTTCAGATGGTTATGTTAGGGTGTCTGCTGATGCGAAATTGAAAAGTCATTGATTAAAATAATTCCATTCATTTTTTAAGCTCCTATTTTCCTTACTTATCAGCATCTTATTAAATTGAAATTATTCAGTAATTCTAAAGCTTGCATTGTTTTACCATAAAACTTATATACTATTCAAGATACTATTCTGTTTCTTATGCAGTAGTGTAAATCTGCTTTTTAATTTAAAAAATCCATTTTTAATGAAAATATAAGCTTCTGAAATAATCTTATATTCTAGATTTTTAAAGTTCAATTTTAATAATAATAAGAAAAGTTTCTCATTTTGAATGAGTTGGTCAATGTTGTGTGTTAGTGAATAATTGTTTTGATTTCCAGATAGTTGTAAAACTGGCGTAGATTTGAAGTAGCGCTTTTTTTGCATGTTGTCCGGATTTGAAATTTACTTTGCCAAAAATTATTCAAACAAAAAAGTTTAATTAATAACTTTTAATTTCAAACACTATGACGAAAAAATTATTATTAGCAGCAACTATTGCTGTCTCCTCTATTGCGTATGGACAGGTCGGAATCAATACCGCAACTCCCAAAGCAACGCTGGATGTAACATCCACGCCTGCAGATCTTACAAAAACTGATGGTTTTATTGCTCCAAGATTAACAGGAACTGAACTGAAAGCAAAAGATGCCAATTATGATGTTCCACAAACCGGAACCATTATTTATGTTACCCAAGCATTACTCCCTATTGATACAACAACAAAAACAGCCAATGTGACTGCTGTTGGTTATTATTATTTTGATGGTAGTTTATGGAAAGCCTTAACAAGCGGAGGTCAAGAGCCCTGGAACATTTCTGGAACCAATACCCAGGCTTCTGCCAATACCCAAGACATTTATCAGATGGGCAAAGTAGGAATTGGGGTTAATCCCGGAACTTCTCCGGCTGCTAATCTTCAGATTATGGAAACTACAAGCTCAGGAGATACGGGAAATTCAACAGGTGTTGACAATACATTAATTAGTAACAAGTTAGGATTTAAGTTTGGATTCAATAATCAAATCTATGACAGCTCTACATCCGGATCATTTTCAACCTATGGATTGAATAACTCTATTACTGCATCACCGGCATCTTCAGGGTCTTCTTCTTATTATGGTGTGAATAACTCGATTAACCTTAGTGATAGGAATATATCTCAAATGTATGCTTTTAGTACTTGGCCAACTATTACTGCAAACACTAATGATGTTACAGCATCGTATTTAAGATCTTATAATACCATTTTAATTGCAAGTGCTTCTGCTGGAAAATCACTTACTGTAAGCGGAGATATAAAAGGTGCACAATTGCGCGTAACTCTTGCAGGAGCGGGTAATATAACCTCTTTTGAAGCTATTGGTCTTGATGGAGCTTTGTATACTCAGGATGCAGGAGTCAGAAATATTACTTATGGAGCAGGATTGAGAAGCCAGATTAATTTGACGGGTACTGCGGCCAATAATAAGTTTACCAATCTTTATGGGCTTCACATCAATAGAGCTTCTAGGAATGCTACTCCTGCTAATGCATATGGTATTTATATTGACGACTTTACTTTTTCCGGAGGAACAGCTGCGACTAGTTACAACTTATATTCTAAAGGAGTGAGTACCAAAAACTATTTCGAAGGAAGAGTAGGTATCGGGGTTAATGCTCCCGCTGCACCACTTCATGTAGTAAAGCAGGCTTCAGATCTTACGCCTGCAATTATTGAGGGATGTAGTGACCTTCCAGATAACGCAGCAGCCATTGCAGCTGGGTTACCTATTGGGGCGTTGTACAGAACAGGTGATTTTCTAAAAGTGGTACACTAATTCTAGATTTTTTTTTTCATTTTTTACATATGTGTATTTGAATAGTGGCTGCTACAGCAGCCACTATTTTAAATTCTAAACAAAACTATGATCAGAATAAATAATAAAAAAAAGGTTGATCGCTGGATGTATTTTTATTTTTTCAGTATTTTATTAGAATTCTTTATATTGATAATGTCCTATTTACTTTGTGTAAGTTTCTTATACTTATATTGTATTCAGATTGTTATCTGTTTATTAATCATTTTTTTTCTGTTTCTGCTGCTTAATCTGAGATATATTGAAATAGAAAATTCTGAAGCAGTATTCAGTATAAAAGAATTTTATCCAATACGTATAGGATCCCTGTTGATGTTTTACAGGCAGGTAGAAATCCCTTTAACTGAAATTCATTCTGCCAAAGTGGATTTTGCAACAAAAAAACTTTTGATTTTTATTAATAGTAAAGCCGCCGAAAAAGTGGTAATCCAAATTTTTGTATTACAGTATATGACAGAGGGTAATTTACATACAATCAATAAATCTCTGAAAGATTCATTATAATGATTTACTATACATTATTTAGAATGCAAATTAAATGATATGGTTTTATTTAATTAAAGTGAAGTCTTTTTTTTAACTTTACTTACATCATAAATATGCATTAATACTATGTTGAAAAAAATACTTTTTCTGCTTTTCACAATTTCTGTTTCTGTACATCTTTTAGGACAAAAATATACCCCAAAAGAAATAGATAGTCTTGGTAAAATAGCAGCTTTTAGTATGACCAATAAAAAGGAAGCTTTACAACTGCTTTTTAAATACGTTGATATTGCTGGTGAAAGTGGGTATGAGAAGGAAGAAATGTATGCAATGTATCGTGCTTTAACTGTTTATTATGATATGGCAGAATACGAAAAACTAATAGAATATTCTCTAAGACTGGAAGATTATGCTCATAAACTTGGTTATCCGTTTTTTGAAATGCTGGCTATTCGTATGAGGGCAATATCTTATATGAAGTTGGGAGTTTATAATAAATCGGAAAGTTTGTTGAAGCAAGCCCTTGAAAAAGCCTCAAAACTAAAAGGAGATGAGATGTTTGCGGGAAAAGGATCATTATTTAGTGATCTGGTTATCCTCAAAAGTGAAATGAGATTATCTTATGATAAAAGTACATTAGTTTATCTTAAAGAAAGTTTGAAGTGGTATAATAAAATGCAGGATAAAGATAAAAAAGAAATATCCTTAATTCCAATGTATTCTAATATAGGGATGTATTTTTCCGAAGTTCATCAACTTGATTCTGCACGTTACTATAGCCGCAAAGCATTGAGGCTTTCCATTTCAAGAAAAGATACGGTAAATGTGGGTTTTATTTTTAGTAATATGGGTTCTTATTATTATAAGAGTGATGAACAGGATAGTGCTCTTTTCTATTTAAAGAAAGCTTTACCTATTACAAAATTGAGTGCAAGACCTTATCAATTGAAGGATGTTTATGATAATCTTGCTCTTGTTTATGAAAAACAAAAAGATTATAAAAATTCCTTGTTTTACAGAAATAAATATAAAAAACTTGATGACAGCTTGCGCAATGTCGAAAAAATGGCTGTAAATAAAGAATCAATACGGGATAACGAAACAAGTAAACAGCAATCCGGTAGATTTTATATTATTTTAGGGCTTATTTTAAGTGTCTTATTGATCATGGTCTATTATGCAGTAAGATATTTTAAAAGATACCGAAAAGAAAGAAAGGAGAAGAAACAAAAGGAAGTGGTGATTTCTGATTTGGAAGATAAAATGAATGATGCTTTTGAAGAAGTAGTTCAATTAGCAAAATCAGATGATCCTGCTTTTCTTTTAAGATTTAAAGAGATTTATCCGGAATTTTATAAAAAACTATCAGAAACGTATCCTTTTCTCACTTCAGGACAGCTTAAATTTTGTGCATTGCTCCGTCTCAATTTTTCTACTAAAGAAATTGCTCATTATAATCACCTGACTATTCGGGGAATTGAAACCAAAAAAAACAGATTAAGGAAACAACTGGATATTCCTTCGCATGAAGACCTCAATAACTGGATGATGAAATTTTGAAAATTTCGTTTTAATATCTATATGGTATAACAAAATAAAAAAAGGACCTTGGAAAAGGACCTTTTTTATTAAAAGTGGAGTTGGAGGGATTCGAACCCTCGTCCAAACAAGCAATACATAAGATTTCTACATGCTTATTCTACCATTGGTTTTCGACTGGAGGCAGAGGGCAGACACCCAACTTCCAGCTTATCTTCTGAAGTTTTCGAGTTTCAGCCAAAGCATCTGAAACCTTATTCCTGCATTCCTATATCCCAGAATCAAACGCCGCAGAACAGAGCATTTGTGAGATATCTTGCTTCCTTACTATCTTCAGGAAAACGCTTGATCTACTATACTTCGATATTAAGCTGCAAGAGCGAACTCTTCGTTGCCAGTTAAAGTTGTGTAGCAAGGGATTAAAGAGATCGCGCTACGGTTCTCTGCATGCTTACTTACCCATTGATCTTGCTGTCGAAACCAGTCAACCCCATGAATAAAGTAGCTACAAAGATAGGGATTTTTGTTTACATATAGTTCATAATATGACATACTTTTCAGATAATCCCCAGTATGTTTATATTGCTGTTATTAGTATATAACGGATAATAGAGAGGACTCAAAATTTTAAAAATAGCATACTTGTCCACATTATTGTATCTGATTGTGGATAACTTATAATGTGTTTTTTAAAGAAAGTGGAGCTAAATTTTGCAGTTTAATAAAAAATGTCTAGTTTTGCAATCCAAAATGAGATGTAAAATATGTTAATAATTCCAGTAAAAGATGGGGAATCCATCGACAGAGCTTTAAAAAAATATAAAAGAAAATTTGATAAAACGGGTACAGTTCGTCAATTGAGATCTAGACAAGCGTTTATTAAGCCTTCTGTAACTTTAAGACAAGCTAGACTAAAGGCCGCTTACAAACAAAGAGGACTTAGCAAGGAAGAGCAGGCTTAAGATTTTTCTTAACCACATACTAAATTCACTTCTTAAATACGTATATTTGAGAGGTGAATTTTTGTTTTTATACCTTATGTAATGTTAGATAAGTATTTAGAATATTTACAGTTCGAAAAGAGGTATTCGCCTCACACTATTACAAGTTACCGAAAAGATCTTGAAGACTTTTCCCATTTCTACCTTAAAACAGAAGCTTCTGAAGATATTTCCAAGGCTGATAAAAAAGTAATCAGGAATTTTATCGTCGAATTGAGCGAAAATAATATTTCAAAAAGAAGCATCAATAGAAAATTATCATCCCTCAGAAGTTTTTATTTATTCCTTTTAAAGGTCGGTGAAATTAAAGTCTCTCCCACGGAAAGTATATCTTCCCTTAAGTTTTACGCTGAAAAACAGATTCCTATCTCACAGGAAGAAATGCAGGCGCTCAGTGACGGTGTTCTGATAGATCAACCCGATATTCTGGAAAAATGTATTATAGAGGTATTATACCAGACCGGAATGCGTAAAGCTGAGCTTTGTGGCCTGATGTTTGAACACGTTAACCTAGAAGGAAATGAGCTCAAGGTAATAGGAAAAGGAAATAAAGAACGTTTTATTCCCATTTCCGCAGACCTCTCAAATCTGCTTAGAAGTTACCTGGAAATAAGGAAATCTGATACCGAATATAAAACCTATTTTTTCATCAATAAAAAGGGTAAAAAACTCAATGAAAAATTTGTTTATGTGGTAGTTAATAAGTACCTTAGTCTTGTAACAACGAAAGAAAAAAGAAGTCCTCACATCCTTCGGCATAGCTTTGCTACACACGTTTTGGATAATGGGGCGGAGATCTCCAAAGTAAAAAAAATATTAGGGCATTCCAGTCTTGCAAGTACTCAAGTCTATACGAATGCTAATATTGAACAATTGAAAAAAGTGTTTAATCAGGCTCATCCTCGAGCATCTAAAAAAGAAGAATTATGAAGATCACAGTTCAATCAATTGGTTTAACTCCACACGAACCATTAGAATCACACATTGACAAAAAAGTAAGCAAATTGGAAACCTTTTATGATAAAATTCATGAGTGTAAGGTGTTCTTAAAAGTTGAAAATAACTCTGATAGAAACAACAAAACTGCCGAGCTTATTTTAGCCGTCCCAGGCGACGATATCGTTGTAAAAAAGACGTCTGAAACTTTTGAAGAAAGTTTAGACCTATGTGTTGATACTGCTAAAAAGCTATTAATCAAGAAAAAAGAAATGGCGTAGTAAAAAAAGTTTAAAAAAGTTATAGAAAAGTTTGAGAATTCAAAAAATCCGTTCTATATTTGCACTCGCAAAAAGGGAACAGCGATCTTTTGAATTCTTTTTTATATGCCTCCATAGCTCAGTTGGCCAGAGCACGTGATTTGTAATCTCGGGGTCGTGGGTTCGAATCCCTCTGGAGGCTCTTTTTAATATAAACATGAGGGGAGATTCCAGAGTGGCTAAATGGGACTGACTGTAACTCAGTTGCTTCGGCTTCGTAGGTTCGAATCCTGCTCTCCCCACATTTTATATTAGATGAAAACTTGTGTATCTAAAGGATTTTTCCTAAGTTTGCACAGCATTACCAATAGTTTTGGAAACAAAATTGCGGAAGTAGCTCAGTTGGTAGAGCGTCAGCCTTCCAAGCTGAATGTCGCGGGTTCGACCCCCGTCTTCCGCTCAAAATAGATCACTCTGCTAGAGGGTGATTTTTTTTTAACTGCTGAAAAGCATAGAGTAGATTTTCTCTAAAGCCTTCAGTTTACATTTTAAAATTGCCTCCATAGCTCAGTTGGCCAGAGCACGTGATTTGTAATCTCGGGGTCGTGGGTTCGAATCCCTCTGGAGGCTCAATTTTAATATAACATGAGGGGAGATTCCAGAGTGGCTAAATGGGACTGACTGTAACTCAGTTGCTTCGGCTTCGTAGGTTCGAATCCTGCTCTCCCCACATTTATATTAATAAAAAAAGTTTTGTAGATTTAAAAGGATTTTCCTAGATTTGCACAGCGTTACCAATAGTTTTGGAAACAAAATTGCGGAAGTAGCTCAGTTGGTAGAGCGTCAGCCTTCCAAGCTGAATGTCGCGGGTTCGACCCCCGTCTTCCGCTCAAAGAAAATCACGCTAATTAGTGTGATTTTTTTGCTTCAATGCCGACTTAGCTCAGCGGTAGAGTGCTTCCTTGGTAAGGAAGAGGTCACGGGTTCAAGTCCCGTAGTTGGCTCTCTATATTTCCCGAATCTTTTCGGGATTTTTTTTTACCCTAAAATCTAGTTTTAAGTCTGGTTTATAGTATGCCTCCCAGAAATCTTCAGCAACAAAAAAACAATAATTACTCCTTTTTTTGTAAAAATTTACCTTAAAATTTAATTAAATCTGTCCATCAGCCTTCAATGGATAATACAGGAACATAAAAATTTCGTTAAATTCGTATAAAATAAGATTTTGATGAATATTCTTTTATTGGAAGACGACCTCATTCTTTCGGCGGAGCTTTGCCGGTTTTTAGAATCGAACAGCTTCACCTGTGATAAGATTTATGATGGCGAAACCTTTCTCCGGCAAATCAAGAACAATACGTATGACCTGTATCTGCTCGACATCAATGTTCCCAAGATAAACGGGCTTGACGTTTGCCAGACCATCCGTTCTTTCGATAAAAATACTCCCATCATCATTATCTCGGCTTACGGAGACATTTCTGATAAAAAAGATGCGTTTACCAGACTTGCAGATGATTACCTGGTGAAGCCTTTCCAGTTTGAAGAGCTGCTGCTGAGAATCAATTCGCTGCTAAGGAGAAAGTCCCCGTCCGATGCTGCAGACCAGGATATCATCAGGGTAGACGACCTTATCATCAATAAAACTGAACAGAAAGTCTATAGAGCAGGCAATGAAATAGCCCTTACTCTTAAAGAATTTCAGCTGCTGGTCTATCTTGCAGAGGCACAGGGAAGAACTGTTTCCAAGCAGCAGATCACAGAACATGTGTGGGAACATAATTTTAATACGAATACCAATACGGTGGAAGTCTACATCAATTTTTTGAGAAAAAAGATCGATAAGGATTTTAAACTTAAACTTATCCACACCCGTTCTGGTTTCGGATATTACCTAAGCCCATTATAAATGTCTTTAAAAAGAAAGATAGCATTAACATTAAGTATCGCTTTTTCCCTGCTTTTTGCAATGGTGATGGCGGTGATCTATCTATCTTTTAATGATTTTAGAAGAGATGAGTTCAAAGAAAGATTCAGACAGCGCCTTGAATTTACTTCACACTTCATTTCAAAGTCCAGGAATTTCGAAGAAGAAGCACCTATTTTTTTTAACGAAAATTCAGACAATATCCTTCTCAATGAAACAATCTTAATTTTCAATGCAGACAAAGAACTGGTCTACAGTACAATCAAAGACCGTAATGTAACCTGGGATAATGCGATTCTCAAAGAGCTGGATGAAAAGAAGATCATATACAGTGAAAAAACTGTTCCGGAGATCTATGCAGCACTTCGAAACATCAATGGGGAGAATTACTACATTCTTACCAGTGCTTTTGATACCAATGGGAAATCGAAACTCGAATACCTTAAATATCTTCTGATCACAGCTTATGTAATGAGTACACTTCTCATCGGTTTTTTCAGTTATTATTTCATGGGGCAGTTCCTACGTCCGTTGGAAGATCTGAATACCGAAATTTCCGAAGTTACTGCTCATAAACTTACCACACAGATCCCGGTCCAGGAGTCTGATGATGAGATTAATGTTTTAGCCAAATCCTTTAATACCATGATTGCAAGGTTGGATGATGTCTTTCAGTCACAGAAAGATTTTACGGCAAGTGCATCACATGAAATCAGGACTCCTATTACAAGAATGGCATTTCAGCTGGAAAACCTGATCAAATTTGAAAAGCACTCTCCTGAAACCCTTGCTTCTTTAAAACAGATTCAACGGGATGTGTATCAGTTGTCGGATCTTACCAATTCCCTTTTATTGCTTACAAAATTCGACAAAGAGAATATTCAGAGCATTTATGAAGAAGTAAGGATTGATGAAGTTATTTTTGAAGCCTTCGAAGCAGTAGAAAAAAGTTATCCCACTTTGAAGCTGGATTTTCTGATCTCTGAAGATACTTCGGAAAACGGACTGCTTACGATTAGTGGCATCCATTCTCTTTTAGTCATTGTCTTTATCAATCTTTTTAAAAACGCAGCCGTATATTCTGATGATGCAGAAGTGGATGTTTTGATAACAGAAACCAATGATCAGCTTACGGTTGATGTTATTTCTCATGGAGATACCATACCTGAAGAAGAGCAGGCAAAACTGTTTGAAGCTTTTATGAGAGGTAATAATTCTCAAAATATTTCCGGTTCGGGTCTTGGACTTCGAATTGTTAAACGAATCCTGGAGTATCACAACGCAAGAATCAAATATTCTTCCCCGGCTGAAAGTACAAATAAATTTAGCATCATATTTAATAAACAGTCTTAGTTGCGCTTTTTATAATCTATAGTTGTAAACATATACTTATTCCTATTCCCGACCTTAATATGGTTTAAAGGGTAAGTTTTCAAATAAATTTCGTATTCCTAAACCAAATTTAATTTTTTTTTAAGGCTTCTTTAAGGCCCTTTTAATCATGTAAAGGCAATTTTGTATCATAAATAAAGATAGAATGAACAAAATTGCAGGGCTGTTTATTGCCATCTCCTCATTCATGGCAGGACAGCAGCAGATGTCACTTTTGGACTGTGAAGAGGCTTTTCAGAAAAATAATCTTCAGCTTCTTGCAGAACAATATAACATCAATATGGCCGATGCAGATATTCTGCAGGCTAAGATTTGGGAACTGCCACAGCTGAGCGGTCAGATCAATGCCTACAATCCTGAAGGTAAAAAAGCTTTTGATATAGGCCATGCCAAAGGAGCGGAGATCACCCAGCTGATCTATATGGGAGGAAAAAAGAAAAATGAAATTGCTTTTGCAAAATCGAACAAAGAACTTGCCCAGCTTCAGTTTTCGCAGCTTTTAGTGGACCTGAGAGCTCAGCTTCGTGCTGCTTATTTCAATTTATATTATGAGAAACAGAAGCTTGGCAATACCAATAAGCAGCTGGAGTATATGAATGACCTGTTAAATGCTTACCGCCTACAGTCAGCCAAAGGTAACGTTTCCCTTAAAGACGAAGTAAGGCTGCAGAGTCTCGTGATCCAGCTTAATAATGATAAACTGGGAATTAATAAAAACATCCTTGAATTTGAACAAAATTTAAAAGTGCTGACCGGAATTTCCGATGAAATAGAGCCGCAGCTTTCTGACGCTGATGCAAAAGAAATTCTTGCAGCCCAGCCCTTCGGAGACGAAGATGAGCTAAAGAGAAAAGCACTGGAACATAATTCTGATTATCAATATTTCCTGAAATTAATTGACAACAGCAAATTATATGCACAGTGGCAGAAATCTCTGAATGTTCCGGACCTTAATGTAGGAGCAGGATGGGACCAGAATGGAGGGACTTTTAAAAATGAGGTTAATCTTATGATCGGGATTCCACTGCCACTATGGAAATCCAATCAGGGAAATGTGGAAAAAGCCAATTATGCCATTCAACAGAACCAGAAAAATGCAGATTATCAGAAACTGAACCTTGAAACTAAAGTTCAGGCTGCCTACAAAACATGGAAAAATCAGTACGACCAGCTTGCAGAAATTAAAACCACAGACCTTAGCAATATGGAAATTGTGTATGATGGAATGCTGAAAAACTTCAGAAAAGGAAACATCAGCCTTATAGAATTTACAGATTTCATGGACAGTTACAGAGAGACGGCTCTCCAGATCTTCGATATGAAGAATGAAATTATACAATCGGCAGAACAGCTTAATCAACTAGTACAAACGAAAATCTTCTATTAAACATGAAAAAATATATAACCCTAACAATGGTGGTTTTGTCAGTCTTGTCTTGCTCAAAAAAAGAGGAAGAGGCTAAACCACAGGCAAAAAAAGGCTTTGAACTGAGCAACACAATGCTGAAGTCGATTTCTTTAGCAAAAGTTGAGAAAAAAAATATAGAAGACGATTATAATTTTTACGGGAAAATATCCGCAGATAAAAACTGCTATATAGATGTTTATCCGCTGGTTGGAGGAAATGTTTTAAGTGTAAATGTAGAGTTGGGAGATCATGTGACGAAAGGACAGATTTTGGCGACCATCAGAAGTACGGAGTTGGCGGAAGTTCAGAAAGATGTAAGCGATGCAAAAACGGATTTGGTTGTTGCTCAAAACAATCTTCGTGTTGCCAAGGAAATGTACGAGGGAAAACTGAATACTGAAAGAGATGTACTGGAAGCCAAGAGCCAATTGCAGAAGGCTCAGGACCAAATGCAGAGAGCAAGTGCGGTGAGTACGGTTTATAATGTAAAGAAAGGAAATATTTACAGTGTTGTGGCTCCGATCAGCGGTTACATCGTTCAGAAGAATATCAATAAAGATATGCAGTTGAGAAGTGACAGAAGTGATAATATTTTTGATGTGGCGAATACGACCAACGTTTGGGCGATCATGAATGTCAACGAATCAGACATCGAAAAAATAAGTCTCGGAATGAAAGCCCAGGTTTCCACATTGTCTTATCCGGACAAAGTTTTTGATGGAAAAATTGATAAAATATTTAAAATTATTGATCCGCAAACCAATGCAATGCAGGCAAGAGTTGTTTTAGACAATGCAAACGGATTATTAATTCCTGAAAGTAAGGCAACCATAAAAGTGACAAGCTCAGAAAATAATACAGCCCTCACAGTTCCTTCCAAAGCTGTGATTTTTGATGATAACAGAAGTTTTGTGGTGATTTTTAAATCAAGAACAGATGTTAAGGTTAAAGAAATAAAGATTTTAAAGCAGACCGGAGATATCACTTATGTTTCCGAAGGTTTGTCTGAAGGAGAAGAAGTAATCACTAATAATCAACTTTTAATTTACCGTTCTCTGAATAATTAAAATTGATTTTGAACCATTAAGAATTATTGATCATGTTGAAGGAAGAAGTTAAGCTGAATTAAGAAAAGCATCTGAAGATATTCTTAAGCATTCCTCTTACCCAAATTCGGCTGCGACTGCTTCATAATCTTAAATCCTAAAATAAAAACTTAATGGTTCAAAAGCCTTCAATTTTTTTAATTAACATCTTTAAAATTGTCCCAACAATTAAACATTTAGTTATTAGTCTAATATCTAAAGTCTAACATCTAATTTCTACTATGAATAAATTCATTAAAAATATAATTGCTTTCTCGTTAAAAAATAAAGCATTTACCTTTATCTGGGTTGCTATTTTGGCCATTGCGGGTTTTATCAGTTTCAAAAATATGCCCATTGAAGCTTTCCCGGATGTTACCAATACCCAGATTGTTATTATAACCCAATGGAATGGGCGGAGCGCAGAAGAAGTGGAACGTTTTGTGACTACGCCCATTGAATTGGCCATGAGCCCGGTGCAGAAGAAAACGAGTGTGAGAAGTACCACGATGTTTGGTCTCTCTATCGTTAAAATTCTTTTCGACGATGGGGTGGATGATACTTTCGCCAGAAATCAGGTGAATAACCAATTAAGAACCGTAAGCCTTCCTGATGAGGTGGATCCGGAAGTTCAGCCACCCTACGGGCCTACCGGGGAAATTTTCAGATATACCCTGGAAAGTAAAACGAAAGATTCCAGAGAACTGCTGACTTTACAGAACTGGGTAGTCGACCGCGCACTGAGAGGCGTTCCGGGAGTTGCAGACATCAATGTTTTCGGAGGCCAGGACAAGGTTTTTGAATTAAGTATTGATCCGAGAGCTTTGGATAAATACAATCTGACGCCGCTTCAGGTGTATGATGCCGTTACCAAAAGCAATTTAAATGTCGGAGGTGATGTTATTGAGAAAAATGGTCAGGCTTATGTGGTAAGAGGAATCGGTTTGGTTAAATCCATTAATGATATAGGGAATATTACCATTCAGAATGACAACGGAAATCCTGTTTTGGTCAAAAATGTTGCCGACGTTCACGAAAGTTCAATGCCGAGAGTCGGACAAGCCGGATTGAATAATCATGAAGACACCGTTGAAGGAATTGTTGTAATGAGAAAAGGGGAGAACCCAAGGGAAGTTCTGGTTGGAGTGAAAGCCAAAATCAAAGAGCTTAATGAAAAGGTTCTTCCGAAAGATGTCAAAATGGTAACCTTCTACGACCGTGACAACCTGATGGACTTCACGACACACACCGTGATGCACAACCTGATCGAGGGAATCATTCTTGTTACGGTGATTGTTCTGATCTTTATGGCAGACTGGAGAACCACGCTCATTGTTTCCATTATTATTCCACTGTCCCTGTTGTTCGCATTTTTATGCTTAAAGCTTGCCGGGATGAGTGCCAACCTGCTTTCGCTGGGTGCGGTAGATTTCGGGATTATTATTGACGGAGCTGTCGTCATGGTGGAAGGGCTTTTTGTCATGCTCGATCATAAAGCGCTTAAATATGGAACAGAAAAATTCAATAAACTGTCAAAAGGAGGCTGGATCAAGCAGACTGGAACAGGTTTAGGAAAAGCCATCTTCTTTTCAAAATTAATCATCATTACATCGTTAATCCCTATTTTCTCTTTCCAGAAAGTGGAAGGGAAGATGTTTTCACCATTAGCATTTACCTTAGGATTTGCTTTGATAGGGGCATTGGTATTCACTCTGACATTGGTTCCCGTTCTTTCCCATATCTTATTAAATAAGAATGTAAAAGAAAAAAATAATCCGTTTGTTAATTTCTGGGATAGAATTGTACTCAAAGGATTCAACTATACTTTTCAACATAAAAGAATGAGTTTAATTGTTGCCATATCTTTCATGGTAGTGACGTTATTCTCAGGAAAATTTTTAGGAACAGAATTCCTGCCCCAACTGAATGAAGGTTCACTTTGGATTACTGCAGAAATGCCGATGAGTTCATCATTAAAAGAATCTCTGAAAACCGCAGACCTTTTAAAGAAAGACATTATGAGCTTTCCTGAAGTTACCGATGTCTTGGCTCAAACCGGACGGAGTAATGACGGAACAGACCCGAACGGATTTGGATTTGTGCAGTTTGCCGTCAATCTTCAGCCTAGAGATGAATGGAAACGCAAGATCAGCTACGAAGAACTGATTGAGGAAATAGATAAAAAGCTCAGAAGCTACCAGGGAATTACCTTTAATTATTCCCAACCCATCTCAGATAATGTGGCAGAAGCCGTAGCTGGTTTCAAAGCGGAGAACGGAATCAAAATTTATGGTGATAATCTGGAAACCCTGGATAAATTGGCGGATGAGGTTTTAAAACAGATCAAAGACGTAGACGGAGTAAAAGATCCGGGGATCATTAAAAATATCGGTCAGCCGGAAGTAAGTGTCGTGCTGGACCGGGATAAAATGGCGGCTTACGGAGTAATGCCTGATGACGCACAATCTGTACTGGAAATGGCTTTTGGAGGAAAAACGGCATCAGAAATGTTTGACGGCGAAAGAAAATTCCCGATTCGTCTCAGGTATTCCCAGGAATACAGAAAAGATGAAAATGATATTGCTTCCTTAATGGTTCCTACACAGGATGGGGCAAAGATTCCGCTGAAGGAAATCAGTACCATTGTAAAAGATAACGGAGCTGCATTTATTTACAGAGATGATATTAAAAGATACATCGGGGTGAAATTTTCGATTCGTGACCGTGATTTAGGAAGTACCATTGCGGATGCACAGAAAAGAGTGGCCAATATTGATCTTCCGGACGGTTATTCCATTGGCTGGACAGGTCAGTTTGAAAACCAGCAGAGAGCTTCACACAGACTGGCGCAGGTGGTTCCGATCAGCATTCTGGGGATTTTCTTCTTACTGTTCATCCTTTTTGGAAATATGAAAGACTCATTGCTGGTATTGGCGAACGTACCTTTTGCACTGATCGGAGGGATTATTGCCCTGCATCTTACCAGAATGAATTTCGGAATTTCAGCCGGAGTGGGAATGATTGCTTTGCTCGGTATCTGTATCCAAAATGGAGTTATCCTTATTACTGAGTTTCATCAGAATGTCAAGAACGGATTGAGCTTAGACAATGCCATATTAAATGGTGTAAAATCCAGAACGCGACCTGTTATTATGACGGCGCTCATGGCTTCGATAGGATTGATGCCTGCCGCATTGTCCACAGGTATCGGTTCGGAATCTCAGAAACCTTTAGCCATCGTGATTATCGGAGGGTTAATTACAGCAACTATATTAACATTGTTGATCTTCCCGATTATTTTCTGGATCTTCAACAGGACGAAAAAGTCCCAACAGATTTAATATTTCTTCTATCTATATATTATGTGAGGCGCGGAAAACATAGTTTTCCGCGCTTCTTGCATCAAAATAATCATGTGTTTTCTTAACCCACAATCCTGTTAAAAGTTCCTGGACCATATTTTCGGGTATTATATTATCTTCAAAAATTGTTAGCCCGGAAAAATATTAGAATAATTAACATCTAAAAGAAGGATAAAGATTCTCGTAATATTATTTTATTCTATTATATATACGAGGAAATATTAATGGCGGTTTTTATAGTATAATTTTATTTGCAAATATTTTTTTACTTCCTATATTATTCAGAATTAGTCACATACTTTATGCTTTCAAATAAAAACGTTTATAATGATTTTTTTCAATCCGGAAATTTGTGTAAATTTGCAGTCTCAATACATTGAAATATAAGGTTTGTGCTTCTTTGATTGAATATTGAAACTTTTTTAAATAAAAAAGATTTTAGTATTTAAAAAATCATTATATTTGCACACCGAAAAATTGAAAAATAATAAAATAAATAATTTTAAATCATGGCAAAGGAAACGTTTAATCGTAACAAACCACACTTGAACATTGGTACTATTGGTCACGTTGACCATGGTAAAACTACTCTTACAGCTGCAATTTCTGCTGTACTAGCTAGCAAAGGTCTTGCTGAGAAAAAAGACTTCTCTGCAATTGACTCTGCTCCAGAAGAAAAAGAAAGAGGTATTACTATCAATACTGCTCACATCGAATACGAAACTGAAAAAAGACACTATGCTCACGTTGACTGTCCAGGTCACGCGGATTACGTAAAGAACATGGTAACTGGTGCTGCTCAAATGGACGGAGCTATCGTAGTATGTGCTGCAACTGACGGTCCAATGCCTCAGACTAGAGAACATATCCTACTTTGCCGTCAGGTAAATGTACCTAGAATTGTTGTTTTCATGAACAAAGTTGACATGGTGGATGATGCTGAGTTGTTAGAGCTTGTTGAAATGGAGCTTAGAGACTTATTATCTACTTACGATTTTGACGGAGATAACTCTCCAGTAATTCAAGGTTCTGCATTAGGTGCTCTTACAGCAGCTACAGCAGCTACTCCTGATACTGAAGACAAGTGGTTCAAGAGCGTTGAAGAATTAATGGATGCTGTTGATAACTGGATCGAGCAGCCACCAAGAGATACTGATAAGCCATTCTTGATGCCAATCGAAGACGTATTCTCTATTACAGGTAGAGGTACTGTTGCAACTGGTAGAATCGAAGCTGGTATTATCAATACAGGTGATCCTGTTGATATCATCGGTATGGGTGAAGAAAAATTAACTTCTACTATTACAGGAGTTGAGATGTTCAGAAAAATCCTTGACAGAGGTGAAGCTGGTGATAACGTAGGTCTATTGTTGAGAGGTATTGAAAAAACTGACATCAAAAGAGGTATGGTAATCGCTAAGAAAGATTCTGTTAAGCCACACAAAAAATTCAAAGCATCAGTTTATATCCTTTCTAAAGAAGAAGGTGGACGTCATACTCCATTCCACAACAAGTACCGTCCTCAGTTCTACGTAAGAACTACTGACGTTACAGGTGAGATCTTCTTACCAGAAGGTGTAGAAATGGTAATGCCTGGTGATAACTTAGAGATCACTGTAGAATTGTTACAGCCAATCGCTCTTAACGTAGGTCTTAGATTTGCGATCAGAGAAGGAGGTAGAACAGTTGGTTCAGGTCAGGTAACTGAAATCTTAGACTAATCATCTTAAAATAAATAAAGCTTCCGGAAGGAAACTCTCGGAAGCTTTTTATCTACGGGCATCGTCCAATGGTAGGATACCGGTCTCCAAAACCGTTGATCAGGGTTCGAATCCTTGTGCCCGTGCAAATATTAATTATGAGTTCATTTGTCGATTTTTTAAAAGGTTCTTATAACGAATTCAGACATAAAGTTGAATGGCCAAAGTGGGCTGATCTTCAGTCTTCTACTATTGTGGTAACTATTGCTACAGTGATTTTGGCATTGTTTACCTTTGGAGTTGATGAATTGTTTTCAAAAGCAATCAGCAACATAATTGGAATGCTAATTAACGTGTTCAACTAAAAAAGTATTTTCCCATAATGAGCGAATTGAAATGGTATGTGCTGAAAGCAATCAGCGGACAGGAAAATAAAGTGAAAAACTATATTGAGACAGAAATCAAACGTTTAGGGTTTGAGCAGTACGTTACTCAAGTGGTTATTCCTATGGAAAAGGTTATTCAGATCAGAAACGGAAAAAAAGTTCCTAAAGAGAAACCTTACTATCCTGGATACTTAATGATCGAAGCTGATCTGATGGGAGAAATTCCTCACGCAATTAAAAACATTCCGGGAGTAATATCTTTCTTAAGCTTAACAAAAGGAGGTGATCCTGTTCCGATGAGAAAATCTGAGGTCAACAGAATGCTGGGAAGAATGGATGAGCTTTCAGAATTTGCAACCGATGTTGAGATTCCGTTTATTGTAGGTGAAAACGTTAAAGTAATTGACGGACCTTTCAATGGATTCAACGGAACTGTTGAGAAAATTCTTGAAGACAAGAAGAAAATTGAAGTTTCTGTACTGATCTTCGGTAGAAAAACTCCAATGGAGCTTAGCTATATGCAAGTAGAAAAGGTATAATTTATACTTTTAAAATATATAAAGACTGCTGTTTTGGCAGTCTTTTTTTATGATTATGTTTTTTTTGTTCTTTTATTTTTGTTAAAAGGGCAGTTATGAAAAGATTGGTGAAACACAGAGGCTTTAAAAGAATTTGATTGGATATGCTTAATATTGGAAGTAAGTTTGTATTGCTTGGTTTCCATATTGTAATAAATTCATTTTAGATTTTAATAAGACAATAAAACACTAAAAATATACCCAAGACTAAAAAATTTCAGTCCCATGGAGCTTTGTCTTTTATAAATGTAAATAAAAAAATATTCATATTCTTTTCTAAAAATCAGCACTTTCCATTTGCTAATTCAAAAATATTTCATAATTTTGCAGTCCGAAAAGTAGATTTACTGTATGTGAGTCGGTAATCTGCTGAATAATAAATGCTTCCAAACTCATTAATTATTCAAACTAAAAAAATTAAAAATGGCTAAGAAAGTCTTTAAAATGGTAAAGCTTCAGGTGAAAGGTGGCGCGGCTAACCCTTCTCCACCAGTAGGTCCAGCATTGGGTTCTGCAGGTGTGAACATCATGGAGTTTTGTAAGCAATTTAACGGGAGAACCCAAGATAAGCCAGGGCAAGTTTTACCTGTAGTAATTACAGTATACGAAGACAAATCTTTTGAATTCGTTATTAAAACTCCACCTGCAGCAATTCAGTTAATGGATGCGGCTAAGATCAAAGGAGGTTCCGGAGAACCAAACAGAAACAAAGTAGGTTCTGTATCTTGGGATCAGGTAAAGAAAATCGCTGAGGATAAAATGACTGACCTTAACTGCTTTACAATGGATTCTGCAGTTTCTATGGTTGCAGGTACTGCTAGATCTATGGGATTAAGAGTAACAGGAACTAAACCAACTTTTAACGCTTAAAACTAATAGAAATGGCAAAATTGACTAAAAAGCAAAAGGAAGCTTTAAGCAAAGTAGAAAAAGGAAGAATCTATAACCTTGAAGAAGGTTCTGCTCTTGTAAAAGAAGTAAACACTACAAAGTTTGATGCTTCTGTAGATATCGCTGTAAGATTGGGTGTAGATCCAAGAAAAGCAAACCAAATGGTAAGAGGTGTTGTATCTCTTCCTCACGGTACTGGTAAAGATGTTAAAGTTTTGGCATTGGTTACACCAGATAAAGAAGCTGAAGCAAAAGAAGCTGGAGCTGATTATGTAGGTCTTGACGAATATTTACAAAAAATAAAAGAAGGTTGGACAGATGTTGACGTTATCGTTACTATGCCAGCTGTTATGGGTAAATTAGGTCCATTAGGTAGAGTATTAGGTCCAAGAGGTCTTATGCCTAACCCTAAATCAGGAACTGTAACTATGGAAATTGGTAAAGCAGTAACTGAAGTAAAAGCAGGTAAAATTGATTTCAAAGTAGACAAGTATGGTATCATCCATGCTGGTATTGGTAAAGTATCTTTCGATGCTGTTAAAATTAAAGAAAATGCTCAGGAATTAATTTCTACATTGATCAAAATGAAACCAACTGCTGCTAAAGGTACTTATGTGAAGAGCATTTATTTGTCTTCTACTATGAGCCCGGGTATTGCAATTGATAGTAAATCTGTTAACTAATAATAATCCTTAAGACAATGACAAAAGACCAAAAAGTTGTAGCAATACAAGAGATCAAAGATTTGCTTCAGGATGCGAAAGTAGTTTATGTAGCAGATTTAGACGGTTTGAACGCTGCTAAATCTTCTGATTTCAGAAGACAGGCTTTCAAGCAGAATATTAAAGTGAAAGTAGTAAAAAATACACTTTTACAAAAAGCAATGGAGCAGATTGACGGAGTAGATTTCTCTGAAATGTTCCAAACATTCAAAGGTAACTCTGCATTAATGGTTGCTGATACAGCTAACGCTCCAGCAAAATTAATTAAAGACTTCAGAAAAAAAGAAGAGAAGCCGGCATTAAAGTCTGCTTTTGTACAGGAAACTTTCTATGTTGGTGACAACAATCTTGATGCCTTAGTAAGCATTAAGTCTAGAGAAGAAATGATCGGTGAAATCATCGGATTGCTTCAGTCTCCAATTCAAAGAGTTGTTTCTGCTCTTCAAAACAAATCTGAAACAGTAGAAACTGCCGCTGAAGAAGCTGCACCTGCTGTAGAAGAAACTCCTGCTGCTGAGGCTCCAGAAGCTCCTGCTGCAGAAAGCACTGACGAAACGCCAGCTGCTGAATAATTACACTCAAAAAATTAAATAAATAATCAACAAAAACATTACAACAATGTCAGATTTAAAAAATTTAGCTGAAACGCTAGTAAACCTAACAGTAAAAGACGTAAACGAATTAGCTACTATCCTTAAGGATGAGTACGGAATTGAGCCAGCTGCTGCTGCTGTAGTAGTTGCTGCAGGTGGTGCAGGTGAAGCTGCTGAAGAAAAAACAGAATTCGATGTAATTCTTAAGTCTGCAGGTGCTTCTAAATTGGCTATCGTTAAATTGGTAAAAGATTTAACTGGTGCTGGTCTTAAAGAAGCTAAAGATATCGTAGACGGAGCTCCTGCTGCTATCAAGCAAGGAATCTCTAAAGACGAAGCTGAAGCTCTTAAGAAGCAATTAGAAGAAGCTGGTGCTGAAGTAGAATTGAAATAATTCAATTTACTATAAAATAAGAAGCCCGGACAGCAATGTCCGGGCTTTTTTTGTTTTTATAACATTCTAAAAATCAATGTATTTTGTTAAAATAATCAGGTATTATTGATATGTATGTTTTGATAATTGATTATTGTTGTGTATGTCGTAAAAATTAACATAATTAAATGTTTATTATTTGCTTAAATGTTTGTTTTTTGTTAAAATTTAATATTAAAAAGTTGTTTTAATTGAAAATTTACTATATTTGTACCGAAAAAAACACATACATCATTGAAAATAAATTACTTTATCTTCTATAGCTGTGCTATAGCATATTGTATCAATATGTTGTTTGCATGGCAGATAGAAAATCTCAGCACCACATCTTTAGCAGTACAGAATTCTACTGTATCATGCTCTCTTTATAAAACTGGTGAGTTTACAAAATATTCACAAAAAGATAAGATTCCCGTTCTTAGTAAGGCTTCTATAGAAATGAGTAAGCGGTATGCTGGTATCAGGCATCTGAGCTTCATATGCAGAGACGCAGGAATTGTACAACAGTATAAATGCACTATACATTCTGTTGAAGATCCTAAAATTGAGGCAGGTTTTGACTTTGTCATTAAGTTTCCGGATAAATTATCTTAATCGTACATCTTCCAATTGCTTTAACGAAAACAAATATTAGTAGTAATAGTTTTATCCTTTATGGGTGCCACCCCACAAACGCACAGGTTGGAATTAATACATGTTAAGCTATACAGTATTTGAGTTCAATAGTATAAAAAAAACATAAAACATAAAAAAACAACAAATATCAATTTAATGAAAAACAAATTATTAACACTTGCTATTTTATCCTTTACAGGATATCTTATAAACGCACAAGTTGGAATTAATACTGGTCTTCCCCAGGCTACATTGGATGTAGTCGGGTTTCCAACAAATATCAATAAGCCTGATGGAATTATTGCGCCAAGGCTTTCATTGAGCCAATTGGCTGCTAAAACGTACGCTGCAGCTCAGACGGGGGCTTTGGTATATGTTACATCTATTAACGCTACTCCTGCTGGTTCAACGATTAATGTAACAACTCCGGGATATTATTATTATGATGGAACAGTATGGATATTTACTACGCCTTCAGACTGGCATACTACTGGGAACTCAGGGACAACCGCCGCCGCCGGTGTGGTGGGAAGTACAATTTCTTCCGGAAATTTTTTAGGGACAAAAGATTCTCAGAATTTGGTAATTGCTACAGCTGGTGCAATAAAAGGAATTTTATATACGGATGGTACTTTACGTGGTGGAAATACTACAGCTGCCGGTCCATATGCTTCTCTTGTATGGGGATCAAACAATACAATATCAGATACAACATTATCTTCTAGTGTTGTCCTGGGCAAAGATAATACGGTTTCTGCACAGGGACCTAATTTTCCAGGTGTTGCTATAGGTTCGGGTAATACAACTACTAACGGAGCAAAAGCAATTGGTAATAATAATAATCTGAATGGATCCAATCAATTCGCAATGGGTAATCTCAATGCGGCTGTTGCGGGTAGTACTTCTGGTATTGCCTTGGGGAATAATAATACTTTCGCGGGCTTTGTTTTGGGATCATCAAATAATGTAACGAGTAGTAATTACGCTTTTGGAAATAGTAACACAGTGACTGCTTCAGGAGGTGCGGCTATGGCGATAGGTATTGGAGCGCAGGCAACAACAGCTAACCAGACTATATATGCTAATAATCAGCATGCTTTTTTTGGGCAATCAACAGCTACTAACACGGTTGTAGGAATAAATATGGCTCCTACAGCGGCATCTTCAACCGGAGCGGCTATTCAGATGAAAGGAATTGCTGCTGCTGCGGGTACATCTTGTACTTCGGCCGAAGAAGGAGCAATTCGATATAATATTACTATACATGCTCATGAGGGCTGCAATGGCACAATTTGGAAGGCATTCTAATTTAAAATAAACACAAAACTTAATAAAAACAAAAACAAAAAAAATGGCAAAAAAATTATTCGAGAAATTTGCAGTCATGCTGATGATATTTATGATGTCAGCGGCAGTATCTGCTCAAAAAGGTTATGAGCCTATCCGAGGGATGGGGGTAGAAGCTAAACCTGTAAATAATTCAGGTATTTGCTTGGCGTGTTATAACGGGAGTATGAATCCTGTAATAGATGCGAATCTGGATAATAGTGTAAGTATGGGGAACTTTGCTTCTTTAGTAAGTGGAAACGGTATATCTGTGAAAAATACAAATACTACTTATCCTGCAGGATACATTACAGGTTTTAATGTGGATTTGGGGACAAGTTTTATCACAGTAGACCTGTTAAGTTCATTAAGAATCAGTACCTACAAAAATGGAGTGCTTCAGGAATCTACTACAAGCAGTACCTTATTGTCTGTTCCTGCGTTCGGAGGAAGCAAAAACAGAATTTTCCTGCATATGAAAACGACAAGAGAATTTGACGAAGTAAGACTATACCAAACCAATGTACTGTCTATATTCAGTGCACTGAATGTATATTATGCCTTTGCATTTGATCCTACTAAAGTTCCTGTTGATAACAATGGAATTTGTGATGATATTATTGCGGGAAGTGGTGTAGATGGAAACGTATCAGGAAGCAGCAGCTTCATTGCTCCGCTTTCTTTTGTTCAAAACAGAGAAAGAATAGGGGACGGAGATAAGAATTCTTACGGATCAATTGTATTGCCGGCTGGACTTCTTGGATCTTACTCAGTAGGAGTATTGGATAAAAATCAGGTTTATCCGGCAGGAAACAAAGCAGGTTTTGTGATCTCTCCTGACGATGAAGGAAAACTTTTAAGTGCAGAGTTCTTAAAGAATATTACAGTGGAAACTTATTTATATGGCCAGCTGCAGGACTCTAGGACATTATCTGATGGTGGCGGTTTAATTAACATTAAAGTTCTGGGCTTTGGTACCGGAAAACAAAAAGTTTCGGTGACAACAACTAAGCCTTTTAACGAAGTGCGTTTGAAAGTTACGCAGACTTTAGGTGTTAATCTGGGATCTTTAAAAGTATATTATGCATTTGAGGAGCCTGCATCTTGTGAATGTAATGATAAAATCCAGACAAGTGGTTCTGCAATTCAGGGAAATCTTGTATCAGGAACTAACTGGACTTCCGGTCCTGGACTTTTTGGTCTTATTTTAGCAAAAATGGTAAACCCAGCGGCTATTGTAGATACCAATACATCTAATTATGCTACAGCAACTATTCCCGCTGCTTCATTGTTAAGTATTTTCTCAGCATATGCAACTGTAAGTACCAATAGCTTACTTCCTGCTAATACGTATGCTGGATTTACATTGGAAAAAGCTGCGAATCTGATCGGGGTGAGTGTTCTTGAAAATATTACGGTAACCCTTTACAATAATAATACTCAGACAGACATTTTCACAAGTACAGGAAGCTTAATTAGTGGAAATTTCTTCACTACAGATTCCAATAAATTTTATGTAGGAGGTAAGGCGACTAAACCTTTCAACCGTATTAAAGTGACGTTCTATAGTGGTACAGGGGTGCGTATTCCTCAGAACTACTATATCTATAATGCATTTGCAAGCAGAGACGATGATAATGATGGAGTGCCAAACTGCTTCGATCAGTGTCCTAACGGTAATGACAGTATTGATAATAACGGTAACGGTATTCCGGATTGTGCAGAAGGATGTACAGCGGTCAATGACAAATCTCCTACTATTGATACAGATGGTGACGGAATTGTGGATGCATGTGACCTTGATTCTGATAATGATGGAATTCTGGATGCTGTTGAAGATTTGAATCATGATGGCTTATTTGAGAATGATGACGTAGAAGGAGATCTTTTTGTTATTCCTACTTTAGGTGATGGTATTGCTGACTATTTGGATTTAGATTCTGATAATGATGGTATTCTTGATTTATTTGAATCAGGTGTTCCAACATCAGTAATTGATCAGATTGATGCAGATCATAATGGTGTTATAGATTTAGGTGTGGCTGTAGGTGCTAATGGTATTGCTGATATTTTGGAAACTTCTCCGGATTCAGGTGTATTGAAATATGCTACTAAAAATACTGATGGAGATGCTGATCTTGATTTTGTAGATCTTACCTCAAACGGTGCAAGCTTCGATTTATATGCTATTGGTAAAGGTAACCTGGATGACCTTGGTTCAGGATTTATTTCCAGAATCAATGATGTGGATAAAGATGGTATCCAGGCTGTTGTGGATACAGATCTTGTAAAGAGAGGAGCACCTGATTCTCCATTATCTCCTTACGCTGCTCAGTTAAAGAGTGCTTTGGCGAAGTCAGGTAAAGGGATAGCTGATTCAGATGTTACTTCAACTGCAAGTGATATTAGTGTGTATCCTAACCCAGTTAAATCAGGTGAAAACTTAAACGTTAAATCTGGAGAAGCAGGAACTTATACATTATTCTCTGCTCAAGGGCAATTAATCAAATCAGATAAATTCTCTGGTAATGCTGAAATTAATACAGCTTCACTACCGGCAGGTGTTTATATTGTAAAAATAGAAACTAAATCAACAATGAAATCTTATAAGATCATTGTAAAATAATTTTCACATTTTATAAAATGAAAGGCTGTCCTTCGGGACGGCCTTTTTTATTTGAAAACTTTTAATGCTCTCAAAATGAAGAGGTTTTATTTGTCTATATGAATGTAATTTCGTACCTTTGTCCCTCTTTTGGCGCGAATAATTGTTTGTAAATCTATAAAATATTGAAAATCAACTCTTTCATGGAAAATAATGAAAGGGATTTCTCGTATATAGATACTGCGGCTAGTTCTGCCTCAAAAGTAAATAAAAATATTTTGCATTACGCTGTGAAAAGATATACCAGCGTTGCAGTTAGGATTAGATTGTAAGAATAAAGAACAAAGAATAAAGACAATTTCTAATAGCGCCAAACATTATGAAGTCTTTTATCTTTTCTCTCTTTTTCTTTTTCTTTCCTGATATTTTTTAATGAATCAAAATATTTTTTAACCCTTTCTTAAAAGTTTTATGAGTAAAACAACAGCAACTACAAGGGGGAATCAGAGAATTAACTTCTCATCAGCTAAAGGAAAAATTATCACTCCTGACTTCCTGGATATCCAGTTAGAGTCTTTCAGAGATTTTTTCCAGCTTGATACCCTTCCAGAAGACAGAACAGACGAAGGTTTATACAGAACCTTCCAGGAAAACTTCCCGATCACCGATTCTAGAAATCAGTTCGTATTGGAATTCCTTGATTATCTGGTAGATTCTCCACGTTATTCAATTAACGAGTGTGTGGAAAGAGGATTGACGTATTCAGTTCCTCTTAAAGCAAGACTTAAATTGTATTGTACAGACCCTGAGCACGAGGATTTCCAGACTGTGGTTCAGGATGTGTATTTAGGCCCGGTTCCTTATATGACGCCTAGTGGATCTTTCATCATCAATGGTGCTGAAAGAGTTATTGTTACGCAGCTTCACCGTTCACCTGGTGTATTCTTCGGACAGACTTACCACGCAAACGGAACTAAACTGTACTATTCAAGAATTATCCCTTTCAAAGGATCTTGGATGGAATTTACGACCGATATCAACAGCGTTATGTACGCGTATATCGACCGTAAGAAAAAGTTACCATTAACTACCCTGTTAAGAGCGATCGGTTACGAATCTGATAAGGATATCCTTCAGATCTTCGACCTTGCTGAAGAAGTGAAAGTTTCTAAAGCGGCCCTTAAGAAAGTAGAAGGAAGAACATTGGCTGCGAGAGTATTGAACACTTGGTTCGAGGATTTCGTAGACGAAGATACAGGTGAAGTAGTTTCTATTGAAAGAAACGAAATCATCCTGGACAGAGAAACTATTCTTGAAAAAGAACATTTAGATCTTATTCTTGATGCTGGTGTGAAATCTATCCTGATTCACAAAGAAAACAGCAATGAATTCTCTATCATCCAGAATACATTACAGAAAGACCCTACCAACTCTGAAAAAGAAGCGGTAGAGTACATCTATCGTCAGTTAAGAAATGCAGATCCGCCAGATGAGGAAACTGCAAGAGGAATCATTGAAAAATTATTCTTCTCTGAGCAAAGATATTCTCTTGGTGAAGTTGGACGTTACAGGCTAAACAAAAAGTTAGGTCTTAATATTCCAACTACAACTGAAGTTCTTACAAAAGAAGATATCATTGCTATTGTAAGACACTTGATCGAGCTTGTTAACTCTAAAGCTGAGGTTGATGATATTGACCACTTATCAAACAGAAGAATTAAAACTGTTGGTGAGCAATTGGCAGGACAGTTCGGTGTAGGTCTTTCAAGAATTGCAAGAACGATCAAAGAAAGAATGAACGTTAGAGATAACGAAATCTTTACTCCACTTGATCTTGTAAATGCAAAAACATTAACATCAGTAATTAACTCGTTCTTTGGTACCAACCAGCTTTCTCAGTTCATGGACCAGACCAACCCGCTTTCAGAGATCACGCACAAGCGTAGACTTTCTGCACTAGGGCCTGGTGGTTTATCAAGAGAAAGAGCAGGTTTCGAGGTTCGTGACGTTCACCATACCCACTACGGAAGAATTTGCCCGATTGAAACTCCGGAAGGACCAAACATCGGTTTGATTTCATCTCTAGGAATCTATGCTAAAATCAATACCTTAGGTTTCATCGAAACTCCATACAGAAAAGTAGAGAATAGTAAAGTAGACCTTACTGCAGATCCTATTTATCTGAATGCAGAAGACGAAGAAGATAAAGTAATTGCTCAGGCGAACGTAGAATTGACTGATAACGGTGATTTCTTAACAGACAGGATTATTGCAAGACTAGATGGTGACTATCCGGTAGTTGAGCCGTCTCAGGTTAACCTTATCGACGTAGCTCCAAACCAGATCTCTGGTATTTCAGCTTCATTGATTCCGTTCCTGGAGCATGATGATGCGAACCGTGCATTGATGGGATCCAACATGATGCGTCAGGCAGTTCCTCTATTGAAGCCACAAGCTCCAATCGTGGGTACAGGTCTGGAACAGCAGGTTGCCAAAGATTCTAGAATCTTGATCAATGCTGAAGGTACAGGTCTTGTAGAATATGTAGATGCTGATAAGATCACCATCAAATATGAAAGAAGCGCTGACGAAGATTTAGTACAGTTTGAATCTGCTACTAAAACTTACCACCTTACTAAATTCAGAAAAACCAACCAGAGTACAACAATTACACTGAGACCAAACGTAAGAGTAGGTGAAACAGTGCATAAAGGACAGGTACTTTGCGACGGTTATGCTACTGAAAACGGAGAATTAGCTCTTGGTAGAAACTTAGTGGTAGCCTTCATGCCTTGGAAAGGATATAACTTTGAGGATGCCATCGTAATCAACGAAAAAGTGGTACGTGAAGACTGGTTTACTTCAATCCACGTTGATGAGTATTCACTTGAAGTTCGTGATACCAAATTAGGTATGGAAGAACTGACAGCAGATATTCCTAACGTTTCTGAAGAAGCAACTAAAGATCTTGACGAGAACGGTATGATCAGAATCGGAGCTGAAGTGAAGCCTGGTGATATTATGATCGGTAAGATTACGCCAAAAGGTGAATCTGACCCAACTCCGGAAGAGAAACTTCTTAGAGCCATCTTTGGTGACAAAGCCGGTGATGTGAAAGATGCTTCATTGAAAGCAGATTCTTCATTAAGAGGTGTTGTGATCAATAAAAAATTGTTCTCCAGAAATATTAAAGATAAAAAGAAAAGAACTGAAGAAAAACTTAAGCTTGAAGAAATTGAAAACACTTACAAGGCTAAGTTTGATGAGTTGAGAAACACTTTAATTGAAAAATTAAACACACTGGTAGGCGGTAAAACTTCTCAGGGAGTTACCAATGACCTTGATGAAGAAATCATCGGTAAAGGTGTGAAGTTCACTCATAAATTATTGACTTCAGTTGAAGATTACGTAAACGTAAGCGGTGCAGACTGGACTGTAGATAACGATAAGAATGAATTGGTAAAACAGTTAATTCACAACTATAAAATCAAGTTCAATGATATCCAGGGAGTTAAAAACCGTGAGAAGTTCGCTATTTCTATCGGAGATGAGCTTCCTGCAGGAATCATGAAATTGGCAAAAGTGTATATCGCTAAAAAACGTAAGTTGAATGTAGGGGATAAAATGGCAGGACGTCACGGTAACAAAGGTATCGTTTCAAGAATCGTTCGTGAAGAAGATATGCCATTCCTTGAAGACGGAACACCGGTAGATATCGTATTGAATCCACTTGGGGTACCTTCCCGTATGAACATCGGACAGATTTATGAAACAGTTCTTGGATGGGCTGGTCAGAAACTGGGTCTGAAGTTCGCTACACCAATTTTCGATGGGGCAAGCCTTGATCAGATCACTGAATATACAGAAAAAGCTGGTCTTCCGAAATTCGGTAACACTCACCTTTATGATGGTGGTACAGGAGAAAGATTTACTCAGCCGGCTACAGTAGGTATTATTTATATGCTGAAACTAGGACACATGGTTGATGATAAGATGCACGCACGTTCTATTGGTCCTTACTCATTGATTACTCAGCAGCCGTTAGGAGGTAAAGCTCAATTCGGAGGTCAGAGATTCGGAGAGATGGAGGTTTGGGCTCTTGAAGCATTTGGAGCATCAAATATCCTGAGAGAGATTCTGACTGTGAAGTCGGATGACGTGATTGGTAGAGCAAAAACTTATGAAGCAATTGCAAAAGGTGAATCGATGCCTGAACCAGGTATTCCGGAATCATTCAATGTATTACTTCACGAATTACAAGGACTTGGACTTGATGTAAGACTTGAGGAATAATTTTAAATTTTGAGTGTTGAATTTTGAATCAATTCAGAATTTATAATCCAAAATTTATAATCCAAAATCTAAAATCTAAAAAATGTCAAATAAAAATAAATCAAGTAGATTTAATAAAATAACCATCGGTTTAGCTTCACCGGAATCGATTCTTCAGGAATCAAGAGGGGAAGTTTTAAAACCGGAAACTATTAACTACAGAACACATAAACCTGAAAGAGACGGTTTGTTCTGTGAAAAAATCTTTGGTCCGGTAAAGGATTACGAATGTGCTTGTGGTAAATACAAGAGAATTCGTTACAAAGGGATCGTTTGTGACCGTTGTGGAGTAGAAGTTACTGAGAAAAAAGTAAGAAGAGAGAGAATCGGACACATCAACCTTGTAGTGCCTATTGCGCACATCTGGTATTTCCGTTCATTACCGAACAAAATCGGTTACCTTTTAGGAATTCCTTCTAAGAAATTAGACATGATCATCTACTACGAAAGATATGTAGTGATTCAGCAGGGTATTGCTAAAAAATTAGACGGTTCCGACTTCGATAATATGGAGTTCCTTACAGAAGAAGAGTACCTTGATATCATGGACACTCTTCCTGTGGAAAACCAGTATCTTGATGATTCCGATCCAAACAAATTCATCGCCAGAATGGGTGCTGAAGCTGTTGAAGATCTGTTAAAAAGAATCGATCTTGATGCATTGTCTTTCGATTTAAGACACAAAGCTCACAATGAAGGTTCCAAGCAAAGAAGAACTGAAGCTCTTAAAAGATTGAACGTTGTAGAAGCATTAAGAGGTGCCAATACAAGAATGATCAACAGACCGGAGTGGATGATTATGCGTGTGCTTCCAGTAATACCACCAGAACTAAGACCATTGGTTCCATTGGATGGAGGACGTTTCGCAACTTCTGACTTAAATGACCTTTACAGAAGAGTTATTATCAGAAACAACCGTCTGAAAAGACTATTGGAGATCAAAGCTCCGGAAGTAATCTTGAGAAACGAGAAGCGTATGCTTCAGGAATCAGTAGATTCATTATTCGATAATACAAGAAAATCTTCTGCCGTAAAATCTGAATCAAACAGACCATTGAAATCACTTTCTGATTCATTGAAAGGTAAACAAGGTCGTTTCCGTCAGAACTTACTAGGAAAAAGGGTAGATTACTCTGCGCGTTCCGTAATTGTTGTAGGTCCAAACTTACAGCTTCACGAATGTGGTATTCCTAAAGATATGGCAGCAGAACTTTACAAACCGTTCATCATCAGAAAACTGATCGAGAGAGGTATTGTAAAAACTGTGAAATCTGCAAAGAGAATCATCGACAGAAAAGAGCCTGTAGTATATGATATCCTTGAAAACGTGATGAAAGGTCACCCTGTTCTACTGAACAGAGCACCTACTCTTCACAGACTGGGTATCCAGGCATTCCAGCCTAAGATGATCGAAGGTAAGGCAATTCAGCTTCACCCGTTGGTAACAACAGCATTCAACGCCGATTTCGATGGTGACCAGATGGCGGTACACTTACCGTTAGGCCCTGAAGCGATCCTTGAAGCTCAGTTATTGATGCTAGGTTCTCAGAACATCTTGAACCCTGCAAACGGTTCTCCTATTACTGTACCTTCTCAGGACATGGTTCTTGGTCTTTATTTCATGACCAAAGAATTGAGCTCTACAGAAGATATGAAAGTAAAAGGTGAAGGCCTTGCATTCTATTCTCCGGAAGAAGCGGAAATCGCTTATGCTGAAGGAAGAGTATCATTAAACGCTAAAGTAAGATGTAGACTGCCTGTTAAAGAAAACGGAGAATTAGTAACAAGATTGATCGAAACTTCCGTAGGTAGAATTTTATTCAACCAGATTGTTCCTAAACAATCAGGATATATCAATGAACTTCTGACTAAGAAATCATTAAGAAATGTTATCGGTAAGATCCTTGCTGATACCGACTTCCCTACAACGGTGAAGTTCTTGGATGCAATGAAAGATTTAGGATATTCAAATGCATTTAAAGGAGGTCTTTCCTTCTCACTTGGAGATATTGTAGTTCCTGTTGAGAAGAAAAAAATGATTGCTCAGTCCATTGAAGCAGTAGACGAAATTAGAGCCAACTATAACATGGGTCTGATTACAGATACAGAACGTTATAACCAGGTAATCGACGTTTGGACTAATACCAACGCCGGATTAACTGAAATGATCATGGGTAGAATGAAAACCGATCAAGGTGGATTCAACTCTGTATATATGATGCTTGATTCCGGGGCGAGGGGTTCCAAAGAACAGATCCGTCAGTTATCAGGAATGAGAGGTTTGATGGCAAAACCGCAAAAAGCTGGTTCTACCGGTGCGGAAATTATTGAAAACCCGATCTTGGCAAACTTTAAAGAAGGTCTTTCCATCCTTGAGTACTTTATCTCTACTCACGGAGCCCGTAAAGGTCTTGCGGATACCGCTCTTAAGACAGCCGATGCCGGTTACTTAACAAGAAGATTGGTAGACGTTGCTCAGGACGTTATCGTTACAGAAGACGACTGTGGTACTTTAAGAGGTACTGAAGTGACTGCACTTAAGAAAAATGATGAGATCGTTGAAAAGATCTCCGAAAGAATCTTAGGTAGAGTTTCTCTTCACAACATCTATGATCCTGAAACAGATGAGTTAATCACTGAAGCAGATCAGGTAATTAATGAAGCATTAGCGAAGAGAATTGAAGCAGCAGGGTTAGAATTTGTTGAAGTTCGTTCTCCGCTTACTTGTGAAACTAAGAAAGGTATCTGTGCGAAATGTTACGGTAGAAACTTAGCAACAGGTAAAATGATCCACATGGGTGAAGCGGTAGGTGTAATTGCAGCTCAATCAATTGGGGAACCAGGTACTCAGCTTACGTTGAGAACCTTCCACCAAGGGGGTGTATCCACGAACGTTTCAGAAAACCCATCTATTGTTGCAAGAAGAGACGGTATCGTAGAATTGGATGAAGTAAGAACAATTACTTCTGAAGATGAAAACGGTAATACTGCGGAAGTAGTAGTTTCCCGTACAACAGAATTCAGATTGGTTACCGATAATGAGCAGAGAACACCATTAATGATTACTAACGTACCTTACGGTTCTCAGTTAGTCGTTAAATCTGGTGATAAAGTGAAGAAAGGTGATCTTATTGCGAAATGGGATCCATATAACGCGGTAATCATTGCTGAAACTGCTGGTAAAGTAGAATACGAGGATATCATCCAGGGTATTTCATTCCAGCTTGAAATTGACGAACAGACAGGATTCGAAGAGAAAGTAATCTCTGAATCCAGAAATAAGAAAGCCGTACCTACTCTGAAAGTGGTAGATTCTAAAGGAGTTGAGCAAAAAGGTTACAACTTACCGGTAGGAGCCCACTTAATGGTAAACGATGGTGAAAAAATTAAGGCTGGTAAAGTCTTGATCAAGATCCCAAGAAAATCTGCAAAAGCAGGGGATATCACCGGAGGTCTTCCGAGAGTTACCGAATTATTCGAAGCAAGAAACCCTTCAAACCCGGCGGTTGTTACTGAAATCGATGGGGTAGTTTCTTACGGAAAAATCAAGAGAGGTAACCGTGAACTTATTGTTGAGGCTAAAACTGGAGAAAGAAAGATTTACCTTGTAAAACTTTCCAACCAGATCCTTGTTCAGGAGAATGACTTCGTAAGAGCTGGTTCGCCGCTTTCTGACGGTTCAATTACTCCGGATGACATCTTAAGAATTAAAGGCCCAACTGCAGTTCAGGAATATTTAGTAAACGAAATTCAGGAAGTTTACCGTCTTCAGGGGGTAAAAATTGATGATAAGCACTTCGAAATTATCGTAAGACAGATGATGACGAAAGTATCTATCGTAGACGGAGGTGATACTCAGTTCCTTGAAGGTGCATTAGAGCATAAATTTGATTTCTTGGAAGAAAACAACAGAGTGTTCGGTCTTAAAGTGGTAGTTGAAGCTGGTGATTCTAAAGAATTCAAGCCAGGTCAGATGATTACTGCAAGAGAATTAAGAGATGAGAACTCTAAGTTGAAGCGTGAAGATCAAGCTTTAGTTGAAGTTAGAGAAGCACTTCCTGCTACAGCAACGCCTGTATTGCAAGGTATTACAAGAGCAGCTCTTCAGACTAAGTCATTCATGTCTGCAGCATCATTCCAGGAAACCACTAAAGTTCTGAACGAAGCAGCTGTTGCTGGTAAAGTAGACTTCTTAAGTGGTCTTAAAGAAAATGTAATTGTAGGACACAGAATCCCTGCAGGTACAGGTCTTAAAGAATACCAGAATGTAATTGTAGGTTCTAAAAAAGAATTTGAAGACCTTAACTAAAATTAATGATTTGAAATTTGAGGTTTGGATTTATTTTTATATTTTCACAATCTCAAATTTCGAATTTAAAAAACATAATTTATAACAATGGACAACAATCAAAATCCTCAAGATGGAAACATCAACATCGAATTAAACGAAATGGTAGCTGCTGGAGTATATGCTAACTTAGCATTGGTAAACCACTCTCCATCTGAATTCGTTGTAGATTTCATCCAATTAATGCCAGGTGTACAACAGGCTAAAGTAAGATCAAGAATTATTCTTGCTCCGCTTCACGCTAAAAGAGTACTTTCTGCTCTTCAACAAAACATCACTAACTACGAGCAGCAATTTGGAGAAATCAAAGAAGTTGAGCCTTTCGTATTAGGAGGTAACAACGTACAAGCTTAAGATTTTTTTTCAAAATAAATCAGAATGCCTCAAATTTATTTGAGGCATTTTTTTATGCCTTCATTTAACATAATAATGAATTTTTTATACTTTAAAAGCTGTTATTTTATGTAATTTGTAATTTTTTATACAAATTAATACAATCGTTGTTGTATTTGAGTATATTTGTAGGAAATATATAAAAAATGAAAAGATATATTATTTTTGGTGTTATGTTGTGCATATCCGGAGGTCTTTATGCGCAAGATAATACACTTCATGCTAATCAAAAACACCTTCAGGAATTATATTCTAAATATGATAAAAGTGTAAAAAAACAGCATAAATATTCAAAAACAGCAGGAATTCCTCCCGATCTTTATAATGAGGAAGATTATAAAAGAACAATGGATCCGGTTACAGGAGGAACTAATTTTTATAAGCTTGCCAAACTGAATCAGGAGATTGCTCAAGGAAGATATGCTCCCACAAAACCACTGTCTTTTATCACTACAGACGGATCCGGATCTTCTACAGCAAAAATAGTAAATGAGCCATGGGTAGAAAGAGGACCCTACAGTGTAGGAGGAAGGACCCGGACTATAATGTTTGATCCCAATGATCCAACAGGTAAAAGGGTCTTTGCAGGGGGTGTTTCAGGAGGTCTTTGGGTAAACCAGGACCCTTCTGTAAGTACCAATGAATGGACGCCGTTAAGTACATTTTGGGCAAATACTTCCATTGCCTGTATGGCTTCTGATCCAAATGATCCACAAACCTTCTATGTTGGAACAGGAGAATCTTCAACTACTGATGCGGTAGGCTCGGGAATATGGAAATCAACTAATGGAGGAACGACATGGACGCAGATCTTCACCATTCCGGTTACCTATTCCTCTTCAGGAGTAAGAAATGGTAATTTCTATATTAATGATATTAAAGTAAGAAATAATAATGGTGTTTCGGAAGTATATGCCGGAGTAAGCGGTGCTTATGTAGGGATTTCTTTTAATGACGGATGGCAGGGACTAAGCCAGGCCGGATTATACAAGTCTACAGATGGTGGTACAACATTTACCAAGAACAGCAACTTGCTTGCCCTTAATACAACTACCGGTACAACCAGTACAACAGGATACTCTATCCAGCAAATAGAAATAGGAGCGGATAATTCAGTGTGGATTTCTACCAGATCTTCCCGATTCTCAAATATAGATTCAGGAGGGCGAATTTTCAAATCTACAGACGGAAATACTTTTAGCGAAATTTATAATGTGGGAAATACGGGTTCAAGAGTAAATTTCACACTTTCCAGAACCGATGCAAATAAGATTTATGCATTCATGCAGGGAGTAAACAATACTTCGGAGCCAATTCGTATTGCAAGATCTATGGATGGTGGGACAACTTGGCAGGCTACTAATGATGCAACACCGGTTATTACACTTCCTACAGCCGCAGACACAAGTATTGCTGCAAACGATTTTACAAGAGGACAGTCGTTCTATGATCTTGTGATTGCTGCTGATCCTTTAGATGACAATACCGTTTATATCGGAGGAATTGATCTGTTTAAATCTACAAACGGAGGTGTGAGCTGGACACAGATTTCAAAATGGTCGAATAATAACAATATGGCAGCCCTGCAGGTTTCTCAGGTACATGCAGACCAGCATGAAATAGTTTTTAATCCTTTTAATAACTATTCTACCAACCAGATGTTGTTTGGAAATGACGGCGGAATTTATTTTGCTGGTAATAAAAATACGATTGGAACAATAGGAGGTTTTTCTGCTAGAAATACAAGATACAATGTTACACAGTTTTATAGTGCAACGTTGAATCCTATTAAAACTCCTTCTAATGAAGAAATTTTGGCTGGTGCTCAGGATAATGGTTCTTGGTGGTTGTATGGCGTTCCGCAGGCGAACAATTTCTTAACGAGCCAACTTGCAACTTCCGGAGACGGAATGTACACAGAATATGACGATCAGGATAATTATGAAATCGCAAGTTATGTTTACAATAATCATTATTTATTGACAAACAATGCCTATTATCTTATCTCAAGTGCTAACAGGAATGCTTACGGGCACTTTGTAAATGAGATTGCTTTAGACAGGATAAACAATGTTTTCTATTCTTACCGTTCAGGATTGACTTTATTCAGAACAAGTGGACTATCTGCTACAGCAACAACATTTACCAATAACACTGTTACAGTAGGAACGGCACAAACAAACGAGCAAATTTCCTGGCTGAAGGTTTCTCCTTACACAACTGCTTCTACAACCTTGTTTGTTGGGACTAACCTGGGAAGAATCTTTAAAATAACAAATGCTAATACAACTTCATATGTTACAACAGCAATAACAACACCAGCGGTGGGAACGATTTCTGATATCGAATTTGGAGCCAATGAAAACGAAATTATTGTAACATTATCCAACTATAATCTTACCAGTATCTTCTATTCTGCAGACGGCGGAGTAACATGGCAGAATAAAGAAGGAAATCTTCCTGATATGCCGGTAAGAACGGTTTTAAGAAATCCTGACGATGCCAATGAAATAATTGTAGGAACAGAAATGGGAGTATGGGGAACATCCAATTTCCTTTCTGCATCGCCGACCTGGGCTTCCATTAGCGGAAATATTGGGAATATAAGAATTACCAATTTAGATTACCGGCCTGCAACAAGAACAGTTTTGGTTTCTACTTACGGAAGAGGGGCTTGGACTACTCAAAACACAATAGTTGCACTAGCAACAGGAGAGGTAAAATCTAAAAAAGACGAAACAAAAGTATATCCGAATCCTTCAAAAGGAATTTCGCATTTACGATTTGATTCTGCTAAATACAGTTTTGTAGACATCAGTATTTTTGATGCATCGGGAAGAGTGATTTACAGTAAGAAAAATGTAAAATCTGATGAAGAATTTGGTCAAAGATTAACTCCTGGAAATTACGTACTGAAAGCTGAATCCAAAGGTGAAGTTATTTACAGTGGAAACTATTTGGTTTTAGGCAAAGTAACTGATAATGGAGAAGACGATTAAAAATGAATAACCAATTATTTATAATCATATTTTGGATACTGGCGTTTTCCTGTAAAGCGCCGGTTTCCTCATTATATCAGGATCGTGTAATTTTAGTTTCTGCAGAAAAAAAAGACTGGTTTGGAGGAAGACCAGGAGTGAGAGGAACGGTTTATACAGTTATATTAAAATCAAAAAATAACAAAGATAATATCCGTGTTAAATCTTTGAAAGCAGAAGGAAATACCATCAATTTTACTCAAACCAATTCTGGCAATTTAATTACTATAAAAGGTAATTTACAAAGTACAGATCAGGCAGATAATTTTGAAAATAAACCTTCCGGAACACCTGTAGAAAGTCCTAAAAAATCTCTTATTCCAGATTCAAAAGATAATTGGATAGAGTACACGGCAAACAATTCCAAAAAAATTCACAGAATATATATTTCAGGATTTGTTTCGGCAGAACCTGAGGGAGAATTAATTCCTCAAAGACAATAATTTTCTTCATTTGCATAAAAAACTATTCTTTATATTTTTATTTATTCCTTTAGTAATCATATTTTTTAATATGATTCATCCTGTCATTTCTTATATTAAAACTGAAGTATCCAAAAAAACACAATCTCATATTTTAGAACGTAAATTTAATACGTCTGAAACGATCTGTTTTTCTGAAAAAGATTTAGTAAAAGCCGAATGGAAAGAGGAAAAAGAATTTATCCTCAATGGTTTTTCTTATGATGTGATCAACATTAATTTTATAAACGGGACTAAATATTTTTATTGTTATCTGGATAAAAAAGACATCATTCTTAATTCTATATTGAATTTCTCTGCCTTTTTCGTTACCAAGAAAATAGTTGCATGGCGACATTTCGGTGTGCCTTTACAAGGAAAAAAGATAGTAAAAATTTCCAATTCTTTTATTTTTTTTGATGGTGGAGAATTGCGGGTTTTCAATATATTTCATTTAAAACAAAGATCAGAATATTTAAAAAGATTAAAAAGTACATCTTGTTTGTCAATTATAATTCCGCCTCCGGAAGATGTTTTTAACCTGTTATAAAAACATTTAAACGACAAATAATTAATTTTTTAATCAATGAAAAAATATATATGCATTGCAGCTTTGCTTAGCTGTGTAATTGCAAATGCCCAACAATCATCAGGAAGTAATATAGAAGAAGTTGCTATCCAGGGAAGAAAAAAAATAAAGCAGGAACGTGCAGAATTTAAAAGACATGCACAATCTGTAGAAACACTTTCGGAAGAAGAATTAAACAGGAACAATCCTGCTGCAATTGAACAGACATTATCTACAATGTCCGGATTACAAGTTGATAAACGGACTAATTTTGGAGGTCAGAGATTAGTTGTTCGTGGGTATGGAAACGATCAGAAGTTTAACAACTGGGGGGTTAAAGCTTATTGGAATAATATGCCATTAACAAATGCTGAAGGAATCACCATTTTGGATGATTTGGATTTTGCGTACGTCAATAATGTTGAGGTTATCAAAGGTCCTGCAGCAACAATGTATGGTGGCGGAGTAGGCGGAGTGGTTCGGTTTTATACACGTCCTGATTTTACAAAAGGCATTACAGTTTCCGAAAATGTTTTGGTAGGTGCTTTTAAAACATTTCAGTCCCGTACTCAGCTGAATGTTGCTGATGGAAACTATTCGGTTAATGCAGCTTACGGTCATCTTGAAACTGATGGTTACAGACCGAACGGAAGTGGGTTAAAAAACTTTTTTAACGTAAACGGAACAGTAAAGCTTGGAAAAAATGATCAGTTAAGTTTCTTTGGAAGCCAGGCCTATTCTTACGAGCACACGTCGGGACAGATTTCTTATGACGATTATTATGCAGGAATCGATAACGGAAACCCTGCCTATATTCGTAAAAATTCAGGAACAAAAATAAAATCTACCAGAGTGGGGCTTAGCAACTCTGTTAATATTCTTCCGAACCTTAGAAATTACACGACGATATTTTACTATAATGGAAATACAGAAAGTATTTCTGCAGGAGCTTACGGAGTATCAAGCGCACCAAATATAGGATTGCGTTCCACATTTACCCTAAAAAATGAATTCAAAGACTTCGAGAACAGGCTGGATTTTGGGGCAGAAATTCAAAATTCAATGTCTACTGCATCAAGCTACCGTTTTACAGGCTCGATTACAAATCCGCTGGAAACTACGGGAATATCCGGAGCCACTTATTTTAAATACAATAATAATCAGGCCACTTATTTTGCAATAGATTATTTAACATACAAACCTTGGGGCTTAACATTACTTGCAGGAGTAAGCGCGAATAAAACTAATTATGACAGAAAAGATTTGTATGCGCTTCCCGGATTAATTGCAGGAAAAAAAGATCAGTCTTTCGGAAAACAATATGAGACGGCTTATACTCCGCATTTTGCTTTACAAAAAGAATGGAAACATCAGATTTTTAATCTAAGCTATAGTGAAGGATACAATGCCCCTACTGCAAGTTCATCTTTTATAAATTCTACGAATACCGCTAATAATGATCTGCAGGCAGAACGTGCTAAAATGGTAGATTTCAGTGTACACGGACTTTTATTAGATACCAAGCTGGATTATCAGGTTTCTTTGTTCAGAATAGATTATTCTAATAAATTAACTCAGCTGACAATACCTGATTCTAATAACCAGACCTATTGGGCAAACACAGGAAGTCAGAAAAATAGTGGTCTGGAAGTAAGTGTTGGTTACCTGTATAAAAATGATAACTCATTCCTTAACAGAATCGCTCCCTTTGTAAATCTTTCTTATTACGATGCAAAATATAAAGATTTTAAAACAAGGTTATTGGGCGGTGAACAAACTTACGATCATAAAACTGTTGTCGGGGTTCCTAGAAATAAATATGCTGTCGGTTTGGATTTATATACAAAACCTGGCTTTTATCTCGTAAATACTTATAATTATCTGGGCAATGTATACACAGATTTTGCAAATACCAATCTCGTAAAAGGTTTTGGCTTACTTAATTCTAAATTAGGTTATAAAAAAACTTTTGGAAAATTTGATGTGGATGCTTATATAATGGGAAATAACTTAACCAATCAAATTAATTATACATTCCTGTTCTTAGGAAACAGTATTAATGATTCGGATACAGGTAATGGTTACCCAAAAGGACTCGCCACGGATCTTAATCCTGGTCCAAACAAATCGTATTTCTTTTATGGCTTGAATTTAAAATACAGATTATAGTGACTAGTTCTGAAAAATCCCGATGCAGATCAAATACTTTTTATAGGTGTAATGATTTCTGATGGTCTGTGCATCTGAAGTTAAATAATGATTGTATCGCTATTTCAAAACTCAATATAAATTTTACAAAAGACTGTTTCACAAAAGTGAAGCAGTTTTTTTTAAATAATCAATTGTTAAAATAATTTTATTCACTCTTATATTTATATTTTTCTAAATTTGTTTTTAGATATGATATAACAGATATGATAAATAATCAATTTATTCTCAATAAATTTGGATTTTTAGGAGATGATTTTTTAAATGAAATGCATGCAAATGCAATTATTACTGAAATAAAATCAAAAACAGAAGTTATCAGGGAAGGGCAAAAAAATAAATACGTTCCTTTTCTCATTAAAGGTTCTATAAAAGTCTTTACCCTCAATGATGGCAGAGAACTGATCTATTACTATATAAGACCCAATGATAGCTGCTTGATGACTTTTTCGTCCATTTTTACAGATTATACCAGCAGGGTATATGCTGTTGCAGAAGAAGAATCTGAAGTTATTCTCATTCCTGTATCTGTTATACACAGTTGGCTGATCCGTTTTCCGGAAATCAACAAGGTATTTTATCATGAATATGATAAACGTTTCTCAGACGTCATGAATATGGTAAATGATGCTGTATTTCACAGACTTGATAAAAGAGTTCTGAACTATATCCGCCAGCAGATTTCAGCCACAGGAAACAGTCCTTTAAAAATTACACACCGTGAAATAGCCAACAATTTAGGCACTTCCAGAGAAGTTATAAGCAGGGTTCTTAAAAAGATTGAAAACGAAGGTGAAATTCTTCAGACTAAGGAAGGAATCAAAATCCTTGTTAATGAAAATGTTAGACCTGTCTAATATATGATATTTTAATTAAATTGTTTTTATCATTGATAAAAACAATTTTTATGGTGACTTTTATCACACACTTTTAGATCGATAACTCAATAAGTTTGTCATATCATAATTTAATTCAAATTGTATATGACAAAAACTCTCTTATTTTTGTCGGTATTGGCCTCAGGTCTTGTCTCAGCACAGGAAGATCTGCTAAAAGATATTGACACTCTCAAAACAACCACATCAACTTCACAGCCAGCTTTTAAAGCCCTGCAGATCGTCACAGGACAATCCACAAAACTCTCTGCCAAAAATGAATGGTACATTGTGGTGGCTCACCGTTTCGGAGACATCAGTACAGGATTTAAAAATTTTTTCGGTCTGGACGATGCTTCTACCAAACTAGGGGTTATTTACGGTGTTACAGACGGTATTTCAGTCAGTCTTTCCAGGGAGACAAACATGAAAACATTCGAAGGGGCTGTAAAATACAAGCTTGTAAAGCAGACTGAAAGTTTTCCGGCAGAGATCGTAGGCTATAATGTAATGGCTTTAAATACAGACCTGGATAAGGACAATTATCCCCATCTCAGATTCAGTGACAGGCTTTCCTATCTTACGCAGGCTTTGATCTCAAGAAGATTCAATGATAAATTTTCTTTGCAACTGACTCCGTCATATATTCATAAAAATCTTTATGATCCCGCTATTGAAGATAAAAACCAGTTTTTGGCCGGATTAGGCGGCCGCTATAAAATTTCTAAAAGAATTTCTATTAACGCAGAATATTTTGTGAATTTCGATGATCACAGTTTCTATAAAAATCCTCTCTCATTGGGGATGGATATAGAAACCGGGGGACATGTGTTCCAGCTTTTATTTACCAATTCCCAAATCAATTCAGATATAGGATATCTTTCCAATGCAGTAGGAAAATGGGGGAAAGGACAGATTTTCTTTGGGTTTAACCTTTACAGAGTTTTTTAAGATGAAAAAGATACTATACTTATTATCATCAGCTGCCCTGTTTATTGCTTGTGACAGCAGGACCTATGAGGAGATTTCGGATAATACCCCAATTACAGTGACTGTAAAATATAACTCTGACGTAAAATCAATTGTTGATAATAACTGCATCGGATGCCATTCTGCAGGAAGTTTTAAGCCTTTTACAACCTATACAGACGTAAAAAACAATATTGATGGCATTCTAGACAGGATACAGAGACCCAACGGAGATCCGGGAAAAATGCCGCAGGGCGGATCTTTATCTCAGACTCAGATTAACACCTTTATAAAATGGAAAGCCGACGGGCTTGCTGAAAATTAAAATATCCGATATGAAAAGATTAATAGTAATAACTAGTGTCCTGTTTTTTACAGGTTTTGCTTCAGCCCAGAAGTACAGTTCCAAAACAGGCAGTGTAACCTTTGAGGCATCCGTGCCGCTGTTCGAAGACGTATATGCTAAAGATGATAACAATATTGTTGTCCTCAATACAGATAACGGGGAAATAGCTTCAGTTTCTGCCGTGAAAAACTTTCATTTTAAAACCAAACTAATGGAAGAGCATTTTAATGAAAATTATGCTGAAACAGCAAAATATCCTAAGGCAACCTTCAAAGGAAAGATTTTGAATTTTGATAAAACAAAACTTACAGCCTCGCCACAAAAGTATACCGTTCAGGGAACCCTGAATTTTCATGGTGTAGATAAGGCTGTTTCTTCCGCTGCTTCCATTTACAGCAAAGACGGGAAGATCTATATGCAGGGAAGCTTTGTGGCAAAACCTGCTGATCACAAGGTGACTATCCCAAAAGTAGTAACTAAAAAGATCGCTGAAAATGTCAATGTAGAATACAATTATATAATGACAAAATAATGAAAAATATTATCTTCATCATAAGTATTTTCCTGAGCTTTTCTGCACTGTCTGCCCAGGAAAAAGTAAAATCAATATTTGATATTGCCAGAAGCGGAACAGTAGCTGAAGTGAAGGAGCTTATGAAACAGGATCCGGATATCATCAACAAGACCAATGAAAGTGGCTTTTCGCCTCTTATCCTCGCCTGCTACAGAGGCAATGCCGAAGTGGCTGATTTTTTGATGGATAAAGTAAAAGATATCAATTATAACTCTTCAATGGGAACTGCACTGATGGCAGTAGTATTTAAAGGTGATTTAAAATTAGCTCAGGAACTATTAGATCATAAATCGGATATCAATACAACAGATTCACAAGGAACGACACCGCTTATTTTTGCTTCGAAATTGGGAAATACAGAAATGGTGAAACTTCTTGTTAAATATAAAGCAAATAAAACAGTAAAAGATAAACAGGGAAATACAGCCTTTGAATATGCCGTTTTATCAAAAAATTCAGAACTTATCAACCAGCTAAAAAATTAAAATATGAAAAACATTGTACTTTTTTCTTTCTTATTAATCAGTTTTTTGGGCATTTCGCAGCAAAAAACTACAGGTGATGTACCTTTGTCCCCTAATAATGGGATAACTGCAAATTTTACTCTTGACAATACAACATCTACAGTAACCTTGGTATTAAAAGGTCCGTCTGACAGATGGTTTGGCTTAGGAATTGGTGTTAATGCAGGGTTTAGCATGTCGTCAGGAGATGCTGTGGTTTATTCTGCGGTTACAACTCCAAAACTTACGGATAGAAATTTTACAGGATTCGTGCAGCCTCCATTAGACGGTTCACAAGACTGGACAATAGTAAGTGATGTTGTTGCTGGAACTGTAAGAACACTAATTTTAACAAGGGCTTTGACCAATTCAGATCCTAATGACTATCAAATGCCCTATGCAACTACCAATTCTATAAGTTTTGCAGGACCAAGACCTGCTTCTGCAACTAATACAGTGGGCCCTCATGGCGGAACAGCCAACGTAGGATATGCTACTGCATCTTTTACTTCCGTATTAGGAGTAAATGATACTGAAATGTTAAACAAAAAAGTTGTTCTTTATCCAAATCCTGCAAAAGAAACCGTAAGTATCAAAAATGTAGATAAAATAAAATCTATTGATATTTATGAATCAGCAGGAAGAAAAGTAAGATCTGTAAAACCTGAAGGAGAAAGCATTAATGTCAGAGATCTGAAGCCTGGTATTTATTATCTTGAGATCACTCTGAAAGATGGAAACCTTTCTTATGAAAAACTGATTAAAGAATAATTATTTTATAAAAATAACTCATCAAAATGCCTCTGATACTGGAGGCATTTTCTATTAACCTGCATTAAAAATTGTATGCCTTATTTCTATATAGAACTGAACGTTTTTATACCTTTGATGGTTTTCGGATAAAAAATAAGCTATGGAGATCAGAAATTTAAAGAATATTGCGACAGATGAGCTTTTATCTGTTTTTAACAGATCCTTTTCAGATTATATTGTTCCCTTTCACCTATCATTGGAACAGCTTGAATTGAAAATTATAGCGGATAAAATTGATATGAATCTGTCTGTAGGAACATTCGAATCAGGAAAGCTGGTAGGATTTATCCTTAATGCTGAAAAAAAGGAAAATGGAAAGCACATAGCATATAATGGAGGAACCGGCATCATCCCTGAATACAGAGGCCAGGGGTTGGTAAGAAAAATGTATGATTATATTATTCCCACACTCAAAGAAATAAAAACCGATGTGCTAACCCTGGAAGTAATCGAAGGTAATAATTCTGCTATCAGAGCGTACGAAAATTTAGGCTTCAAAATCGTACGGAAGCTGTTGTGTTTTAACGGAATTATTAATCTTGAAGAAAAGGATATCAATATTTCGATAAAAGAGATTGAAAACTTACAGTGGGAAAAATTGCAGTCTTTCTGGGATATACAGCCGTCATGGCAAAGCTCAATAAAAGTACTTGAGAATATTCGTCAAAGCTATACAATTTTAGGAGCGTACAAAGATGAACAGCTTAAAGGATATGTCATTTACAATCCTGCCGTTAAGAAAGTTTATCAGATTGCTGTTGATCAATATTCAAGAAGACAGGGGATCGGCACAAAGCTTTTGAGCACAATAGAGAAGACGAATGGAGGACAGGCCATCTCTGTAAACAATGTAGATGATACTTCTGAAAATACTTCTGTCTTTCTACATGCAACCGGACTTAAAAATTGGGTGTCCCAGTTTGAAATGAAGAGGGATATTTAAAATTTTAATCTGTTTTAATATACTTTTAATCTTATAAACTTTTCCGGGAGCAGTATAGGCCGTAACTTTGCCAAAAATTTTAATAATGAAGCGAGGAATACAAATTTTGTTACTGTTTTTTTCTTTAGCTATTTGTGCTCAGGAAACACATATGGATACGGCCCAGGTAGTTATTTCCGGCCGTACCAACAGTGCTGAAGCCCGGACAAAACCTTATGTGATCATGATCTCTACCGATGGTTTTAGGTATGATTACGCTAAAAAATACCATGCCGAAAATCTTCTGAAGCTAGCCGCTAATGGGGTCCAGGCCGATGCAATGATCCCAAGCTATCCAAGCATTACGTTTCCCAATCACTGGAGCCTGATCACAGGACTTTATCCTTCCCATCATGGGCTGATCGATAATTTCTTTTATGATTACAAAAGAAAAGAGCCTTATGCAATGAGCAATAAGAAGAATGCTGAAGACGGAAGCTGGTACGGAGGAATTCCACTTTGGGCATTGGCTGAAAAGCAGGGAATGGTTTCTGCATCCCTTATGTGGGTAGGCTCTGCAAGCGATGCAGGAGGAATGAGACCTTCCTATTATTATCCATATCATGAAAAATTTAAGCCTTCCGAAAAAGTAGATAAGGTCGTGAACTGGCTGAAGCTTCCTGAAGAGAAAAGACCACATTTTATATCTCTGTATTTCCCGGAAGTTGACGGAAGCGGCCATCATTACGGACCGGATAGTCAGGAAACAGAAAATGCTGTTCATTTAATTGACGGTGCAATTGGTGAGCTTGTTCAGAAAGTTAATAACCTTGGACTTAATAATGTCAACTTTATTTTTGTTTCCGATCATGGAATGATAAAAGTGGATGGCGGAACTCCATTGGAAATTCCGGTTATGCTTCTTGATAAAAACAGATTCGATTTTTACAATTCCCAGACCTTACTTAGAGTATATGTCAAAAATCCTGATGAGGTTAAAGCCGTTTATAAAGAACTTAAAGCAAACAAAACAGATGATTATGAAGTATATCTGGACAAAAAACTGCCCAAATATCTTCACTTTTCGACCAAAGATGACAGATATGACAGGATAGGACAGATTCTTCTGATTCCAAAAGCTCCAAAAATATTCTTAGAAAAAGGAAAGAAAACATCCGTAGGAAAGCACGGCTATAATCCGAAAGTTGTCCCTGAAATGAAGGCAACATTCTATGCCTGGGGACCTGAATTTAAAAATAATCTGGTAATCAATGAATTTGCCAATATTAATGTTTATCCTTTAGTCACTGAAATCTTAGGATTGAAAACAGATCAGCCTATTGATGGGAAACTGAAGGTTTTAAAGAAAACTCTGAAGGAGAAGAAATAAGTTGAGCTTTACTATACAAATCATTCAGGATTTGATTTAAAATAACAGTTTCGGCGCACCGCAGGTGCGCCGAAACTGTTTACATATTTTTTTAGTCTCAGAAAAAATCAAACTTAAAATTGATCAGCAAATTCACGGGCAAAATCCTCAAGTTTTACTGAGCCATTAACCGGAGATCCCTGTTCAGTAAAATCCTTCTGAACAACACCGGTTCTCATTCCTTTTCCCATTTCAACATAAAGCTCAGCCATTTCCTTTGGAAGACCTGCCTGCACCATTCCTTCAAAAGACTGCTCATCTGTAAATTCTACCCAAGGTAATTCCGTATTCCCAACAGCGGCTCCTAAAACCTTTGCAAAATCTGCAGGCGGTCGCGAATCGCTTACCACATAACGGATATTTTTGCCTGCTGTATTTTTTACCAGTTCTTCAGCTGCAGCCTTAGCAATATCAGTGGGATGCACCAATGGAATATCTATATTTCCAGGATAATTTCCGCCGATAATCCCTGCATTTTTAATCAATGGAATATCATTGAAGAAATTAATGTAGAAATAACCTGCTCTTAGCAAAGTAACAGAAGTATTTTCCAGCTCGTTGTATAGTTTTTCAATATGGTGAAGTCCTTTAATGGGACCATTTTCAACCGGAGAATCAGCTCCCACGCTGCTTAGCATGACAAGTCTTTTTACTCCTGTTCTGGCAATGGCTTCAGCATAATTTTTTCCTGCATTCACTGTATTTTCGACAATATTCGTCTCACCTATAATCGGAGGAGTCATTGCAAATACGGCATCAGCACCTTCAAATGTTTTAACTAAAAAATTGACATCAGTAATAGAACCGATGGCAGCTTTCGCTCCTAAAGATTCAATTTCACTTTTCCTTGCTTCGCTGCTACTGATTACAGTAACGTCGTGTCCTTTTGCAATTAATTGCTGTGCTAACGGTTTTGCGGTGTTCCCTAAAGAACCTGTTACAATAATTTTCATATTAAATGTTGTTTATTTCTTTATACAAAGTTATATTTGTACTTACTTTTATACAAGTACTTACCCTAAAGTATGTATCATGACAGCAATTAAAGAAAGTTCTACCATCCAGCAGAACAGGAAAAATATCTTGGAACAGTGCCCTGTAATGTATGTAATGGAAAAGATAGGCGGTTTTTGGAAACCTATTATTCTATTCAATCTTTCAACGGGAGAGAAGAGATACAGCGAATTAAAAAGGGCCATTCCTGAGGTGACAGAAAAAATGCTGATTCAGCATCTGAAGCAATTAGAAGCTGATGGACTGGTTGTCAGAACAGCAAAGCCTGTGGTTCCTCCGCATGTCACATATGAACTCAGTAAAGCAGGCCTCAAGCTGGCTCCTGTTATCGATGCAATGGCAGACTGGGCTTTTCAGGATATGAAAAAGCATATTAAACATCAATAAAAAAGACCCTTCAGCGAAGAGTCTTTTTTTATTTTGAATCTTGAAATTATGACAAAGACTTCATATCAATAACGAAACGGTATTTCACATCACTTTTGATCATTCTTTCATATGCCTGATTGATATCCTGAATTTTGATCAGCTCAATATCTGATACAATATTATGTTTTCCACAGAAATCCAGTAATTCCTGAGTTTCAGCTATACCACCGATTAATGAACCTGCAACAGAACGGCGTTGGAAGATCATAGGTCTTGTACTCACTTCAGTTTCCTGAAATTCACCTACAAATCCTACAAGAACCAAAGTCCCGTTCAGAGTAAGCGTTTGCATATAAGGATTGATATCGTGCTCATAAGGAACTGTATCGATGATCAGATCAAACTTTCCTTTTACTGTATCCATCTGCGAATCATCAGTAGAAATTACAACATGATCAGCTCCCAGCTGCTTGGCATCATCCGTTTTTCCCGGAGTTCTTGAGAATAAAGTCACTTCTGCACCTAATCCTTTTGCTAATTTAATGGCCATATGTCCTAGTCCGCCTAATCCAACAACCGCCACTTTAGAGTTCGGTCCAACATTCCAGTGTCTCAATGGAGACCAGGTGGTAATACCTGCACATAAAAGGGGTGCTACGGCAGCCAGGTCCAAATTTTCAGGTACGCTTAAAACAAAATGTTCGTCTACCACTACTTTCTGAGAATATCCGCCAAAAGTATGGCCCCCCAAATGTTTGTCTTTTCCGTTATAGGTTCCTGTGAATCCATTTAAGCAGTATTGCTCCAGATCTTCTTTACAGCTGTTGCAGTGTCCGCATGAATCTACCATGCATCCCACAGCAGCCAGGTCGCCAACTTTAAATTTAGAAACTTCACTTCCCACATTAGTAATTCTTCCGACAATTTCATGTCCCGGAACTACAGGATACAAAGATCCGCCCCAGTCGTTTCTTGCCGTATGAAGATCAGAATGACAAACCCCGCAGTATAGGATTTCAATCTCTACATCTTTAGGTGTTGTTTCCCTTCTCTCAATAGTCATTTCTTTCAGGTCTGCCGTAGTAGACTCGGCCCCATAGGCTTTTACTGTGATTGTACTCATTGGTTTATTTAATTTAAGTTATATTAAGTTCAGTTATAAATTATTGTATTCGTCATCACTTACAGGTTCCAGCCACTCCACAATACCGTTTTGAGTATTGGGATTAATGGCAATATGCGTGAACTCACTGTCTGCAGACGCACCATGCCAGTGGATAATACCAGGAAGAATATTGACTACATCTCCAGGATGTAAAACCTGTGCAGGCTTTCCTTTTTCCTGATAAAAACCTGTTCCTGAAGTTACAATTAAAATCTGGCCGCCACCGTGAGAATGCCAGTTATTTCTGCATCCGGGTTCAAAAATAACATTTCCGATCTGGCAGTTCAGATCATCTACATTAGGTTTTAAAATCTGAACCCATGCGGTTCCTCCAGAAAAATAAGCTTCCGGCGCTTTTTCTCCTTTCGGGAAGATATTTGTATTAAATGTTTCCATAACAGTACAAAAGTCGACACTTTTAAGTAAACATAACTTATACAGATTACCGGAATACTTACCAATTTTACAGGCACCATAAAAAGGTCCGCAGGAAAGTGGTAATTTTGAATAAGCTTAAAAAAGATAGTCAATGGAAGATCAGGAAGTTGAAAAAGTAAACAGTATTTCAGATTACAATAAAATGGTAAATCATGAAACGCTGCATCCGCTGGTAAGTGTGGTAGATTTTGCAAAATCCGATCCTATATGCCAGTACAAAAGAACCTATACTTTTTACACCGTTTTTCTGAAAGATGTAATCTGTGGTGATATGCATTACGGAAAGCACAGCTATGATTATCAGGAAGGTACGCTGGTTTTTATTGCTCCGGGACAGGTGAGCGGAGTTACAAACGATGGGAAATCTATACAGCCGGGCGGATATGCATTGCTGTTTCACCCGGACCTTATCAAAGGAACCAATCTTGGCAAGAATATCACAGATTATAGCTTCTTTTCCTATGACGTGCACGAAGCTCTGCATCTTTCAGAAAAAGAAAGGGAAATTGTTCTTGAATGTTTTAAAAATATAAAACTTGAGCTCGAACAGTCTATCGATAAGCACAGCAAATCGTTAATCGTCAACAATATTGAGTTGTTTTTAAATTACTGTATGCGGTTCTATGATCGTCAGTTTATCACAAGAGACCATGTCAATCAGGGTGTTATCGGGAAATTTGAAAATCTGGTGGATGATTATTTTAAATCGGATAATCCTAAAAATATTGGCTTCCCGATGGTCAATTACTTTGCAGAAAAGCTGAACCTATCTGCTAATTACTTCGGTGACCTGATCAAAAAAGAATTGGGGGTTTCCGCGCAGGAATTTATCCATAATAAGCTGATCGAGGTAGCCAAAGAACAGATACTGAATCCATCAAAATCAATCAGTGAGATTTCTTATGATCTTGGATTTAAATATCCACAGCATTTTACAAGATTATTCAAAGCTAAAGTTGGTGTTTCTCCCAGTGAATACAAAACATTGAACTGATCATTTTAAACGCAAGTAACACTAATACTTCATTACAATTTTTTACTTTGAATTGTTTGTGGAAATTAGCGTTTAAAATTAGTACCCTTTTTAAACTATTTTATAGATTAACTGTATAAGTCGGCGTTTTTTAACGTTAAAATCAATGGAAAGTTTTCTCATTTCAAAAAACTGAATTAATTTTAATAGGATAAAATTTTTCAAAGTTTTTAAAATGACCGTTGAGCAGACCACAACCCACATTTTTCAGACTTCTTTCGGGAAAGTTATTGCATTAAAGAACAACGGTGTTATCAGAGCCAGAAGCATCCGGTATGCCCGTTCTGAAAGATTTCAAAAACCTGTTGCAGAGCAGCCTTCACCTTCAGAAATTATTTTCCCGGATAAGACTCCCGTTTGTCCGCAGGCCATTAGTCCGTTAGTAGAAAAAATGATTGGCCCTACTCATATTGAAAACTTTGCTCCTGATGAATCTACACAGTATCTTTCAGTCTTCCGTCCCGGCAGCATTACAGATAGTGAAAAGCTTCCTGTTGTAGTCTGGATCCATGGAGGTTCCCATGAAATAGGATGTGGTGATCTTCCTACCTCTGACCCCAGTGACTGGGTGCGGGAACAGCAGATTATTGTTGTTACCGTTTCCTACAGACTCGGGCTTTTCGGATTTCTGGGAGGTGATGAAAGGCCGCCTAATTTGGGGCTGTTCGATATCATAGAAGCATTAAAATGGATCAATGCCTACATTTCAGAATTTGGAGGGGATCCTGAAAATATTACTCTTTTAGGTCAATCTTCAGGTGGTGATGCTATTGCCCATCTTATGATTTCCGAAGGGGTAGAGGGCCTGTTTCAAAGAGTGATTATTCAGAGCGCCCCATTGGGATTACGTTATAAAAGACAAAAAATGTCCGCCGAATTTCTAAAGAAAACCGAAGGACTGAAATACGAAACAGATGTTTTTAAAATGATGGATGAATACAGGAAACATGTGCCGTCCGTCATTAAATATGGCTTGAAGGCTGCTATGCCTTTCGGTATTCAGTATGGATTTCCGCCCTTATGCAAAGAAGAGGAATCTATAGAGAAATGGAAGGCAAACGCACGGAAGTACGATGTCCTGATTGGTCTGAATAATGATGAAACCGCATTTTACCTTAAAACTTCCGATGCTTTAAATAAATATTTCGGGAAAGGTTTTGGATTGAGGGTTTTGGATAAAGCCGTTGAAAAGACGACTGAACTTATTTATGGGACTCCGGCAAAGGTCTTTGCGGAAAACTATGCAAAGGCAGGGGGGAACGTTTATTTATTTAGAATTCATTCCAGACCAGAAAACAGCCCTATCGGGGCTCCGCACTGTATTGATCTTCCGCTGATTTTCGGAAATGAACAGGCTTGGAAATCCTCTGAAATGGTAAAAGATATTCCATGGAAGTACATTGACGAGAATGGCAAAAAACTCAGAGCGCTCTGGGCAGAATTTGCAAGAAGCAGTCATATTTCTGACGATTCGGAAAGGCCGGAAATCTTAAAAATCAGGAAATTAAATTTTAAGTAATTGGAAGGAAAGTGCAATGGAGTATTTAGCTTATGAAATAGATAGTCTTTTGGTGATTCGTATTTGGCATATTATGATGTTTTAAGTATATTAGGCTAACCAAACCAAAAAATCTATTAATTATGAAAACAAAACTTTTTGCTAACGTACGAAAACTTGACAGAAGTGAACTTAAGAATCTAAAAGGAGAAGGGATCATCCGGAACGGTGTATGCTGTACCTCCAACGAGGATGGCTATTGCTGCGAATGGGCCATTAATATACAGAATTGCCGGTATATCTACTGCTAATCATTTTGTCAGTAAAACTAATAAGGCATACATTACTGTAGGTTATGTATGCCTTTTATATAGATTGCAAAGCCTACTCAGAGACCCATACACTTACATTTCCTGCAGGAACCGGGAAATCTCCCCATCCATTTTCATCAATGATTACCGTTTCCTCAGATCTTTTAAGTAAATCTTTGAAACTTTTGCCTGCATACTGTTTTCCCATTTCCATAGGTTTGCTGTAGGCATCTTTATTGCTGAGAACTACGGCACATCCGGAATGTTCACCATCACCTTCACGTGTCCAGCCCAGACAGTTGGTATCTTCAAAATAATCCTTCTGTGTTCCGTACGCATGTTCCTTTCTTGCTATCAGAAGCTCTTCTATACCATCCACTTTCGGCAGGAAAATCTCATGGCTATTACCATCTCTGCCTGTATCAACGTAATGGGCGCCATAAAGATCGGGATAAAAAACACAGGGATATCCATTCTCGCGAAGCAGAATTAACGCATAAGCTATCGGCTTGAACCATGATTGTACCGGAGCTTCAAGATCCTGAAGAGGCTGTGTGTCATGATTATCCACAAGGCTTACAGAGTGCATAGGATCTGCCTCGGTAAGAGTTTGGTCAAAAATCCTGCGGAGATCATAGGAGCTGCCTTCACTAGATGCAGTATGGAAATTATTCTGCAGCGAGCTGTCAAAAAGGCTCATGCATCCTTCCGTTACCTCAATATATTTCTGCAGAAGATTAAGCTGTCCCGGGGCCCAATATTCTCCGACTGCAAAAATGTTTTTTCCGGAATTGGAGCGGAGCATGGTCAGCCATTCCTTATAAAAATCAAATGAAATATGTTTTAAAGCATCCAGTCTTACTCCGTCAAAATCGGTCAGGTTGAAATACCATTCTGCCCAGCCGTTGAGCTCCTCACGCACAAAAGGATTCCGGTGCTCGATGTCGTTGTACATCAGGTAATCGTAATTCCCTTTCTCATCATCTATCATCTCTTCCCAGTCGTTTCCGTATTCAGACTGTATTTTAAAGATATGGGAATCCATACCTTCGGCATAATCCACACCGCTGAAACAAGTGAAGTTCCATTCAAAATCAGAATATTTTTTATTTCTTCCGGGAAATGTGAATTTAGTGTAAGATTCTATCTCAATAACTTCGGAAATAACCTTTTCCCTGTTGTTTTCGTCTACCTTTACGGCTTTAAATTTTTCCAGCTCATCCCCGCCGGCTTTATGCCCCAGTACAATATCTACAATTACCTCTATATTTTGTTTTTTTAAAGCTTTAATAGCTTTGATATAATCATTCCTGGTGCCATATTTGGTTGGTGTGCTTCCTTTCTGATCAAACTCTCCGAGGTCATACAGGTCATAAGCATCATATCCTACAGAATAACCTCCGTTTGTTCCTTTATAGGCAGGGGGGAACCATACTGAAGTAATTCCTAACTTCGCCAGATATGCGGCCTGCTTTTCTGCTTCTTTCCATAATTTTCCATTCCCTTCCGAGTACCAGTGGAAAAATTGAATCATTGTCGGGTTCATAGGCTGTAATTTGGTTATTACAAGGTAGTGAAATTTTTTTACCTGTTAATTCTCAAATTCTTCAAACGGAATTTTTAGTTGAATAGAAACCTGTTTTTTTTCCTCGGTGTTGAGGTGGGAGAGAGATAACCCCAGCAATCTTACAGGCTTATCAAACGGCCTTAGTTCCCAAAGTTTTTTCCCGGTGCTGAAATACTGTTCAGGAGAAGTGAAATACTCTTCTTTTGTAAAGCTTCTTGTAAAAAGCGAGAAATCTTTATACTTGATCTTTAAAGTTAAGGCTCTTCCCAGAATATTATTCTTTTGCAGTCTCTGGTGAAGTTCCTGGCTTAGATGTTCCAGTTTTTCATTAATCGATTGGTCATCAAAAAGATCTTCAAAAAAAGTTCTCTCCACGGCAACACTTTTCTGGATCCGGTGTGGCTTTACCTCAGAATGGTGAATGCCACGTACTGCATTGTAATAGTACGTTCCGGATTTTCCAAAAAGCCTTACCAATTCTTCCAGAGTTTTTTTCTTTAAATCTTTTCCTTTGTAAATTCCCAGGCTGAACATTTTGTTGGCGGTTACTTTACCTACACCGTAAAATTTTTCAACCGGAAGTTTCTCAAGAAAATCTTCAATTCTATCGGGATGAATGGTTTTCTGGCCGTTCGGTTTATTGATGTCAGAGGCTACTTTTGCAAGAAATTTATTTACAGAAATTCCTGCAGAAGCTGTCAGTCCCGTTTGCTCAAATATTTTCTGGCGGATCTCTCTGGCAATCTGATTGGCAGATTCTATATCTTTTTTATTTTCAGTGACATCAAGATATGCTTCGTCCAGTGATAAAGGTTCTACCAGATCGGTATATTCATGGAATATTTCGCGGATCTGTCGTGATATTTCTTTGTAACGTGCAAAGCGTGGAGGCACAAAAATAATATGAGGGCATTTTTCTTTAGCTGTTTTGCTGGGCATTGCAGAACGGACTCCGTATTTTCTTGCCTCATAACTTGCTGCTGCAACCACACCCCGGTGCTCTCCTCCTACAGCAATAGGCTTCCCTTTAAGTGAGGGATTGTCATGCTGTTCCACAGAAGCATAAAATGCATCCATATCGACATGAATAATCTTACGGGTGGGAAAAGAAGAATCCATACCGCAAAGATATGGATTCATTTATTTTTGAATTGAGTTCTGATTATATTTTCATCCTCATCGTAGTGAGTAATGACTGGAACCCTGCTTTTTCATAGGCTTTTACAGCGGATTCATTTTGGGAATAAACATCGAGCCTGACCTCTGAAATATCTTTAGACTTTGCCCAACTCATTAGTTCATCAAGAATTAATTTGTTGACTCCTTTTCCTCTGTGTTCGGGTTTTACATACATAAAGCCCAGATAAGCATAGCGGTCGAAATTATAATAATTGGCATCCGGTTTTTTAATCCTTGCATATCCAGATGCTACGATTTCATCATTTTCTTCAGCTACGAGTACAAATGCATCTTCAGCCTGTATCAGTTTAAGCAGATCATAATAATGAATTTCTCCATCAATAAGAGTACTGTTGAATGGCCTTTCTGCGGTAACGATTCCCTGTTCAAATTCAAAAAGGACTTTCAGATCCTGTTCTGTGGCTTCTCTTGTGATCATTATTGTAAAAGACGGTTAATGGTTTCCTGTATTTCCGGATCTTCAGGCGAAATAGCGTAATATTTCGCGATAGACGATTTCTGGTCTATGACCATATATCTAGGGATCCAGTTCAGATCAATATAATTGTTAAAATCATTTTTCCAGCCTGAAGCAAACCAGTAATTATCCTTATCTTTCATATTGAACCTGTCGAGGCTTTTGTCAAAACCTTCTTTTGATCTTTCCAGGGAAAGGAATACGAAATCTACATTCGGATTGTTTTTTTCAAGCTCTTCAGCTTTTGGAAGTGCTTTTAAGCAGTCTCTACACCATCCGGCCCAGAAATCAATCACTAAAACTTTTCCTTTATGTTCATCAAGGATCTGCTGAATAGTAATATTTTTTCCTTCCTCATCTTCCAGCTTCTGTATTAAAGCTTCTTTGGAGAAAGAGGTTTTAAGCACTTTCGGTTGCTGCTGTGCATAGCTTAACCCGAAAACACCGATCATAAAAATGAATGCTAACTTTTTCATTCTTTCAATTTCATTTATACAAATCTAAGCAATGAAACGTAATTGGAGATTGATTTCTTATGAATTAGGAAAAATTTATGAGATTGAAAATTTCTATAAAGATCTATTGATAGTCTTTGATCACGCCTTTTACCACAGCGATCACATTCGGCATGGCTTTATTGGCGGCATTCAGAACTTCTTCGTGAGAAACGGCAAAGGCAATATCCGGTCCGCCAAGGTCTGTAATTACGGAAATGCAGAAAACATCCATTCCCATATGTCTGGCAACAATTACTTCCGGAACAGTGCTCATTCCTACCATATCACCACCGATGGCTTTGATCATGCCATATTCTGCAGGAGTTTCAAAAGTTGGTCCCTGTAGTGCTACGTATACTCCCTGGTGGATTTTAATATTGTTTTCGGCGGCAGCTTTTTCGGCAGCTTCTATCATTTTTTTGTTATAAGGTTCGCTCATATCCACGAAACGCGGTCCGAACGATTCAATATTTTTACCACGAAGCGGATGTTCAGGCATCATATTGATATGGTCTTTTAAAATAACGATATCGGCAACTTTGTAAGCGGGATTTACACCGCCACAGGCATTGGAGAGGATGAGGTTTTTAACACCTAACAGATGGAAAACCCTTATCGGGAAAGTTACAGTCTCCATGGAATGGCCTTCATAATAATGAAAACGGCCGCTCATCATCAGAACCTTTTTGCCATTAAGAATTCCGTAAATTAATTTTCCTCCGTGCCCAACAACAGTGGTCTGAGGAAAATTGGGAATCTCAGGATATTCCAAAATATGGAGGGCTTCCACTTCATCCTGCAGTTTTCCCAGTCCGGATCCCAAAACAATAGCAAAATCGGGGATTTCTTTGATTGTACTTTTGATAAAATCGGCGGTCTGCTTAATTTTTTCTAACATAATCTAAGATGATTTGGTTGAATTCTTCCTTTTTATCAATGATAACATTAATAGGCCAGTAGTAAACAATGTCTCTAAGATAGTCAAAAGTTTTCAGACGTACATAATCTTTCTCCGTGGTCAGGATCAGCTTGTATTCGCCTAATTTTTTATATTCTGCAGTGATATTTTTGATGTCGTCATCCGTAAAATTATGATGGTCTCTGAATTTTAAATGTTTAACCCGCTGCGAAAATTTAGCCAGATGCTCCAGAAGCGGCTTGGGGTTAGCAATTCCTGTAATCAGAAGGATGTCATAATAGTTCAGGTTATTATCCGGAAGCATTTTATCTTTTCCGTACACATTTTCGTCATAACCAATGGATGAAAAGAATACCTTTTGGTTATAAGAAGGTCTGATCCTTGAAATATAATAGCGTTTGGTTTCTTCAGTAAGTTCATCAGGACATTTGCTGACCATGATGATGTCTGCTCTTTTGGCTCCGTTTCTGGATTCTCTTAAATCTCCGGCCGGAAGCAGATGGTCTTTAAAGTAAGGATCGTTAAAATCTGTCATCAGGATATTGAATCCTGCTTTGATGGCTCTATGCTGCATGGCATCGTCCAGAACAAGAACGTCGAGATCCATATCTCCAATTACCTTTTTGGCTCCGGGAACTCGTTCTTCTGAAACTGCGATGACGAATCGGTTTTTGAAACGTTCAAAAAGCTGCATGGCTTCATCACCTACAATTTTATAGTTGCTTTCATAATTCGTCACTTCATAGCCTTTCGTCAGTCTGCCATAACCGCGTGAAAGAACCCCTGTTCTGTAGTGTTTGGACAGGTATTGGGCAAGATACATCACCATAGGCGATTTCCCGCTTCCGCCCACAGAAAGATTACCGACATTGATTATCGGAGTTTTGAATTTTGTCGCCTTAAAAACGCCCAGATCATACATTGTGTTTCGGATACCCGTTACCAAATGATAACCGAGGGAAAAAGGATAAAGGTACCATCTTTTCATACGTCTGCAAAAATAGGAATTTTCATAAGGATTTTAAGTAATATTCTCAAAGACTTTTCAACAAATATTTCATTAAATTAAAGTATTTTTGTTGAGTTATTATACTACATTGAGATACTTTATTGAATTTTCTTACAACGGAAAAAATTATTTCGGTTATCAGATACAACCGGATGCCGTTTCTGTACAGGAGGAACTGGAAAAAGCACTTTCCACGATATTAAGAGAAGAAGTCAAAACGACAGGTGCCGGAAGGACAGATACAGGTGTTCATGCTAAAAAAATATTTGCCCATTTTGATACGGAACAACCTGTGGATGAAATGAATCTTCCTTATAAATTAAACAGTTTCTTACCTCCCGATATTTCTATAAAGCGGATTTTTAAGGTTAAAGATGATTTTCATGCCCGTTTTGATGCTACGTACAGAACCTACGAATATTATATTTCCCTGGCGAAAAATCCTTTTACCCAGGAATCGGCATGGCAGCACTGGAAAAGGCAGCTTGATATCCATAAAATGAATGAAGCCTGTAAAATTTTATTTGAATATGAGGATTTTACAAGCTTTGCCAAATTAAAAACCGATAATAAAACCAATATCTGCAAAATCTATAAGGCAGAATGGGAACAGGAAGGAACCGAACTTAAGTTTACGGTTTCAGCTAATCGTTTTCTCAGAAATATGGTCCGTGCCATTGTGGGAACTATGGTAGAAATTGGAAGCGGTAAAATAAAACCCGAAGACCTGCGTAAAATTATTGAAGATAAAAACCGTAATGCTGCCGGAACTTCAGCTCCGGGCCATGGATTATTCCTTGTAGATGTAGGATACGAATTTTAATCCAGTGACAAAATTTCAGTGATTTTACGGATGTTCTTTTGTTTTACAGTATTGAAAAAAAAGTTATTTTAGCAATCAGTAACTATTCTGTGAAAATTATTGCATTATTTTCATAAAATAGGACAGTCTGAATGTTAAATATATAAAACACAAATTATGTTATCAATTTTTATTCTTATCGGAGCTTACAGGTATTATGCACAGCTTGCTGAAAAGTTCGGGAAAACAAAATGGCATTATGGCCTTTTAGCCATTGGAGTGTATTTTGGAACCCAGCTGCTCTTTGGTTTTTCTTATGGGGTTTATAAAGGACTTACAGACCCTGACGCTGTAGATAATATGAACTATACAGGTTTCTCCCTGATCAATATGATTAGCTGGATCATTTCAATTGCAGTCGTATATGGGGTTTATCAGCTTCTCGAAAGGAAGTTTGTGAAAGAGCATGTGAATAAACCTTCTCTGGAAATTGAAAAGATTGGGGATAAGAATTTATAATGGGTTTATTAAAGTATTTCAGAAGTACTTAAGATAAGATCCGGCTTAATATATTCATATTGTAAATAACCTTTATCTGAAATTTTCTATGACGATTTGATCAACTTCTAAAGGCTGTCAAATTTTAAAGTCTTATTTTTGCATAGAATTTTAAATTCTTTCTTCAACTCGTACAATGAAAAAACAAGATACCTGGGGAATTGTTAAGAGGCTGTTCTTTATAGGAATGAAATTCCGGTCCTGGTTCATCCTTACTTTAATTATTTCTGTCCTACTGTCCGTAGTTTCTACCTACAGGCCTTATCTTACCATGGAGGTGGTCGATAATGATATCACTAAACTGAAGGATAATGCCTTGATGATGAAGCATATCTATATTCTGGTAGGTTTGGTCTTTGCAGAAACTATTTTAAACTTTTTCTTAGTTTACTTTTCAAATTTTATTTCGCAGAATGTTATCCGTGATATTCGCGAAAGACTTTATGCAAAGCTGATCTATTTCAGGACATCATTTTTTGATAAAACACCTATCGGTCAGCTTGTGACCCGTGCTGTAGGTGATGTAGAGACTATTGCTACAGTGTATACGGACGGTTTTCTTATGGTTTTCGGGGATATTCTCAGAATTGCATTTGTCCTGATCATGATGTTCAATACCAATGTGCATCTGAGCTATATCACATTGGCAATCCTGCCTTTAATGGTTATGATTACCAGATTTTTCCAGAAAAGATTGAAAAAAGCATTTGGAGATGAAAGAACGTGGACGGCCAATCAGAATTCTTTTGTTCAGGAAAGACTGGCTGGAATGTCAATTATTCAGGTCTTCAACAGACAGGATGCAGAATTTAAAAAATTCGATGATATTAATATTACCCTGAAAAGTGCCTTACTGAGAACAGTATTCATCTTCTCATTATTTTTTCCGGTTGTAGAGCTTATATCTTCTTTATTTATCGGATTTATCCTGTTTTATGGCGGTTATATCACAATCAGTGCAGGAGTTGTTATTGCATTTATCCAGTATATTTCCATGCTGATCCGCCCGTTGAGGCAGATTGCAGACCGTTTCAATAATATCCAGAGAGGTATTGTAGGGGCAGAAAGGGTATTGGGTGTCATGGATGAAGATTATGCCATGCCGAATACAGGAACCGTAAAGAAGGATCATTTTGACGGCAAAATTGAATTTGAGAATGTACATTTTGCTTATGATGAGAAACAGGAAGTATTGAAAGGAATTAATTTTAAAGTAAATCCGGGAGAGACCGTTGCTATTGTAGGAGCGACCGGTGCTGGAAAATCTACCATTATCAGTCTTATCACAAGGCTTTATGATATTAATTCCGGGAAGATTATAATTGATGATGTGGATGTAAAAGACTATGAGCTTTATAACTTGAGAAGTCATATCGGAGTTGTTCTTCAGGATGTATTTCTTTTTCACGGGAGCATTTTCGAAAACCTTGCGTTTGGAGATGAAAGCATTACTTTAGAAAAAATAAAAGCCGGAGCAAAAGAAATTGAAGTAGATCAGTTTATCGAGCAGCTTCCGGGCGGATATGATTTTGTGGTAAGTGAAAGAGGTTCTTCTATTTCCTTAGGTCAGAGGCAGCTCTTATCCTTCCTGAGAGCTTATTTATCAGACCCTAAAATCCTTATTCTGGATGAAGCTACTTCTTCTATAGACCATGAAAGTGAAAAGCTGATCCAAAGAGCAACAGAAAAAATTACCAGGAACAGAACTTCTATCATTATTGCCCACAGGCTTTCTACCATTGAAAAGGCAGACAAAATTATTGTCATGGAGCATGGTAAAATTGTAGAAGAAGGAAAGCATCTGGAACTTCTTGACCGTAACGGATATTACTCAACACTTTACAAAGCCCAATTGAGACATGAAGTAGAACTGGAAGAAGAAAAGCAAAAATCATAGATTAACCTTATTTTATAAAACTTAAAAAGAGAGCTCTGGGCTCTCTTTTTTGTATTTGAAATGTGTCTTTAAAATTTTAATTTCTTATTGATTATTTTCCCGTTCTCCAAAACTGTTGTTACCGTGATGACGGTATTTTTTACATTGACAGGAAATCTGAATTCAGAGGATTTTATGTCTGTTCTGCTGGTCAAAAGTCTTCCGGAAGCATCATAGATATGAACGGTGGAAATTTTAAGATCACTTTTTACCTGTACAAAACCCTCATCCTTGATAATTTGTGTCATGCTTGATTTGTTTACACTTTCAGCAGCCAATAAATTCTGAGGTGTAATGATCACAGAATAATCCTCTACCTGCCCATATTTTGGAGTGTAGCAGGCCGTAACAGCTGTTCCGTTAAATTCACCGATAACTCTCATTCTTAATGGCGTATTAGTGACCGCACCTGCAGGAGGAATTACTGATGCAGTGGCAACAGAACCGCTGCTTATTGCGCTTTGATTAAGCACAAGTTCTGTGGTCTCATTAAATTGTCCGTCATTATTGTAATCTATATAAGCTTTAATAATATGTGGATTGCTGGTTCCCGGTGCAACCGTAAGTACCGTTGCGGTATTCGACGGAATTGTAGTTTTTGAAATCCCAGAGCAGTAATTTCCAGTAAAGTTTTCATAGAAATTATTGGAAGCCTGTTTGTAATTGGCAGAGTAGTTATTGATGTTTCCGAATTTTACAGAAGTAACTCCGATATTAAAGTTTCCGGGATTCGTCATAGAGGTTGGAGTGCATGTTGTGGTTAAAACAGAACTGTTGTTAGGCGTAGTTGAAGAGGCTACCGGAGAATTGATCAGCGATTGTCTGTACTGCAGAAGCTGTGCAGTAGCCCTATCAGACTGTCCCTGGGTAAATAAATTCCTGAAACAGAATGTGTAAGCCATAACATTTCTTTCACCGCCCGCATATATCTGGCTGGTACACGGATTAATCTGTCCTGTCTGGCAGGTATAAGGAACAGACGAATGATAAAGGCTTTTCATGGGTTCAGTATCACATACCAGGTCTCCCTGAAGAGTACAGTCTGTATTCGTAGGGCAGGCTCCGGTAGATTCACTGTAACCTTCATGTGTGTGGCGAAGGCCAAGCGCGTGTCCAAATTCATGGGCCAACGTCTGTGCATTCACTGCCGAGGCACTTGTAGACATAAAAGAATAATCATTGCTGCCTCCGGGATAATAGGCAAATCCGTTCAAAGTCCCTGCATTGGATGCCAGTTTCTTAACAACGTATATATTGTAATATTTACTGGTATCCCACATTCCCAGAGCAGTAATCTCAGAAGCGGTTACAGCATTCGTTGTATTATCATTATTTACCCCTCCGCTCACATACTTTGGAAGATGAGACGCATTGATTCTATTGATCCCGTTGGTAGGATTACAGCTTGGATTGACCTTGGCAAAAACAAATTTTACAGGCAATATAGCACTGGTACCTGACATTCCGCTGGTTGTACTTCCGGAAAATACTCCGTTCGTATAATTCACCCATGCTATAATATCAGCATCAGATTTGTTATTGACTGTCCCAACAGCACTTCCGTCACCTACCACATGAACAACAACAGGGATTTCATAGACCTGGTTTTTGTTTAATGTGCTGGATAATTTTCCGCTTTTGATCAGCTTGGATAATTCCAGGTTAAAAGCATCATCCTGAGCTTTCTCTTCCGGATGTCTTTCATAATGTTTTCGCATCAATTCATCAGTCCCGCACTCCTGGAATTCTAACTTCTGTGAATAAAAATTTGAACAGGCTAAGCCCGAAACAATGATTAATAGTAGTTTTTTCATATATTATATTATTAAATTGTGGTGTAATAAAAATAATAAAATAAATAACAAAAAACTATATTTTCTATTATATTTGGCTAAATATTGTTAATTCTCATTGAGGAAAACAGTAAAATAGAATAATTAATATAAATATAAAAATAGATCAGGCTTACAAGTACGTCTGTTTATAATAAAATTTTAAAAGAGAAATCATTTTACTGAATGACTCTTTAAAATCAACATCCTAAGTTTTTTTAAAACTGCAGAAAACAAAATTCTGTACTGTACCAAAAGGTGTTATATGATTTTCTGTAAGGCATTTTATTTTTTCAAAATCTGCTTCAAACTTTGCTGGCAACGATTCGGCATCGTATTGCTGAATATCCAGTCCGCTGCATTTTGCAGGACCTTCTTTCGAAAAAGTCCCTAAAATTATAAACCCGGTTACACATTTACCTGCTGTTTTAATATATTGGGAAACCTGCTGTGGAGTCGTTAAAAAATGGAAAGCAGCCCTGTCATGCCAGATATCATAAGTTTCCCGGGGCTCAAATGCTGTAATGTCTGAAGTGATCCAGGTTATTTTATCACCTTTTTCTCCTAACCTTTTTCTGGCCCTTTCCAGAGCTTTGGCGGAAATATCAAGGACGGTAATATTTTCATAGCCTTCCTCGAGAAGATAATCAACAAGATTACTGTCTCCACCTCCTATATCAATGATGCTGGCGTTTTTTCCCAAACCGAAAGAATGAATAAAATCAAGGGATGTTTGTGGTTTTTTCTGGGTCCAGCTTACCTGATCCGGGTTTTTAGTCGCATATACGTTTTCCCAGTGTTCCTTGTTGATATCATTCATTTTAATATGTTTTTTGATCGTTACCCTTTTAGTAGTTTCTTTCTTTCTTTCTTCGAATTTATAAATTAATCCATTAACTTTTGTCCCGTTTGCTTGTGATTTTGAATTTGGAGTAAAACCGTACATGTGTATATCAGTCAAATGACAAATTGGTAATTTTTCCTGAATTGATAGGCTTTTCAAATGTGTTTTCTGGAAAATTTTAAAAAGCTGAAATTATTTTACAATCATGAAAAAAATGTAAAATCCATATAAAATCATTAATTTAAGTAAAAAAGTAGAGGTTGACTGATGATTATATTGAAAAATTCACTATTTTTATTACAAATTTATAGCCTGCCCCAGATAATTGAAGGGTGTTAAGGATAAAATTAATTTTTAATTAAAAACCCAAAAATATAAATGAGCAATATACAAGATGAATTTAAAGTCTTTAAAGACGAACTGAAAAAACTGAATATCGACGTACAGAAAGTAGTGAAGGTAGGAAACGGAAGTATGGATTTCCATGAGGTTTTTTATAAATCACCAAGATACCAGGAAGTGAAGAGTGTGTATGTCCAACGTCATAATCTGGACAGTATGGTGGAGAAATTTAAAAAGGCTTACCATTAAAATATAGACCGGGCGCCGCAGAGAATCTGCGGCGCCCGGTTTTTTATGACGAATTATTAATCCTTATCCAGTGTGGAGGTTTTTTTGGTGTCCTTCATTCCGGCGTAAACGATCAGCGAGAATAATATACATCCGGTAATATACCAGTAGAAATATTCTTCCGTTCCGGATTTTTTAAACCACAGGGCTATATATTCTGCAGTCCCTCCAAAAATAGCTACCGTAAGGGCATAAGGAAGTCCCACTCCCAGCGCTCTGATCTCAGAAGGGAAAAGTTCTGCTTTTACAACGGCATTAATTGATGTGTAACCGCTGACAATAATCAGGGCAGCCATGATCAGGAAGAATGCAGTCCACATCGAGGTGGTTGTGCTTAAGGCTGTAAGAAGAGGAACTGTAAACAACGTACCCAGAATTCCAAAACCTAAAAGAAGCGGTCTTCTTCCGATCCTGTCCGATAATGCTCCGAAAACAGGTTGCAGGCAGGCAAATATAAACAGTGAAATAAAAGAAATAAGGGTAGACTGCTCTTTGGTAAGATTTACCGTATTCACCAAAAATTTCTGCATATAAGTGGTATAGGTGTAAAAAGCCAGGGTTCCGCCTAAAGTAAGTCCTATAACGGTAAGCAAAGCTTTGGGATGTTTGAGCAGCTCGGTAATTGTTCCTTTTTTCTTTTCACTGATTTCTTTCTTGTTTTCAAACGCTTCAGTTTCATGAAGATTAGCTCTTAAATATAAAGCAATAACAGAAAGTAAGGCTCCGATTACGAATGGAATTCTCCAGCCCCATTCTTCAAGTTGGGTCTCCGTTAGAAGAAGTTTCTGAAGAATCAACTGAATGCCTAATGCAATCAGCTGTCCGCCTATAAGCGTTACATACTGAAAGCTTGAATAAAAGCCTCTCCGGTTTTCTGATGCCATTTCACTGAGGTAGGTTGCAGAAACACCATATTCTCCGCCAACGCTTAATCCCTGCAGTAATCTTGCAAGCAGCAACAGTGCAGGTGCCAGAATCCCAATCGTTTTATAGGTTGGGGTAAGGGCAATAAGAAGCGATCCGAAAGACATCAACAAGACAGAAAAGGTCATCGCTTTTTTTCTTCCAATCTTATCGGCAATACTTCCGAATATCCAGCCTCCGATCGGTCTCATTAAAAATCCTACGGCAAAGATTCCCGCTGTATTCATTAATTGTGCATTAAGATCCGAATCCGGAAAAAATGAATGAGAAAAATAAATGGCAAAAGCAGCATAGGCATACCAATCGTACCATTCGACAAGGTTTCCGATAGATCCGCCCACAATAGCTTTGATTCTTTGAGCGGTGGTGATTTGTGATGAATTCATAAATATTTTACTAAGTACATAGATTAGTTATTACCAAACATTTTTTTTATTCTATCTAATAATCCAGGTTTGGAAGATTGAGAAGTTGTATTTTGTTCTGAAAAACTTTGTTTTTGGGTTTGGGATTGACTCTGAATTGTTGTTGAATCAGCTAAATTTTTAGCATCTATGTTTTCTTTTATGTGTATTCTGTTGGGTTCCTGTATCTTTTGACCAGTTAGTCTTTCAAAATGGTTTTTTGCTTTTTCGAAAATTTCAATCTCTGCTTCTGGTCTGTCATCTATGTGGCTTGCTTCTGGAATGATGCCCGAACTTAATTTTACAGATTCACATTCAAAATCATTCATGATTCCCTGATGAATTCGTATGGCTATTTCAGTTTCACCAACTTTTTCAAAGTGTTCTGCAAACTGGAGCATATCTTCCCCGATCTCATACTTTTCGAGAATATTGCCTATAGAATTGCTGATCTTTGCTTTTGCAGCAGTAAGATTGGCAATAGCTTTATCTTCTTCTAGTTTGATTTTCAGCAAATCGATAAACTCCTGAATACCGTCTCTGATCTCAGGATAAACTTTGAACCGGTAGATATGTCCAAGGTCTGTCAGATAAGCACCGTTATTCATTGCTTTATCGGAGAGCATTTGAACATGGGCACTCATCATAAACGCTAACTGAACCAAAAGATTAGAGAATTGCTTTAAATATTCTGCTTGTATTTCAGATTTTTCAAGGGCTTTATAAAGTTGCAGTCCCTCAAGAAATTCAATTTGATAGCTATAAGGAGAAAAGCTTTCATTATCAATTTCAAGGGCGTTACCGTTTAAAATATCATAAAGATATTCATGGATCTGAAGTTCATCAGAATTTTTTAATGCCTCTTTAAGTTCCGGAAATTTATTTTGCTGAATTAGTTCTATCATTTTTCATGGTATAATGGAAGCCAAGATACAAATTTTGTAAAAAAATAAACCGCTCTTTTAAGAACGGTTTAATAACGTAAATATCATTTTTAAAACCTATATCCAATCGATAATCCACTTCTGAAGCCTGCCCATGGTCCGTCCACTTTTATTTTTGCTCCATTGGCATTCGTTTCTACGGTATAATCTACAAAAGGGATATCAAGATTTTCAATTTCCTGTTTAAGCTGTGCCTGCATTTCAGGAGTCAGCACATAATTGCTGGTCATGGTGAAGTCACCTTTTCCGCTTCCATAATGGGCGCCTGCAATCCAGAAATCAAGAACCAGGTTTTGGCTTCTGGTAAGGAAGACCTGTACGCCAACCATCAGACCACCGCTGTTTCCGCTGGTGCTTCCCTGGCCTTTGAGAGGAATCTGGTAGGTATTTCCGTCGATAGCATCATAATCGTAATAGAAGTCAAAGCTATTGGACGAAACATCTGAATACCGGTAATAAGGTGCAAAGTAAAATCCTCTGCCATAGCCTTTCCCAATGTAAAATCTGGGTTCGATAGTGAAGTTGGTTGCCTTGACTCTTAGATTTTGGAACCTTTTTTCGTCCTCGTCTTTTAAAAATGCATTAATGAAAGGTACTTTTCCCTGCGTCATTGTTCCAAAACCTATATTGAGAGAGAACCACTGGTTGATGGCCCTTTCATAAGACAGGTTGATGTTTCTGAATGCATAAGCTGTAACGTTGGTCTTAATAATGTTCATTTTCTCCGTTGGAACAGCCTGTAGTTCCTGTGCGCCTACTTCTGAAAGCAGCAAAAAAGGGATTAAGATGAGGAGCTTTTTCATGACTTTATATTTTGTGGTGTAAAAAGGTAGCAGCAAAAAACGGGCAAAAAATCAATAATAATTCAATATGGTTTCGTTTTTAATTTTTAATTAGTGATTTAATTGTTATTCGTGCTGTTTATTTCCGTGGATAATGAAGGAGCAGACAAGTCTTTGCAACTTAACCGGTTGTCTTTATTTCCTGCAGAAACTTGACTACATGTAACAAATGCTGGATATTGACTGTCTTATTTTCATCAATACAATTTTATTTCTGAATATGAAAAAAACGATATATTCTGTACTTTTTCTTTGTGGGATTTTAGTGTTCTCGCAGGAGAGCACGAAAAATGATACGATAGAACAGGCGGGTACAAAGGAAATCCAGGAAGTGATCTTAAAGGCTCAACGTAAAAAACAGTTTGCAGATAAGTCCGTTTATACCTTTGATAAAGAAGCTCTGGAGAAAGCAAGGTATGCAAAAGACTTACTTCAGACACTGCCTGAGCTGCAGCTGGATCCAGTTTCCAATACCATCACAAGTACGAAAGGAGGAACTACACTATTTCTTATCAACGGGATTGAAGCTACAGATATGCAGATACGAAGTGTTGCACCCAGTGAGGTTGTGAAAGTTGAGTATTATGATATTCCGCCGGCAAGATGGGCAACAAGGGCAGATACTGTAGTTAATATTCTGACGAGATCCACAGAAACAGGATATGTGTTCGGGGCTGATGTTTCTACAGCTTTGAATACAGGATTTGTGAATGGTTCTGCTTACGCTAATTATACAAAAGGGAAAAATAATTTCGGACTTGAATATTCTCTAAACCTCAGAGATTATGATGACAGAAGAGTAAACAGCATTTATGATTACCAGCTGAATGGGAAGCATTACCGTTCTGATGAAAACAGGAAAGATCATTTTGGATATACTTTCCAGAATGTTGCTTTACGTTATACAAGACTTGTTCCCGATAATTATGCCTTTCAGGTCAAACTGAATATGGATATTTTCAGCAGATTTTCAAAAGGAGTAGGGCAAAGTATCTTTAGTGAAAATCATCTGAAGCAAGAACATGCGATGTTTAAAAATAATGGTTCGGATTATGTGATTCCTAAGCTGGATCTTTATTACTCCAAAAAGATTGGTGAAAAAGATGAACTAAGCATTAATGTAGTAGGTTCTCATTATACTACCCATACTTCAGAAACTGCCAGGGAATGGATTGTAGGCTCAGGAGTTTCGGTATATGATAATGATATGGTTTTAAAGGCAAAGCAAACGAGCCTGGTAGGAGAGCTTGCCCATACTCATGATTTTAAAGCAGGAAAACTATCATCCGGATATCGTATTTCAAGGTCTTCTATTTCCAATGATCTGAATAACCTTGCCAGATATTCTCAATACAGTGTCAATTATCTGGAACAGTATTTTTATATCGAATTTGCTGGAAAGGTAAATCAATTCAGTTACCGCATCGGAGCTGGTCTTACAAATATTCACAACAAAAGTGCAGAGAATACTTTTGATGAATGGACTTTTACTCCGAAAGTTATTTTATCCTATCAACTTAAAAACAATCACAACCTTCGTTTTACAGCAAGCTATAACCCGGTAAGCCCATGGAGTAATGCCTTGAGTAGTAATGTGCTGCAGTTGGCGCCTAATATTGTCCAAAGAGGAAATCCCTTTTTAGAATCTCAGCAGGTATTTTCTAACAACCTGACTTATTCTTTTAATAACAAATATTTTGATTTTAATGCAGGTTTGTTTTACCGATATACCAACAGGGTAATTAATCAGTACTATGTTCAGGATAATGTATTGGGAGGTTATGCACTGACTTATGAAAACGGGAAAAACGGACAGCGATACGGAGTACAGCTTACAGGATCTTATAAACCTTTCGGGAATAACCTGTTTGTCATAAAAGCTGTGATTACACCTACTTCTGAAACAGTAAAAACCAGTACCGGCGCTTTGATTAAGAATGATTATTTAGGCAATTATTTTTCGCTTTCCTCAGAATATAAATCTTTCTCACTTCAGTATCAGTTCAATATTCCGGTGTATAGTCTTAGCGGTGCTTTCATGAACACGAACGAAAATCAGAATAATATTTTTGTAAGCTATAAATACAAGAACTGGACGTTTTCCACGGGCATGTACTGGATAGGAATGCCTTCAGAGTACAAAACGAAAAGTTTACCGGAAAGCTTAGTTGATTATAAAGTTCATACTCAGATTATGAATAATAAGTCAATGTTTGTATTAGGACTGAGTTATGATTTCTCCAAAGGAAAAAAGACGGAAATTCAGCGAAAGCTTAACAACGAAACAGCTCCTGCAGCTACTTTTTAATCATAAAATAGGATGGAAGCAGGGAGCTGGAAGATGGGAGCTTACGCTGTGTAAACTATTACACCAGATTTTTGGCTAAAAAATAGAATAAAATTGAACTGCATTTGTTCTTAGGCTGAAATAGCTTCCATCCTCCAACATCCAGCTTCTTTCTAAAAAAAAATCCCGCTCAATTGAGCGGGGATTTTTTTTATTTCTTGATAAATTTTGTATTCTTTGTATCTGTAGCATTTTTTCCACTGATCTCTATGAAATAAGACGCTGGTGGAAGATCTGAGATTTGAATATTTCCGGATTTTACATCTGATGTTTTAACCAGTTTCCCATCCAGACTGTAAATATTTGCTTTGGAGTAATTATCCGTATTTCCTTTGAAACCGATAAAGTCCTGTGCAGGGTTAGGATAAACCACTAAGTTTTCTTTTTTCACTGTATTGCTGGTTGCCAGAAATGCTTCGTTTAAAGCTAATGCAGTGCCTACTGTCTGGTTGATACTCAACAATGGAACACTGACATTTCCGCTTGTAGAACTTAGCAGAGCATATCTGTGAGAAGCATCGTAATAAGCATAGGATGTATTGGTAGCTGTTCCGATAGGGTTGGCATAAATAACATCAAAAGATGCATATAGATTAAGATTCTGTGTATATTTTACTCTAAGAACATTACTGTATGTTTGATTGCCTATAATCAGAGTTCCGTATGCATCAGCCTGGGCAGTCATTGTACCACTGAATAATCCGTTGGCAGCAGATGACGAGAAAGTCCCTTTAGCCGTATCATTTTGTGCCGGTCCATAAGTGGTAGGATAATTATTATAAGTACCATTATCTACACTGAAATTTAAGGTAAGCTGTGGATTTACAATTCCTGTAATTTCCAGTTTAGTTGTAGAAGCTTTATAATAAATGGTTGTTGCTCCGTCTATCATTTTAATGGTAGAACCCGGAAATGTTGTTATTTCAGCAGAAGTAGGAGTAGAATAAGTCGTTACTGACGAAATTCCCATTGTAAGACCTCCGTTTGAAAACACAGTGTTAGCTCCTGTTGCGGAGTTGTTTACGGCTCCGGTTACATGATTGTAATTGATAACGTTTCCGGAAATAGGGTCATTGGCTGCTTTTGTAAGCGTGATCTGCGCAGAAAACATTGCAGAAGCTCCTAATAAGAGGAGTAAAGATTTTTTCATGGTTAAGATTTTTTTTGTTAAAAATAATCAAAAAATAGTATTGAAATGATAATTTTATTTGTTTTTAGTTAACTTTTTAATAAAAACGCCTGCTGATAGCATCAGCAGGCGACTTTGTGCGTTAAAAATGTTTACGTTTAATTGCTCATTACCATTTTACGGTAAGCATAAATGTCTTCGATGGTCACGACGCTCATCTCTTTTTCGATAGCAAAGTTCACAATTTCAGGAAGTCTTGCCATAGAACCGTCTTCATTCGTCAGTTCACAAAGTACGGCATCGTCACCCAGATTGGCCATTTTTACAAGATCTACACTGCCTTCGGTATGACCGCGTCTTGCAAATACACCATCTTTTCTGGCAATCAGAGGGAAAACATGACCGGGACTTGCAATATGCTCTGCCTGGGCACCTGCTGCCACAGCAGTTCTGATCGTTGTTACACGGTCTCTTGCAGAAACACCGGATTCCACACCATCTCTGGCTTCAATGGAAATGGTAAATGCGGTTTGATTTTTTGAATTGTTGTTTTCCACCATCGGACGAAGGTTGAGGTGGCGGCTTTTTTCCTCAGAAATGCATAAGCAGACGATACCGCTGCATTCGCGGATCAGAAGTGCCATATCCTGTTCTGTAATAGTGGAAGCGGGAAAGATGATATCACCTTCGTTTTCACGGTTTTCATCATCTACCAAAAGAATACCTTTTCCCTGTTGTAGTGTTTGAAGTGCTTTTTCTACACGTTCTTTGGAGCTTGCTCCGAATTGTTCTAATAATTTTTCCATGTTATTTTACTTTTAAAAGTTAAAATAGTCTTCGGTACATGGAAATGAAATACAACGCAACAAGAGTCCATAAGGAATCTTATTGGTCATCTCATTTTCTTCTCCCATCCAGACTTTAACTGTCGGTTCCGGAATTTCACCAGATCAGTCCCTTCATAAGAAAGGAGTCGCGGACTGTAACCGCCGGTAGGGAATTTCACCCTGCCCCGAAGAAAACTTATACTAAGTTTTACTGTATGTTCTGATTTAAAATTTTTATTTCATTGATTATATTTAACGCACAGATTACAAATTTCGGAAAGTTTTTTGAATCCGGAAAGGGATTTTACTCGTATTTGTTACATTAAAAACTAATTTCCATTACATCTCACAAATCATGATTCCCTTAATATTTTCTCCATCTTCTTTCCCTTTGCCAATTCATCGATGAGTTTATCCAGATAACGGATATTTCGCATCAGCTCATCTTCAATGTCTTCCACGCGGTATCCACAAATAACCCCTTTGATCAGTGAAACATTGGGATTGATCTGTGGGGCCTCTGCAAAGAATGTTTTAAAATCTGTTCTGTTCTCTAAAATCTCCTGTAAGCTTTTTTCATCATATCCTGTAAGCCAAAATATAATTTCATGAACTTCGGATTTTGTACGTCCTTTCTTTTCTGCTTTTTGAATATAATGAGGATAAACGCTGGCAAAAGCGGTAGTATAAATTCTGGTGTTCTGCATGACTTTTTAATTAATATTCACTTACTATTGACGTTCCTCATTGACTTCTTTCAGAATATCATCAAGAATACGGTTAAATTCTTTTGGATTTTCCAGCATAGGATAGTGACCTGTCCCGGCTATTTCAGTATAATTATAATCTTTCAAATACTTCCGGTTATGCTCTATGTTGGTCGGGAAGTTATCGGAATTGATAGCCCTTACCGGAACCTGAACTTGTGACGCCTCTTCTCTAAAATCTTTCTTATACAAAGGTCTGAGCAGATCAATAGCTTTTTCTGAAGTATTTTGAAGAAACTCATCCTGAAGACTACGTTTCACTTCGGATGGCGTTTTTTCCGCAAAAAGATATTGAGGAAGAATATTTTCAACGGCATTTTTAAAATCATTGCGGTAATGCACGAATAAATACTCTTCAGCCTTTTCTTCTGTGATCGCTTCGTCAAGATCTTTTACGGTGTCGATCAGGATAAGTGCTTTTACCTGGGGAATTTTTAAAGAAGCTTCAAGGACATAGGCTCCTGACATAGAATGTCCTACCAGGATGATTTCTGAAGAATCTATCTGGTCAGCTACCGCTTTGATATCATCTGCATACAATGTACTCGTCCATTCGTTTCTGGAAGCATCAGATTTTCCGTGCCCGGCAAGATCCATCTGTACGATATGATATCTGTCCTTGAAATACTCCTGCTGGCTGTTCCACCATTCTGCATTGCCGAGCCACCCGTGTACAAATAGGAGAGAGGGGCTTCCCTGTCCGCTTTCTTTATAATGAATATTCTGTCCGTCCGAAGACTGTGCATATTTTTCCATGATTAATATATTTTCTGAGGTTTAATTTATTGGTTTTTTGGCTCGTAGATAAGCTGTGCCACTCCTGACCTGAAAACGTTTGTGGTGATCAGTTTCAGCTCCAGCCTTTCTTTCAGGTTTTCAAACAAAGGTTTGCCGCTTCCCAGAGCAACGGGGTGAACGGAAATTCTGTATACATCAATAAGATCTGAATTAATAAAAGTGTTGATAAGACGCGCTCCGCCATACAGCCAGATATCTTTACCATCCTGTTGTTTAATTTCAGCTACTTTTTCAGCAATATCGGAGCTGATAAAAAAGGCTCCCGGATCTTTTCTGTCCTGTCCTGAAAAAACATATTTATTTTTAGAATGTATAGATCTCCAAAACTCTTTTTCTTCAGAATCAGCAGTTTCTTCCGGCTGATAGGTTCCCCAGGAATCATAACTTACCCGGCCATAAAAAATAGTATCGATACTGTTCAGAAATCCGTCAAAATTCATATCATCATCCATGATGCACCAATCTGTTTCGCCATTGGGACCTTCAATGAATCCATCTAAAGTGACAGCCAGGTCCAGGATTATTTTTCTCATATGATAGTATGGGTTTATCGTTGAATCCCTGTAAAAATAAAGAAAAACGTTCTGAAGACCGAACGTTTTACGTTATAAATGACAAAGAATATTAAGGCTGTAGTAATTTAGGATCTTCCAGCTTTTAACAGTTAAATTTACAACAGAACCTGCACTTATTTGCGTCTATTGGTTATTTGATGAGTTCTTTTGAATAATGATACACCGATTTATTATACCTCGGCAAATGTGCGGATAGTGATTCCAGAACTAAAGACAATGCTTCCTTATCATTATTGACCGAGGAAAGCGACAGCGCCAAAAATGCATTGACAGCATCATCCAGCTCATCGGAATAGTTTTCCTTTTCCTCTCTCAGTATTTCTATGCTTTCATGGAATTTTCCATTATTCCTTAAAGTACTTGCCAGCTGAATTCTTGCTCTTCTTCTCCGCAATCCTGCAAGACCCAATTTTAAAGCAGATCTGTAAAGGGGTTCTGCATGTTTTTCAAAACCTGTAGAATCGTAGGCACACGCTCTTTCAAAATCTGCAATGGCAGGATGATCATCAGAGATCTTATCCGTATGTCGTTTTATTTTTTCAATAAAATCATCATTGGATATTTTTCCCAGCTGATTCCATATTGTTGTTAATTCTTCCTCCCAGAGTTCAGGATCTGTCATGTTTTAGTAGATGTTTTATAATTTAACAATTACAGATATTAGGTTATTTAGCTATGCTTCGGATGTTGCTTCTGAATTTTTATAGACATTCCAGAAGTTGTAATCCGTCATTGGAGCATCTGTTATTTCAACATTCCGTCCCATAGTAACGATTTGCCCCCGGTGATAAGTCCCGTGAATGATCACGTGCTGGATATATTCAAATTTTGAAAAGTCACACTGGAACCATTGGGACTCAATTTTTACGTTTTTTGCCAGATCTTCTTCGGATAAGGTTTCCACGTAATCCATCAACTTTTGGGAGTTGTTTTTTATGCCATTGAAAATCTCTTCTTTAGTCACTGCAGCTGAAATTTCAGCAAAATCAAAATCGCCGTTTTCGGCAATATAAGCCCACCAGTATTGCTGGGTCTGCCAGATGTGATGTAGGGTTGCTAAGATCGTCGGAAAACTTGAAATAACCTCCTGGTTAAGCTGCTCATCAGACTTTGTGGAAAGCCAGTCGATGTATTTATTGACTACCCAATTGTTGTACTGAACACTGTGCGTGATTAATGTTTTTAAATTCATGATGATTAATATTTTGTTTGGTGATTTGGTGTTATAAAAATAAGTAAAATATTAACCGGATTTTATGAAAACAGAAAATTCATAAGCGACCTTCTTTATGTTTTAAAATAAAGGCTCCCCATTCAAATCTGTGGTAAGCACCTCACTCATATAATCAAAAAAAGGACGCATGGCCAGTAAGGTGAAAACTGCTTCTTTCTGGAAACCATCAGACAGAACTTCTTTATCGGTAAATTTCCGCATTACTACATATTGTTTTTTCCTGATTAGATCTATGGCTGGGTGATTTTTATCAAAACCTCTCGGAGCTGTTTTTACAGCATCGCCTTTAATTTCTCCAAAGTATTGCATGAAAGTTTCATCAGAAGTGATCTTTTCAATTTCTGTGGTATTGAGCTCGAATTCTTTACGGATACGGAGCAGGTCTTTAGCCTCAGGTCCCCAGAAACCGCCACCTACAAAACTGTTACCGGGCTCCAGCTGAATATAATATCCTCCTCTCAGCATTGGCTTTGAACGGGAATAGCCAACCCCGAAATTGGTTTTATACGGAGTAGGGTCCTTGGAAAAGCGTACGTCCCGGTAAATTCTGAAAATATGGATTCCTTTTAAATTATCGTGTTCCTGAAGTTCAGTATAGACCTGATTAAAAAAAACTTTGTTTGCTTTTACCACTGAATCATATTCCACTTTGTTTTGAGTAAACCATTCACGGTTGTTGTTTTTTTCTAAGTGTTTTAGGAATTCAAAGGTTTTTTTCATGGTGTCTTTCATACAGTTTTGTTTTTTCCAGTCCGTGATTATTGATTCTAATAGTTGGAGAATTTAATTGCCAATCTGGGAGATGATTATACATTTCATTGGTTAACTTTTTGATTCCGGGTGTAGACCTACTGAATTCATAACTATTTTTGTAGGTAATTACTTCCAGGCCTGTTTCTCTTTTATGTTTTGAAACTGGAATACTAAATGAATATACTGAAATAATTTCATCCCACTTTATAAGCTCTACCGGTTTTTTCTGTTTATTGTAAAATCCTTCATTTGTATATTGGAAATCACCATCATATTTCTCTAGTTGATCGGCTTCTTTTTCAACAGAGACATAATTTTCAGCCTTGGGAGAATATATTTTTGCTCCTGAAAAACAAATAGCAACAAAGCAGGTAAAAATAATAAGATAAGATATTCCTTCGCTATCAAAAACAGGATAATTAAGAAAAATCAATACTAAAATGATACAGCTTATTATAATTATTTTTTTCAAAATTCAACTTAATTATTATGGTTAAAAGCAAAGTAGTTTAAAGAATTCAAAGGTCTTTTTGTTTTATGGATTGTTTTTTTGAGGAAGACTATATTTCTCGTTTTTCAGAATGGCTGTAATGGCATCGGAAATTTCAAATAATCTTCCGTTGTAGTTGTTTCCCAATAGAATAATTGTAAATTTTTGATCCAGATCAGAAACTAAAAGGGCTTCATATCTTCCGGCTCTTCCATCGTGTACATGCTCAATTAATTTTCTATTTCTATATTTTGCCTGTCCCAAAGCTGATTGGGTATCCGGCAGATCAAAATGCTGCCCCAGCTCAAACACTGAGTTGGCACTGATTATTTTATTGGAATGAAGGCAATCTTCCCATTTCAACAAATCTTTAGTGGTTAAATAGGTTCCGCCAGTTATAGGCAATTCTTCTTTGTCTGCTACTAAATTATTATCAAATGCTTTAGCTATGTTTTTTTCATTTTCAAAAAGAGTCATAACGGAAGATGTCATTTTGCAAGGCTTGAAAATGAATTTTTCCACATACGTTTTAAAGTTCATTCCGGCTAACCGCTCAATAATGAACTGGCGTAAAAACAGGTTATTGATGGTGTAATCGTAATGGGTACCCGGTTTGAAATCCAGTGAATCCACGAGTTTTAAGCCATCAAAAAGATCCTTGTCATTTTTAATCTTTTTCCAGTTTACACCGGGGATGCCGCTTGTGTACTGTAACAGGTTTTTTATGGTGACTTCATTGGCCCATTTTGGTAACTCCGGAATGTATTTGGAAACAGGGTCTTCTATGTTCAATTTGCCCTGCTCCTGTAATTGCATCAATGCCACGGCACTGAATTCTTTGGTAATGGAACCAATATGAAACCTGTAATCAGGCGTTAGTTTTTTCGTTTTTGTGGCATCTGTAAAGCCAAAAGAAGCGTTGTAAATGATTTTATTATTTTTTGATACCAAAACGTTTCCATTAAATACTCCAATCTGATTTGACCATTTCATCAGGGAATCTATCTGGCTGATTTTGTTTGTCTGGGCGAATGAATTATTTATGGGAAATAGAAGAAGAATGAAAAATAGGAATAGTTGTTTATAATTTGGCATGATTAGTTTTTGTTATTTTCTTTTAGCATTTGTTCAATAATTTTATCATATTCTTTTTGTACTTCCGGTATAGTCCCGTGATCAGTTTCTGCATCATATTTTTCTTGAAAACTTAAGCATTCATCTTCAATTAGCTTGCTTAAGCTCAAAAATTTTGAACTGAAATCTTCTGATTTTTTTATTTCCTTATTAATCAGATTCTGCAATTTGTATGCGAAAACCTGAGCGATGTCAAAATGCTTTTGTTCGTGATTCAATAAATTATCAGAATAAAAGGATTCATTTAACCAGGATTTTGATTGATCGAATATGGCATAAGTCCTGATCTTCATTCTTCCTGTCCATATAGAATTCGAGACAATTTCATAGCCGATATTAAAGGCCGTTCCTGCATGATCAATTGTATTATTGTCAGGGATTTTTCCCTGAAAGTCACTTTGTTGTAATTTAAAATCAGGTCTCCATTCTATGGTTTGCGAATAAGATAAAAAACTGATAAAAAATATAATCACGGCTAGTTTATACTTCATTCTGAAATTATTTGCAATAATAATGATTGCTAATTTAAGTTTTTAATCTTTAGAAATTGCAGCATCCTTGTGAACGTTGGTTTCCACTGCACAAAATCTGCGAAAGTTCAAACATATATGTTTTTCACTAAAGTAATTTGTATTTGGTTTAAAACAGGGTTGTTTGTAATCAAATACTTTTTACATTGGTTACAAACAACCTTGTTTTTGTTAAAAATATTTTGTTGAAGGTCTTACGCAACTTGCGGGAAACAAAATACAACTGTGTTTTGTTTCCCGCAATAGTGTTTGTAATGAAATGCTATCCATTAGGCCCCTACTGATGGCGAAACAGTTAACTTAAGGTGGGGTTATCTTTATTTTTTCTTTCAATAATAAGGTACGCTGCATCCAGCATTTTGGTCAGATGTATGTATGGGCTTATTATATTCCTTTCCGGCAGATTGTCATAGATTCCCAGTGAGAGATAGACCATCCCGGAAATAAAATAATCGAATTCCTTGATGCTGTATTCTTTGAAGGCTTTTCTAAATACCAACAGCGGATTTTGGTATTCCTTCTCGGATAGCAAGCCAAGAACCAACGGAGAAACATCTTCCAACGGAGCATTGACGGTCCTTTTCTTTTCCTGTAGTGCAATGGAGTAGCCTGCATGGATGAATGACCGCATAGCCTGCTGAAAATGAAGGATAACGGACGGATGTTCTTTTATCCAGCTATTTCTTTTTACCGCATAACTTATAATGTCGTTTAGCAGCTCTTTGGATGCTGTCAGGTCATTGAGTTTAAAATAGTTTTCCATTAGCTGTAAGCCGCAATGTTTCTTCCGGTCTTTACCAAGCCGGGATTGAAGGTCTGTTCTGTTTTTTTTCATGAGTTTGTATTTTCTTTTACTGTACGATTTTTACTGGCTGTAAAGGAGGAAGTCCGCCTGAACTTCCTGCCCATACAAGCCCAATGAATATGATAGAATTTGTGTTTTTATAAAAGCCCTAAAGCCGCAATGGATTGTACACCCCATTGTACCGTATCATGATACTTTATGATGTAAAGCAGGCTTAGAAAAGGATGATTGTAGAAAAGAGAACTGCATGAAAAATAAAAACGGCATGAGACTCTACAATATCCGCCATTGAGGTACTGGTATACCTGGGAACAGATAAGAGAGCCCACGCCTAGGTCGTGAGCTTCTAGCTTATCGTCTCGTTCCTAAAAATTACCAGTTTCCAATGGCGAGATTCTAAGCAATAGCTTCTATATTTCTTTGAAGTATCGCAAAGCTACATTTATTGTAGCTTATTGTACAAATATAAAATAATTTTTCAATTGTAGGCTAATTCAACTACATTTTTTTATTGTAAACTTTCCAAATTGCTCTGATAATGGTATTGCAATGGATAGAATTGAGTTTCGAATAGCTTTTGGAAAAAGAGTTGAAAAATTTAGAAAGAAGTTAGGATTAAGCTATCGGGAGTTAGCTCAGAAGTGTGATGTAGACCATAGTAATATTAGTAAAATTGAAAAGGGAGAGGTTGATTTAAGAATTTCAACAATACAGGAACTATCTAAAGGTTTAGAAGTTCATCCGCAAGAATTATTTAATTTCAAAATTGATGAGAAATCCTGACGAGATTCGGGATTTCTCATCAATTTTGCCAATACAATGTTAAGTAATGTTATTTTTCACTTTATTTATAGCAAGACCAACGAAGTCACGTAAATTGTTGGGAGTTTGTCCGGCAAAAATAGCATCTAGAGCTTTTATTATCCATTTGTTTTTTCTTTTTGTTCCGACATCAATCCATCCTTCTAGTTCACCTACTGGAACAAGAAAAATATTTAATTCATTAAGTTCTTGAATTAATGATATTACTGTTGTTTGAATAGTTTCCTCAAAACCATTGATGCCATTGCTTTTTGGGGCACTCCATTTTGATGTCTCATTTCGAATTCTATTTATAGCTCCAATGGCTCCACCAAGTCTATGTTCACCATTTTTTAGCTGTTCTTGAAATTCTATTATTTTTTCTTGAATATTTTTAAGTAATTCTTCTTCATCAGAATTGTTAATACTATCTGCAATTTCTCTTCTTTTAATTATTAATGCTTCAGAAACTGTATTATTTGTAACACTTAGAATAAGGTTTTTAAAATCTGTTTCATCATTTAATAAATCAATATCACAAATAACTCCAACGGGTATTTTTGTGGCTTTAAGTAGTTTTGCTACATCTTTTAATGTTTGTTTATTATGTGAATGAACAAACAAAACCTCTTGATTATTGAATAAAAGAGTTGAAACTGACTGGTAAACAATTCTATCGGCATCAGCTTCACAAACTATTACACCTTTATGGAAAATTGCTTCAAGTATTCTTTGGCTTGATAACATTGGTGATTTTGAAAGATTGTCTGTTGCTTCAGAGGGAATCAGATTAAAAGAAGTATTATCATCAACTCTATTCAATCGGTATATGTCTACTTTTTTATCACTTTGCAATAAACCACTTAAAAAATTTGAATTATGGGTTGAAATTAATAATTGACCAGTAAAATTATCAGAATTGTCAGCAATCCATTTTCCTAAAAATCTTGCTTGTGCTGGATGCAAAAAAGCCTCAGGTTCATCTAGTAGAATAATTCTATCTTTTGAAAACAATAAACTTAATATTATCCCTGCAAAACTACGAAATCCATCACCTTGATTATCTATTTTATTATATTTGTTGAAAATTGGAAATGCTTTTCTTGGATCTTCTGGAATTTCTTCGAATTCTTTAGCTACTCGAAGACAAAAGTCTTTTAGTCCGCTGTAATCTAATTTTATGTCCATTTCAAAAGAATTATAAAATGCATCCCTCAATAGTTTATCATTATTATTGTCAATATATAAATTTTGTAATAGGTTTGAAGGTTCTTCTTTTTCTGGATTAAATGATGTTGAGGTTTTTACAAGATTAAGCCTTGTTGATGAATCTAAAAATGAAACTTTAAATTTACTAATGTTTCCTAAAGTAAAATCAATATTTTTTTCTTTCTCGAATTGTTCCTTCATAGATTCCCAATGAAACTCATATTGATCTTTTTGACTTAAATTATTTTTTATTCCTCTTACTACTTTGTAGGCAATATTATTTGTACTATCAGTGACTTTAAGATTAGAAAATATATCTTCAAATTTTGTTGGTGTTTCAAAAGTAATTTTGTCAATCAAAATCTTTTGACTCATTTTTCCATTTTCCATTGTCTGTTGAATATCTCTTAATGTTTGAGATTTTCCAACATTATTTGGACCTACTAATACTGAAATTTTTCCAATATTTATTTCAGACTTATTTTTTAAGGTTATAGATTTTATTATCATGGGAGTTTATTTATATTGTTGCCTAATGTTCAAATTTATGCATTGTGTCAATATACAATTGCACTAATGTTGTTTTGGTTTAGATAACTACTTGTTACTCATCAAATATAAAATATAAATATATTATTTCTTTACGGGAAACCATAATTCAAAAAAAACCGCCCTATAAAAATAGAGCGGTTAGTATATTAATTTGCCTCGGTCGCTGACCGTTACATCATTCCTGGCATTCCACCACCCATTGGCATAGCTGGTTTGTCTTTTTTCACTTCAGTGATCACACATTCAGTGGTTAAAAGCATTCCGGAAACAGAAGCTGTATTTTTTAACTTTAGCTGTTGGTGGCCGTTTATTTTAGTACGCTATTTACTTCAACCACTTCAAAGTCGTCATTATTTTGCAACAGGTGTTTTAAGATAGGAATATGTCCTTGTCCAAATATGAGGATAACGTATTTGTCATTTTTATTTATTTGGGTAATGATATTAGCGTAAATGGCTAAATTCCTCAAATACCAGTCAGAAACGGATTCCGCACCAATATAATTCTCTCCTGCACCAATTTTTGCAATATATTTTAAGTACAATGATAAGTTTTTCTGCAAAAGTTCTTTTGTATTGATATATTTTAGGACTTCGGTTATTGAATTTCGTTTTACAACACCATCGAATTCAAGTTTTAAGTTATTCGCAGTAGTACCTAATTCCTTTAACAGATATAACTGATTTTTTTCTTTAGCAGTGACAGAAACCAAACTGTCATGTTTCATTCCATAAAAAATATCTACAGCATTGATCTGTTTTAAATTTAATTTTTTAGCTAATCTAAAACCGATTTGTTCCCGTTCAGAAACGGTTAATGTATACTTGTTTTGGGAATAGGCATTATAAAGACTATCAATTTGCTTTTGTTGATTCAATGGTTTTTCTATCATCACCTTATCAGCATTTGTTCGTTTTAAAATTTCGGTCAGTTCTTCCAGTTCCTTCTGTCTTTTCGGAGCTAAAAAATCGTCAGTCTTTAATTCAAATGTGTCTAAATGAGGGGTTTCGAAGTGAATGGTCCCGATTAACAGGATTTTGGTTTTGTGTTTAGACTCTTGTCCAAAAATTGAGGCTAATGATAAAATGGTAATTAAAAATGTGAAAATTGTTTTAGTGAAAGTCATTCTTTTAGGTTATTAGTTTATTTTTTGTTAAAGATAAAGCTTATTGCGAGACGTAAAAATGAATTCACAACAAAATTCACAATTGCGTAAAATGGCTGTTGAGCTAACCTCCTGTAGCTTTTCTTGATTCGTTGTTTTATATTACTTCCTTTTATTCTTATTCTCAACAAAAAAACCACCCTATAAAATAGAGCGGTTAGTATATTAATTTGCCTCGGTCGCTGACCGTTACATCATTCCTGGCATTCCACCACCCATTGGCATAGCTGGTTCGTCTTTTTTCACTTCAGTGATTACACATTCAGTAGTAAGAAGCATTCCTGAAACAGAAGCTGCATTTTCAAGGGCAACTCTTGTTACTTTCGTAGGGTCAATGATACCTGCTTCAAGCATGTTTACATACTCGTCAGTTTTAGCATTGTATCCGAAGTCTCCTGTACCTTCCGCAACTTTCGCTACGATTACAGAACCTTCACCACCTGCGTTGGCAACGATTTGTCTTAATGGCTCCTCGATCGCTCTTTTCACGATTCTGATCCCTGTAGTTTCGTCAGCATTGATCCCTGTAAGGTTTTCTAGAGCAGAGATTGCTCTTACTAAAGCAACACCACCTCCTGCAACGATACCTTCTTCAACGGCTGCTCTTGTAGCGTGAAGGGCATCATCTACTCTGTCTTTTTTCTCCTTCATTTCCACTTCAGAAGCTGCACCTACGTAAAGTACGGCAACACCACCGGCTAATTTAGCCAGTCTCTCCTGTAGTTTTTCTCTGTCGTAGTCAGAAGTTGTAGTTTCCATCTGAGCTTTGATCTGAGCTACTCTTCCTTTGATTTTAGCTTCATCACCACCACCGTTTACGATAGTCGTGTTATCTTTATCGATCGTTACTTTCTCAGCAGTTCCAAGCATATCCAGAGAAATGTTTTCCATAGTGAAACCTTGCTCTTCAGAAATCACCTGTCCGCCAGTTAAGATCGCGATATCTTCCAACATTGCTTTTCTTCTGTCTCCGAATCCAGGAGCTTTTACAGCAGCAATTTTAAGAGAACCTCTTAATTTGTTTACCACCAAAGTAGCTAAAGCTTCACCTTCCACTTCTTCAGAAATAATTAAAAGAGATTTTCCGCCTTGTGCAATCGGCTCAAGAACCGGAAGCAATTCTTTCATGGAAGAGATTTTCTTCTCTACCAAAAGGATATAAGGGTTTTCTACTTCAGCTACCATTTTCTCAGGGTTAGTCACGAAGTAAGGAGATTGGTATCCTCTGTCGAACTGCATACCTTCCACAACGTCTACTGTTGTATCGATACCTTTAGCTTCTTCTACAGTGATTACCCCTTCTTTACCTACTTTTCCGAAAGCCTCAGCGATCAGAGATCCGATAGTTTCGTCGTTGTTTGCAGAAACTGAAGCTACCTGCTTCACCATTTCTGTAGAATCTCCAACTGTTTTAGACTGAGATTTAAGGTTTTCAACAACTGCAGTTACTGCCTTGTCGATCCCTCTTTTCAGATCCATTGGGTTAGCACCTGCAGCTACGTTCTTAAGACCTTCTCTTACGATAGCCTGTGCCAATACAGTAGCGGTAGTAGTACCGTCTCCTGCGATATCATTGGTTTTGGAAGCCACTTCTTTTACCATCTGCGCTCCCATATTTTCTACTCTGTCTTCAAGTTCGATTTCTTTCGCTACAGAAACACCATCCTTAGTTACGTGAGGTGCACCGAAAGATTTTTCGATCACTACGTTTCTACCTTTTGGTCCTAACGTTACTTTTACTGCATTAGCCAATGCATCAACCCCTCTTTTTAAAGCGTCTCTTGATTCAATATCGAATTTTATTTCTTTTGCCATTTTTTGCTGTATTATTGTATTATTATGTACAATGTAAAATGTACTTTTTTATTTTTAAATAATTTGATTAAACGTTGTTAAAATACGTTGTACTCTGTACATCGTACTTTTTACAAATCTTACCCGATTACACCAAGTAAATCACCTTCCTTAACGATTAAGAAATCTTTTCCGTCTAATTTTAATTCAGAACCTGAATATTTTCCATAAAGAACTTTGTCACCTACCTGAACAGTTGTAGGCTCATCTTTTTTCCCTGGACCTACTGCTACTACTGTACCTTCCTGTGGTTTTTCTTTTGCGGTGTCCGGAATAATAATACCTGAAGCTGTTTTAGTTTCTGCAGCGATCGGCTCGATCAAAACTCTGTCTGCTAATGGTTTAAAGTTTACTGACATAATATATTTATTTTTAATTAATTCTCCGTTATAATTCTCTAAATGTATGCCATGAGAGATCTGTGGATGAAATGGCAGAATTTTATTTCCCAGTGTGAAAATTTGGCAGAAAAATAAAAAAAAATAAAGCCGGAAACTTCCGGCTTTTGTATTTAACTCTAATAATTAGTAAACTAAGGGCAGTGCTGTCCCGGCCCGATCCAAAGGATGCATTTTCCCTGATCGTTCCATTCGCAGCAAACAATTCCGGCTGCGCCTCCAACGATGGATTTTTGAGCCTCTCTGCTTAATGATTTAGCGTTTTTCATAGGTAATATTTTGTTTATTGTACATGCCTGAACATTTAATGTCAATCAGGATTTTGACGATTTGATGTGATAGTGTATGTCAAAGATAAAAAAAAATATGATCAGATTATACACTGTTTGTAGATTTATTTATGGAGTTTGTATTTTGATTTTCAGTGTTTTATTGGTTGCTTTGTAAAAGGCTCCTGGCATAGGCTTCTTAGCAGTACTCAACATTAAAAAGAAAAAGTTTACCATTACGGTAAACTTTGTAGATCCATCATTGAATGGTTTCCAATGTCATTTTTCTACCGCCGAGGTCCATATCCTGTTTCAGGATCTTCCGGGTTTCGGTATCTATGTAATAAGTAACAATCGTTGTCTTATCTTTAATATCGTCGGTTGTTTTTACAGCCCATACTTTTTTTCCGTTGTAATCTGTTTTCTTTACGTCCAGTATATAGGCTTTAATAAGTCCTTTCTTAGCATCCGGGTTATAATCGAAAATAGAGAGGTCAGCAGTATAATTTTCTTTCAGGGGAGAAAACCTGATCAGCATAGGATAGCTGCTGCTGTCAAAATAATCTGCAGCATCCATTTCGATAGGGTCTTTTTTCTGGGATTTTTTATCCAGATAATATCCTGTTACCTTAGCCTTCCCTGATTTCAGAACCATATCTCTCATCATATTAAAAGACGAATGATAGACTGGCTGGAAATTGGCAGTTTTTACAATGGTAGAATCGGTCCATTTAGCATCAGGTGCCTTTTTCAGCTTTACAGTAGTTTTGATGAGGAGATCCGTTTTGTTTAATTTTTTGAGTTCTGTAATAATGCTCCCAATTTCCATTTTTGTTCCTGCATTTTCAGCATACCAGACCGCTTCTGATGTTTCATCTTTGATCAGCTTAGGATCAATAGCATTGTTGGCTGGGGTGAGCAGTTTTTGTGAAAATAAATTAACACTGCTTATTAATAACAATGCAAGAAATGTTCTCATGATTTTTTATTAATAAGTGTTACTCATTTTCAAAAAGTTACAGCCTTATTTTCCTTGTCAGTAAAGTAGTATGCAGTAACTCAAATAGAGTGGGTTTTATTTTTCTGATTCTGATTTATTTTTGAAATCACAGCCCCGGAAACCGCAATGCTGATAAAGTTGGTAACAGATCTCGCCTCATTCATAAAACGGTCTACACTGTAAAGGAGGGCAATATCCGTTAACGGAATTTTTCCAAACCTGTTTAAAGTGAAAATAAGGGCCAGAAATCCTGAGCCAGGAACACCTGATGCTGTTTTCGAGGTTACGGAAATAATGACGAAAAGCCACAGATAATCGGTGACAGTCAAAGAAATGTTGTAAAACTGAATAAGAAAGCAGCAGGTCACGGCAATATAAATACAGGCTCCTGAAAGATTAAAATTATATCCCAAAGGAATGACAAACCTTAAAATTTTTCTGCTGTAGCCTTCAGATTCCATTTTTTCAAAGATGAGCGGAAATGCTGTTTTGGAAGATGATGTGGTAACTACAAGGATAATTTCTTCTTTTAAATCAAGTAAAAACTTCCAAAGCCGGATTTTGAACAGATAAGAGACAACTCCCAAAATTCCAAAAATAAAGACAATATCAGCCAGATATACTGTTGCAACAACTTTACTGAGCGGTAGAAGCGTATTGATGCCATATACAGAAACTCCGTATGCAATGTTGCAGAATATGATAACGGGCAGAATAAGGTAGAGATACTTGATCACCGTATAAAAAACCTTGAGACCATGGTCCAATAGATTCAGGAATTTTTCTCTTGCACTGGAAAGATTCATGAAAATCCCGGCGACAATGGACACGATAAGAAAAATACCGTGTCTGTTGAGGTACAGGATACCGGATATACTTGTATTGTCAATTTCAAATGTTCTGGGAAGTGATTTACTGATCCTCGCAGGATCAATGCCCGTATCGGCTCCGGGTTTTACGGCAAAACCGAAAATAAATCCTAAAACAATAGCAACAGAGCTTATGATAAGAAAATACAGAATAGTTTTCCATACAATGCTGCTCGCATTTTTGATTCCTGACAGCTGGCAGATACCATACATGATCGCCATGAAAATAATGGGAAGGATGAGCATTTCCAGAATCATGAAAAAATACCGGCTTACAATTCCCAGCTGAATGCTTGCCTCAGGCGCATAATATCCTGTAAGCACTCCACCGAGAATTGCGGCAAATACATATAAGGTGAGATTTTTTAAATATCTTCCTGTGAATGTTTTTTTTGTTTCAAAAAGGTTCATCTGAATATGCTTATGCTTTCCGTACAAAGATCTGTTGTTTTTTTTACATCTGAAATATAATAGTAAGGGTAGGGAAGCGTGAGGCTGAAAGAACGAAGTTATTGAAGTTGGAAATAAAAGCTTCCAGCCGGTTTCTATTAATCTTTAAATCTGCCCATTAATTTTATAACCGGGTCCAATATTAACTTCCATCCCCCTTCTTCCGGCTTCCAATCTTTAATGATCAGATAACTCCAAGAATCAGTGCTGCCAGCAGCATCACAAGGGAGGATCCTAATGCCCATTTTAAAGTATATTTCAAATGATCAGAAAATTCTACACCTGCCAATGATACTAACAGATAAGTAGATGGAACCAGCGGGCTTAAAAGATGTGAACCTTGACCAATGAGACTTGCTCTTCCCAGAATTTCCGGTGAAATCCCCAGCTGATGCCCGGTAGCCACAATAATAGGCAATATTCCAAAATAATAGGCATCATTGGAAAGGAAAAAAGTAAGCGGAATACTGAAGAGTGCCGTTACAATATTCAGATAGCCTCCCCAGCTTTTAGGAACTATTTCTATCATACTGTTTCCCATTGCCTGCATAATACCTGAACCATTCAGAATTCCGGTAAAAATTCCGGCTCCAAAGATCATTCCTGCCACAGATAAAGCATTTCCTGCATGTTTGGAGATTATTTTCTGCTGGTCTTTCAGTTTAGGGTAATTGATAATGGAAGCGATACAGAACGCAATCATAAAAGCAATGCCCAAAGGAACAATATCCAGGATCATGACCACTAAAAGTGTGATGGTAAGGGCGAGATTAATAAGGATCAGTTTCGGACGACGGAGCTTCGGATCTGCCTCGCCAATGATATCATTGCTGTTGTAATTGGTAAATTTCCCATGCTTTGCAATCCTTATTTTTTCTTTTCTTCCCAGAATGTAAGCCACAAAAATCACCCATAGGATGCCTATCGCCATAATGGGGATCATAGGAACAAAAATTTCTGTGTGCCCAAGCTTCAGTGAGCTCATTACCCTTGCCGTAGGTCCTCCCCATGGAAGAATATTCATGATTTGCCCGGCAAGCATAATGATGCAGGTCAGGATTAACGGGTTCATACCCTGTCTTTTGTAAAGCGGAAGCATAGCGGCCACTACAATCAGATAAGTGGAAGAACCGTCACCGTCCAGTGATACCAGGGCCGTAAGAATGGCGGTTCCTATTGTGGTTTTAATAGGATTGTCCCCAACAGCTTTTAAGATTATATTTACTAAGGGCTCAAAAAGTCCCGTGTCGATCATTAAGCTGAAATATAGGATGGCAAAGATCAGCATTACCCCTGTAAGTGCTATTTCTTTGACACCGTTTTTCATCATATCCCCCAGCTCAGGACCGAAACCCGCAAAAAGAGCTATGGTTACGGGTACGATGACCAAGGCTGTGAGCGGAGTCATTTTTTTGTTCATGATCAGGACCATAAAGATCAGGATCATGAGAAATCCAAGGAAAGTAAGCATAGATGATTTGATTTATAGTTATTTATTTTTGTTTTTTCTCCAGTCGAAGCTGTTTCTGTAGCCGATATAGCCGTAGTTGCTTGTAGATCCGGTCTCCAGCTGGTTGATAAAAGCCACTTCAATAGCAGAGTTTTTCCCCACTTTAACTCCGATGCCAGCCGTTAGGCGGTTACTGTCAAACGGTTCATCCTTCACTACATTCATTCTTATTTCATTTTTCAGAATACCGTATAGTTTTTCTTTTTCTCCTGCTCTGTTAAAAGGAATTCTCAGTGAAATCAGATAACGCAGCCTGACGATGAATTCATCAGGATTGCTTATGAATCTTTCTTCTACACGGAAACGGTGTGAAACCGAAGTTCTCCCGATATTACTTCCCAGTGTCACCTGCTGGAAAGGCCTTTTTTCATACCTCGCTTTCTTTGTATTGTCAGATTTATAGGAATCCAGTACCAGAAACATAAATCCGGCAGCGGGCTTCACTTCATGGGCTACTTCGTAATCTACATAGGCAGATACCAGAAAAAGCCTGGTGTCATAAGCGAAATCAAAAGAACGGTATTGGGATAGAGCGGTCAAGGTGCTTTTATCCGTTAGTCTTGCCGACATGAGATACTGGAACCACATATTGTAGTTGTCCCGGCTTTGTGCATCTGCCAGGCGGATCATTCCAAACAGTAGAATAATGATTAATTTGAATTTAATTTTCATGTAATATTGAGTTAACATCCTGATGTCTCAAATATATTTATAAGAACCAGCCGCGGATTTATTTTTCAATCAATGACAGTTTTTATCAGTGAACTGCAGGATGGGCAGAAAAAGATGGTATATTTGAAAGATTGAAAATTGGGGTTTTTAGATGTTTTTAATTATCAATATTGTATTTATATTGTTGGTTTTCAGGGTTTTGTTTAATGCAAAAGTTTTGAAAAGACTGATGGAATATCATTGGGGGTTTTTACTGAAGTTTCAGCATATTTTTTTCCTTTTGATCTTCGTTATCATCACTTTTTTTACCGAAAACTACTTTTTGGATGTTCCGGAACTTATCTGGAGTGTTTTATCTGTGATTATTTTTAATGTCGGAATTTACAGTCTTGTCTATTTTTATCTGGTCCCGGAATTTTATCTTTCCAATAAATATCCTGAGTTCATTCTCTTTGCGCTAATCACTTTTCTTGTCTCCAGCCTTTTCAGAATTCTGCTGGAACCGGCGGTTTTTAATATGAATTTTAATGAAAGCCTGTCCAATACCAAATTTTTATATAATGTCTATACGGCGCAGGGAATTGTCATACTTGTTGCCTCATTCCTGGGGATTACAAAAGATAAATTCCTCATTGAACAGGATTTTAAAGATCTTGGCGAAGAAAAAGACCAGCTGTATCTTGATCTTTTAAAATCTAAAATGAATCCCCACTTTTTGCTGAACACCCTCAATAATATTTATTCCAAAAGTTTCCAGCCCTCAGAAAATACCTCAGAATCTATATTACAGCTCAGTAAACTGCTTCAGTATATAATTTATGACACCAGTAAAGAGAAAATTTCCATGGCTCAGGAACTTTCATCGATCCATTCTCTTGCAGGCTTGTATCAGCTAAAATATAATAATGTATTGAATATTGCTTTTACGATTGAAGATGAAGAAACCATTGAATTGATTGATGTTCCGCCTTCCGTATGCCTTACTCTATTTGAGAATGCCCTGAAACATTCAGCGGTGGGAATAGAAGAAGATAGCCATATTCATGTAAGCTATAAAATAAGGAATCAGGAACTTTTATTTGAGATCATAAATTCTATATCCAGGAAGAAGAATCTTGTCGGGAATATGAATGACAGCGGTTTGGGAAACGAAGCCGTTATCAATATTCTTGAAAAAAACTATGCAGGAAGATTTACTTTTATCTCCGAACCTGCGGAAAACAACAACTATCAGACTATTTTAAAAATAAAATTGTAATGGCTAATCTGACGATCGTAAGTGTAGATGATGAATATCCGGCGCTTCAGCTTATTCAAAAGTATTGCGGACAAATGGAAGATGTAGATCTGCTGAATTTTTTTCAGGATCCGGAAGAAGCATTGGAATATCTTAAGCAGAACAGGGTAGACCTGGTGATTCTGGATATCAATATGCCCTACATCAACGGAATTGAGCTTTTACATCAGTTACCTTATAAACCATTATGCATATTTCTCACTCTCGAAACGCAGTATGCCGTTAAAGCTTTTGAACTGGATGTTGTACATTATCTTGTAAAGCCTGTGGACTTTGAAACATTCCGGAAAGCGATTAACAAGGCAAAGGATTTCCTTCAGTTTAAAAACTCTGCGGAACAACAGAAGAAGGAAGACTTTATCATGTTCAAATCCAATTACGTGATGCATAAAGTCCTTTTGGATGATGTGCGGTGGGTACAGGGATTTGGAGAATATATCATTCTGATGACCCATCTTAAAAAGTATATGATCCTTGACCGGATGTCGAATTTTGAAGAGAAATTTCAAAACCTGGGATTCATCAGAATTCACAAGTCATATATTGTCCTGTCTTCCCATATCAGTTCGTATGATACGGCTCATGTGTATCTTAAAGATGGGGAGAAGCTTCCGCTTGGAAGGACCTATAAAAATTCTTTGAAAGCTTACCTGAACTAATTTTAACAACAGCTTCATCAATCAATTTAATGATTCACCCTTTGCAAACTTGAATTGTCGGAATATAGATAAAACTTTGCGTTTAAAAAAGCTCGCAGATTAAGCTGATTGAGCAGCTCTTTTTCTTTTTCGGAATTATATAATTCAATAGGAGCGGGCTTTAGCCCGCTTAACAATTTTGCGGAAAAATGGCTTTAGCCAAAATGATTAACCCGCTAAGTTTAATAAAAAAGGTTGCCTCAAATATGGACAACCTTTTATGTTATGATTTTTTCCCGGCCTGCATCGGATTTACCTTTCCGCTGGCACCACCTCTTACCGGGCCTTCTCCCTGTTTCTGTTTAAACAGCTGGAATTTTGAAACCTGAGTATCTGTACTGTTACTGCTCCATACATTATTGGAAGTATCAATATCCGCTGTTTCTCTCATCGGGTCAAGCTGTATCGACTTGATTTTTTTGTCAAAATAATAAGTCTTGGAAACCTTCTGTTCATTCTGTCTCCAGATCTGTGCAGATGATTTATCATACAGTTTTGTTCCGTCTTCAAAAGTGAATTCAAGGATAATTGGCATTACGAGTCCGCCTTTATTGACAAAGTCGATCTGATAGCCGGTAAGATTTTTGAACTTCTCTTTATCCTTAGCATCCAGAGGAATACCTGCTTCCGTTTTTACGGTGTATTCTTTTTCAGTATCTAATTTTTCCTGACCTCTGTCATATCGGTAATAGAAATCCTGCAGCTCTTTATCTTTATCTACGTAGAACGTAATGTTTTTATCCTCTTTATTTCTGATTTTAGAAATATCTTCAAAAGTATTCTGAAGAGGTTTTTCCACCTTATATTTTGTTTCTTTAGCTTCCTTTGGAGGAGTATTAAGGTCCGGAACTGCTACAGTTACTTTATCAATAGCGATATCTACAGGATCCGTTCCGTAGAACCATCCTCTCCAGAACCAGTCGAGATCCTCACCGCTGGCATCTTCCATGGTACGGAAGAAGTCTGCAGGTTCAGGGTGTTTGAATGCCCATCTTTTTGCATAGGTTTTAAAAGCTTTATCGAATAATTCTCTTCCCATGATTGTCTCACGAAGAATATTTAATCCGGTAGCCGGTTTTGAGTATGCATTCGGGCCAAACTGAATAATATTTTCAGAATTACTCATAATCGGTTCCAGTTGATCTTTAGGAAGCTTCATATAATCGGTAATCGTCCAGGCCGGGCCTCTTTTGGATGGGAATTTATTGTCCCATTTTTCTTCTGTAAGGTATTCCGTGAAGGTGTTCAATCCCTCATCCATCCAGCTCCACTGTCTTTCATCAGAATTGATGATCATTGGGAAAAAATTGTGACCAACCTCGTGAATCACAACTCCGATCATTCCATTTTTGGTCCCTTCGGAATAGGTCCCGTCTTTTTCCGTTCTGCCAAAATTGAAGCAGATCATAGGATATTCCATTCCGTTGGCTGCCTCTACAGACTGCGCTACAGGATATGGATAAGGAATCGTGAATTCTGAATAGGTTTTGATGGTATGGGCAACTGCTTTTGTTGAATATTTCCTGTAAAGTCCATAAGCTTCTTTTGGATAGAAACTCATCGCCATTACTTTGTTGTTGTTTTCTGGAATGGTAACACGCATTCCGTCCCAGACAAATTTTCTGGATGAGGTCCATGCGAAATCTCTTACATCACTGGCTTCAAAGCTCCATGTTTTTCTCTGTTTAGAATGATTTTTTTCAGCTTTTTTCGCCTCTTCCAGTGTTACGATTTCTATAGGTTCAGCAGCATTTTCAGCCTTTCGGTATCTTGCCATCTGATCCGAAGTTAAAACCTGCTCATAATTTTTACATTCTCCGGTTCCGCCCACGATATGGTCTGCGGGTACATTCATTGAAACTTTAAAATTTCCGAATACCAATGCAAATTCACCACGCCCTGTGAATTGGTGGTTCTGCCATCCGTGAAAATCACTGTATACGCACATTCTCGGATACCATTGTGTCATGGTGTACAGATCATTTCCGTCTTCGGCAAAGTTTTCATAGCCACCGCGGCCGCCCATTTTGATTCTGTTCGGGATATTATAATTCCAGTCTATTTTGAAAACCAGTTTTTCTCCTTTTTTCAATACTTTTGGCAAATCAATGCGCATCATCGTCTTATTCACCGTATATTTCAGGGGATTTCCTGAGGCATCCGTCACCTTCTCCAGGTTCACGCCATAGCCGTTGTCCTTTTCAGGCAGATCGGTGACTTTCAGCTGCTGATCGTTAGAAGAAGCCGGAAGGGTAGAAGGAAACGCAAAACCGGCATTTTTTACAGTGGACTGTTCGTTTTCATCCAGCTGAAGCCAGATATAATCCAGATCATCCGGGGAATTGTTATAATAAGTAATAGTTTCTGAACCTTTCAGATTTCTTTTATCTTCATCAAGGTAGGCTGTAATATCATAGTCAGCCCTGTTCTGCCAGTATCCCTGGCCGGGAGCCCCGGAAGCCGTTCTGTAAATATTAGGAGTGGGAAGAATAGTCCCGAGCTGCTCGAATCTGTTTCCGTGGTTACTTCCAGGATTATTCTGAATGTTTTGTGCGGTGAAGCCTGTATATGCGAATACAGAAAATGAAAGTAGGGCTGCTTTTAATTTCATTACCGGATTGATTTAATAGTTATCAAAGATAATAATAAGTCGTTGAAAAATTAAAAATGTTTCAAAGTTAAAAAGGAATTCTTTCTAAAGTCATTTTTAAAGCCAATGCGAATACTCCGGAAGATACGAACAGGACCCAGTCTTTTTTGTTAACCTTAAAAATGCTCAGCAAAATAAATAAAAGGATAAGAATCCCTAAAACAATAACGATCTGACCCAATTCCAGCCCGATATTAAAACCTAATAACGGTATGGCGATACTCTGGCTTTTGGCGATCATCACTCTTGCCGTATTCGCAAACCCCATTCCATGGATAAGCCCAAAGATGGCTGCCAGATAATAATTGGTCCGCATCAGGGTCTGCTTTTTGTTTTTCATCAGAATATTATCCAGAGAGGTAAGGACAATCGTGAGCGGAATTAAGAATTCTACCCAGGCAGAGGGAACTCTGAAAATATCGAGAATACTCAATGCCAATGTGATAGAATGTCCTATTGTAAAAGCAGTCACAAGGATCAGTATTTTTTTCCAGTCACTGTAAGAATATACGGCAATCAGAGCGAGGACAAATAATTGATGATCCAACGCATCCAGAGAAATAATATGCTCCCAGCCAAGGTTTAAATAGAAGAGAAAATCCAGCATCATAACGTAAAAATATAATGCGTACGAAAATAATGATTAATTTCGAACAAATTTTAAAGGTCAGGGCATATGAAGAATTTATGGCTGTTTTTATTACCGGTATTTTTTTTATTCTCTTTTTCAAAGGTGAAGCATCCTTATCATGTAGGTTCTGTTGAAATTAATTATAATTCCAAATCCAAATCTTTTGAGATCACAGGCCGTTTTTTTCTTGATGATCTGGAAAATGCATTAGGCAAAAAATATGGAAACTCTTTCCATTTTAATGACGAAAAATATAAAGCCAGGCTTAATGAAGCTCTGGAAAAATATTGTGCAGAATATTTCAAATTAAAAGCTGACGGAAAATTTTTAAGAATAAATTACGTAGGTTATGAAGAAGATAGTGAATCTGTGAATGTTTTTCTTGAGTCGGAAACCCTTAATACGCCTAAAAAAGTGGAGGCGGCGGTCAGTTTTCTGTATAACCTTTTTGATGATCAGATCAATATTGTTCACATGATTGTGAATGGTGAGAGAAAAAGTGAAAAGCTTACCTATCCCAACCGATATTTATACAGGCAGTTTTAATTGGCCAACTTTTCCTTTGTCTATTATAAATTTAAACAAGTATTAAATCACTAATTATTGATTAATAGTCTTGATTGGTCTCTATGTTTAAATTATTTGCAATGACTATTTTTCAATAAATTTAATATTTAGTTATTAATTATTTAAAATTAGGTATTATTTATTAATTAATGCCTATTATATTTTGTTTTTTGCTTTAAAAAAATTATATTTGTGTGTAGTTGTTTTTTTTAATTAATCATTTCTTAAAAAGAAATTTTCACTGAAATCATCATTTGTAAATGAAATAAAAAGCCATAAGCTGATTAGAAATAAGTGGAAACCTTAATAACGAAACAGATGCTCTAATTTGTACCCTAAGAAGTCTTTGTTGATCAGTTAGGGATTAATAAAAGCGAAAGTCAAAAAATGAAGGTGCTAAATAACAGTTTTTATACTACGATTAATGCAATGTGAAAATTTCCCATTATCACATTAAGGCAGCAGATTCTAACAACACAAATTGTTAAAAAAAGCACTTACGTTCCCTGTAAGTGTTTTTTATTTATGATCCATTTGAATCATTGCATTGATTCCTTTGGCGTGATCAAGAAGATCAGGAAAAAAATTGTTATAACATTCCTGAAGGAAAGGTTTATTTTCCAGGAATGCTTCGAAAACGGGAATGTCAGGATTCAGGTATTTTGCTTTATTGAGAACATTACGCATGCTGAACTTAATGCCCCAATCTTCACGGTAATTATACAGCCAGTCATCTTTTCCCATTTTAGCCAACATGAGTTTGAAGTTTTCGGGAAGCCATTCTTCATGTTCATTAAGAACTCTATATACCCGTAAGGAATGTGCTTTCCATTCAGCTAAAGAATTCAGGGAAAGATCAGTGGCTACAAAATAATCCATGGCAACATCTACAAAAGCACCTGCATACAATCTGACCAAAGGAGAGAAAACCTTTTTAGCTTCATGGATAGCGGGATGGGAATCTGTAAATGTATCTACGGCCCTGTGTATCGTAATTCCATCCTGAATGTCCTTTGGAAAGGAATAGCGGTCTTTGTTCCGGATAAAATCTTCAAGAAACTGTCCTACAATCTGTCCGTCAGAAAAGGTGAGAAAGGAATGAGCAAGATAATTCATAGATTAAAGATAGAGATTAAATATGAATGGTGAATAATTAATCCGTTTCGCTATATCAGTTAATGAACCTACAATATTTTAAAAGATTCTCTCGTGGAAATCCTCAATTTTGCTCACTTCCTCAATTTTAATTCCAAATTTTCTTTTCGGTATTTTATTAAGATTCGATACAAATATTTTTTCGTAACCTAATTTTTCAGCTTCTGTAATTCTCTGTTCCACCTGTGCTATTGGCCGGATCTCACCACTTAATCCGATCTCGCCTGCAAAACAGTAATGCTCGGAAATGGCAATATCTTCGTTGGACGACAGGATGGAGGCTACCACGGCAAGATCTAATGCCGGATCATCTGTTTTTATTCCTCCGGTAATATTTAAAAAGACATCCTTAGCCCCAAGCTGGAATCCTGCACGCTTTTCCAGAACAGCCAGAAGCATATTCAGCCTTTTTGCGTCAAATCCGGTAGAGCTTCTCTGTGGGGTCCCGTAAACAGCAGTACTCACTAATGCCTGGATCTCCAGAAGCATAGGCCGGTTTCCTTCCAGAGTGACTGCCACGGAATTGCCGGAAAGCTCTTCAAATTTCTTGGTAATAAGGATCTCAGAAGGATTTCTGATTTCTTTTAAACCCTGTGAAACCATTTCATAGATACCAATTTCGGAAGTAGACCCAAAACGGTTTTTATTGGCCCTGAGCAGTCTGAAAAGATGGTTTCTGTCACCATCGAAATTTAAAACCACATCTACCATATGTTCCAGCACTTTTGGCCCGGCAATCTGGCCGTCTTTTGTAATATGGCCTACTAGGAATACGGGAGTATTGTTCTCTTTTGCAAATTTTATAATTTCATTCGAACACTCCCTGATCTGGGAAACGGTTCCGGGTGAACTTTCGATCAACTGAGACTGTAAGGTCTGGATAGAATCAATGATTATGAAATCCGGTTCCAGCTTTTTGGCTTCGTGGAGAATCTTTTCCAGTGAAGTTTCCGTAAAAAGGAAACAGTTCGGATTCTGAACATCTGTCAGCCTGTCTGCCCTCATCTTGATCTGTGAAGCACTTTCCTCTCCCGAAACATAAAAGATTTTTTTCTTCATCTTTAAAGCAAGCTGAAGCAGAAGGGTGGATTTTCCGATTCCGGGCTCTCCTCCGATCAGTGTGACAGAACCCAGCACAATACCTCCGCCCAGAACACGGTTTAGTTCCTCAGAGGGTGTTTTTATTCTCGGTTCTTCACTGGTCTCAACTTCAATAATGTTGATGACGTGCTGTTTTGATTTTGAAAACGGCGGAGTTTTGGATGAGGTTTTTTCTACGACTTCCTCCACAAGGGTATTCCATTCTCCACAGTTTTTGCACTGCCCCATCCATTGGGAATATTGAGTTCCGCAGTTTTGACAGAAATATGCTGTTTTCAGTTTTGCCATACTGCGAAGTTAAAAAAAATGAATGTCCTTTCAGAATTTTAATTAATTTCCAAACATGAAAAATATTTTAATGAGAAGTTTGGTCATATTTATTGTGATGAGTCTTCTTAATGCCCAATTCAGCGAATGGACATTATGTTTTTTAAAAGAAAAATCAGACGGAATTGCCCTGGTGCCAATTGGGGTTTTAGTGGAATGCATTATTGTAACAATTGTCAGTTTTATTACGATATTAATCTTCAGAAAGAATTATAGTTCAGTTTTAAAAATTGCGGTTTTATTTGAAATCATTTATTTAATAACATTAATTATTTCTGGAACGAACCCCCTTGCTTATTTTTCAAATAAAACAGATGCCGGACTTCTTGCTTTATTCCTTTATGTTAATTCACTCGTTGTATTTCTGATCATATTTGTCTTCAACTTGTTATATTCTAAAATAATTTCATCTAAAATTAAAAACTAACCTACATCAAGAACAAGATAATCAATATGTGTTATCTTTACTCAACTAAAATTAAGTTATTATGAAAAAAGTATTTTTATCTTTCGTTTTCACACTGTTAAGCGTTCTGGGTTTCGCACAAACTGAATGGGCAGTAGATCCTATGCATTCTTCGGTAAACTTTAATATCAAGCATATGGGGATTAGCTTTGTACAGGGACGTTTCGATTCTTTTAAAGGAAGAGTAACGACTGAAGGCACTAATTTAGATAATGCCGTTTTCGATTTTGGAGTAGAGGTGAGCTCTATTAACACAGGAGTAGAAATGAGAGACAGACATCTTAAAAGCGCTGATTTTTTTGATGTGGAAAAATACCCGGCAATAAGCTTTCACAGTACCTCTATTACCAAGGATAAAAATAATTCATACATACTGAAAGGAACCCTGAAAATTAAAGAGACTGTAAAGGAAATAAGTGTCCCGGTAACATTCGGAGGAGTCACTAAAAACCAGCAGGGAAAAGAGGTGATGGGTTTTCAGACAAAATTCACAGTTAACCGCTTAGACTATGGAATTAAATACGATCCTACCGGTGCAGGAGTAGCTAAAGATGTGGAAGTAAGTCTATATTTTGAGTTGATAAAACAATAATTTTGTAAATAATTAAATTCAAAAGGTTTTTCAAGTGATTGGGAGGCCTTTTTTATGGTCATTAATTTTTCCGTTGGTCAACATCCTATCAGATTAAAAAGACATTCTTATGCAAAAGGTAATACGGGTGGCAGCTGTTGGGATTTCGGTTTTAATTTGTACACCGAAATCATGATGGTTATCGCGTTTTGTCATTGCGTTTATGAAATTTAGATAAAATTTTTAATCAGAATTTATAAATGATACAGAAGGGTTTTTCGGTTTTCAAAATTTAAAAAATTGCTTTGTATCTCTTTTTCCCATAACTTTGCACAAACCTAATCTAATGAGTAAAAAGAATACAAAGTACATCTTTGTGACAGGAGGTGTAACTTCATCTTTGGGAAAAGGAATCGTGTCTGCTTCTCTGGGACTTTTGTTAAAATCACGCGGTTTTAGCGTAACGATCCAAAAACTGGATCCTTATATCAACATCGACCCCGGAACACTGAATCCATATGAACACGGAGAATGCTATGTAACCGAAGATGGTGCAGAAACGGATCTGGATTTAGGTCATTACGAGCGTTATTTGGATGCTCCTACCTCCCAAAACAACAACGTTACTACCGGGAAAATCTACCAAACAGTTATTGAAAAAGAAAGAAAAGGAGATTTCTTGGGAAAAACGGTTCAGGTAATTCCTCATATCACCAACGAGATCAAAAGAAGAATTAAAATGCTTTCCAAGCAGAACTACGATATCATCATTACTGAGATCGGAGGAACGGTAGGAGATATTGAATCTCTTCCATACATTGAAACGGTACGTCAGCTGAAATGGGAGCTTGGTGAGAAGAATTCTATGGTGATCCACCTTACCCTGTTGCCTTATTTAGCTTCAAGCGGTGAATTGAAAACAAAACCTTCACAGCATTCCGTTCGTCAATTGATGGAAAGCGGAATTATGGCAGATGTCTTGGTTTGTAGAACAGAACATAATATTCCAAAAGATCAGAGAGCGAAATTAGCTCAATTCTGTAATGTGTCTCTGGATAATGTCATTGAATGTAAAGATCTTGAAACGATCTATGAGGTTCCAATGTATCTTCAGAAACAAAATTTTGATGATGTAGTTTTAAAAGAACTGGATCTGAAAAATGATAAAGAAGCTGATCTGAAAGATTGGAAAACTTTCCTTAAAAAATTCAAAAACCCTAAAAGAACTGTAGAAATTGCCTTGGTAGGAAAATATATTTCTCTGCAGGATTCTTATATTTCTATTGCTGAAGCTTTCAAACATGCAGGGGCAAGTCTTGAAACTGAAGTGAAAGTAAGATGGGTATACAGTGGAGATATCACTGCTGAAAATATTAAAGAGACTTTAAATGGGGTAGACGGAATCCTTATTGCTCCAGGTTTTGGCGATAGAGGAATCGAAGGAAAAGTGCTTACAGCTCAATATGCAAGAGAAAATAAAGTTCCGATGTTGGGAATTTGTCTAGGAATGCAGATCATGACAATTGAATTTGCAAGAAATGTTCTTGGACACACCAAGTCGAATTCAATGGAATTTGACACCTCTACACCGGATCCTGTAATTTCTATCATGGAAGAACAGAAAAATATCGTAGACAAAGGAGGTACAATGCGCCTTGGAGCTTGGAAATGTTCATTGAAAAACGGTTCCAAACTATACGATATCTACGGAACTAAAAATATTACAGAAAGACACCGTCACCGTTATGAATTTAACAGTGATTATCTTCAGGAATTTGAAAAGAACGGATTCCTGGCAACAGGTACCAACCCGGAAACAGGTCTGGTAGAGGCTCTTGAACTTCCTGACCATCCGTTCTATGTAGGAGTGCAGTACCACCCTGAATACAAAAGTACAGTAGCAACGCCGCACCCTCTATTCAGAGCCTTTGTCAAGGCTTGCGAAAAGAAATAAGGTAATTATTTACTATAAACGTCTTAAAATAAACTCAGGCTGATTATTCTCAGCTTGAGTTTATTATATAGTAACATGGTAATGCATAGAGTTTTGATAAAAAAACAGTATTTTTGTCAGCTCAAAAAGCAGCATATTGTGATGCTTGATTAAATTTAAAATTTTAATATAAAAATAAAATGCAAGAAAACAAAGGAATCGATAAAAGTCAAATGATCAGTTTTGCGGTTTTATGTTTGGTTCTTTTCGGATTCATGTTCTATTTCCAGAACAAACAGTCGAAAGAAGAGCAGTTAAAAGCTCAGGAACAAAAAGTTGAGCAGGTAAAAAATGCTGTAAAACAGACTCAGGCAAGCAATATCAATCCAAATGTAACTCCTGGTGCCATCCAGACGGCCAGTTTGAACAACAAAGAACTGAACGTGGAATTCTCAAGCTTAGGAGGACAGGTTTCTAAAGTGCAGCTTTCGGAATATAAAGCATATGACCATAAAACAGATAAGGCGGATCTTCCTCTTTACCTGATCGACAAAAAGAATTCGAACTACGGTTTTCAGTTTAAAGATAAAACAGGAAAAGTAATCAATACTAAAGATTTGGTTTTTACACCTGCTGTTAATGGAAATACCGTAACAATGACGGCTAATTACAACAGTGCTGTTATTCAGTTTGTTTACACATTACTTCCAAAATATACACTTGATTTTAAAGTAAGAACGAAAGGGCTTGCTGCTATTACTGCTGATAACAAAGCAGATTTTATCTGGGACTACAGTGTAAGAAACCTGGAGAAGGGTAGAGCACAGGAACAGTCTCACTCAGAATTCTCATATGCCTTCAATAATTATAAAGATTATGATTATGACGGAAGAACAACAATGGAGGAAGAAAAAGAAACTCTTAACTGGATTGGTGTAAAACAGCAATTCTTCTCCTCTGTAATTGAATCCAAAAGCGGTTTCACAAAAAGTAAAGGAAATCAGGAAGCTATTGAAGAAGGCGAATACCTGAAGAAACTTAATTTTGAAGGATTCGTACAGATGACAGGAAGCGAGCTTAACCAGGATTTTACCTGGTATTTTATGCCGCTTGATTTACCTCTGTTAAAATCATATGATAAAAACTTTGATGAAATATTACCATTAGGATGGTCTTTGATCGGTTGGATGAACCGTGGGTTCTTTATGCCAATGTATAATTTTATTGCCAGTTGGGGACTTACAGCAGGTTGGGTGATCTTCTTAATGACAATTATTGTAAAGCTGATCTTATCGCCGATTATGTATAAGCAGCATAAGTTAAGTGCGATGATGAAAGTGATTCGTCCTGAAATTGATGAGGTAAATGCCAAGCTGAAAGATGCAGATCCAATGAAAAAGCAGCAGGCTACTATGGAAATCTACCGAAAGGCAGGAGTGAACCAGATGGCAGGGTGTCTTCCGGCTCTGGTACAGATTCCGATCTTCTACGCCTTATTCCGTTTCTTCCCGAACTTTATAGATCTTAGAGGAAAAGGGTTCTGGTTTGCAAAAGATTTAACGGCTTATGATGATTTGATTAAACTTCCATTTAAGATTCCTTTCTTAGGAGATCATTTAAGTGTTTTTGCATTAGCGTGTACCATTGTGATTTTAATCTACACAGTAATGACTTCAGGAAATATGCAGCAGCCTCAACAGGAGGGCATGCCGAATATGAAAGTGTTGATGTATATTTTCCCTATTACATTCCTTTTCTTCTTGAATACGTCAGCATCAGGTCTTTCATGGTATTATTTTGTATCCAATGCGATCAATATTCTGATTATTCTTGTTATTAAATACTGGATACTGGATGAAAAGAAAATTCATGCGCAGATACAGGCAAATAAAGAAAAGCCAAAATCTGAAGGTAAATTCCAGAAGAAAATGAGAGAAATGATGGAGAAAGCTCAGGATCAACAAAAAATTCAGGAGCAGCAGAAAAAAAAGAAATAAAATAACAGTATATTATAAAAAAGAGAAGCAAATTTTGCTTCTCTTTTTGTTATGTCCTATTTAATCATATTCTAATCTGAATGATCTTCGGTGGTGTTTTGTCGGACCATATTTTATTAAAGCCTGCTGATGAGCTTTGGTGGCATATCCAAAATTGGTGTTCCAGTTATATTGTGGAAATTCTTCATGAAGTTCAATCATCAATCGATCCCTGTAGTTTTTGGCAAGAATAGAAGCTGCTGCAATAGATAAAACCTTTGCATCTCCTTGTATGATGCACTGATGAGGAATGTAATTATAAGGATGGAATTTATTTCCGTCTACTAAAATCAGCTCCGGAATTATTGTTAATTGATCTAATGCACGATGCATAGCATGAATGCTCGCATTAAGAATATTGTGTTCATCAATAAAAGAAGGAGGCAGTTCTGCAATGGCGTAATTTTTTACATTATCTTTTATATAACTATCCAGTTCCATCCTCGTCTTGAATGTCAGCTTTTTTGAATCATTAACCAAATTTGGCTTAAAGCTATCATCCAAAATAACGGCTGCTGCAACTACCGGACCGCTTAAGCATCCTCTTCCCACTTCATCACATCCAGCCTCAATGTAGAGATCCGTCCATTTTTGTAATAAGCCCATAAGTTTTTACCATATCATAAAGTGGTGTAAAATTAGTAAAATATATTGTAGTCTTAATCAATGAATATTTAGAACCTATTTATAATATATTGGTTAAAATCTCATAACAACTTTTATCGCTTGTGATTGTGTTTTATTTAAAAGTAGCGCTTTAGTCCCTGCTTAAATAGATAAAATATTTATATGCAATGCATTGTATTATGAATGGAGTAAGTAATTATTTATCATTATAATGTGATTAATTCATTTGATAATCAGATTGTTATCATAATATTTTGTTAATGTTTCCTATAGAAATTATCAATTAAAATGATTTGCCTTTTTCTGAAAAAAGATATTGTTTAAATAGTTTGTTATTGTTAATTATTTTGTTTTTAACTTAATTTAGTAATTTTTATCATGTTTTTTTTAAAAATAAATGAATAATTGATATTTTTTTAAGATTTTGTTTTGTATTTTTAAGAAAGTTTTACAAATTTGTAACATGCAAAAAATAATTTGATATGAAGAAATTAACAGCTGGTGTACTTGCACTAGTATTGTCTTCCTCTATAGCTGTCGTAAGTGCGCAGCAAAAGAAGAATGATACAGTACAACAGACACAAGAAATCGAAGGAGTAGTAGTAACTGCACTTGGAATCAAGAGAGAGAAAAAAGCTCTTGGATACGCTTCCCAGGAAATCAAAGGAGATATGATCTCTGATGCCGGACAAACCAATGCGGTAAGTGCATTATCCGGAAATGTCGCAGGGGTACAAGTTACCGCGCCAAGTACAATGGGTGGGTCTACAAGAATTACCATGAGAGGTATCAGTTCTATTACTGGTGAAAACAGGCCCTTGATTATTGTTGACGGGGTACCTTTAGATAATTCAAATGTTAATGATATAGAAACACAAAGAGGCGCTGGAGGTAGAGATTATGGAGACGCATCATTTGATATTAATCCTGATGATATTGAAAGTGTAACTGTTTTAAAAGGAGGTCCTGCAGCTGCTCTATATGGAGCAAGAGCAGGTAATGGTGCTATTTTGTACACCACTAAATCTGCTAAAAAAGGCAGAACAGATATTCAATTAAATACTGGAGTTTCTTTTGAAAGTATCTATATTCGTCCTAAATTACAAAATCAATACGGGGGCGGATATTCTGATACATTACCAACAGCAAATATAAACGGGCAAACCTATAACATACAGGAATACGAAACAGATGCTTCATGGGGACCAAAATATGATCCTAATTTGATGTATCTTCCATGGTATGCATTTGATTCTGAATTTTCTAGTGATTATTTGAAGCCAGTTCCTTGGGTAGCTCCTAAAAATGATGTAGATTCTTTTTTTGATACAGGGGTAACGTATACTAATAACTTATCTGTAGCTAAGTCCTTTGGAGATACAAACGTAAGACTTTCATATACGAATACAAATATTGGAGGTATAGTTCCAACTTCTAAAATTAAGAAAGATAACTTTAGTATTAATCTTAACTCTAAATTATCTGATAATCTAAAAGCAGAGGCAATCTTTAATTATGTTCATACTGATGGGTACAATCGACCTGAATTAGGATATGGAGATAATTCTGTGGCTCAAAAATTTTATCAATTCGGCCAAAGGAATCTAGATTTTGCTAAGTTGAAAGATTATAAGCTTTCTAATGGAAATCAAAGAACATGGAATAGAACAGCATGGGACGATGCTACACCATTATATTCAGATAACCCTTATTGGACTATTAATGAAAATACATCGGAAGATTCAAGACACCGATTTTTTGGTAACGCAGGTTTAACATATAATTTCAACAAGAACTTCTACATTGCAGGTAAGGTCTACGGAGATGTATATTCTCAAAATATCAGCTCAAGAGTTGCAGTTGGCTCACAAGCAGTTTCTGATTATACTATAGAAAAAAGAAATGTATCAGAATTTAATTATGAGGGTAGAGCCCACTATAATAATAATTTTGGAGATTTTAGTTTAAACTCTTTTGTCGGATTTAACATCAGGGACAATAAAATGAGCTGGTTGAACGGTACTACTGTTGGAGGACTGGTTATACCTAATTTGTATAATTTGAGCAACGGCGTGGAAAATTCCTTAGCTACTAATAGATCTTTTCATTCTTCTGTGAAAAGTATATTTGGATCAGTTTCATTAGGATATAAGAATATGTTATTTCTGGAAGCAACAGGAAGGAATGATTGGTTTTCTATGTTAAATAAAGATGAATTTTATCCTTCTGTTACAGGAAGTTTTGTATTCTCTAATGTGCTAAAAACAGATTGGCTGTCTTTTGGTAAGATTAGAGCTGGGTGGTCTAGTATTGCACAGGGTACGGATGCATATAGTAGGCTTACATATACTGTAATTGGTCTTCCGTTTAACGGAGCTTCTCAATATTCAAATCCGAATACTTCTAATGATCCAAATATTAAACCTGAATTGAAAGTTACTAAAGAAATTGGTATAGAAGCTAATTTTTTCAAAAACAGATTAGGTTTTGATGTAACGTACTATGATACTAAATCAACTAATTTGATTATTGCATTACCAGTTGATCCCTCTACAGGTTTCCTATTTAAAAATATTAATGCTGGTGAAATGACAAATAAAGGTATTGAGGCAATGGTAAATGTTACACCAATTAGGAATGACAATTTTTCTTGGGATATAACTTGGAATTTTGCTAAAAACAAAAATAAACTGGTAGAATTACAAGGTGATTTGCAAAATTATATTCTTACTAATGCACCATTTAGAGCTCAATTAGCAGCGCAAGTGGGACAGGCATATGGTGCTATATTGGGTACTGATTATGTATATGATGCTAGTGGAAATAGGGTAGTTGACGCCAATGGCTTCTATAAAGCTTCAGAAATTAAATCTTTAGGATCTATACTTCCTGAATATAATATGGGCTTTAGAAATACTGTTAAATATAAGTCACTAAGCCTATCTTTCTTAATAGATATTCAGCAAGGAGGTAAATATTTTTCAACGACACATATGTGGGGGATGTACTCCGGAATGTTAGAGGAATCTGCTTTGGGAGGAAACAGAGAGGCAGGTGTGATTCTTGATGGTGTTAAAGAAGATGGGACTAGAAATGATATTTTATTAGATGCACCTACATGGGGAGGAACTTATTATAATACAGTGGATGCACAAAATGTTTTTGATGCAAGCTATATAAAATTAAGAGATGTAACTTTAGGTTATGATCTGCCAAAATCACTTATAGGAAATGTATTTCAGGGCATTAGAATTTCAGCGTTTGCTAGAAATTTATTTGCTTGGAACTTAGCAAATAAAGGAATTGATCCTGAAAATACATCTTATGGTTCTGGTAATATTCAAGGTATGGAAGGTGGATCTTTACCTTCAACAAGAACTTATGGGTTCAATGTTAATTTTAAATTTTAATTAAAATGAAAAAAATAATTTTAATATTATCTGTTTTAGCAGTAACATTTATTTCAAATAGTTGCGCAGATAAATTCGATGAGATAGATACTAATCCCAATGGAACTGATAAGCCTTTAAGTTATGGTATATTTAATAGTGCTAATAAAGAGTTAATGGATAATACCAGAGATGAGTGGCAATCAGGAAGAATAGTATTGCCATGGGTACAGTATTCTGCTCAGAGAGCCTATACAGAAGAGGATAGATATCAATACAGGTTATCAACTGGGGTGTCATTATGGAGTTTTTCTTATAGAGTAGCTCAAGATTATAAGCAGATTATAGATCTTAATACTGATCCGGCTACGAGTGTACAGATGGGAGTATATGGTCCAAATGAAAATCAGATTGCAGCAGCACGAGTAATGCTATCTTATGTATTTCTTACTTTAGCAGATTCATTTGGAGATATTCCTTATTATTCTTATGGTAATAAAGATGCAGATTTTCAGGCTTTAAATATAGATATGACTTTACAACCTAAATTTGCAAGTCAACAGAAGGTGTATGCCGATATCATGAAAGAACTTAAAGAGGCTTCTGCAATGATTGATACTGATGAAGTTGTTTTTACAAAAGGAGATATTTTATTCGGATCTGGAGAAAAGCTTAAGAGGTTCGCCAACTCATTAAGATTAAGAGTAGCTACAAGAGTAAAAGGAGTTGTACCAGGTGCTGAAGGACATATCACAGATGCAATAGCTTCTGGAGTAATGCAATCTAATAATGATAATGTAGGAGTTACTTATGAAAATAATTTAGTAAATCCTTCTCCTTTATATGATAATTTTAGAACTAGGTCTGATTTTGCAATTTCTAAAACTTTTGTTAATTTATTGAAAGGTAATGTAGGGAACTTTACTCAGGACCCTAGGTTATTTAAATTTGCTACACCAAAAGGAATAAATAAAGCTTTGATTTTAGATGGATCTGCCCCTGAATCAACTAACCCAGCAGATTTTAACGGGATGCCTTATGGAGTTCCCAGTTCTTTAGCACCAAGCCAAGCCTCAAGTTCAAACTTTTTTAGCAAGAATATTCTAAAACCAGATTATACTGAAATTTTAATGGAGTATTCTGAAGTTGAATTTTTATTGAGTGAAGCAAACGGTTGGTCACAAGCTAATTATGTAAACGGAGTGAAGGCATCAATGGAAAAATGGGGAGTAGATGCAGCGACAATTAATAGTTTTGTTTCAGCATTACCAGCAGCTTCTAAAGCAAATGTTTTAACCCAAAAATATATTTCGTTGTTTATGCAGCCATATGAAGCGTGGGCAGAGTATAGAAGAACAGGATATCCAAACACTTTATTATTACCTGGACAAACAGGTACTCTTAATGTAGCTTCTGGAGGTAATACTACTTATACTTTTACGTCTCTGATTGCAGGTCTTACAGATCTTCCTAAAAGGTTATTTTATCCAACAACAGTACAAACTCTTAACACTGCTAACTATCAAGCTGCTTCTGCTGCTATTGGAGGTGATAAGATGGATACTAAATTAATTTGGGATACTAACTAATTAATGTAGTTTTAATATATTTTAACATTCATATCAAAAGCCGCCTTCGGGCGGTTTTTTTTGTTTAATATTTGTGACTTAAGGATTTTTTACAATGAAAATATGATATGCGTAACATTGTTAATTTTGTGATTTATTTTTGCCTTACTCATTTTTAAGTGAGTAATTATTTTAGTATCAGTAACTTATTGTGTATTTAGAAATATTCTATATAGAAAATATCAATTAAAATCAGTTGGATTTTTCTGAAATAAAATAATGGTTGGATGTTTTGTTTTTGTTAATTACAGTTATTTTAACATAATTTAATGAATTATTATTATTAATTATTGAATTTAATAAATATTTTATATTTTTTTTATGATTTTACTTTGTGCTTTTAATAAAGTTTTACAAATTTGTACAGTCTTAAAATTAAATTTGATATGAAGAAACTGACAACAAGTCTACTTGTTTTGGTATTGTCTTCCTCTGTTGCTGTTACTTATGCTCAGGAGAAGAAGGATACAATCAAAACAAAAGAAATCGAAGGGGTAGTGGTTACTGCACTTGGGATCAAGAGAGAGAAAAAATCTTTGGGATATGCTTCTCAAGAAATTAAGGCAAGTGCTCTTTCTGACGGAACTACAAACACGGGGAATATTGCCGCACAATTATCAGGTAAAGTAGCAGGTCTTAATGTTACCACAAATAATAACTTTGGAGGGTCTTCCAATTTGTTGATCAGAGGTGTAAAAGCATTAGGGGGAGGTAATCCGCTTATCGTTATTGATGGGTCTCCTGTTAATAATGGTAATACTCAGGCGAATTCAATTGACTATGGGAATGCTCTTTCTGACATTAACCAGGAAGATATTGAATCTATCAACGTATTAAAAGGTGCTGCGGCATCTGCACTATATGGAGACAGAGGACTGAATGGAGTTATTGTGATTACTACTAAAAATGGTAAAGGAAAAGATGATGGATCTTTGGGGGTAACATTCTCTTCTGCTATACAAGTAGGGTTTATCGACAAATCTACTTTCCCTGAATATCAGACAAAATATGGAGCAGGATATGCTCAGTCATTCGGATCAAAGGCGGCTGATGGTTTAAATTATGCGAACTTTGGAGCAGATGCTTCGTGGGGCCCTAAGTTTGATCCCAATTTGATGGTATATCAGTGGGATTCATTCAATCCTTTATCTCCTAATTACCAAAAAGCAAGACCTTGGGTAGCTGCTAAAAATGGACCGATTACATTTTTCAACAATCCTGCTTCATACATCAATAGCGTAACGTTGGAAAAAGGGCAGAAAGGGAAGAACATTACCTTTACCTATGAAAATATGATGTCTGACGGGTTGATGCCTAATTCACATCTTAATAAAAACAATTTCTCTTTAAAAGTTAATTATGATCTGACTCCTAAATTACACTCTACATTCTATTCTAGCATGACTTTGCAGGATACGAAAGGAAGAAGTATTACAGGATATTCAAATAATATTGCAACAGGCTTCAGACAATGGTGGCAAACCAACGTGGATGTTGCTGATCTTCAAAGCATGTATTTAGCGAACATAAACGTTGCCAATGCATCCAATAATTATGGTAACGTTACCTGGAGCAGAAAATCAGCGACCAACGGAGCTCCGGCTTATTGGAACAATCCATATTTCCAGGCTTATCAGAATTATTCTTCAGATAAAAGATATAGAAACTTTACTTACGGCCAGGTAACGTATGATTTGCTGGACAATATCTCTGTTACCGGAAAAGTTTCTTATGACAGAACAAGTCTTACCGCTGAAACCAGATTGGCTGTAGGATCCTTGCCTCAGGCTTTTGGACAGTCAAATAACGTGATTGGCTCAGGGTATGGAAGACGTGATATTATACAGGCGGAAACCAATTATGATTTGATGGTGAATTATAAATTCAATATTACGGATAATATTAACATTTCCGGAGTAGTGGGAGGAAACATTCGAAGAAACTATGATAGTTCAATCTATGCATCAACAGAGGGAGGATTAGTCGTTCCTGGAATTTATGCACTATCCAATTCTAAAAAGGCACCTCTTGCATCAGATGAAAGTGAATCTACACAACAAGTAAATTCAATATATGCTACTGCTTCATTTGATTTCTATAAAAAATTCTATTTAGATGCAACTTGGAGAAGAGCTGAATCATCAACATTAAAAGCTGGTAATAATATCTATAATTATCCGTCTATTACAGGATCATTAATTATGTCTGAAATTCTTGATACCAAAGAATGGATGAACTTTTGGAAATTAAGAGCCAATTATGCAGAAGTGGGAGGAACAGCAAGTTCATACCAATTGGTTAATAATTATAGATCAGCAGGAATTTTATCAGGTACGGGTATCTATAATTCTATTTTAACACAGCCTTTTGAGGATCTAAGGCCTCAAAGATCTAAAGAATTTGAAATAGGTACCGAAGCACACTTTTTAAGAGACAGAATCACGCTTGATGTCGCTTATTATAAAACAAAAACAATTGATCAGATTATTCCTCTTGCTGTTTCTGCGGGTACCGGATTTACTGGAAAAGTAATCAATGCTGGTAGAATTGATAATACCGGAGTTGAAGTACAGCTAGGGCTAGTTCCGATAAAAACAAAAGATTTCACATGGAACATTGATGCCAACTGGTCCAAAAACCAAAATGAAGTTATAGAACTGAATCCGGGAATCACCAATTATTTATTAAATAGTTTCCAGGGAGGAGTATCTCTAAATGCCAGAGTAGGTGAAGCCTGGGGAACATTAGTAGGAGCTGATTATACTTACCTAAACGGGGAAAAAGTAATTGATCCGAAAACAGGAAAATACTTACCGAACCCTAATCAGGTGATTGGTAATACTACTCCGGATTGGATTGGAGGAATAAGAAACAGTTTCAGTTATAAAGGGTTCTCTTTGAGCTTCTTAATTGATATGCGTAAAGGAGGAGATGTATTCTCAACCGATATGTATTATGGATTATCAACAGGTCTTTATAAAGAAACAGCCGAAGGAGATTACAGAGATAAACCTATTGTTTTACCTGGTGTTCTTCCTGATGGTACCCCAAACAATATTCAATTATCACCGGCTGATAATAATGGTGCTATGGGATATAAAACACAGCCTTCCAGAGAATTTGTTTATGATGGTTCTTTTATTAAATTAAGAGAAGCAAGTATTGGGTACACACTTCCAAAATCTTTATTGGCGGGAACTAAAATTTATGATGCAAAAATTTCGATTGTGGGAAGAAACCTATGGATAATTCACAAAAATTTACCATATGCTGATCCTGAAGCCATGGTGGGTGGAGGCATTAACTCTTACGGCTGGTCTATTGGTTCTATGCCAACAACAAGAGATTTGGGTATTAATGTTACATTTAAATTCTAAATTACTTAAAAAAATGAAAAATATTATAAAAATAAGTTTGGTATCTGCATGTATTGGGTTAGCTTTAAGTTCTTGTCAAAGTGATTTAACTTCTCTTAACGACGACCCTAAACATCCATCAGTTCTTCCATCTGATAATCTGTTAGCGACTGCCATGTATCAGTCATCTTACTATATGGATAATCCAAGTGTGAACTTTAATAATTACAGATTCTTTACACAACAATGGGCGGAAACTCAATATCCGGATGAAACTCAATATAATTTGGTAACCCGTAACCAGCCTCGTAACCATTTTAACAGAATGTATGTTTACAGTATCAATAACCTGAAACAGGCAAAAATGAATCTGGTTAATGAAGTAGAGACGGATGATATACGTACAAACAAGTTGGCAACCTTAGAAATTGAAGAAATTTTTATCTGGGAAAATATTGTGGATACTTATGGGGATGTTCCTTATTCTGAAGCGTTCAAACCTAATGAGATTTTAACCCCTAAATATGATGATGCCAAGACTATTTATCTTGACTTAATCAAAAGAATTGATGCTGCTACTGCTACTATAAAGCCCGCAGCTACAGGTTATGCTGATTTGGTATACGGTGGTAATATGACTAAATGGAAGAAGTTTGCTAACTCTATTAAATTGAGATTAGGAATGAATTTGGCAGATGTTGACCCAGCATTATCAAAGACAACTGTTGAATCTGCCATTGCAAGTGGGGTAATTTCTTCTGATGATGAAGCTTACAAATTCAAATATGACGGAGGGACTTTCTCCAACCCAGTATATGATAATTTAGTAGCTTCCAACAGAAATGACTTTATTCCAAGTCAGTTAACTATTAATACCATGAGTAGTTTATCAGATCCAAGAATGGACGTATGGTTTACAAAAGTTGGAGGAGTTTATAAAGGAGGAGTTTTCGGAGAATTAAATGATCCTTATACTAATTTCTCACAATTAAGTCCTTATTTCAGATCTGCAACTACTGCTTCAAATTTATTGAGTTATGCGGAAGTGTCCTTCTTAAAAGCTGAAGCTGCAGCAAGAGGATACTCTGTTGGAGGTACTGCTGCAGATCTTTATATTGCTGCTGTAACAGAATCTATGAGAGAAAATGGAGTAAGTACGGCCAATACAGTAACGTATTTAGCTGCTAATCCATTTAATGTGGCAAACTGGAAACAATCTATCGGTACACAAGCTTGGATTGCAATGTTTAACAAAGGATTTGCAAGCTGGAATTTTACAAGACGTTTGGATAGTCCAACACTTGTTAATCCTCCAAAGTCTAATTTATCATCTGTACCTTACAGAATGCCATATTCCGATCAGGAGTATGTCTTAAACGGGGCTAACGTTAACGCAGCTGCCAGTAAAATTGGTGGAGATAAAGCAACAACAAAACTTTTCTGGGATAAATTTTAATCCCTTAGTATATTTAACATTCATATCAAAACCGCCTTCGGGCGGTTTTTTTATTTCCGTATATTTGTATCTCAAATTTGAGATGAAATAAGGCTATTCCATGTGGCCTTTAAAAAGTTAATATATAACACATGAATATTAAAGATAGTATAGAAAAGAAACTTGCAGAGGTTATTTTAAATGTATACCAGTTAAAAGATATCCATCTGGAGATTCAGGAAAATAAAACGGAATTTGAAGGTGATTTTACCATTGTAACATTTCCATTGGTTAAACAGCTGAAAAAAAATCCGGAAAGTATTGGCGTTGAACTGGGAGAAGCTTTAACTGAGCAGTCTGATCTGTTTGAAAGTTTTAATGTGGTGAAGGGGTTTCTTAATGTTAAGGTACAGAACCAGCTGTTTGTGGATAATTTCAGATCTGTGAGCAATGATTTTGATACGATTGAAAAGAAAAATTCTACAGTGATGGTGGAATATTCTTCTCCAAATACAAACAAGCCACTTCACCTGGGACACGTAAGAAACAACCTGTTAGGTTTTTCTGTAGCTCAAATCTTAAAAGAGGCCGGTTATGATGTGATTAAATCACAAATCATTAACGACCGAGGAATTCATATCTGCAAATCGATGTTGGCCTGGGAGAAATTCGGACATGGAGAAACTCCTGAAACATCCCATATAAAAGGAGATAAATTTGTTGGAAACTACTATGTAGAATTTGATAAGAACTATAAAAAAGAAATTGCCGAACTTGTAGGTCAGGGAATAGAAGAAGAGCAGGCTAAAAAAGAGGCTCCTTTGATCAAAGAAGCTCAGAAAATGCTTGTAGATTGGGAAAACGGAGATCAGCAGGTAAGAGATCTTTGGAACGAAATGAATTCCTGGGTTTATAAAGGATTCAATGAAACTTACAAAAGATTGGGAGTAGATTTTGATCAGGTTCAGTACGAAAGCAATACGTATATTTTAGGAAAAGATCTGATCCAGGAAGGATTGGACAAAGGTATTCTTTATCAGAAAGAAGATGGCTCCGTATGGTGTGATCTTACCGATGAAGGCCTTGATCAGAAACTGCTGCTTCGTTCAGACGGAACTTCGGTTTATATGACTCAGGATTTGGGAACGGCTGTTCAGCGTTTCAAGGAAAATAATATTCAGAAGCTGATCTATACAGTAGGAAACGAGCAGGATTATCACTTCCAGGTTTTATTTAAAATCATGAAGAAGTTGGGATATTCCTGGGCAGATCAATTGTTCCATCTTTCTTACGGAATGGTAGAACTTCCTGAAGGAAAAATGAAGTCCCGTGAAGGAACCGTAGTGGATGCAGATGATCTCATGCAGGAAATGTATGGGACAGCAAAATCTATCACTACAGAATTAGGAAAACTGGAAGGGCTTTCTGAAGAAGAAAAAGAAGTTTCTTATGAGATAATAGGATTAGCTGCGTTGAAATATTTTATGCTAAAGGTAGATCCAAAGAAAAAAATGATGTTTAATCCTGCTGAAAGTGTAGAGTTTTCAGGAAATACAGGTCCGTTTATTCTTTATACCTATGCACGTATTCAATCCTTGCTTTCAAAAGCCGGCGTAGATTACAAGGAAATTTCTGATGTAACCTTAAATCAATACGAGAAAGAACTGATCATGTTATTGACAAATTATAAAACTGTGGTTGCGAAATCAGCAGAAGCATTAAGCCCTGCTTTAGTAGCGAACTATGTTTATGATCTGGTTAAATCTTATAATTCATTCTATCAGAGTAATATCATTCTGAAACTGGAAGATGAAAAATTAAAACAATTCCGTTTAAATTTATCTGACCTGATAGCTAAAACGATCAAAAAATCATTAGCATTGCTCGGTATCGGAACTGTAGACAGAATGTAAAAAATAAAGCCTCCTGAAATTTTTGGGAGGCTTTTTTATGTGTAAAATGTATTAATGATAAACAACCATTAATGTTACTATTTTGTAACTACGTATTCCAAGGTTATCATATTTCTTTCAACTCATCCTCTCTTTTGCTATCTCTGTACAACTTTGCAGCACTCCATTTTGCGTGCTTGGAAAGAACAACCTTATAGCCTTTTTTGTAGTTATACACTTTCGTAAATTCGGCTCCGAAAAAGATAAGCATACAGGAATAATTAATCCACATCATAATTAAAATAACGGTTCCTGCGGCTCCAAAAGTAGATGTAGGTTTAAAATTACCAAAATAAAGGCTCAGTAAAAATTTACCCAGTGTAAATAAAATGGTGGTCAGTAAAGCTCCTTTCCATACAGGTTTCCAACTGATTTTGATATCAGGAAGCACTTTGAACATAAGTGCAAATAAAAGCATCACCAATCCAAAACCAATGGCAAAATTCACCAACTCTACAAGCATATAAGTCTCAAGACCAAAGTAATTGGTAATCCAATTGTTAAACAGGCTGATCATTGAAGATAAAATCATTGTGATCATCAGTAAAAAACCTAAAATCAGGATCATTCCTAATGAGTTGGCTCTGTCCAAAAGAAATTTCACCAGGGCTTTTTTAGGAGCAGCTTCCACATCCCAAAGCGTATTCAAAGTATGCTGCAGCTGAAAAAATAAAGTAGTGGAACCAAAAACTAACGATCCGATCCCTACAATTTTCATAAAAATATTTTGCTTGTCAATGAGTGCTCCCGCAATCATCCCTTCAATACTTTTAGCAACGTCTTTTCCCATCAATCCGCTGATCTGGTTGCTGATCTCACCGCGGATGGCTTCCTCACCAAAAAAATTTCCTGCAATCCAGATAATAATAATCAATAATCCCGGGATGGAAAAAATCGCATAATAGGCAAGACTTGCCGAATCTTTTGATGCGGAAGAATTGTTCCATTCAGCGAAGGTATCTTTCAGTACCTCCCAGAAAAATTTGATGGTATTGATCATATTAGAAAGGATATCCGATGGCTATATTTAAAACTAAATTATCTTTTCTCCATTGTGAATCTCCGAAATTGATCCTGTTAAATGCCCATCGGTCGCCTTTTTCATAATAAGGAACCCTTAAAGGCATTGCCAGGTCAAGTCTCAAAATCAGGATGGAAAAATCAAGTCTTAGGCCAACTCCGGCTCCCACTGCAATTTCACTTAAAAATTCTTTGGAAAATTTCCCTCCCGGTCTGTCCTTATCATCATTGATCAACCAGACATTTCCTGCGTCGACAAAAGCCGCAACATTCAGAAATTTATAAATATTAGCTCGATATTCAGCGTTTAATTCTAATTTGATATCTCCAGCCTGATCTAGCAGAGTACCTTTTTCAATCGTTCGGGGATCAAAACTTCCAGGACCCAAAGTTCTTGCACGGAAAGCACGGATACTGTTGCTTCCTCCTGCGAAAAACTGTTTGGAGAAAGGAATGAATTCCGAATTTCCATATGGATAGGCTATCCCGCCGATAAACCTGCTGGCGAATGAACTTTTTTCAGTGAATTTATGGTAGAATCTGAAATCATGTTCCATTTTTGCATATTGACTGAATGGAACCCCGAAGATTTTCTTTTCTTTATCTTTTTTTACATTGGCTCCCGTCACCAAACCGGTAATATTTCCTGCAAGATCCAATGTTCCCTTATAATAGATGGTATTCGTTTTGGGAAGCATTGTATTGGTATACGTATACGAATAAGTTGGTCCGAATATAAGTTGCTTTTCAACCACTCTTCGTGCAGCGGGGGTGGTTGCCTGCTTAAGGAATTCATCGGTTACTTTGGCAGGAGAAACTAAGGTAATATCAATGACCTTCAGATCATGTTCTTTTCTTGCATTCTCTTTCCATACATATCCAAATGAAGCAGTAAAATTATTAAGCGTATAAAATTGTGTACGGTTTTGAAATTCATAGCCTAAAGTAATATTTGTTCTCGGAACAAAAGCACTTGAAGAATTAAAACGGAAAGGCGCTACAATTCTTGGAATCGAAAGCTGAACATTCGTTCCTGCACGGAAGAGGTTCTTTGCATTCTCCTGACCTCCCATCTGAAAATCAAAAGCTCCGTAAACAGCTGCCTTAAACTGTTCGGCTCCTCTGAAAAAATTTCTGTGCGTCCAGTTCAGGTTTAATTCACTACCTGCATAATTGGCGGAATTGGTTCTTCCCAAAGCTTCCAGCCTCAGCGACTGAATTTGTCTCGGGGTCAGTAAATAATAAGCATCAAACTGATGTTTTAATGAATCCGAAACAATGAATTCATTTTTTACAAATTTAAAAACCCCCAGACTGATCAGACGGTTAAGCGTAAGGTTGTGATTGGAACGGTTGTAAAGATCCCCTTTCTTAAAATACAGAGCTCTGTCGAAAATCTTAGGTTTGAATTTATGCTGAGGATCAATTACATAAATATCATTGTACGCATATTTAGAAAGTGAATCCGTATTCATCGGAACGCTGTACTTGCCTCGCTTTACGTCCTGTATATTATAATTAGGAAATACAATGACCTTGTCAATACTGAACTGCTGCGTTGCCAGATCTGGAGTATTGTCTTTTAATTTTACGTTAAGCTCAACCTTATGATTTTTACTTACCGTACTGTCTGCCTGAACAATAATATTATCAGGATTGAAATAATAGAATCCCCTTTCCTTTAAACCATTATCAATACGTTCTCTTTCATCTTTAATCACGTCAAGGTCAAAAGGTTTTCCGGGTTTAAGCAAAGTTTTATTTGTTAAACTTTGAATTTCTTTATTGACAAGAGAAGAATCCTGCTGAAACTTAACATTACTGATGAAGTATCTTGAGCCCGGCCTTAAAGTATAAATTACCTTTGCCTTTTTATTTTTGGAAACCGTATCATAGGTAGCTCTGGCATTGAAATAGCCTTTGTTTTCAGAATAGTTTTCAATGATTTTTCTGTTGAATTCCCGATCTACATCCCCTAGCAGAACAGGTTTTTCGCCTGCTTTATATTTCAGCCAGTAATTGAACCCTTTATCTTTTTTAGGCTCTTTGGCGATGTTATAAAAATACAATCTCGGACGGAGCCCTAATATGGTGGAATTAGGCTTTGGAACCAGATTTTCTTCCAATGCAGACTGAAGCTCATTTTTCTCCTTCTTGGAGATGGTATCATTCTCTATTTTCACTTCTCCACCTACGTAAAGCATCTGGTCTTCCTTCAGGAATTTTGTATTGCTGCATGAGAAAGTAACAGCCGCAAATCCTGAAACAAATAGGTATTTCCAATATATATTAAATCTGATTTTCATTATTTAAATTCTACTACCTGGTTATTTTTGTTTTCTTTTTTACGTCTGTCCTTCTTGGATTTTTGAAAAATCTCCCGGAATTTATCATAGTCTAAAGTGATGATAAATCCTAATCCCGTTTCTATAATCTGTCCCTGAAGAGCTACCTGATACTCATCCTTACGATAAGCCCGAAGCATATATCTTCCGTCTTTTGAAAGACTGTAGTCTACAGTGACGTTTCCTGCAATATTTGTTGTATTCTCATTTTGGCGCGCTTCACCTTCCAGGGCAAAATTACTTCCCACAGAAACTTTCAGGCGGTCATTCAGTAATTTTTTGCTTACTCCCACATTCAGGTCCGTTCTTGTATTCTTTGTTCCGCTTGAATAATCTTCAGAAGAATCAAGACCCAGATCAATATCAACCCCTTTGATCAATCCTGAAGCCAGATTATTCAGCTGCTGGGATAGAATTTTACTCACACTCTGTCTGGCCATCATCTCAGCTGACATTCCTGCACCGGATTCAAACGGATTCTCCCCAATGAAACGGTTCAGCAGCAGAAGAGCAAAAACCTGTTTGTTCATTTCCGATTCCTGTGTTCTGAGCTGAGTAAGTTTTTGGTCTACAATATCAGTTACCGTTGAGGATACAGAATTGTTTTTTTCGTCTGTAGTAATATCAAAAGTGATTTGCGGTTTCAGAAGCTCACCTTTCATTTTTAATAAAGTGTTGAAAGGTATTCTCTGTTTAAACTGATTCATTACAGACGCATCTTCCCCGCTTACCTGTTGCTCAACGAGATCTATAGGCGGAGCTTCCGTTTTATAGACTGCGGTAATATCCATTGTTGCTGCGGTAGGCTCTCCGGTCCAGGTAATGGTGCTTCCTTTCTGAATATCGAATTTACGTTTCAGAAGACTTACAGAAAGTTCATAAGATCCTTTTTCCACTTCATACACTCCCACAAGAGTTGTTTTCCCCGACGGGTCTATTCCTCCGGTCAGTTCCGCTTCACCCTGAAGTTTTACAAAATCTCCGTTAGCTTTATCAATAACAATAGACAGTTTAGCTTCTTTACTTACTTCAATATTTACACTTACATCCATTCCTTTGAAACGGCTTTGTGCTTTCAGCGAATCGGCAATGATGGTTTTATTTAAAACTACCTGATCCTGATCGATAAATTCTACAATTCCGTCTCTTTCCTGCAGAGAGGGGCTGGACTGTGGAAGAACAAAAGTGAAATCCGTATCATCAGAAACCGACAGCCTGCCGTCAACTTTTGGAAGATCTAAATTTCCTCTGATATGAAGTCCTGCATCAATCGCAAGAATCCCATACATCATCGCATCATTGGATTTTTCTGAATTAACTACTTTGAAGTCTTTGGCGTTCACATCCAGGTTGAATGCAAAATCCCTGTAAGTCTGAGTAAGAATCTGCCCATTGATCACAAGAGAATTTCCATCCTTATCATTTATTTTAAACTTATTAAGCTCGATTCCTCGGTTTGTAAAATCAATTTCGTCATTCAATTTTCTGAAATCGCTGCCTGTTTTTGTAATTTCAAGTCCGGCATCATTGAATTTTACTTTACCTAAAATATTGGGTTTATCTGTATTTCCGGTGATTTTTAAATTTCCTGAAAGATAGCCTTCCGTATTCGTTATCGCATTCATGGAAAAGCCCTGAACACTCTTCATCTGGAGCTGGTTGATAGCCATATTCAGATCAAATGTACTGGAAGAAGTATTGTAATCTCCAAGAATTTTCACATCATTGTTATTGCCGGAAAGAGCAACATCAGCATTTAAAATATTCGGTGAAGTGTTGTTCACTTTTACCGCCAGATTTCCAACCGGGCTTCCGTACACAATCAGATCTGTAATATTAAGATCGGAAGTGAAGGTCATGTTTTTCGTGACATCTCTAAGCTGAGCTGTTCCGTTAATGGTTCCTTTTGCAAGGACCGTATCTTTTTTGATGAGTTCAGTAATGGTTTCAATTTTAAAATCTTTTAATGAAACATTTAAAGGGCTGGTTGGGCGGTCGGTTTCAGACTGAAGCGAAATTTCACTTCCGCCATTGGACAGGATGAAATGATCTGCTAAAATCCCCTGGCTGCTGATCTGGATTTTATTGTTTTCAGCAACATTCCAGTCCGAATAATTTAATTTCAAACCGTTCGGGTTCAGAGAAATTTCTGTAATGTCATTCAAAGATTTGGCATTTCCTGCAATCAGAAACTGTGTGGCATCTTTATCATCTTTTGTGGTAATATTGTAATTGATGATATTATTGGCAACATCTCCGTTGACTGCAATTTTTTTCAGGGTGAAGCTGGAGCTTTTTAAAGCACCTGCGTTAAGGCTGTACTGTAGCGCCTGATTTTCATTGGTTACTTTTAAAGCAACATTTTCCAACGAATTTTCACCATATAATAATTGCGGGATCTGCCCGTCTATTTCTATTTTTTGAGAATCTGCATCATAATTTCCGGCTAAATTGATGGTTTCAAAACTTTTCAGATCCGGAACAAATTTCCTGATCAGGTCATCATTTTTGATCTTTGCATTGAATGTGAAAAACTGCCCCGGATCAATTTTCTGTCCATTGACAGGCTTCTGGAACTGATAATACTGGTTGATAGTCTGAGTTAACGCCCCAAAGATTTGAGTCAGTTTATATTTTCCGATTAAAGAAACATCAGCAATCTGAGAATTGAAAATAACCTTCGTTGAATCCTGTGTGGAAGAAGCTTTCAGATTCATTTCCTGTACAGGATAAACCTCTTTGGTATCTGAAAAAGCAAAATCTTTCAGGTTTAGGTAACCGTTTAAAGCATCTGGATTGAGGCTTGAAAAATCACCATCAATTTTTCCGGCAATAATCATTGGTTTTTCATAGAATCCAAGTTTATTCACATCGAGCTTGATCACTTCACCATTGATCTTTACCGTAGGATTTTTTTCGCTGTAGACTCCGGAAGCTATTAAATTCAGATTGGCGTTCGGGTCTTTTGAGTTCAAAACGATATTATAAACACCACGGTTTATTTTACCTGTTAAATCCATGTTCTGATAATGGTATCCTTTGTAGACAGCTGATGCTACATGACCTTTCAGATTAGCGTTGGCATTTTTGAAATCAAAGCTTTCGCCTTTTGCTGAAATTTGTGCGGTAACAGGACCAATATCTTTATTTTGAATGATCTTTCCAACCTGAACAGCCTGAAGATTGGCTTTTACATCATACAGTTCCCGGTTTTTTCTACTCATGTCCACATCAGCAATAATACCGGCATTTCCAAGGGTAGAGTAGAGGTTCAGGTCTGCCTTAACTACTTTTGTTGTTCCTTTTGCATTTCCTTTGATGCTGAAATGAGAAGGCAGGGATATATTGGAAGGAATTGTATTTTTCGGAACCAGATTGTACACTGTTTTAGCTTCTGCTGAAAATTCTCCAATTCTAAGATCATAATACAGGTTTTCAGGCTTCATCGCATTCCTGATTCTTCCTGATGCAGCAACTCTCAACTGATCCAGTCCTGAGACTTTAAGATCTTTGATCAGAAGGTCATTCACCATTCCCTGAACGTTGGCATTGACATTCAGTATAGCGTTCGGATATTTGTTGAAGGGAACAGTATTTCGTAAAGTCGGAACAATGTTTAAAATATCGGCGAAACCTATTTTGGAATCTTTAATGTTAGCTGAAATTTTTACAGCGCCCGGGTTTGAAGTCAGCTGGTCAAGGGAGTCATAATTTAAAATCACCTCATCACGGATCAGTGTCTTCGGGGTTTGCAGATAAAGATCTTTCAGGTAAGCCTGTTTTTCTGCATACACAAAATCTGCATTGAATTTCTGGATATTCAAGCCCCTTCCTTCCTGGATTTCTGCTGAATTCACTGTGCCTGCAAAAGTATTGTTCTCCATTTTGAAGCGTCTTACCTCCACGTTCATTTTAGAAAAGTTCATGTGGTTGAAATCCATTCCCTGTTTGGTAGGAGCCATAGCTGTGTTATTGTAAATGGCTTTTACATCATTTAGGACAAGCTTCCCAAGATGCAGTTTCATGGCTTTCTCCTTGTCTGAAACTTTTGAAATTTCAGGTTCTTTTTGATCTTTCGGATTGGCGTCCTGCGCAGGAAGATACAGATTGGCGTTAATATCTGCCCCGGAAAGAAAAACATTGGAAATATTGTAGGAATTATTCTCAAGATCAAGTTTATTGGCCTTCGTACTTAATTCTTTAAACAGAACTTTAGCAAAAGTTTTGGTGTTATCATCACCGTAATCAATATTGAAATTGGTAAGTTTGATTCCTCTGAGACCAATATTCATTGGCTTTTTATTATTAAGAGAATCTACCTTTTTCTCTACTTTTTTAGAGACTTCTCCAACAAGATCCTGCTTTAATTTTAATCTCAGTCCGTCCAGATTAATATCATTAACGGCATAGGTGTTTTTATTAAGGTCAAAAGTTTTAACCCTTGTGTCAAATGATTTGAAATATAACTGAATGTCATTCCTCGACTGTTGGTCGTTGAACGTCACCCCGATATCTTTTAAATTGATCTTATCCAGGGAAATAATAAACGGTTTGGAAGGGCTTTCCTCTTTATCGCTGGTCGCAAAAGCATTGATAATATAATCGAAATTGAAAGTCCCGTTGGGTTTTCGTACTACATTGGCGCGGGCTCCTTCAAGATCTACCGAAGTAATATCAGCTGTGGAACTGATAAGCTTCAGCATGTTTAAGCCCACATCCAGCTTTTTTACAGCAAGAAGTGTATCTACATCCTGGCCTTTAAGGTAAAGGTTTTCCATGATAAGGCTGTTCGGAAACCCTATATGAACCCTTTCCAGGCTTACTTTGGTCTTGATCTTTTTCTCAAGATATACAACCAGTTTATCTTTAATGAAGTTCTGAACGACAGGAAGCCTTAAGCTAAATATCAGAAGGGTAAGAAAAACCAATATTGAAATAAAGGTTATTGCAATACGCTTTAAGAGCTTTCTTTTGTTAATTTTCAGTTTCAAATGCGATTAGGTTTCAAACAAAGATAAGAATACTATTTTATAAGTTCTTTGTTGTGGTATCCTACTAGCAATACAAAAATCCTGCCTTGGCTGCCTTATTATGGAATTTAGTTTAGTAGTTGTCAAGTGAATCAGTTGATAAAGACAGCCAAGGTTTGGATTTTTTCTTTAAAAGCCCCCTTTTAATCATTTTTAATGTTGAAAAGGTTAGCAAAAATGAAATTCAAATGTTAGAGTAGTTTCAAAGGGGGCAAGGAATATATGGAGTTAATAAATTTTGTTAAGTTATGTGAGCTAAGTTTTAAATGACTGGAAGCTGTAAGAGGGAGGCTGGAAGTTATATTGGACATTCATTTTTAACAGTGCTCTTAAACTAGCTTTTAAAAAAAATTAATAAAATGGTTCTGTAAGTCTTCTTTTAGACTTCAATAACTTCCCTCTTCCAGTTTCAAACTTCCCTACTAAATTAATTGTTTCCGTTTTCCCATTTCACTTCTTCACCCTGTGGAGCGGCACCGCCCTGAGCCGGAGTGATAGGAGAAGTTTCCTGGTTGATATGATAAATATAGGCTGCAATTTTTTCAGCATCTCTTCCTGTGATTGTTCCTTCTTTGATGAAAGGTCTCATCGTAGGATTATTGGGAGAGCCGTTTTCAAGCATCCAGAAAACATTTTTAAACAGGCTTTTTTCTTTGATATTGATCCAGTGCGTATCCGTAAGGTTCGGGCCAATGCCTCCTTTTCCGCCGTCACCGTGACAGGTTACGCAGTTGGTTTTGAAAAGTTCCTGGCCTTCTGCTATATGGTCTGCGCTGTATTTTGCCGTTTCCAGGTCAATCTGGGGTGCCGTTTTTTCATATTCGGCTATGGATGCCAGCATTGTTTTTACTTCTTTATCGTATTCTGCTTCTGGGTGGGCATATTCTGTAAAAGCAAAAGCAGTCATATACACGACGCAGAATATGCATCCGAACCAGAAAAGGCCTATCCACCATTTAGGCAGTGAGTTGTCAAGCTCCGTGATTCCGTCAAAACCGTGGTCGATCAAAATATCTTTTTCTTCAGTAGCAGATTGTTTTTTGAACGCTGAATTCCAAAGTTTCTGGTAATACGGAATGCTTTTTTCAGCTAAATATTCTTTCTTTTCCTCTTCCGACAGTCTGCTGAAACTCTCGTTTTCCACCAGATCTCCAATCGAGTTCATGATCAGAAGAAGGATTACAGCGATTACAATAAGTGCCCAGAAAAACGGCGAGGAAAAATAACCTGAGTCTCCGGCGAACATTTCAAACGCCATGATCGTTAAGCCTATCGTTGTTGCGATATATATTGAAATGGGGGTTCTCTTTTTCATTGCAGTCAATTTTAAAGGTTACTCAGCGCTTGCTGTCTGAATCTGTGTTGTTTTAATATCGGTTCCTAATCTTTGCAGGTAGGCGATCATCGCTACAATTTCTCTCTGCTCAAGCGGCACATAAGATGCACCTTTCGCTGTTTTTTCTTTTTCCATTTGATCTTTCACATCCGTGGCCTCAGAATAAATTCTCTGTACAATGGCTTTAGACTGGTTATCTGCCCATTTTCCCGCAGAATCTATTTCTGCTTTTGAATAAGGCACATCGAAAGCATTTTTCATTAACCTCATTTTGTCTACCATTTGAGTACGGTCCAGCTTATTGGTGATCAGCCATGGGAAACGAGGCATAATAGAACCTGCGGATGTAATTCTTGGGTTATACATATGTTTGAAGTGCCACGAATCAGGGTTCCTGCCACCTTCTCTGTGAAGATCCGGTCCGGTTCTTTTGGATCCCCATAAGAAAGGTCTGTCATAAATGAATTCTCCGGCCTTGGAATACTGTCCGTTTTTGCCTTCAAACCTTACGATTTCATCACGGAAAGGGCGGATCATCTGTGAGTGGCAGGAGTTACATCCTTCACGGACGTATAGATCTCTTCCTTCCAGTTCCAGCGGTGTGTAAGGTTTTACAGCTGTAATTGTAGGAACACTCTGTTTCAGTGATAATGTGGGAACGATTTCTATTAATCCACCTATCGCTACAGTGATGAAAGCTAAAATAGAAAGTAGTTTTGGAGTTCTTTCCAGCCAAAGGTGTACACCTTCGCCTTCTTTTCTCGCGGTACCGATGTCTGCCAATGCCGGTGCTTCTGCCGGAACGTTTTTCTGGAATGAGCCCGATCTTACAGTTTTGATCACATTCACCACCATTAAAATTGCTCCTGAAAGATAAAGGATACCTCCTAAGAATCTCATTTTAAAATAAGGAATGATTGCCGTTACCGTATCCAGCCAGTTTTTATACATTAAAGTACCATCCGGGTTGAACTGTTTCCACATCAATCCCTGGGTGAATCCTGAGATATACATCGGAACTGCATAGAAGATAATTCCTAAAGTTCCCAGCCAGAAGTGCCAGTTGGCCAGTTTTTTAGACCATAGCGGTGTTCTCCACATGATAGGGATCAGGTAATACACGACTCCGAAGGCCATGAACCCGTTCCATCCAAGCGCTCCTAAGTGTACGTGCCCGATCACCCAGTCGGTGTAATGCCCGATTTTATTTAAAGATTTTGTGGCTAATAAAGGTCCTTCGAAAGTAGCCATACCATAACAGGTAATCGCTACCACAAAGAATTTAAGGATCGGGTTTTCTCTTACTTTATCCCAGGCTCCTCTTAAGGTAAGAAGGCCGTTCAGCATTCCTCCCCATGATGGAGCGATAAGCATGATAGAGAATCCAGTTCCTACGGCCTGAGCCCATGCCGGAAGCGCCGTATACTGAAGGTGGTGAGGGCCAGCCCAAAGGTATACGAAAATCAGCGACCAAAAGTGAATAATGGATAATTTATAGGAGAATACAGGTCGCTGTGCCGCTTTCGGCATGAAATAGTACATCAGACCTAATACCGGTGTTGTCAGTACGAATGCTACGGCGTTGTGACCGTACCACCACTGTACAAGTGCATCTTTTACGCCGGCATATACAGAATAGGATTTCCAGCTTGTGAATGATAAGGGAACTTCAAGGTTATTAAAGATGTGCAGCATGGCCACGGCGATCCAGGTTGCGATGTAGAACCAGATGGCTACATAAAGATGTCTTACCCTTCTCTTTGCAATGGTTCCGAACATATTGATTCCGAAAATAACCCATGAGAAGGTAATCAGGATATCAATAGGCCACTCGTGTTCTGCGTATTCTTTGGAAGTATTGATTCCCATTAAGAATGTAATCACTACGGCAACGATCATCAGCTGCCAGCTCCAGAAATGGATCCATGAAAGCGTGTCGCTGTACATTCTTGTTTTTAAAAGCCTCTGCATACTGTAGTAAGCACCGCAGAAGAAGGAATTACACACAAAAGCAAAAATAACGGCACTGGTATGGAGCATTCTGATCCTTCCGAATCCCATGGCACCCTGCGTGTTGATAAGGCCCTGGATATTTCCGCTTCTCAGACTCTGGATTGTGGTATCATCTGTCCCGAATAAAAACTCTGGTAATTCAGGGTAGAAAAGCATCAGCGCGGCTGTAAGTCCCAGCAGAAAGCCGACCAGCCCGAATACGATAGTAGCATACAAGAATGCTCTGGCAATGTTATTGTCATAATTGAATTTTTGCGTCTCCATAATTCCAATTGTATTGTACCGAAAATATTTATCCTCTGAAATCAGATGGTATTGACCTTGATTTATATGAAAAAATAAATATCATGTAACGTGTATAATGTTTTGACAAAGGTATTTATTAACTTTGTGTAAGTCTAGTAGGTATCCTTCTAAACTATACTGAAAACTACTAAAAACAAAAACGATGAAAGTATGTGGTCAAAATATCAGGAAAATCCGTAGAAGCAAAGACTTTACGCAGGAGTATATGGCTTTTGAGATGGGCATTTCCCAGAAGGCCTATTCTGACATTGAAAATTCTAAAGTAAAGATCAATCTGGAAATCCTGACGAAGATCTCCGATATCCTGGAAATTAAGCCTTCCGATATCTGCAGTATTTCCCATAAATGCGGAACAGACGGGAATGATGACCGATATCAGTCGCTTTTGGAGTATATGAAAAAGAATAATATTTCAATTCCGGAGGAGTATTTGTAAAGAAATATAGCTTTTTTACTTTTTATTTCTTTAAAACTGAATCTATTGACTGTTCTTACAGCTTCATAGAAGTCAAATTTCTCTAAAGTTTTATATATTTAGGGCATAATTGATTTTATGAGCAGCGAACAGAAAACGGAGCCTAATGATGGGACTCTAGTCAGAGGATTAACCAACAGACATATTCAATTAATTGCCCTCGGAGGAGCCATAGGAACAGGATTGTTTCTTGGGATCGGTCCGGCAGCAGTTTTAGCGGGACCTTCCGTTATTCTGGGATATGCTTTAGCAGGGATTATTGCATTCTTTATTATGCGCCAGCTTGGTGAAATGGTGGTTCAGGAGCCTGTTTCGGGAAGTTTCAGTCATTTTGCCTATAAATACTGGGGGAATTTTCCCGGATTTGCTTCCGGCTGGAATTACTGGATTCTCTATATTCTGGTAAGTATGGCTGAATTGACGGCTATCGGGCATTATATTCATTTTTGGTGGCCCGAAATCCCGCTCTGGGTGTCCAGTTTATTCTTTTTTGTCATGATTACAGCCTTAAATCTGGCTTCTGTAAAAGTGTATGGGGAAACTGAATTTTGGTTTTCTATCATTAAAGTGGTAGCCATTATTGGGATGATCGTTTTTGGTATTTATTTACTGTTGAGCGGTACTGGAGGAGATAAAGCAAGTATATCGAATTTGTGGAACGACGGCGGATTTTTCCCCAAAGGATTTTTTAATAAAGGAGAAGGTGGATTTTCCGGATTGTTTGCCGCTATGGCGATGATCATGTTCTCTTTCGGAGGATTGGAATTAATAGGAATTACGGCTGCGGAAGCTAAAAATCCTGAAAAAACCATTCCTAAAGCGACGAATCAGGTTATTTATCGAATTTTAATTTTCTATGTGGGTGCTTTGGTTATTTTATTTGCATTGAGCCCGTGGAGAGAAATTACAGAAGGTACAAGCCCTTTTGTTATGGTTTTCCAGAATTTAAATGGATTTGAATTCAATATCTTCGGAAAGGTGATCCAGTTCAATGTTTTAATCGCCAATATTCTTAATCTGATTGTTTTAACCGCGGCTTTGTCGGTGTATAACAGCAGTGTTTACAGCAACAGCAGAATGCTTTTCGGACTGGCCCAGCAGGGGAATGCCCCGAAATTTTTAAAGAAACTGAACAAAAACAGCGTTCCTACCAATGCAATTCTGATCTCTTCATGCTTTGCCGGAATCTGTATTATCATCAATAAACTGGTTCCTGAAAAGGCATTTGAGTATTTGATGGCTTTGGTGGTTTCTACTTTAATTATCAATTGGCTGATGATCTGCTATACCCATTTGAAATTCAGGAAAGATAAAGATCAATCGGGCGTGAAGACGTTATTTCCTTCCATATTCTATCCGGTTTCCAATTACATCTGTATCCTGTTTTTAGTCGCTATTTTGGTGTTGATGAGTATTACTGGAATGGAAATTCAGGTGATCTTAATTCCGGTCTGGCTGATTTTCCTGTTTCTGATGTTTAAACTGTATAAACCTAAAACTACAAATATGACTAGTCCTAAATAACAGATTAATAAGATATAAGAAGGATAATTCTTATTTTTCAAAATGAAAATGACATTGGGCTATATTTTCTTTCGATAATATCGGTGTGAACCCTTTTATAACCAGATTTGCTGTAACCAGATCCCGGCTTATTCATCGTAAAATTTTTTATACCAATACATATAGAAAAATGGAGAGAGATGCACACTCTCTCCATTTATTATAAAAACTCATGAAAAAAAGAGGGGTTATGATACCCCGAAAGGAGGCCGGAGTGTGGCTGGCCTCCGGCCAATAACTAAACTTTTAGCCACAAAAAAATATATTTTTTCTGAAGAATTCGTTTTAAACTCTAAGAGGATACATCTAAATCCTGTCAAAATTTCATGTAAGCAAGCTGTCAATGATTAGGAGTAACAGCTATAACACAATATTTAGATTTCATTCATTAAAATGAACATAACAATCTCTTTTGCCTAAGATATTTTTGTCTATAATTTCACGAAAATTATCTTCAAGAGACCCTTTATCTGAAATACCAGAAAATGTTATTGCATTATAGTCTATGTGGATGTTTTTTAAATAACTACTCATTTTTTCAATTATTTTATTCTCTTTTATCCATATTGATATTTCCAAATACTGTTTTGATATATTTAGAACTTACTATATTGTTCTCAAATTCAAGAAACATTATGGTTTTTAATCCCCACCATGTTTTATTCAGTTCATAATACCAAATATTATCAGGATAGAAATTAAAGCCGTCCCCCAATTCTTTTAGCACTTCTACTTTAGACATTCCAAGAAAAGATTGGGTGTGTACAATTTTTTTTATCATATAAATAGCTGTTATTCTGTTAGCCTAAACTCCCCAATCAGAAGAATTAAATAAATCTTCAACACAGTAAACTATTACATTAGAACTTATGAAAAACTTGTAAACTGTTTACTTGTTGAAGATATTATCATTTCAAATGTAAAATTTTTATTGTAGTACTCTTCTGCATTTTATTAGTTCCCTGAATAGAAATTTTGCAGTATCCATAGGTATCTACACTGAGATTAAACTAACATCTTTCATGCATTTTACATTTTTATCGGTCTTATCATAAGTTACTGTCTCACACTTTCCTTGATCAACTCTTATTCTCTACATATGGAAGGGTAGGAACTTTGTTTTCTGTTTTTTGCAATTCTAAAATCAGGCTAATAAACTAAGTTCCTAAGCCACAAAAATAACTATAAATCCTTTTCTAATTTGGTTTTGAAATTTACAAGATGTATCTAAACCTGCTCAAATTTTGTTTTCATCGTGTTTTCAGAATCTGTCTGAAAAATTAGGGTGTTTGGGATCTATTATTTAAAAAATATTCAGATTTGAAACAGAATTTCGAATTATAAATGATATTTCAATTTTTACTTAACGTAAACATCTGCCTTACCCGTTATGCCCCAATTCGTAATAGCAGTTGTGGCATTATTTTCATCTTCTCTCCTCACCTGTATATCAAAGGTATAAGTTCCAGCAGAAAGATTTGTGAGAGTCAAAGTTACTGGATAATTAAATCGAGTGGAACTTGTTGGGGTGGGCATTACCCAAGATGTCATCATTGCTGAAGCATATGTTGCAGTTGCTGTACCGGTCTGAAGAATTTGAAAACGTAATGAACCTTTTGCAGCAAGAGCATCAGTATTCCCTGCAGCTCCCCAGCCTGTAAAATTCAACACTACTCTTGATGAAGTATACCCGCTTGGTATGGTAACTGTAACTTTACCACTAGGAAGAGTTGTAAAGGCTGCACCAGCTGCTATAGGTACTGATCCTGTAGCGCCATTTGCATCAGTACTAACGAGCTCCCAATTATTAGGGGCAATAGCCGAAACCACAATATCCAGATCCCATCCATTGGCTCCACCGGCTGTAATTGTCGCATATTTTCCAGGTTGCATAATAAAAGTATTAGTTGCTGCAATAGCACCTCCCGAACGTATTATTTGTCCGGCTGCAGCTGTTAGAGTTAAATTACTTGCAGTACTATTATTCTTTATATAGTATTTTCTGCCTCTAAAATCAGTGGGAGTACCATCTGCAGTAGATTTTGCAGGAAGATTCAGAATTGCATCTGTTGCTCCGGAAAAAGAAATATGATAATCATTACTATTCAGAGTACTTGTGGCTGTAATTTCACGAAAATTACCTTCAATAGAACCTCTTACATCTAAAGTGCTAGAAGGAGTCGGTGTATTGATTCCTACTTGGGAAAAGGCACTCGCTGATAAAAATAAAGTGCTTGCTAAAAATAACAGTTTTGTTTTCATTTGTTTTTTTTTAATTAAATTGTTAAACTTACTTGTATTTAATGATTGCTATTGAGATGCAAAATTGAATTATTGATCTGTTTATTCAAAAAAAACAACTATGACATAGGTGTTACATCGAATTAACTCGTTGATTTTCAGTGATATTATTGTTCTCGAATTGAATTGTTACTACATTTGGGATGTTATTTTTTTAATAGATTACAGTAATGGGAGAAGATTGTTGAGGTTAAGGATCAAATTTGAATTATTAGCCTGCTGTTAAAAAACATATCTATTGCGTGAGGTTACGCTAATGTAAGAGGTTGGTTTTTAGTAAAAAAACTGGAATTAATACAAGTGATAAATTAGTTTCCATATCCAGTCTTGTTGACTGGAAAATATAAAAATGTGTTGAAAGTTGATACTGTTAAGATTTAAACACACATATAGACACCTATTAAGACTTATCTCAAAGGGATAGCTAAATAAAGAAGACTGATATTATTGAATATTGGTAAGGGTCAATAAATATATTATTGATTATTCATATTTTTCATCCAGATGTAGATATCTTCTTCAGAAGAAATATTTAGCTTCTTTCTCAGCCTGTTTTTTCTGGTTTGTATGGATTGTGGCTGAACAAATGTATAAGTTGCTATGTCTTTAGAAGAAAAATTTAAAAACAGTAAAGCGCAAAATTTTAACTCACTATTTTGCAATTGTGGTTCTATTTGTAATAATTTTGGGAAAAAGTTAGGATAAACTTCCTGAAATCTTGTGAGAAATTCAGGGTCGTTATTTTTTGCAAGTCGTACCACCTCCTCAAAAGCAAGATTTAGTTGTTGATTTAACGCTTGGGTTTCCTGCTCTTTTACCCTCAAAATTTTATTTTTTTTACGCATTCTTTTTATAACCAATAGAATAAAAATAAGAATACCAAAAGCTCCAATCCATATAATATAGATCAGAAGTTTACTCTTGGTTTTTATTTCATTTTCTTTTTGGGTAACTAACTCTTTTACTGTATTTTCAATAGCGGGTTGTTTGGCATTGGCCAGGCTATCTTTAATAAATGTATATTTTTGGAAATATTTTTCTGCAGAGTCTTTATCACCTGTTTTCTTATACACATTGGAGGCTGCATTATATAACCATTGAACCTGGGTAATATTCTTAAGGTTTTGTGCTAATGGGATTGCTTTTTGGTAATTGGAAATAGCTGAATCGTACTCTTTTTTATGCTCATGGATCAGACCTTTTACTTTATATAGCTGGAAGTTATAATTTCCGGGAATTTTTTTTGCATTGCCTTCAAGTGATTTAAGTTTTATTTCAGCCGAATCAATTTTATTTTCATAAACATCGATTTCAATTAACACTAAGGAATAGATCAATATATTTACTTTTGATTCATACGTTACCTTTCTATTATTCCGTAAAATAGCAAGTCCTTTCTTTAAATATAATCTGGAGGAATCCAGTTTGTTCTGATCCTTATAAACTATCCCCATTTCAATATATGCCGCCGACTTAAAGTATCTTGAGGTATCGATCGGGATTTCATCTGATAATGCGACAACGTCTTTAAATGAAGTAATAGCTTCCTGATAAAGCCCCATATTATAATAATTAAAGCCTAAATATCTTTTAATTAATATTTGAAATTCCGGATTATTGTCTGCGTATTTTTCATTCCTTGCCAGTTTAAGATATTCTAATCCCTTTTTATAATCTTTTGCATATGAATAACTGCCGGCAAGATGTAAATAGCCTAACGCAATTCCTTTAGAATGGTTTATCCGTTTGGATTCCTTCAGTAAGAGCAGGTTTTTTTTTACATATTCATCAAATTTTCCTTCTTTACGTAAGGTTTCAACCTTATTATACTCCGCATCAATATACTGAGGGGTAATTTTTTGTTGAGCAAATATGAATAACGGGAAAAAGAAAATAAAAAGTTTCATCATTTTAAATGTTTTTATGTATTTGTTTTATTAGTGTGTTGTTTCATTTAAAATAAATTTATAAATGTAAAATTAAATATAAAATGATTATTTATTTGATTTATTCTTAATGTTTTCATTCTTTCTTAACTGTTTGGCTAATACATAGTCTTCAATGTCAAGGTATGGTCTTTTAATAGAGCATTCATTTTTTGTCCGGCAATGTTATAGATTTAAGAAGATGAATGATTAAAATAGGGTATTACATAGGTGTTACATATTGCACATACCTGTTGTTTTCCGTGATCTTTATTTGCTGCAAGACATGAATGAGGAGATCCGAAAAGCAGAATGTTTGTATTATAAGAGTCTGAAAAATAATATTTTGTATGGTTTGTAGCTAAAAATAAAAGACGTCATATATAAGTAAAGTCCGGTTTTTTGTTTCCCTTATTTTAATCATGTAAAATTGCAAATCCATCGAGCCTGACTGATACAATAAGATCCAGGTTCATCTCACCAGATAAAGTGGTACAACACTTTAAAGTATAAGTGAATCCATCAAAATCAAAAGTATAGTATTAATTTAATGCCTCCACTTATCAATTTTTATTCACAAATGGAGGCTTTCATTTAACTTAAAAATATGGGACCAGATCTTAAAGAGATATATGTCGGGCAATTAATTAGACAGAGAGTTTTAGAATGTAACATAAGTGTGAAAAGGATCTGTAATTTTTTTAAATGCCCTGAAGAGGATATTGAAAAAATGTACGAAAAACAATCGTTAGAAGCAGATATATTATTAAAGTGGAGTAAGTTATTAGAGTATGATTTTTTCAGGCTGTACTCGCAGCATCTTATTTTTTATTCGCCCCAGGCGTCTATGGAGTACAATAGCGGTGTTACACAACTTCCATCTTTCAGAAAAAATATTTATACAAAAGAGATCATTGAATTTATTCTCGATCTTGTAGTTACCGGAGAAAAATCCAAAGCACAGATAATAAGAGAATATAAAATTCCAAAAACTACTCTTTACAAATGGCTTAGCAAATATGGTAATTTTAAAAAGTTATGAAAAATATGAATGATGCCCCTGATTATAAAAAGATTTATACTGATATTTTGGATAGAAAATATCCAGATAAAATATCTGCATGTCAAGTAATATTAAACAAGAAAATGCTTTCCACCTTAGATATTATAACACTGAATAAAATAATATTTGGAGAGCAGGATAAAGAAGCGGTCATTTTCAATCAAAAGCTTCGTTCTTACTGTGAACAAACGGTAAAAGAAATTATTGACTATCAAAAAGAATATAAACTCAACAATACCCAAGTCGCTATAAAATTTAAATTAAGCCGTAATAGTATTGCAAAATGGAAGAAAAAATATCATGTACTTTAATATGAGCAATGTTTTAATATATACCTCTGGAAACTTGTCTGTAAGAAAAACAGGAGTGAATTTTTTTGAAATTTACTTCTTGTAAATAAGCATGTTGACCGGAAAAGAAAAACCACTTGAAAATCAAGTGGTTTTTCTTTTGGATGTAGACCCACAGGGATTCGAACCCCGACTGACGGTACCAAAAACCGGAGTGCTACCGTTACACTATAGGTCTGCTTTATTTTTGGTGGTGCAAATCTACAATTTTTTTCTTTACACACAAATAAGTGTTCGGAAAAAATTCAATGAATTAAGTCTTATTTTTACCTGATCTTGTTTTTCGTGCTGTAGTTTTAAGCCCGATTTCAGTTGATTTTGAAATGAGTTTAAAAGAATAATAAAAGGCTGGAAACTAAAAAACAAAAACCACCCTTAAAAAGGATGGTTTGTAGACCCACAGGGATTCGAACCCCGACTGACGGTACCAAAAACCGGAGTGCTACCGTTACACTATAGGTCTGTTTTATTTTGGTGAGGCAAATTTACAGCTTTTTTGTTTAGATACAAGAATTTTTTAAAGTTTTTTTTAAATTTACAACACTTTTTATCTACCCTAATCATGCTGATAGACTTCAATAATCTCAATATTAATAATTTATCCTTTCAAACAGATTTTGAACATAAAATCAAAAAATTTTTGGACGAATGGTTTTCTGATGGATTTACTGTAAAGGTTCAGACCTCAGGCTCTACCGGAACACCAAAAATTTTTGAAATCGAAAAAGAAAAAATGCTGAACTCTGCTGTAATGACCTGTAATTTCTTAGGCTTGAAAGAAGGAGATAAAGCGCTGTTATGCCTACCGGTTGAATATATTTCAGGTAAAATGATGGTAGTCCGTTCTATCGAAAGAAAATTAAAACTGATTGTTTCAGATCCATCCTTGAAACCAGTTGAGCATTTAAGTGAAGAAATTGATTTCTGTGCAATGACTCCCCTTCAGGTAGAAAACTCGCTGGATAAACTCCATTTGATCAAAAATCTGATCATCGGTGGCGCAGCTGTTTCCGAGTCATTAAAAAGAAAGATAGCCCAAAATAAAAGAATAAAAAGTATCCGTATTTTTGAAACCTATGGAATGTCTGAAACGCTTTCCCATATTGCTTTAAAGCAGCTTATGCCGGAACCGCAAGATTATTTTACGGCTTTCGAAAATGTATCTGTCAGCATAGATGAAAGAGGCTGTCTGAAAATCTATGCACCCAATGTTAACGCTGAAGTACTACAGACTAATGATTTAGTTGAAATTAAAAATGGAAAACAGTTTAAGTTCCTGGGACGTTTAGACAATGTCATTAATTCCGGAGGGGCGAAAATTTTTCCTGAAATACTGGAAACATTGGTAAAAAAAGAAATCACCAATGAAGCTGTTTTTATAGGTCTGAAAGATGAAAGCCTGGGCCGGAAGCTGATATTGGTAGTAGAAGGATCAGAGTCAGCGGATCTTATTGAAAAGATTGCCGGAATATCTTTTGAAAAAAGCTTTCACAAACCCAAAGAGATCATTTTTATCGAAGATATTCCACGAACACCGAACGGAAAAGTGAACCGGATAGAGCTGAATAGAATAATAGCCGAAAGATTATAAATTTTTGCCCGTTATTTGATGTACTTTAATTCCTGATTCCTGGCTCTTGAATCAAGACCTTTAAAATAAAAAACATGAAAGACTTTTCGAAAGAACTCAGCTTTAAAACGTCCCGGAGCAGCGGAGCGGGAGGGCAGAACGTAAATAAGGTGGAAACTTCAGTGACCGTTCTATGGCTCGTTGCCGGGTCTGAATTCTTTAATGAGAATCAGAAGGAATTAATCCTTACTAAACTGAAAAACAGAATCAATGCAGACGGATATTTGTTTCTGACTGTTTCTGAAAGCAGAACCCAGCTGATGAACAAGAATAAAGCAATTGAAAAAATGATTGAACTTGTCAATAAGGCTTTAATTGTTCCCAAGAAAAGACTGGCAACAAAACCTTCAAAAGGGCAAAAGCAGAAGCGCCTGGATACCAAAAAGAAAATTTCTGAAAAAAAAGAGAACAGGAAATTTAAGTTTTAGATTTTAAATAAAAAGGTAGGGTAAAAAGTAGTTTCTTTCCCGAGTCAAAATTTTTAAGTATCTTAGAGTATTATTAATAATTTCAAGTATGGCAGCAATTATTTCTTTATCCTCAGCGGACCGTTTTTCAGGTCTTTTGCTGTCGTTGCTGTATTTACATAGAGATTCTTTTCTTAAAAGTTCTAAGGACTTTATCAATTAAGCCCTGTCAGGATTCAGGACAGGGAAAATATTCCGATAAACTTTACGTATTATTTTTGCAGTTTTCTACAGGAAAAGGCTGTCTGCTATCCTGCATTGGATCATGGAATGACTGCATCCATTGCTTTAAAAAATATAAAAAATGTCCAATCATATTATTGTAACCACCGGAATTTATGATGCTATAAAAGATACGCTCAGAAGAAAAAAAGTAAGCATGCCGGAGGAAAAAAGACTTGCTGAAGAATTGAGAAAAGCTAAACAGGTACTGAGAAGAGAGCTTCCTGCCGATGTAGTGACGGTTAACAGGAAAGTGACAATTAAAGATCATACTCAGAATTTTGAACACGAATATATTTTCGTGGCTTCTTCAAAAGCTAAGCCGGTAAAAAACAAGTATTCCATTTTATCAGATATTGCGCTTGCTACAGTTGGATATAGAGTGGGAGATATCATTGACTGGCCTTTTAAAGATGGTGAAAGAAAAATTGAGATCTTAAAAGTAGAATCTTGTCACGGGTAATTCCTGTGTATCTATATTTGTTAGATGAAAGTACAGCTTCACGGCTGTACTTTTTCATGGGAAGCCTTATGGATAAAGCTATTTTTATCATTTGTTAAAAAAGAATGGTCAGGCAAGAGTTTCTTTAAGTACTCATGTCGCATTCCGTTTTTAAGTTTTATCTTTGCAAAAATTAAAAAAATGAGCAAACCGATTTCTGAATTTATAGAGAAATATTACCTGCACTTCAATGCGGCTGCATTGGTAGATGCATCTAAGGGGTATGTTGCACATCTTAAAGATGGCGGAAAAATGATGATCACTTTGGCAGGTGCGATGTCTACTGCTGAATTGGGGAAAATCCTTGCAGAAATGATCCGTCAGGGAAAAGTTGATTTTATTTCTTGTACAGGAGCCAACCTTGAAGAAGATTTGATGAACCTTGTGGCGCACTCTCACTACGAAAGAGTTCCGCATTACAGAGATTTAACGGCGCAGGATGAGTGGGATCTATTAGAAAGAGGATTAAACAGAGTTACAGATACATGTATCCCTGAAGAAGAAGCCTTCAGAAGACTTCAAAAGCATATCGTGGAGATCTGGAAAGATGCAGAAGCTAAGGGCGAACGTTATTTCCCGCACGAATTTATGTATAAAATGATCCTTTCAGGGGTTCTTGAGCAGTATTACGAAATTCCTAGAGAAAACTCATGGATGATTGCTGCGGCTGAGAAAAACCTTCCAATCGTAGTTCCGGGATGGGAAGATTCTACCATGGGTAACATCTTTGCTTCTTACTGCATCAAAGGTGAGCTTACAGCAACCACTATGAAATCAGGAATCGAATATATGACCTATCTTGCTGACTGGTATACTAAAAATTCAGCCGGAAAAGGAGTTGGGTTCTTCCAGATCGGAGGAGGTATTGCAGGAGATTTCCCAATCTGTGTGGTGCCGATGTTGTATCAGGATATGGAAATGCATGACATTCCTTTCTGGTCTTATTTCTGCCAGATCTCGGATTCTACAACGTCTTACGGTTCGTATTCAGGAGCAGTTCCGAATGAGAAAATCACTTGGGGTAAACTGGATATCACGACACCGAAATTCATCGTTGAAAGTGATGCTACGATCTGTGCACCATTAATGTTCTCTTATATCCTGGAAAATTAAAAATAAATTTCTTTTAAAATACCAACGCTTCAATTCATTTTGAAGCGTTTTTTATTTCCCATTCGTCATTGCGAGCGTAGCGAAGCAATCTCACTTAAAAATGAAGTTTGAACTTATTCTTAAAGTCTTATCTAACTTTAATGTTTCAAAATAAACCATTAAGAAAAAGTTTAGCAGTTAAGATTATTAAGAGATTGCTTCGCTACGCTAGCAATGACTTACTTGGAGATCAGTCAAGAGAATTCACCAGCACAAAGTATCGGTAGGCCAGAATTCCTTTCTCTATTTTACTCAGTTTGTTCGGATCTTTATTGCTCAACTTTGGGAGCAACTTTTTATTGACTGCATTCAGCAGCCGGAAAAATGATTTTTTCATATCTTTATATTTACAATCAGACATCATTGAATGTTTGAGAATTCAAAAATGATGCAGAAAGATGTTTAAAGTTTATTTAGACTCTATTTTTCATAACGATAAAGCAGGTTACTTGACTATGGATGAAATTTTTAAACAACAGATCTACGAGATTACAAGGCTTATTCCAAAAGGAAGAGTTTCTTCTTATGGTGCCATAGCTAAGGCAGTAGGTTATCCTAATCATTCCCGTCATGTAGGGAAGGCGATGGGAGGATGCCCGGAAGATGTCCCGGCACATCGTGTCATATCCAGCTCAGGCGTATTATCTGTTCCCGAGTTTCAAAAGAGACTGGAAGCAGAAGGCATTACCGTTGAAAATTTAAGAATAAAAGATTTTAAAAAGCTATTCTGGAATCCACTTGAGGAAATTTAGATTAAATTGTACAGTCTGTTAAGAATTTACAGTTCAGGCACCTGTTTTTAATTGTAGATATTAAAGGACTTCGGTTCATAACTGAAATAGGACTTATAATAAATTTAGTTTCCGGCGGCGAAGCCGCCGGAAACTAAAAAACGGCCATTCAATGTTTCAATTGCTAAAAGTCGTATTATTCCCCTTCTTTGAAAGACTGGATTTTTGCCTGTAAAAAGACGGTATAATTAAAAATATTCATAATAAAAAAGCCTTGAATATTTTTGAATAGGCAAGGCTTTTAAATTTATATGTAAAAAACAGGCTGATTTTTAAAACAACAACCTTATTTTCTTCCTTTCGGTGTTCTTAATTCTTCTTTTAATTTTTCATTTTCCTCTTTCAGCAAGGCAATATAATCCTGCAGGTTCTGAATAATAGAAGTTGAAATATTATGAAACTGAGTGATCACTCCTGATGATGATGAAGATTGATCATTGTATACAGGATGATTATTATTGATCACAACTTTTGCTTCTTCATCCTCATAAATATCTTCTACTGAAACATCCAAAAAACGGGCAATCTTTTCCCATTCATCCCTTACGATCTTTACATCACCACTTTCCTTCCTGCTGTAGTTGGATACATCAGTCGCGATAATATCAGCTATCTGCTGTTGAGTATAGCCTTTTTGTTTTCTGATAACGCGTAATTTTTCTTTTTGCATATCCTACATTTTATACAAAAATGGAAAAAAAGCACAATGTGTACAATAAAAAAGAGAAAAAATATGCATTGAACAGTAGGATTTAAACAAAAATGCTGGAAAAGTTCAGAATATTAAGTTAGTCAGGGGTTTTACTTTAAACCATTAGGGCTATTATTAAAATTTTATGTTACTTTCTTTTAACTAAATGAGATTGATTCACTTTCGTCTGAAATGACAAGAGTTTACAATTTTATCGAATGAAATCTTTTCACCTTAAACAGTTTTAACTTTGCTTTAGCCCAATCTTTGATTAAATAATTTCACGAAATCTGTACATAAAAAAAGCTGTTCCCCATTGGAGAACAGCCTTATTCATTTCTGTATTATTTTATTATTTTTCCAACTGCTTATAGCTTCTCTGGATAAAATCTGTCAGGTCTTTTCCTTTCAGCAGGTTCTGTGAAAGTTTGGCCAGATCAAGAGCATATTTAATAAGCGTTTCCTTTTCCTCAGGATTTTCTGTCTTTAAAATTTGGTTCGAAAGCTCGCTGTTAGAATTCACCACAAGATTATACATCTCTGGGAAGCCTCCCATTCCGAACATACCGCCTCCTCCGGTTGCCTGCATTTCCTTCATTCTTCTCATGAATTCCGGCTGCGTGATTGTAAACGGAGCATCATTGCTGTCTAGATCTTCAAGCTGTACAGTAAATTTGGCATCCTTTACGGCCTCTTCTACATCTTTCTTCAAAGATTCTTTTTCAGTTTCATTTAATTTGGAAATAACTGGCTCATCTTTTTTGATGAGGTTATTGATGTGATCTGCATCCACTCTTGCAAATGAGATCTTTTCTTTTGAAGTTTCCAGTTTCTGAATAACATGGGAGATCACAGGTGAGTCTAATAACAGAACGTCATAACCTTTATCGTTGGCTGCCTGAATATAGCTGTGCTGTTCATCAGCATTCGTTGCATAAAGGATTACTGTATTGCCGTCTTTATCCGTATGGGCAGGCTGGATTTTTTCAATTAATTCATTCCACAGGAAATATTTTCCGTCTGTGGTAGGATATAGTGTAAATTTATCTGCCTTTTCTGCGAATTTATCTTCCGTGATAATTCCGTATTCGATCACGATTTTAATATCGTTCCATTTTTGCTCATAATCTTCACGGTTTTCGTTGATCAGGGAAGACATTTTATCGGCAACCTTCTTAGTGATGTAAGACGAGATTTTCTTCACTGCACCATCAGCCTGAAGGTAAGAACGCGAAACATTCAACGGAATATCCGGAGAATCAATCACTCCTCTTAAAAGCATTAAGAAGTCAGGAACAATACCTTTTACTTCATCCGTTACGAAAACCTGGTTCTGATACAATTGGATTTTATCCTTGTCGATATTTAAATTATTGCTCAGTTTCGGAAAAAATAAAATTCCTGTAAGATTGAAAGGATAATCAACGTTCAGGTGGATATTGAATAAAGGCTCCTCAAACTGCATTGGATACAGTTCGTGGTAGAACTTCATATAGTCTTCATTCGTCAGCTCGCTTGGTGCAATAGTCCATGCCGGGGTTGGATTGTTGATGATATTATCTACTTCTTCGGTTTCTGCAACAGCATCTTCCGGAGCATCCTCAGGTAATGGGAGAGTATGTGTCCTTGTCCCGAATTTAATTGGAACAGGCATGAATTTATTGTATTTTGATAGCAATTCACGGATTTTAGCTTCTTCTAAAAATTCCGTAGAATCTTCTGCAATATGGAGAATGATCTCAGTTCCTCTGTCAGTTTTATCAGTAATTTCCTCAAGGGTAAATTCCGGGCTTCCGTCGCAGATCCATCTTACAGCAGAACCGTCTTTATAAGATTTTGTAAGGATCTCCACTTTTTTTGCCACCATAAATGCGGAATAAAACCCAAGGCCGAAATGTCCTATGATTCCTGAATCTTTTGCACTGTCCTTATACTTTTCCAGGAATTCTTCGGCACCGGAAAAAGCAACCTGATTGATGTATTTTTCAACCTCTTCACCAGTCATACCAATTCCCTGGTCGATAATACGTAAAGTTTTCTGTTCCTTATCGATCTTAACTTCAATCTTCGGATTTCCGTATTCAACCTTTGCTTCCCCGATGCTTGTCAGGTGCTTTAATTTTAAAGTGGCATCAGTTGCATTGGAGATCAGCTCTCTCAGGAATATTTCGTGGTCACTGTAAAGAAACTTTTTAATAAGTGGGAAAATGTTTTCCACAGATACATTAATATTTCCTTTAGTCATAATAATTTTTGTTTTTTAATTTTCTATGTAAGCCTCAAAAAAAATACCATGAAAAAGAATGTGACAGAATGACATTGATTTGTGAAAAATTACTTTAAAATCTGAAGATTTAGCAACAAGAATTTATAATGACTTATTAATTCTCCTTTGTTTCCTAAACTGAAAGACAGAACCTATAATAAACAGCACAAAAAGACCAAGAAGTGTCTGTCCGATGATTGCGTCCGTAGGTGCTTTAGCTAACGGGTGTCCGAGCGGAACACGCGTAAAAGTCTCATTAACGGTAGGAACCAGCGATAAGAAAAAACTGAAGGAAAGAAGAAAGGTCTCAATAAAACGGGCTTTGTTGTTTCCTGCTCTTTTTCTATGAAGAAAATAAGCCGCCACTATTAAAATGACAATAAAAAGGGCAAAAATATGTCCCGGGTTAAATCCTCCATGTTTAGATAATCCCAAAGCGGTGAGTGAAGTGATCAGCGTAAGGTAAAAATAAATTTTTCCGGCGGACGAGCTCAGATCAATTTTTCCTTTTTTTATAAAATCTGTAACAGCTGCTACAATAGCAATAATACCTATCACGGTATGAAAAATTCCCAAATACGATAGTCCCATAATTAATTTTTTTGAATGTTGAATTACTGTTGACAAAATTGCAACAGAAACAGAAAAGAGATTTTGTAAATAAGCTCAATTATCTGTCTGTTTGGTTCAAAAAAATTTATGAACTATGTGGAAAGTCGGTTTTGGTAAAAAAGTTTAATCCTCCTTATTTACCTTCGAGCGGTAATTTGTGGGAGAAGTATTGTATTTGTCATGAAAGCTTTTGGTAAAATTGGCTAAGTCATTAAACCCGCATTCAAAAGCAATATTGGATACACGTTCATCGGAAATCAGTAATAATTCAGCAGCTCTTTCCAGTCTTTTGGTTTTAATGTAACTGGCGGGAGAATTATTATATAACTTTTTAAACTCTCTCTTAAAAGAAGAAATGCTTAAATTGGTTTTATGGGCCAATTCTTCAATACTTACCGGTGAAAATAAGTTGTTTTCTATAATTTGCCTGAACGTATAAGATGTGGGTGAGAAAAGCTGGGATAGTATGGCCTGTATGGTTTCTGCCTCTTGTGTCTGTGACAGCAGAAGAATAATTTCCTTTAGTTTCAGGATCAGGATCTCTTCATTGATCAAAGCCGGATTCTCAAAATAGAAAAGCAGTCCTTCAATATATTTATGAATCAGGAAATCATTGTTGATTTTTCCACTCAACTGGTTGGTTGCTTTGTTGCCTGGCTGGAGTAGGACAGGAAGCTCTCTTTCGTAAATTTTCTTTAATATATCCGGATGGAAGGTTACAATCACAACTTCGCCCTTGCTGTCAGCATTTGAATTATGGATATGATTTCCGGAATTGATACAGTTGAGTAATAACGAATGTCTGGTAGGAATATCGGTATGAATATCATTAAACTGATATTGTATCTCACCTGTCAGCATATATAAAAAGCAGGCCTGCTCAGCAACCGGGAAAGTAAATTCAAAAGGAGATATTACATCTACTTTCTGAATGAATGTCTTCCCGAACAGATCAATTTTTTTATAATCAGTAATCATTTATTTCAATGTGTTTTGGCAGGCGTATAAAGTTAAAAAGAAAAACGATCTGAATTTCAGACCGTTTTCTATTAATTATTTCTTGTTTTTCAATTCTTCCTTGATCTTGTTTTCCAATTCTTCAGCAAGCTCAGGATTGTCTTTTAAAACATCCTTCACTGCATCACGCCCCTGACCAAGCTTTGTCTCCTCATAGCTGAACCAAGAACCGCTTTTCTTTACAATTCCCTGTTCTACAGCCTGATCAAGAATTTCTCCTGTTTTGGAAACTCCCTCACCGTACATAATATCGAATTCAGCTTGCTTGAAAGGAGGTGCTACTTTATTTTTTACGATCTTCACTTTTACACGGCTTCCGATAGCTTCATCGCCATTTTTAATAGGCGCACTTGCTTTTCTGATATCTACTCTTACGGAAGCGTAGAATTTCAATGCATTACCCCCAGTAGTGGTTTCAGGATTTCCAAACATCACACCGATTTTTTCTCTCAACTGGTTGATGAAAATTACGGTACATTTCGTTCTTGAAATGGTAGCCGTCAGTTTTCTCAATGCCTGAGACATCAATCTTGCATGAAGTCCCATTTTAGAATCTCCCATTTCCCCTTCAATTTCCGCTTTTGGAGTAAGGGCTGCTACAGAGTCAATAACCACAATGTCAATTGCTCCCGAACGGATCAGGTTATCCGCGATTTCCAGAGCCTGCTCACCGTTGTCTGGCTGAGAAATGATTAAATTTTCAAGATCAATTCCCAGTTTTCCTGCATAACCTCTGTCAAAAGCGTGCTCTGCATCAATAAATGCGGCAATTCCACCTGCTTTTTGAGCTTCTGCAATAGCATGAAGCGTTAAAGTTGTTTTACCGGAAGATTCAGGTCCGTAGATCTCAATGATTCTTCCTCTTGGATATCCACCTACTCCCAGAGCGATGTCTAATCCCAAAGATCCGGAAGGAATAACTTCAATGGTAGTATCAATCGTACTGTCACCTAATGTCATTACAGTTCCTTTTCCGTATGTTTTATCTAGCTTGTCAAGCACTAATGCAAGTGCTTTTTTCTTATCGTCTATGTTGCTCATCTGTTGTTAAAATAATTGTTCAAAATTACGGAATTTTAATGTCAAAAACTAATATTATTTAGTGTGAAAAACTGTTTTTAGCGTTAAATAATAATAATTTTTTGAGACTGATGTTATTCATTACGAATGGAATGCAGAGTTTTATGATTCAAAACATAAAAATATTTTTTTTCCGTTTAATGTACTTGCAGTTCAGTATTCTTTTAATGAAAATTTGAATTTTTAGTAACTCTAAGATAGTCTTCCAGCACTTTCATCTGATCTTTATTTCCTTTTTTTATTCTTGTATCCCGGCTTATCAGGTTATCATAAATTTTGTTGATGATCATTTTGGTTTTAGGAAACATTTTCCGGTTGGAAACCTCAGGGATCTGCAGTCTTTTACATACCTCGTCATCCAGTAGAAACCACGTGCAGCAAATATGCAGGTATCTCAGATTTTTCCTTTGAAATTTGAATTTTAAGATTGGATTTTCCAGAGATTCATTCAGTAAAGAATGAGCCAGTAAAATAGAATCTTTATCTGATGGCGGCTGTACAGAAGTCCACAGATAAAAATATTCTGTTGCCTGTTTTTTACTGTCGGGAAGAAGCTGCTCAGGAATTCCAAGTAAGTATCCGACATATTTCCACAAATGAAAAATTCCTTTTTCCTCTTCTTCCGAAAAAGTATTTCCAAGTTTTTGAAGGCTATGGAGAAAAACAAGACTAAACCCTATATAAGTAGCCATCATATCCCATGAGTTGATCGGTTGGCCCCAATTTTCAGTATCCCATTGCTTATAATGTTTCTTTATCGAAAGTCTTGCGTAAGAATGGATCAGGCGGGTCTTAATAGCAAATTCATAACCCTTCGCATGAATTTCAAGTGCATCATACCGCGTTGCGTTGACCCAAAAGTCCAGCGTTTCTGAAAGACGTTTTACAGCACCTTTTTTCAACGCCTCTGTGGCTGTGAGAGGCTTATTAAGATAGGCATAATCATAACCGCCAATCAGGCAGTAATCTCTTAATGAGATGAGCGAGTCAATGTTGCCTCTCATACAGAGTTCTGCGCCGCTTTTCAGCAGGTTGAAATCAAGCCAGTCGGGAATCTTCTGGGTTTGGCTGAAAAGTTTTTTTACGCTTTCAGGAACGTCGTCCGTTTCGGAGACTCCGTTTCGTATATAGCCTTCAATTTCTCTTGAGGCTTCATGAAATTTTTTGGTAAAATAAACATCTTTTACCACTTCATCTCCCACCTCATCCACATGATAAAAATAGCGTGAAAACCTTTCAAAGTTCCTAAAACTTACTTCAGCTCCTGAAAAGTCGATGAGTTGTTTTCCGTTTCCCTTTTCCCAGAAATGCTTGAAGTGAGGCGAATCTTTAAAACGCGGCTGTATAATCATGTTTTCCATTACTATAAAAATACAAGTTTTACACCGAAATTTCCTGGTGAGATTTGTCAGTCCTTATTAAAAGTTTAAGATATTAAATAAGCCCTCTTTCAAAAGCTTTTTTTACAAGTTCTTTGCTGTTTCTGGAATCTGTTTTTCGTAAAATATTTTTTCTGTGTGTACGGACTGTATGTTCAGACAAGATTAATGCCTGGGCTATTTCGGGTCCGGAATAGCCTTTGGTGATAAAGGCAAGAATCTCCATTTCTCTTTTCGTTAAATGCTCAGAAAAATTCTCCGGTTTCGAAAAGGAATCCAGCTTCACCTGGTGAAAATCATTTCTGGGACCTATCCCCGAAACCAAAACGGTATAAGGATTTTCTTTTGTAATATGATGAATGTTGGTGTGAATGTTTATAGCCTGCACAGGAATTCCGGTTTCATCCTCCAGGGTGATAATGGACTGATGATGGAACAACTCATAATTCCCTTCTGCTGTTTTCATTCTGAAACAATAGCTGCCCTTAATGTAGAGTTGATGCTCCAGACCGATCTCTGTCATTTTGTTAATAAGGACCTGTTCGGCTTTCATTACAAATTCTATATCATCAGGATGGGTAAGGTCAATAACATCTTTCAAATTTTCCGGGTATGATGAAAGACCATGAAGCTTCAGAATGTTCTCATGATGGTGAGAAAGTGTACTGTTTGTAAGATTCAGTGCATAATAATAAAATTCTCCTATAGCAAACATTTCACTAATGATGCGCTCTATAGGTGGTTTATCCAGGATCTTCCTGTCTCTTCTGACGCCGGGGTATGTATTCCAGACTTCTATGAGAGGATGTTTTTTTTCTGAGCTTTCCATGAATAATTAGTTTTAGCTAAAATAACTAAAATACTTACAAAATACCACAAAAGGGGGATTTTTTTACACTGATAAAATGCTAAACTTTGTACTAGCTAATAACCATGGCGGCTCAATTTTTTTGTTCCGTTTTGTTTTATGATTTATTTTTTTCCATAATTTATTTTAATTAGGAAAATAGTAAGTCTCGGAGCATTAAATTTTATACACTGTTTATTCGAAGTTAATTAATGAATGTTATAAAAACAGTTTACTCTTTTCTTTTTAGTTGTTTGAAAATGATAAACTAATAGCCTCTCGTTGCTGGAGAGGCTTTTTCTTTTGTAATATATTCCATCAAACATTGCTCTTTTTGATACTCAAAATCACCCGAACGGGTAATTTACTTGTATTCATGGAATTTTAAACTTTGTATAAAACTAATAGCCATGAAAACTTATTTATTAAAAATTCTTGCTTTTGTAATTTTTATGCCCTCAATTTTTTTTACACAAATAAAAGTCGAAGTAAGAAAGGAAATTGGAGAGAACAGTAAAAAGGAAATCAATAGAACGATTACTATTGATCTGTCTGTTGAAATCGACAGCGTGGAAATGCTCGTTGAAAAAGGAAATTATAAATTATATATACCATCCTCGCAGTTGAAAAGTCTGGTCATTAGAAAGAAAGCTATTGAGTATGAACCATTGAAAATGGAGAGAAAGCAAAAAGACAGTACTAAAAACTTGCATGGCGAAAGTGACGTAATTGCAGAATTGGTTTTTAGAAGCAACACTCAGTATATTCTTTATGTTGGGGTAACAGGGGAAGAGAAAATAAGGAAGTATATTATAAAAAGTGAATCTGACTGGAAATGGACGACTTCCTTCGGAGCAAATGCTGTTTTTCTCACAAGCCGCTCAAGGTTTACTTCTGTAAATAATGTAGTAGCAGAAAACAAGGATGGGAAAATGATGGATCTTACGCCTAGCATTATGTTTACCTTTATGAATAACCAGCGAAATTTTTCTCCCGGATTTACAGGTGGTTTAGGCTTTGATTTTGAAGAGTTGTCTGTTTTTGCCGGTGGTGCTCTGGGAATTGGACAAAATATTATTCTGACAGCAGGTATTGCCGTGCACAAGCAAAACCGTCCTAATACAGATTATACAGTGGGACAGGCAATCGACACCTCAGTGACATCGGATAATCTGAATAAAATGCAGTACAGAGTGAATCCTTTTGTAGGAATATCTTTTAGGTTTGATAAAAATCCATTTGTAGCCAAGTAATAATTTGATAAAGTCATAAAAACAAAAAAACCTTCCATCGGGAAGGTTTTCATTATTTATTGCTAATTGCTCATTATTTATGATAAAGAAGCAGCGTGTACAAGCATATCTACCAACTTGTTAGAATAACCCATTTCGTTATCATACCATGAAACAAGTTTTACAAAGTTTGGAGAAAGCATGATACCGGCATCTTTATCGAAGATAGAAGTTCTCTTATCTCCTACGAAGTCCTGAGAAACTACTGCATCTTCAGTGTATCCTAAGATTCCTTTCAATTCACCTTCAGAAGCAGCTTTAATTACTGAACAGATTTCTTCATAAGAAGCAGCTTTTTCAATTCTCACTGTTAAATCTACTACAGAAACGTCAACAGTTGGTACTCTGAAAGACATACCTGTTAATTTTCCGTTTAATGAAGGGATTACTTTTCCTACCGCTTTAGCAGCACCTGTAGAAGAAGGGATAATGTTGTTAAGAGCAGCTCTACCACCTCTCCAGTCTTTCATTGAAGGACCGTCAACTGTTTTCTGAGTTGCCGTTGTAGCGTGTACCGTAGTCATAAGACCTTCAACGATCCCGAAGTTATCGTGGATTACTTTAGCTAAAGGAGCTAAACAGTTGGTAGTACAAGACGCGTTAGATAAAATTTTGATATCGTCAGTAAGTTCTTTGTGGTTCACACCCATTACGAACATCGGAGTGTCGTCTTTAGATGGAGCAGAAAGGATTACTTTTTTAGCACCGGCATTAATGTGAGCCTGAGCAGAGTCCTTAGATAAGAAAAGACCTGTAGATTCTACGATATAGTCTGCACCGATCTCATTCCATTTTAGGTTGTTAGGATCTTTCTCAGCAGTTACTCTGATTCTTTTTCCGTTTACTACAAGATCATTTCCTTCTACAGAAACTTCTCCCGGGAAGATACCGTGTACAGAATCATATTTTAACATGTAAGCCATGTATTCTGCGTTGATTAGGTCATTGATTCCTACTACTTCAATGTTATCTCTTTCAGTCATTGCTCTGAAAACAAGACGTCCAATTCTACCAAAACCGTTGATACCTACTTTGATTGTTGACATAATAGTTTGTTTTAGATTATAAAAAAATAATTAGATTGCTAAAATTTCAGAAATCAGTAAAAGATCTTTATTGATTTCATTATGTTTTTTAATGGCTTCTTCGATCGGTGTGTACACCATATCGTTGGAACGCATTCCGGCCATTACATTTGTTTTTCCTTCCATGAGTCCCACTACGGCACCATAACCCAGCCTGCTTGCCAGAACCCTGTCTGCACAGCTTGGAGAACCACCTCTTTGGATATGTCCTAAGATGGTTACACGGATATCGTAATCAGGGAATTCCTCTTTGGTCTGTTTAGAAAGCTCGTAGATATTCCCAAGCTTTTCACCTTCAGCTACTACAACGATGCTTGATGCTTTTCCTGTTTTTTCAGCTTTTCTGAAATTGGCAAAAAGATCTTCCATGCTATCTTTCTTCTCAGGAATAAGAATATCCAGAGCACCGGTAGCCAGCCCACTGTTTAAAGCGATGAAACCTGCATCACGGCCCATTACCTCTACAAAGAAAACTCGGTTGTGGGATGTTGCCGTATCACGGATCTTATCAATAGCTTCCATAGCAGTGTTTAAAGCCGTATCGTAGCCGATGGTGTTATCCGTTCCGAAAATATCATTGTCAATAGTCCCCGGTACACCAATTACCCTGATCCCGAATTCTTCGTTGAAGATCTTTGCTCCGGTAAAAGTTCCGTCACCTCCAATGCACACCAATGCATCCACACCATGTTTCACACAGTTGTCGTAAGCTTTCTGACGTCCTTCAGGAGTTCTGAATTCTACAGATCTGGCGGATTTGAGAATCGTTCCGCCCTGGTTGATTATATTTTTTACGGAACGGGGGCCCATTTTCAGGAAATCATCATGGATGAGTCCGTTATAGCCTTCCCTTACTCCGTAGCATTCGATATTATAATAGTTTGCAGTTCTAACGACTGCTCTTAATGCTGCATTCATACCCGGAGAGTCACCTCCTGAAGTAAGAACTGCAATTTTTTTTACAGCACTCTCTTTCATCTAGTAAAAAATTTCGAACACAAATTTACAAAAACAAGTTCAGATAATGGCAGTAAGTTGAGAAGAGTTTTGAATATAAATAATTAAAATCGTCTAAAATTTGTAAGCTTAAAAATCCCTCGCTGTTTTTGTTTCTGAAGAATTTACATTAAAACTGTGGCAACGTGAAATATTTTATCGAAAAAAATTGGAAAGCATATGAACAAATAGCATCCAAGTAAATACTTCGCTAAATAACTTTTTACATAATAGTATAAAAGTATAAATGTTATATTTTGATCACCACTAACTCAGTCTATGAGAATATTATCACAGTAAATCCACATTACCACTTTTCCGTCAGATACGTCCAATATCTTTTTGGAACATGCTGAACGTGCAGTTTCAAATTCTTTCTTTCCACAATATTGGTCTTTGTGAAATACCGCTGCCATAGCTTTTGATAGTTGTTTTCATCATCATGAAACTTCTGCTGGTACTCATGTAAATCCAGTTTTTCTTCCGGATAAAAGAAATCGCAGCTTTCCAGATCGTATAAAATTCCATAATTCCTTCTCAAATCATAGATCATCCATTTCTGATCCTGATACCGGTCTTTAAAATGTTTACGGATAAGCGGAAGAACATCAAAGTCAGGATCTATCTTCGCAAAGAAAACGCCATCCTGCATTTTCTCAAATCTCACAAAAGCAGTCATTCTGTGCCTTTCCCGGCTTACCGATTTACAAATTTTTGAAATTTTTAAAATATCGCTGTCAGCATAATTTTGCAGAATATTTTCATCAGGATATTTTACAGACTGTTTTACGGCTGATAAAATAAGACGTTCCGATTCAGGATCTTCTGATAAATAAACTTTTAATAACTCATGTATTCCTGACTGTCCAATATGTTGTTCCAGTTTGCTTAAAACCCGTTCAGCCTTATCATTCTGAGTAATGACTTCATGAATTTCAGCAAAGATATTTTCCTGATGAAATCTCTCCTTGCTCACTATTTCTACCTCTTTATACCGGTATTCGAAAACTTCAAATACTGCTGTAAAAAGTCCGTCGAAACTGCCGTCATAGAGTAGAGTGGTCATGTTAATTTAGAGAGTTATAAGGTTTTGGAGTTTTAGAGTGAGTTAATATGTTAGTCTTAGAATGATTAGTGAAGTTCGTGAAACAATTCGTGTAATTGGTGTTTAAAATCAAAACAGACTCAGCTGCTGTGAAAACTGATTGTGAAACTTAGAAGAGCTTCCACCCACAAGCAGCTTTCTGAAATTTTTATCCGTTAAATATTTTAGATAAGCATTTCCGGCGTTAAAGTCAATGAAATACTTTGCTCTGTTAACCGCAGCTCCCAGTTTTTTCAGATGGTCCATATTTAAAACCTGAAAACGCCTTGCACTCACAATTTTCTGCGCAGTTTTCACGCCAATTCCAGGAATTCTTAAAATCATCTGATAATCTGCAGTCTGTAAATTAACAGGAAATTGATGCAGATGTCTCAAGGCCCAGCTCAATTTAGGATCAACTTCAAGGTCTAAAAACGGCATATGCGGGTCTAAAATTTCCTCAGCCTTAAAACCGTAAAAGCGCATCAGCCAATCCGACTGATACAAGCGGTTTTCACGAAGCATCGGAACTTCTGTAGTCAGAGAAGGCAGTCTTTTATCCTCCAGAACAGGAACATAGCCGGAATAATAAACCCTTTTCAGATTGAAATTTTTATAAAAATGATCGGCCACTTTGATGATCTGCAAATCATTTTCATTGGTTGCCCCCACGATCATTTGAGTAGACTGTCCTGCCGGAGCAAACTTAGGAACCTTTCTGAAAATTTTCTTTTCATCCTTATATTGCGCAATTCCATTCTGAATATATTTCATAGGATTAAGCATATCCTGTCGGTTTTTTTCAGGTGCTAACAATTTCAACCCGCTTTCTGTTGGGATTTCAAGGTTAATAGATAACCTGTCTGCATAAAGAGCGGCTTCCTGCATCAGCTCATCACTTGCTCCCGGAATAGATTTCAAATGAATATAGCCGTTAAAATTTTCTTCTAAACGTAATTTTTTTGCCACCCTTACCAGACGCTCCATCGTCGTATCTGCATTTTTAAAGATTCCAGAGCTTAAAAACAGTCCTTCAATATAATTTCTGCGGTAAAAATTAATGGTCAGGTCTGTTACCTCTTCCACGGTGAAAGCGGCTCTTTTAATATCATTGGAACTTCTGGATACGCAGTAGGCACAATCGTAAATGCAATGATTGGTCAACAGGATTTTGAGCAGGGAAACACACCGTCCGTCTTCTGTATAGGTATGGCAGATCCCGCTTACGGAACTGTCTCCCAAGGCGCCTTTTTTATTCTTTCGCGTTCCTCCACTGGATGAGCAGGAAACGTCATATTTTGCTGCATCCGCAAGGATTTCGAGTTTTTCTTTCAGGCGTTCAAAATTCATTTTTCGGAAGGATGTTATAATTTGTATCTAAACTTTGTTCAAAAGTAGTTCCAAAATTGATAAATGTCAATCTTTTTCTCTGGAAGTTATCAACAATGGAGACTTTCAAAATTACTATCTTTACACTTATTAAATTTATGCTATGAATCATAAACCGGTAGAAGGTTTCTCTAAACTTACAAAGCAGGGGAAAATCGATTGGCTTGTCAGCGAATACCTTGAAGGAAACGAAGAATATCAAAATATATTAAAACAATACTGGAACGAAAATGCTGATCTTCAGAAACTTCATGAAGAGTTTTCTGAAAATACGATCTCCAATTTCTATATGCCGTACGGAATTGCCCCCAATTTCTTAATTGACGGGAAATTATTCGCTCTTCCAATGGCTGTTGAAGAAAGTTCAGTAGTGGCGGCTGCTTCAAAAGCTGCAAAATTCTGGATTGATAAAGGTGGTTTTAAAACAACCATTATTAACAATGAAAAATTAGGGCATACCCACTTTATCTTCAGTGTGGAATCTCATAAACTTCTGCATTTCTTTAATTTCAAATTAAAGAAAAAACTGTTTGAAGCTACAGAAGATATTACCGCCAACATGAGAAAACGAGGTGGTGGAATTCTGGATATCAAATTAATTGATAAAACCTCCGAAATGCCGGATTATTACCAGCTTAAAGCAAGCTTTGACACGGTAGATTCCATGGGTGCGAATTTTATCAATTCGTGTCTTGAGCAGTTCGGAAAAACAATGAAGCAGGAGATTGCAACGAGTGAAGATTTCACACAGGAAGAGAAAAACTCGCTTCAGATTGTGATGAATATTCTTTCCAACTTTACACCGGACTGTCTCGTAAGAGCTGAGGTTTCATGTAAGATTGATGATTTAAAGGATGACAGTGGAATTTCGAATGAAGAATTTGCAAGAAAATTCAAACAGGCTGTTACCATTGCTGAAATAGAGCCTTTCCGTGCAACCACACACAATAAGGGCGTGATGAATGGAGTGGATGCAGTAGTAATCGCTACAGGAAATGACTTCAGAGCAACAGAAGCCTGTGCTCATGCCTACGCCGCGAGAGACGGACAATACAGATCTCTTACGCACTGTACAACGGACAACGGAATTTTCAGATTCTGGATCGATCTTCCGATTTCTGTAGGAGTAGTGGGAGGTTTGACCAATCTTCACCCATTAGTAAAATTCTCCTTGGCATTACTTGGAAAACCTTCTGCACAAGAGCTGATGAGTATTCTGGCTGTTTCCGGACTTGCTCAGAATTTTGGCGCTCTCCGTTCTTTAGTGACAACCGGTATCCAGAAAGGGCATATGAAGATGCACCTTTTGAATATTCTAAACCAAATGGGTGCTACAGAAGAGGAAAAACAGCATTTTGTTAACTATTTTAAAGACAAAACGGTAAGCCATCATGAGGTTATTCATGAATTTAACAGATTAAGAGCTCAATAATGCTGCAGATTATCCTACCTATAGTATTTATCATCTTCGGAATCTTCCTGAAGAAAACGACGTCACCGGGCTTTAGAAATTCTAAAAAGCTTTCTAATATCTTTATTATATTAGGAATTTCGACGTTGGTGGCAAAACTGATTTTAATCTACATTCATTCAAAATAATGAGAAAGAAAATAGTATTCTTCCTGTTGATTTCTGGTTTAAGTTTTTCTCAGCAGAAAAATGTAAAGATCAGTGATTTGCAGCCGAAATCTGAAGATACTGTTTTTCCGGTTGTTTCCTATCCCGGAAACCCTTTGGTTGAAAATAAAATCAATACCTTTCTGCAGGTTAATGAACTGGAATATGTGCCGAATTCAGGCCTTGATCCTTTTAAAAAGGCTGCCACTGCGACCAATTCCTATACCAATTATCTCTATTTTTACAGTTGGGAAAAATTAGAAACCCCTAAAAATATTTTAAGTATTGGTATAGATGGCGAGGCTTCGGGAGCTTATCTGGAAGGTTTTTCCAAATGGATTAATTTTGATCTCAGAACAGGAAATTTTATTAATTGTCCCGATTTATTTCAACCCAATGCTGTTAAAACGATTGAAAGCTTAATCAATCAGAAAATCAGGAAAAGAGTTGATGAATTTCTTAAAGAGTTGAAAGCCGATAAAAATCCTACAGAAGAAATTCAGGAGCAGATTGCAATGTATGAAGACTGTTTTTTAGAGCATACCCTGGAATACATTGAATTCTATTTTGGAAAGGATCAATTGACTTTTGTTGCCGGAAGATGTTCCAATCATGCGATGAGAGCATTGGATGATCTGGGAAGTCACATCATTGAAATTTCTTATAAAGACCTAGAAAAATATTGGAGTCCTTACGCAAAAAATCTTCTGTCAGGTTCTGAAAAAACTGATACAACAAGTTTTCAGTATAAGCTGTTGAAAGGAAAAATTGATAAATACCCCATTACGGTTCTGATCAAACATCTTTACACGGATAATGGAGAAAATGCTTTTTCCGCCATGTATTGGTATGATAAAAATAAAAAACTGATAGAATGGAACGGAAAGATTCAGGGAGATCATATTTCCATTACGGAGAATGACCATCATGATGAAGAATTGGAAAAATGGATTCCGAGGGCTTTTATTGAAGCGAATAAAAAGGGCAGCATGATTACCGGAACCTGGCAGGATTACAAAACAAAAAAATATTTAAATCTAGAATTAGAAGAATTATAAAAATGAAAACAATTACTTTAATTTTTGGTGCTGCGTATGGAATGCTGTCTGTTATTCTGGGCGCCTTCGGAGCACATGCTTTAAAAAAAATATTGTCTGTAGAAAGACTTGAAAGCTTTGAAACAGGAGTGAGATACCAGATGTATGCTGCATTTTTCTTACTGATAATCGGATATATTTTAAAATTTGAAACTTCGTCTGAAAAATGGACTTCCATTTTGATGATTGTGGGAACCATGTTATTTTCTTTCAGTATTTATTTCCTTAGCCTGCAGGATTACCTGGGAGCAAACCTTAAATTTTTAGGACCCGTTACTCCGCTGGGAGGTCTTTTTATGATCCTGAGCTGGGGAATGCTTATTCTTTACTTTGCTAAAAACAGAATTTAAGAATGAAGATCAATAGAAGAAGACGGTTAATAAAAACATTGAATCTTCTGGATCAACCCATAAGATTCAATCCTTTTGTATTCAGCCGGACTTTTTTTATGTGGGCTTTCACAGGTCTTGTGGGAGGGGCTATTGCAGGAGGTTACTGGATCGTATTAGAACATTTTACTGAATTTCTAGCTGAGTTTCAGGGCTGGATGGTTATCCCTACCATGGCTGTCTGCGGTTTGCTGGCAGGACTTGTGATCCATTTCATCGGAGATCCCGGGGAAATCCATCTGATCGTTAATAATATCAGGTTTAATAAAGGAAAATTAGAGCCGAAAAATAATCCTTCCATGATTTTGTCATCCCTTTTTTGTGTGGCATCGGGTGGAAGTTTAGGTCCTGAAGCACCTTTGGTTCAGGTAACAGGTTCTACCGGAACCTGGCTTGGGAAAATTTTCAGGCTGAAAGGAGAGGAGCTGCGTTCTTTGAGTATTGCTGGAATGGCTTCAGGCTTTACCGCTTTATTCGGGGCTCCGCTTGGAGGAAGTTTATTTTCCCTTGAAATTCTGCATCACAAACATGCAGTGGAATATTATAAAGCTATTATTCCTGCTTTAGTGGCGAGCTGTTTCAGTTATGTGATGTTCGCTCTGATTATTCATTTAGGAATAGGGGCAACTTGGGATCTGAAAGCCTATCATTATTCAGGAGTATATGATTTTATCTATGCCTTTTTATTCGGGGTGGTGGCTACAGTTTTCGGATGGATCTTTATTTTCGTTGTAAAATTTTTCAAAAAAGTTTTTGAATACAGGTCGTTTCCGATTTATATAAAAACATTGGTTGGAGGAATTATTTTAGGAATTATTGCCTATAATTTTCCAATCACAAGATACTTCGGACATCATGAGATCAACGAACTGATCAACGGGGGTTTTGCCCTGAATTTTTTGATCGTCATTCTGGTTTTTAAAATCATAGCCATTGCGGTTACCGTGACTTCAGGATGGAGAGGAGGTTTCATTATCCCGCTGTTTTTTGTAGGCACCACTTTAGGGCTGATTATTCATCAGCTGTTTCCTTCGGTTGACACTACTTTAGCCATTGTAAGCTGTATGGCGGCAATTAATGCCTGTGTAACAAGAACACCAATGAGCACCACGATTATTCTGGGAACCTTAACCGGCTTTACTTATTTCGTTCCGATACTTTTTGCCAGTCTGACAGGTTATTTTCTGGCTCCGAAAATTCCATTCATCGGTTCACAGTCTGAGAAATTGTCCGAAGAATAGAGCAAATTTGATAAACATGTTAAAAATCAAGTTCACTGCACTTTAATTTTTAAGTCAATAAACTTGAACTTCCATGTCTTTTTAGTAAATTTGTCAACCTTTAAATTTTAAAATAAAATAATAAAATAATATGAATCTTCACGAGTATCAATCAAAAGAGATTTTATCAAAGTATGGAGTAGCTATCCAACGCGGTTTCGTAGCGAATAATGTAGACGAAGCTGTAGCAGCTGCAGAAAAGCTTACTGCTGAAACCGGAGCTCAGGCTTGGGTAGTAAAAGCACAGATCCACGCAGGTGGACGTGGTAAAGGTGGTGGTGTTAAGTTCTCTCCAAACATGGATAAGCTTAAAGAAAATGCACAGAACATCATCGGAATGCAGTTGGTAACTCCACAAACTTCTGCTGAAGGTAAAAAAGTACACTCTGTTTTGGTTGCAGAAGACGTTTATTATCCTGGAGAATCTGAAACTAAAGAATTTTATGTTTCTATTCTTTTAGACAGAGCTGAAGGTAAAAATACGATTGTATATTCTACTGAAGGAGGGATGGATATTGAGCATGTTGCTGAAGTAACTCCTCATTTGATCCACAAGGAAATCATTGATCCTGCTTTAGGTCTTCAAGGATTCCAGGCCAGAAAAATCGCTTTCAATCTTGGTCTTGAAGGAAATGCTTTCAAAGAATTCACAAAATTCATTGCATCTCTTTACAATGCTTATACTGGAATTGATGCTTCTCTTTTTGAAATCAACCCTGTATTAAAAACTTCTGATAACAAAATTATCGCTGTTGATGCTAAAGTAACTTTGGATGACAACTCATTGTTCCGTCACAAAGACCTAGCTGAATTAAGAGATACAAGAGAAGAAGATCCAATGGACGTTGAAGCTGGTGAAGCTGGTCTTAACTTCGTGAAACTTGACGGTAACGTTGCTTGTATGGTAAACGGTGCTGGTCTTGCAATGGCAACAATGGATATCATCAAATTATCTGGCGGTAACCCGGCTAACTTCCTTGACGTAGGTGGTACTGCTGATGCTCAGAGAGTTCAGACAGCTTTCGGAATCATCCTGAGAGATCCTAACGTAAAAGCTATCCTTATCAATATCTTCGGTGGTATCGTAAGATGTGACAGAGTTGCTCAGGGAGTTGTAGATGCTTACAGAGCTATGGGAAACCTTCCTGTTCCATTGATCGTAAGATTACAGGGAACTAACGCTGTAGAAGCTAAAAAATTAATTGATGATTCAGGTCTTCCTGTACATTCAGCAATTACTTTAGAAGAAGCTGCCAACAAAGTAAAAGAAGTTTTAGCGTAAGCTGAACTTTTAAATAAATTGAGAAACCGTTCCATTTTTGGAGCGGTTTTCTTTTTTACCACAAAAGTCACAGAAGTTTTTCATGTTAAACACTTTAGATCACTTTAGCTTAAAAGTTTTACCATCCTGAAAACAATAAGTTCACATAAACAGAAAATCAAAGATTTTCTTAAAAACTTAAGTGTACTTTCTATGCACAATCTATTTAACTTTAAAATAACTTAAGTGTCAAAGAACTTTTGTGACTTTTGTGGTTGAATTTAATTTTTTGTAGCCCGATAACATCAGAGATGTACCTTTAAATCAAAGTATCAGAATAATTTGAAGCATAAAAAAACCGCTTAAAAAAAGCGGCTGATATTTTATTTGTCCTGATTTTCGGCAGGAAGAGATTCTCCATTCGTAATGCTGATACTTGTAGGAGTTACCAGCTGGATATTGTCTGCATCCAGACGCTGCTTGATTTTCAGATAGGCTTCACTTTTTACCTGAACTATGTTGGCTCCTACTTTCATCCAGAATTTAGCCTGGAGATTAAAATTGCCCTGTTTTAAGTCGGTAAAGATCACTTCCGAAGTATCCAGCCTGTCTACACCATCCAGGCTTTTAATGACATCCAGCATCCCCTTCTGAGCTTTGCTGATATCTTCATCCGCAGGGATCTCGAAGTTTAAAATAATTCTGCGCTGCGGCGATGCTGTAATATTGTAAAAAGGTGCATTGAAAATTACCTGATTGGGGATGTAAGCTTTCTTTCCGTCATCGGTAATGATTTTTGTTGTTAAAAAACCAATTTCCTGAACTGTTCCGGAATGTGCTCCGATCGTTATATAATCCCCTATTTTAAATGCCTTATCAATTCCAATGAGCATTCCAGAAAAAATACTGGATACCAGATCTTTCAAAGCAACCCCGGCAATCACCCCGGCTACTCCTAAACTTCCGATAAACTTCCAAAGGAAACCACTGAAGCCCATGATTTCGAGTGCAATAAAGGTTCCCATCAGCATGATCAGGAATCTGAATATGCTTATTAAAGTAACCAGAGAACTTTCTTTCTGGCTTTTAGGGAAAAATTTGTGAAATAATTTTACGGCACCTAAGCTTAAGTATTTACTGGTAACAAGAAAAAAAGAAAATACTAAAATTCCGACAATAAGTTTCGGTGTAAGCTCGGCAAACCTCATATACCAGCTCTCCAAAACCCTGTAAATAACATCTACGTAGCTGTAACCATTGTTCTGCATGAAAAAAAATTTATTAAAGATAGAAAAAATTCAACAAAAATTTTGCCAGTTTCAAAAAGTCTACTAAATTTGTAGACTAACAAAGCAAAATATTATGTCACTTAAATTAGGAGATACAGCACCGGACTTTCAAGCCGAAACATCTTTAGGCGATATTAGATTTCATGAATTCTTAGGGAATTCTTGGGGAATTTTATTCTCACATCCTGCAGATTATACTCCGGTATGCACTACAGAGTTGGGATACACCTCAAAGCTGAAATCTGAATTTGATAAAAGAGGAACAAAAGTGATTGCTTTAAGTGTAGATGGAGTAGAGGATCATCAAAGCTGGATTAAAGATATTAATGAAACCCAGAATACGGATGTACAGTTTCCTATTATTGCAGATAAAGACCGGAAAATTTCGGAACTCTATGATTTTATCCACCCGAATGCTTCTGCTACAGCTACCGTACGTTCTTTGCTGATCATTGATCCCGATAAAAAAGTAAGGTTAATCATTACTTACCCGGCTTCTACAGGAAGGAATTTTAATGAGATCTTAAGAGTTCTGGATTCTCTTCAGCTGGTTGACTCGCATAAAGTAGCTACTCCTGTCAATTGGGAAAATGGTGATGATGTGATTGTACCGCCTGCTATTTCTACAGAAGATGCCAGAAAGATATTCCCAAAAGGAGTGACAGAAATAAAGCCGTATCTGAGATATACGCCTCAACCTAATACATGATTTATTTGATTTTTTATAGTTTAGTTTTAATTTGTACGAAAATCGCCCCGAAATATTTCGGGGCGATTTCATTTTTTTATTCAAGTGAATATAAAGTGATTATTTTAAATCATTAGCTACTTCTTTAGCTTTTGAAGTCGGTAAATAAATACTGAACCCTAAGTTGAATGTAATATTTGAGTTTAATCCTTCGCTACCAAATCCTGCTCTGCCTTTGTATTTTACTAAACCTTCAATACCGATGTTAGGAGTAATAAAATAAGAATAACCAGGACCTGCACCAAAATCTAAACCAGTTGTAGAATCTGCATTTTCAACTGACCTACCTCCGATACCTACATTACCTTCAAGGAACCATCTTCCGTGGTGTAGCAAATTATCAACACCCTTTTCTCCCGGAGATAGGTAGTAACGACCCAAACCACCTACACCATAAGTGAATTCAGTAGGGCTGCCATTGGTAACTTTATTGATCCCTAAATCTACATATCCACCCACAGCTACATTATCTTTAATGAAGTAAGCACCTTTTGGCTGTAAACCAATATTGTATCCTCCACCAGTATTTAAACCAAAATTACTTGATATTAAGCTGCTTCCTACCAGCCAGTTACCTTGTTGAATTTGAGCGTTAGCTGTTGCAGTCAAACCTGTTGCTGCCAATATTCCTGCAAAAATTAGTTTTTTCATAATTTATTATTTTAATAATTAAATGTTACCATTTGTAGATTAAAGAAAAAACAAGAAATGTGCCAAGCTTCTTAATTTTAGATAAAAACTCAGAATAAATGTTAATTTTCAGGTAATCGAAATGTGAATTATTTGGTCTTTTTTTTGATGATTTTGTAATTTAAATACACAAAAGAATCACCGAAATAATAAGGCCTGCAATAGTGAATTTTATTCCGCGTTTGAAAGCTTTTGTTTTGGGATTAAACATCCAGAAACTGGAAACCACAAAAAAGAATAAAGAGATCCCGAAAAATGTATTCAGGGGTGATAAGGTCTCTTTTGACTGGGATTTATGAAGTTTCACCATTTTGTCCAGTACAAAAGGAAGTTCTTTTTTAGAGTATTTTGCCTTTCCGGTAGATGCATCATAAGTACCCTGTTTAAAATAGATAACAGTACCTTCCGTTTTTTCTGCTTCAAGACCTTTGATTTTCAATTCTTTTCCAAGCTCTTTCTCTGTAAGATTGACAGCGACTGTTTTATCGTATTTTTTCTCTTTTTTTAGAAAATCAGTATCCCTGTAAACAAGCAAAATTCCGCTCAATGCATAAATGGCCATTATTCCTGCAAGAAAATACCCCAGATAGCGGTGTGTAACTCTCATAAAACTTCTTGTGTCCTTGATCTTATCCATATTGTATGTCTTTTTTTATATTTAAAAATGGAAATTGCATTTTTGCAATTTCCACTTTGAATGATGAAATTATATAATATTTAATTCTAAAGCTTGTAGGTAAGCGTAAAATAATAGTTTCTTGGCGTAATAGGATTTACAGAATAATTTTCATGTACATTGTAATTCACTACATCGAACAGGTTACCCACTTTCCCCTGGATAGAGAATTTCTTCCATTCGTAACCTACAGATACAGATACGGTAGTGTAATCCTTTAATTCAAATACTCTGCTTACTCCATTTCTCGCAGCTAAACTATTGCTTCCGGTCTTTGTATCATTCCATCCGGCTAGTCGGTCACCAATATAGTAAGCCCCAGCGCCTATTTTTAATCCTTTAGCAAAACGTGTGAATTTATAAAATACCGAGGCATTGGCTGTGGTGGCCGGAGTTCTTACCAGTCTCTGCTCTTCTACATATCCAAATTGTTCAGGAGTATCAAGATAAACTGAATTATTATATGAGAAACCACCTATAATGGATAAATTTTCATTTGGGTTTCCTGTAATATCCAATTCCACACCGCGGCTCCTCATTTTTCCGGCAAAATCTTTTAAAAGTCCGTTAGGGTCTATCTGTAATCCTTTATCATCTAAAGCAACCTGATAATAATTTTTGTATAAAATCTGATAAACAGTAAGGTTAATAGCCAAGGCATTATTCCACAGGTTTTTCTTTGCTCCTACTTCATACTGATCAATATAAGTAGGCTTAAGAGCTTGATCTTGTCTATCTAAACCAACATTATTGGAGAATGAGTTGGTATAGGTTGCAAATACTGATAAATTATCATTTGGCATATATACTATACCTGCTTTTGGCGATATAGCCATATCGGAAGAACTTGAGAACGGAACATAAGGGGTAGTATTGTCCTTGAAGTTTTCTTTTCTTGTGCTTTTGTTTTCTACATAAGACCATCTTAAGCCTGCAAGTACCTTAAATTGCTTTGAAATACTGATGAAATCCTGAGCATATACTCCTATTCTCTGTGTAGGAATTCTTGAACGTTCAAATTTTGCTACATGTTCCGAAGTAGGCATACTACCACCTGTCCATGTAGACGGATCATCCAAATAAACTGAGCTGTTAGGGTTTCCGTTTGTACCGAACAAATAAGCCGTTCCATATAATGCCTTTTTAGGATCTGCGATAGTGGGATCATAATAGGTATAAGAATCGGCAATGCCATAATCAGCATCTGCTCCTATTAAAACTTTATGATTAATTTTTCCGGTGTTGAATTCCCCATTGATATTAGCCTGGAACGATGTGTAATTTTGTTCGTTGTAAGTTCTGTTTAAAGGTCTTTTCCATGCTAATCGATTACCGGTTGTATATTCCCATTGTATCCTTTCTGTGGAAAAATAATCCTTAGTGTAATTTTGATAAGAAGCAGTGGCATTCAATGACCATCTTTCGCTGAACTGATGATTAAATGTGATGTTAGTTGATAGTTGTTCTACATTTTGATACTGCCAGTCTGTTCCCAGGAATGCATTTCTGGACAGCAGATTATTCATAGAGTAGCTTTTGTCAGCATTGGTAATAGAACCAATCCCAAAATCGGGAGTAAAATTATTTTTAAGATAATCCGCTTCTACAATCAATTGTGATTTCGGACTCAAATTGAATAAAAATGAAGGATTGAAATAGTATTTCTCAGACTGTACAACATCTCTGAAACTTTCAGCATATTCATAGGCACCATTGACTCTGAATGCAATATTTTTAGATAAAGGTCCATAAATATCAACTGTTGGCTTATAAGAATTCCAGCTTCCACCATTCAGTCCTACACTTCCGCCAAAATTAAATTTAGGCTTCTTAGTGATCATATTAATGATTCCTCCTGCAGCTGTATTTCCGTACAGCATGGCATTGGCTCCTTTCAGTACTTCAACTCTTTCCAGACCACTTACTTCAGGAAAAACACCACTGTTAACCCTTGTACCGTTTTTAAAAATATTATCATTTCCCAAAATAAAACCACGTCCCCCAAAACTGTCCTGAGAATTTCCTCTGGATGAAGTAATGTACATACCATTTACATTCTGAAGAACATCGCTCAGCTGCTTGGCCTGTTGTTGCTCAATAATTTCATGAGTTACAATGGAGATAGCCTGAGGGTTTTCCATTACCGTAAGGGTAGACTTAGTGGATAAAGTCCTTGCCTGGTTTGGATTTCCTGTCTTATGAAGATTAATGTCTTCAATGGTTTGGGTTCTGATGGTATCGGCTTCAATATTTTTCAATTGAGCACTTAAAGATAAGGCTGCCAATAAAAATCCTATAGATGCAAGTTGTTTATTCATTTTATTTTTATGTAGACTAGTTTTAAATAGCGGCAAAAATAAGGTTTTTTGAAATATTAATTTAGAATTGATAAAAATAATAAAATGATTTAAATCATACTTTATGAATGCTGTAAAAGAACCGATTGCTTCTATGCCTTCTTAAACTGGGGATTATTGAATATATTTGTTGAAAATTATATAGTATGCAATTGATAAAAGCAGGACTTTGTGCCTTTGGAATGAGCGGAAAAATATTTCATGCTCCATTTTTGAAAGAACATCCCGGATTTTTTATGGCTGCCGTAGTAGAGAGAAGTAAAGAAGAGTCAAAAGAAAAATATCCGGAAGCAACTATTTACCGTTCGGTAGAAGAAATGCTTCAGAATGCAGATATTGAACTTGTGATTATCAATACACCTGTACAGACCCATTATGAATATGCAAAGATGGCACTTGAAGCAGGAAAAAATATAATTGTTGAAAAACCCTTCACCGTTAGTGTTTCAGAAGCAGAAGAGCTTGTGAATCTGGCGGAAGAAAAAGGACTGTTTCTGAGTGTTTATCAAAACAGAAGATTCGACCGAGATTTTCTGCAGGTTCATAAAATATTGAATGACGGCAAATTAGGAGATGTTAAAGAAACCGAAATCCGTTTCGACAGGTTCCGTACTACACCCAGCGGAAAACAGCATAAAGAAGATCCACAGCAGACGGGTTCAGGTTCCCTGCATGATCTTGGTGCCCATCTTGTAGATCAGGCCGTCCAATATTTTGGATATCCTGAAAAGCTTTTTGCTGATGTGTTTTCCATGAAAGGACAGGAATATGCCAATGATTATTTTGAAATTCTGCTTTATTACAAAAACAATTTAAGAGTAAGGCTGAAATCATCTGTGTTTAGCAAAGAAGCTCATTATGCCTATGCTATTCACGGAGAAAAAGGAAGCTTCCTGCAGGAAAGAACTGATAATCAGGAAAATGAACTGGTTGCAGGAGCCATACCGGTTTATGGCAAAGAATGGACAGAGCCTTTAAAAGGGACGGACGGGATTTTAAATTTCGTAAATGAAAGCTCAGAAACCAAAAGAATGCTGACTGCCAGCGAACCCGGGAACTATATGGATTATTATCAGCAGATTTATGAATATATCGTTTTCGGATATGCATTACCATCTCAGGGAAGAGAGGTTGTCCAGAATATGAAAATCATAGATGCATCCCTGGAAAGTTCAAAAGAAGGGAAAATAGTATACCTGTAGGGTAGAGGAGTTTGAGAGTGGGAGTGTTTGAGTGTAAAAGTATTTGATATTTAGAATTTCCTTAACACTCAAACACTCCCACTCTCAAACACTCTCACTTATTATATTTCCTGAAGTTCCAGCCATCTCATCTCATAGTTTTCAAGCTTTTCAGAAATAGTTTCTAATTCGGCAGAAAGTTGAGAGACTTTTTCATAGTCTGTTTCATTATTTAGCTGATCCATGATCTTAGCACGTTGCTGTTCAAGCTCAGGCATTTCTTTTTCTATCGTTTCCAGTTCCCTTTGCTCCTTAAAAGACATTTTTCTTTTTTGAGAAGCAGGTTGCTGAATCTCTGGTACTGCAACAATTTCTTTTACAGGTTCCGGTTTGGATACCGCATTTTTTTCCAGTGCATCCTCGCGGCTTTTAGCTTCCCTGTATTCTGAAAAGTTTCCGATAAAATCTCTGATCTTTCCTTCTCCTTCAAAAGCTAAAATATGATCAACAATTCTGTCCATGAAATACCTGTCGTGAGATACAATAATTAAGCTACCTTGAAAATTCAACAGGAAATTTTCCAGCACGGTTAAAGTCGGAAGATCCAGATCGTTGGTAGGTTCATCAAATATCAGAAAGTTAGGATTCTGATACAGAATATACATTAAATGCAGTCTCCTTTTTTCCCCTCCTGAAAGTTTCGAAATAGGCGAATATTGTGTCTGGTCATCAAATAAGAATAATCTCAAAAACTGTGATGCAGAGATTGTTCTTCCGTTGGCTAAAGGAAAATTTTCAGAAATTTCCTTGATAAAATCAATAACTCTTTCATCTTCTTTATACTTCAGCCCTTTTTGTGAAAAATATCCGAATTTGATTGTTTCACCCGTTTCAATTTCCCCGGAATCTTTAGGTTCAAGCCCCTGGATAATATTCAGTAATGTAGATTTTCCGGCTCCGTTTTTTCCTACAATTCCTACTTTTTCACCCCGTTGAAACTGATAGCTGAAATCTTTTAATAATAATTTCTCACCATAACTTTTAGAAATATTTCTGAGTTCCAGAATCTTGTTTCCGAGCCTTTTCATTTCAAAATCAAGTTCCAGAGATTCTTTTCTGGTGTCGGTTTTAGCTATTTTTTCAGTTTCGTAAAAATCATCCTGTCTGGATTTCGATTTTGTAGTTCTTGCTTTGGGCTGTCTTCGCATCCATTCCAGTTCTTTTCTGTAAAGATTGTTGGCCTTGTCGATGGTTGCATTCATATTATCCTCACGAATCATCTTGTTTTCAAGATAGGTTGCATAAGAACCATTATGGAAATACAGATTTTTATCCTCCATTTCCCAGATAATGTCACAAACCGCATCCAGGAAATATCTGTCGTGGGTTACCAGTATTAAGGTAATTTTCGCTTTACTTAAATAACTTTCGAGCCATTCTACCATTTCCACATCAAGGTGGTTGGTTGGCTCATCCATGATCAGAAGAGTATGACGGTGTTCCGCTCTTGTCTCAGTCAGTAGTTTTGCTAAAGCAACACGTTTGATCTGTCCACCGGAAAGGGTTCCCATTTTTGCTTCCAGATCAGTGATTTTCAGCTGGGAGAGAATTTGTTTCATATCATTCTCCAGATCCCATGCTTTATGAATTTCCATTTCAGCCAAAGCTTTTTCAATGAAATCATAATCTGTGGAGAGCAGAGATTGATGATAATTCTTCAGAGCCTGAATAGGCGCAGAATCAAGCGTCATCATAAACTCATCAATCGTTAGATCAGAATCAAATTCAATCTCCTGGTCAAATAAAACCACCTGGATATCTTTATTAATATTTACAGTCCCGCTGTCTGCAATTTCATTCCCCATTAATATTTTAAGAAGGGTAGATTTTCCGCTTCCGTTTTTGGCGACAATGGCTATTTTGTCCCCTTCATTTACATGAAAAGAAATATTTTCGAACAAAACTTTGACGCCATAAGATTTAGTAAGATTTTCTACAGAAACGTAATTCATTGGAATTTAATGGGTTTGATTTAAAAATTCAATTGAGCTGCAAAAATACGAAAATGTACACACTTAAAACTTACTAATGCCATTATATAAGAATCTTTAAAACGTAAATCATTTTTTTTATAATTAGTATAGGATTGGAATGTAATATTAGATTTTTATTGAATTTATTCTATTTTCTTTTAATTTATAGTTAAAATGAATTATAATTTACGTAAATTTCATTTTATGTTGTATTTTAATGTAGATTTGATATACTTATTAAAATGCAATATTATGATGGAAATTAACTTATTGGCTATTGCTGTAGCCGCATTGGTTCCACTTATTATGGGATTTATCTGGTATCATCCAAAAATGTTCGGAACTGTCTGGATGCAGGAATCGGGGCTGACAGAAGAGAAAATGAAAGGATCAAACATGGGATTTATTTTTGTCTTTTCATTTATCCTGTCTTTTCTGATCGCTTTTTTTCTGCAAATGATTACAATACATCAACTTGGAGCCTTAGGCATGGTTGGTGGAGATGAAATGAATGCAAAACCTTCATTTTTTGCCTTCATGAAAGATTACGGAATGGCCTATCGTTCTTTTGGCCACGGTGCTTTGCATTGTTTTATAGCCGGAGTATTTTTGATATTTCCCATTACTGCAATTAATGTAATGTTTGAAAGGAAATCCTGGAAATATACTTTCATTAATACTGCATACTGGACCATAACGATCACCATTATGGGCGGAATTGTCTGTGGCTGGTATTTGCCGGATGGCTTTAATTGGGTTACACAAAAATAAAATTCTAACGATCCAAATGATAAGGCTACATTTGTGGCCTTTTTTATGTCATATAATTTAAAAATATACAATAGCGTTTCGGATTTACCTTCACAGTGGAATTCTGTGATCGGAAACCGGAATATTATGCTTTCCAAAGAATATTTCAATATTTTGGAATCTTCCGGGCCTGCCAATATGGACTGCTATTATGCCGGTTTCTTTTATAATGATGATTTGATTGGCGGTGCTTTATTCCAATATTTAAATTTCCAGAATCATGTGACCTTTCAGAAAAATGAAGTCTGGGGCAATATCAGGAATTTCTTTGCCCGAAAATTCAGTAAAGATGTAATGATCTTGGGAAACAATATGCTGACAGGCCAGAATGGATTTTATTTTGATGCTGCCAAAATTACTTTTGAACAGGTAGTTTCACTTTTGGACAGGGCGGTTCAGAAGATGCAGAAAGACATCAGAAAAACGTCTTTGATCATTTATAAAGATTATCAGTTCAATTTTGTCAACTATTTCCAGAGTAAAAACCATCAGCCCTATTTCCGATTTTCAGTTCAGCCTAATATGATATTGAAGATAAACGAAAGCTGGACTGTGTATGAGGATTATTTGAATGATTTTTCTAAAAAATACAGGACAAGAGCCCGCTCTGCCCGAAAGAAATTTGAAAATATAGAAAAGCATGAAATGAATTTGGGTGAGATACAAAAGCATCAGGATGAAATGAATATTCTCTATCAAAATGTAGCTGAAAATGCTCCGTTCAATACCTTTTTTCTTGCTGAACATCATTTTGAATGCATGAAGAAAAATATCAATAAAAATTTTAAAGTATTTGGATATTTTTTAAACCAAAAGCTGATTGGATTCTATACTTTAATCCTCAATAATCAAGATATTGACACCTATTTTTTAGGCTATGATAAAGAAATTCAAAAAGAAAGGCAACTGTATCTCAACATGCTTTTAGATATGGTAGAATTCGCAATTAGCAATAAGTCTAAAAGAATAATTTTCGGGAGAACAGCTTTGGAAATAAAATCAACCATTGGTGCGGAACCTATTGAAATTTTCGGATTGATAAAGCATAATAATTCTTTGGTCAATTTATTTATGAAAAGAATTTTCATAGGATTAAATCCTAAAAAAGAATGGATTCAAAGAAAGCCTTTCGTTGAATAGGCTGCGATGAGATAAATTTGTCTTGAATTTTTATTTTGTATAGATGATATTTTTTATTTTTTTTGATATGTTGTAAGTTTAAGCTTTCATAAAATTACATATTAAAATAATGAAAAAAGTAATCGTAGACATGGACGGGGTAATGGCAGATGTGTACCATCAGCTGGTGCAGTTTGAAAAAAGAGACTCAGGAAGAGAAATTGAAATCAATGATCTGGCAGGAATGCCTGAAACTGAAGCGTTTCCCAATGGAAAAAAACACGTTAATGAAGTTGGCTTTTTCAGAACGCTTCCTGTCATGGAAGGAAGCCGAGCAGCTTTGGAATACATTAATAACAAATATGAGCTCTACATTGTTTCTGCTGGGATGGAGTTTCCTAACAGCTTAAGAGAAAAATTTGATTGGTTGGCAGAACATTTTCCGTTTATCAGCTGGGAACAAATTGTTTTGTGTGGAAGCAAAAAAGTGGTACACGGTGATGTAATGATCGATGATTATCCTAAAAATCTGGATCATTTTGCCGGAGAAAAACTAATTTTCACCCAACCTCACAACGAGCTGATAGAAAATGAAAATTACAAAAGAGTGCATTCATGGGAAGAGATCATGAATATTCTGTAAAAAGAAAAGTTTATGCATTTTTTAGAATTCCTATCACAGACTGGTGATTTTTTTAAATAAGTTTAACTAAATACAAACCAAATTTAATAAGTCATTGTGAGTATTCAAGGGAGAAAATAAAGAATTTTGCATCAAACTTATACTATGAAAAAACTCAATGCTTTATTCTTACTTTTAGCAGCCTATTTTTTTAATGCACAGGTGATTTTGGGAACTGTAATTTCCGGAAATGAAAAACAGCCGATTCCTTACGTAAAAATTGGGGTAGAAAAAGAGAACGCCGGTACTGTTTCCGATGAGAAAGGAAATTTTGCTATTAACCTTTCGGGATTTGATCCATCAAAAAAACTAAAAATAGAGGTTCCCGGCTATGAGCCTTATTCTGAAACTGTACAGAATTTCAGGAAATATGATGGTCAGCAGATATTTTTAAAAGAAAAAGTTAAAAATATAAAGGAAGTCAATATTAAAGTTAAAAAGCTGGTTGATAAAAACTGGGGCGTCAATACGAAAACAAAAAGTGTTCTGTATTCCGTTAATCCTAAGTTCAAAAAAGAAGATTTTCTTGGTGAAACTGCTTTGGAATTTAACGCCAGCAGAAGATCCAAGATCAAAAATATCAACCTGAATATCGCCAGCTATATTTCAGACAAGCCCGTGCTGATGAGATACAGTCTTTATACCGAAAAAAACGGTTTTCCCGACCAAAATATCCTGGATGAACAAATCACAGTAGAACTTACGGAAGATATGATTAAAGACGGAACTTATACACTGGATGTGAATGATCATAATATCTGGGTGCAGGGAAAATTCTTTATCGGAATTCAGTTTTTAAAAGAATTTGACGGAAAGGTTAATATCAGTGCTGCATTGTTCAGAACGGGATTTATTAGAAAATTTTATGGTGACTGGCAGAAAATAACCCTGGCAGCCCCAGCCATTAATATCGATGTAAAAGTGGATAAAAGCGCAAAGAATATCAAAGATGAAACGGCTGCTTTTGGAGATGACCTCGAAGGGCTGATCCCAGATGTTTCCCAATATAGTATGGAATCTAAAAACTCTGTGTATGGGAAAAACGAATCTTCGGGCAGCTATCTTCAATTAAAAGGTACAAAGCTTTATTACGAAATTTATGGTGAAGGAGAACCGCTTTTTCTTCTTCATGGGAATTCAGGAAGTATCCAGGATTTTTACCAGCAGATTCCGGTTCTTTCCCAACAGTTTAAAGTAATTGTTGTAGATACCAGAGGGCAGGGTAAAAGTATTGATACTTCCGAAAGAGATTTTACCTATACCCAATTTGCAGAAGATATAAAAATGCTTGCAGACAAGCTGGAATTGCATAAAATTAATATTGCCGGATGGAGCGACGGTGGAGTCACAGGATTAGAGTTTGCTTTAAAATATCCGGAAAACCTGAACAAATTGATTACCATTGGTGCCAATGCTTTTCCTGAAGGTGTCGACGAAAGACTTATTTCTCATATGAAAAATCAGCTTCTGGTGCTGAATATAGAGAATAAATCTGGAAAATTCAACGAACGCAGACTGGTAGAAATTATGCTGAATGAGCCTCATATCAGTAAAAAAGATCTGGCAAAAATACAAAGTCCGGTTCTGGTGATTGCAGGTGATAAAGATGTGATCAAACAGGATCATACTGAAATGATAGCCAAACAGATCCCACATGCTGAACTTAAGATCTATAAAAATGCAACCCACATGATTCCTTTCGAAAATGCTGATGAGCTGAATGCAGATATTTCAAAATTTCTGGGGAAATAATTTTAGGTTGGAAGAGGCAGGCTGGAAGATATTGCTGATAATTGGCCTCCTTCGGTTATTTCTTAAACTTATAAATTAATTTAAAAATTGATTAAACCCGGGAGAAATAATTCTTTCGGGTTTCTTCCTTCCCTGTCAATCCAGCGTAAGTCTTTTTAACGACCAGGTGCTTCCATTATAGATATCAAGATCTACTTTGGTGTTAATGCCATGAACAATACCATTTTCCGTAAACTGCCAGAAATCCCAATGATCATTGGGAGTGGGAGAGGGTACATCATTGTAATTCGCCAGCCAGAGCGGATAATCGTCAAATTCTCCTTTCAGGAAGTCTTTATAGTAATGATAATAGGTATAGATGATCGGTTTTTCCCCATACGTTTCTTCTATGATCTTGCACCATACCTTTAAATCTTCTATCAGTTTTTTATTCGTTTTTCTTTTCGGGATCTTTTCAATATCTAAAATAGGGGGAAGGTCACCGCTTTCCAGTTTTACATTCGCTAAAAAATTATTAGCCTGGATCACAGGATCTTCATCAGCCCTGTAAAAATGGTAGGCTCCACGAATCAGATTATGCTTTTGGGCTTTTATCCAGAACTCATCAAAATGCTTGTCGGCATTTCGGTTTCCCATTGTGGCACGCATGACTACAAATTCCAGTGGAATTGTTTTATTTCCAATGCTCAGACTGTCCCATTTGATATCTTCCCTGTTCTGATAATGAGAAACATCAAAACCATATGTTTTATCGAGATTAGCGGTAAGGATTTTCTGTATCCTTGCTGCTTCCACTTCACTGTTGTGTAGTTTTTTATGTCTGAATTTATTGAAGTACAGTGCATAATAATAGCTAACCGACTGTTTCAGGTAAAATCCTGTTCCTATTAAAGCAAGAATTAAAACAGCTAATATTACTTTTCTCCGGAAAAAATAATTCTTCCGACGATTCTCATGTACTTTTTTGGCCGTCTTTTTGGTGTACTTTTTAGGTGTCATAAAGTTTTGCAAAACTAACTTTTTTCACTACTAAATGCTAAATAAAATCAGTAAATTTGTGTATTATGGAAACACGCGAAAAGATCATCATCATAGGAGGGGGCTTTGCGGGGCTGCAGCTTGCTAAAACATTGAATAACAGAAATAAAAAAGTAATTGTTCTGGACCGGGTGAATCATCATATGTTTCAGCCGCTTTTTTATCAGGTTGCATGCGGGAGGATAGAACCATCCAATATTTCTTTCCCTTTCCGGAAGATTTTTCAGCAATCCAGGAATACACAGTTTCGCCTTACCGAAGTTAAAGAAATTGATCCTGCCAACAATAAGGTGATCACGGATGAAGCAGAGTTTACCTATGATAAACTGGTCATCGCTACAGGGTGCAAAACCAATTTCTTTGGAAACAAAGACATGGAATCGAGGGCTTTCGGGATGAAAAATACCCAGGAAGCAATAAGCATCAGAAATCATGTACTGATGACCTTTGAAAAGCTTATTCTTGAAAAAAGCAGAAGTGATGACGGCAACTGGAATATTGTTATTGTCGGAAGCGGACCTACTGGTGTAGAGCTGGCAGGAGCTTTTGCCGAGATGAAAAAAGAAATTCTTCCCAGAGATTATCCATACATGAATTTTGATCAGCTTAAGATCATTTTGGTAAGCTCCACAGAAAAACCGCTTGCTGTAATGAGCAGTGAAGCACAGGAAAAATCTGAAAAATACCTTAAGGATCTTGGTGTTACATTTCTAAGCGGAGAAGTTGTTACGGATTACGACGGTAATAAGGTATACACAAAGAGCGGAAAAGATATTCCGTCCAATAATGTAATCTGGGCAGCAGGTGTTACAGGAAATGTGGTGGGTGGATTTCCGGAAGAAAAATTAGTGAAAAACAGATATATAGTAGATCGGTTTAATAAAATAAAAGGTTACGACAATATTTACGCAGTTGGGGATATTGCCTATATGGAAACACCAAAATATCCGAAGGGGCATCCTCAGGTTGCAAACGTGGCCATTAATCAAGCAAAAAATTTAGGTAAAAATTTCCTGAAGAAGAATACCAATGACTGGGTAGAGTATGAATATAAAGATCAGGGCTCTCTGGCAACCATTGGAAAACACAGGGCTGTGGTAGATCTTCCGTTTATGAAGTTCCAGGGGTTTCTGGCCTGGTATTTCTGGATGTTCCTTCACCTCATGCTGATCCTGAGCGTAAGAAATAAGCTTGCGGTCTTTTTCAACTGGATGTGGAGCTACTTCAACAAAGATTCTTCTTTAAGATTAATTATTTCACCTAATAAGAAAAACGATACATTACAATGAGAATTGATATAATAAGCGTGCTTCCCGAATTAATGGAAAGTCCGTTTCAGACTTCTATTTTAAGAAGGGCAATGGATAAAGGTTTAGTAGAAGTTCATTTCCATCACCTGAGGGACTGGGCCATCAATAAGCACAGACAGATTGACGATGAACCCTATGGAGGCGGAGCTGGAATGGTAATGATGATAGAACCGCTGGATAAATGTATTTCTGATCTTAAATCCCAGAGAGAATATGACGAAGTAATTTATCTTACGCCGGATGGTATCACCTTAAACCAGAAAATTGCCAATACCCTTTCCATAAAAAATAATCTGATCTTCCTTTGCGGTCACTATAAAGGTATCGATCAGAGAGTTCGTGACCTTCACATTACCAAAGAAATTTCAATTGGCGACTATGTACTTACAGGGGGTGAGCTGGCAGCATGTGTTCTTGCGGACTCTATTATAAGATTGGTTCCCGGAGTATTGAATGATGAGCAGAGTGCTCTTACAGACAGTTTTCAGGATGATCTTCTGTCGCCGCCTATTTATACAAGACCTGAAGTTTATAAAGGACTGGAGGTGCCAAAGGTATTACTAAGCGGAAACTTTGCTCAGATAGAAGAATGGCGTCATGAAGAAGCTGTAAGGATCACACAGGAAAAACGTCCTGATTTGCTCTAAAAAAAATAACACAAAACTGTAAAAAAAACAATTTTTTTTCACGTTTCTGAAATTTTGATGATAAAATAGAATAAGAATTGATGTAAAGTGGAAATAAGTGAAAATTATCCATCATATCTTATAAAGACTAAAAATTTTTTCGTGTTAATCGGATAACTATATATTATTTTAGTTTTATTTTTTGTGTTGATAAATTTAAATGCTTAATAATTTGACTTTATAAAAGCATTTTTATTGATATTTTTTGTTAAATATTTTATATTGCTTACATAATATTAAGATGAAAATATTATAAATAAATTAATGAAATTTGAAAAAAAATAATAAATTTACAACGAAAAAGAAATTGATAATTTTAAGATAGCAAATTTTGCAGATGGAGATGTTCTCTTTTTATAATGTTGAAAATTTATTTTTACCTGACCCGAAGCCTCTTCACCGGTTAGATCCTACAAAATCAGGCTTGAAAGGTTGGGATGAAAGAAGATATAGGAATAAGCTTTTTAAAATTTCACACGTTTTTCAATTAATGAAGGAGGAAAATGGTGATCTCCCATTTTTAATTGGACTTTCTGAAGTTTCCGGAAGGAAAGTTTTAGAAGACCTGGTGGAAATGGAACCTTTTAATTCAGAATATGGAATTGTACATTACAATTCTATGGATGAGAGAAAGGTAGATGTAGCCATGTTATATCATAAAGCCAAAGTAGAGATCATAGACTCAGAAACTATTACCTTCTTCTTTGAAATTATAAACAGAAAAAACACAGAGAATTACGACACAACCAGAGATGTACTTTTTTCTAAAATTAGATATAAAGAAACTGTTATTAATGTTTTTATCGCCCACCTTCCCTCTAAGCGAGAAAAAGATATTAATAAGCCCAAAAGAGACTTTATTCTTAATGAGATCCATAACCGGATTCTGAAAATTGTAGATAGCGAAAAAGAACATGTAATATTGTGTGGTGATTTTAACGAAAACCCTGATGATGAAAATTTAGTAAAAATTCTCTACGACAATAAGCACGAGAAGGTCCTGGTAAACCCTTTTCAAGAATTGTTTAATACAAGAAATTATTCTACTTTTCATTATAAGTCTGGACTGTTGTATGATCAGATCATCATGTCAAAATCCCTTTTTGAAAATGATGCTTTGAATTTTCAGAGTGCCCATATTTTTAATTCTGAAAAAATAAGCAGCCAGGTGAAAAATTTTGAAGGACGTCCCTTCCGAACCTATGCCGGTACCCGGTATTTGGGCGGATACAGCGATCACTTTCCGGTTTTTGTAAAGTTTGAAGAAACAAAAACATAAATAATAAGTAGAAAATGAAAAATTCAAGTAACACAAGTTATCATTTAGACTCGATTGACAAAGAAATCATTTACATGCTGATGGATAATGCTAAAACGTCTTTAGCCCACATTTCAAAAAATGTTGGAATTTCCACAACAGCAGTACATCAGAGAATTAAAAAACTCGAGCATGCGGGAGTTATTGAAAACTCCATTTCATTCCTTAATCCTAAAAAAATCGGATATAAAGTAATTTCGTATATCGGAATGTTTCTGGACCAGCCCAGCCACTATCCGGAGGTTGTAAAATCTCTGCAAGAAGTGAATGAGGTAGTGGAAGCCCATTATACAACGGGAAATTACACCATATTCTTAAAGGTTCTTTGTAAAGACAATGACCATCTTATGCAGATCCTGAACAAACTTCAGAAGCTGAAAGGAGTGACAAGAACAGAAACTTTCATATCTTTGGAACAAGGTATTTACAGACAACTGAAAGTATAAAGATTATGAAGATTGCCCAATATTTGGATTCAACCTATTTGAAAACACCCGAACAGTCAGGAATTTCAAACGAAGAAACATTACAGATAGATAAAAAGCTTGCGCAGGAGGCCATAGACCATGGTATTTTTGCCGTAATGATCCGTCCGGATTATGTAGCCGATATCAAAAAGTATATTCAGGAAAGACATTCAAATGTTGCAGTGGGCACCGTAATAGGTTTTCATGAAGGAACTTATACTGTGGACGAGAAACTTGCTGAAGCATCAAAAGCAATTGAAGACGGAGCAGATGAACTCGATTTTGTTGTTAATTATAATGCTTATCTCAAAGGAGATCTTGCCCTGGTAAAAGACGAGTTTGTAAAATGTACAAAACTTGCTCTGCAGAATCAGAAGATCGTAAAATGGATCATTGAAATTGCGGCATTAACGGATGTACAGATTGCGGATTTTACTAAAAATATTTCAGATTGGTCGGTAGAAAACTTCTCCGAAAATGATCTGCCGAACATTTTTGTAAAATCTTCTACAGGTTTTTACCAAACAGAAGACGGAAAACCGAACGGAGCAACGTTTGAAGGCATAAAAATCATGCTGGATAACGCAGGAAAGCTTCCTGTAAAAGCAGCCGGAGGAGTAAGAACCCCCGAAGATGCCGAGAAAATGATCAGCATGGGAGTGAAAAGAATAGGAACCTCTTCAGCTTTGAATTTAATAAAAAACGAATCTTCATCAGGAGGATATTAAAAATAAAAAAACCATCAATCTGATGGTTTTTTTATTTTATACCTGTGCCGGGTATTCTTCGTAGAACTGTTGCGTCTCTTTAATCAAAGCATCCATTTCTTCCAAAGTAAATACCTCAAGGAATTTTTTTCTAAATTCTTTGAAATGAGGAACTCCTCGGAAATAATTGCTGTAATGCTGTCTCATTTCAATAAGACCCAATTTTTCACCTTTCCATTCCGCACTCCATTCTGCGTGCTGGCGGACAGCAAGTAAGCGGTCTGCAATAACGGGCTCCGGAAGGTGCTCTCCTGTTTTGAAAAAATGTTTAATCTCATTAAAAATCCAAGGATACCCAATTGCTGCACGACCGATCATAATCCCGTCGCATGCATATTTTTGTTTGTATTCCAGGGCTTTTTCCGGAGAATCAATATCGCCGTTTCCGAAAATAGGAATCTCAATATTAGGATTTTGTTTTATCCTGGAAATATGCTCCCAGTCCGCTTCGCCCTTGTACATCTGTGCACGCGTTCTGGCATGTATCGTTAAAGCTTTGATACCGGTTTCCTGTAAACGTTCTGCCACTTCATCTATATTAATACTGGTGCTGTCCCATCCCAGACGGGTTTTAACCGTTACCGGCAGATGAGTAGAACTTACAACAGCTTTGGTAAGGCGTACCATAAGGTCAATATCCTTAAGAACTCCCGCTCCTGCTCCTTTACAAACTACTTTCTTTACAGGGCATCCGAAATTAATATCCACGAGATCCGGGTTTACCGTCTCTACAATCCTTGCAGACATCGCCATCGCCTCTTCGTCTCCACCAAAGATCTGAATACCAACCGGTCTTTCATAATCGAAAATATCCAGCTTCTTACGGCTCTTCATTGCATCACGAATCAAGCCTTCAGAAGAAATGAATTCTGAATACATCAGATCTGCCCCGTGCATCTTGCACAGGCGTCTGAACGGAGGATCACTTACATCTTCCATCGGAGCCAGCAAAAGCGGAAATTCCGGCAGTTCTATATTGCCTATTTTTACCATGCGGCAAATTTACGAAATTATAAACATTTGAAAATATGATAATATCTATGACTGTAAATGATGGATATCTATTTGAAAAAAATTGATGTGAATAGTGAGTTTTTGCTTCACAAGTGAATGGTAAGGTTTAAATAACAGATATTAAATTTCAGACAAAAGATAGGAAATGAGATGATAACAAAAGCCCTGCAACCAGTAACTAAATTCCCACCTACAAACACTCATACCCTCAAACTCCCTTACTTAATTAGAAACTCGCCTTCACCTGCATACTTCCGATGTGAATGGTCCTGTCTCCGGAATTCCTTCCCTCATAATTTAAATTAAGCTGAAGGAAAGAGTTGATCGCCTGCTGAATAAAAACACTCCATACCTGGTTTTTGCCGGGTTTAAGACCGTCCAGCATCTGGTTTCCTACAATACTGAAATTGTTTCCGGTAAAATCATTATTGATGAAAGAGAAATTTCCCCTGATCGAAGTTTTTCTGCGTTCCCACTGAATGGTTCCTGTCACATCAAAAGCTTTCAGGAGCTCTTCACCATCTATTCTTTTTTTCTGACGGTAAGCAGAAGAAAGTTCAGCCTGTATAGCATCTGTAAATTTATAGGTGGCCTTCGGTTTGGTTTCAATATTATTCAAACGGTAATCCCTTGTGGCAAATAGCTGGGATGAATTTTTAAGATCGTGAATCGAATTTTCCCAATCAACTCTGAATTCCTTGTTAAACCAATATCCAATATTGATGAAATGGGAAACCTGCTCACGTTCTTCATTACTGAAATTGGCATTGATGAGGTTATCATTGGTAATAAAACGGTAGTTTCCGTTCCAGCCGGATTTTTCAGTTGGATTAAACTGGACAGAGGCCAGAATATTCTGGTTTTTTAAGATCTGATCGCTGTTTTTTTCAAAAGGATTCAGTACCAGAACCTTGTCCTTTTTGTAAAAAGAGTTTTGTGAATTCAACGAAACATTAAAATTCCATCGTTTTAAAAATGCATTTTCAGAATTGAAAACTATCGACGGATTAACGAATAATGCCAGCTGAATTTTATTTTTATTGGAAGGAATATAGCGTACAGAATTGGTGTAAATCCTGATATATTGTGCTAAGTCAGAATATTCAGCAATTTCGAATTCATCGAGTTGCTGGATGCCGTCTCCGTTATAATCGGTCCATTTATAAACACCCTGTCCGTCTGTTACCTTAAGATACTGGAATTCCCTTTGGGCTTCCTGTCCGTTTCCAAGTTCATAAAATGCCTGCAGGCGCATTCCGTTTCTGAATAATTGCTGGTTATATAGAATATTCCCGACTACGAAATCATTATTTCGGGTCATGTCAGCTTCATCATTCTGGTAAAAGAATTTTCTATAATGTATCAAAGCATTTAAAGTAGTTCTTTCGGTTTTGATCAGCTGGCTTTCTGCCATAATTCCCAGGATATTATTCATACTTTCCAGCCTGTTGTTTCGTACAGAGTCGTTATCTCTCATATACACTTTTGCAAGAAGCTTTGTGCGTGTACTGTCACCGATCTTTTTCTGAACAAAGATCTCTTTCCAGCTGAAACTGGTAACATCCATGAGCTGCGTATCATTATACTTCTTCTCATTATGTTCCATGCTTCCTCCGATAGCCCAGCTTCCTTTTTTACCGGTAAATTCTGTAGAAACTCCACCCCGGATGAATTTCGTGTCCTGAAGTGTAGCATTCGTATTAAGGTATGACAAGTTTCCTTTTGTAAAGAACTTTCCTGTGATCCAGCTAAGATCAAGATCATTTTTTATCCCTTTGTAGGTATCCTGTTCATCCAGGTAGTTTACGCGGTAATTCAGAGTAGATTTATTGTTCCATTTATTTAAAAAGCTGAATATAAACCTGTTTTGAGTTCTCTGGCTGAATTCCTGTACCAGGTTAAAATCTCTCGAGAATTCTACATCATTGATACGGTCAAGAATATGAAACTGCTTGTCTATATATTGATATTCAAAACTCGGAGTTCCTTTCCAGTTATTTTTTGTAAAACTTTTATTTCCGAAAATACGCCATGCGTATCCAATGTTTTGAGCGGCATCTTTTGAAGAAAATAAATTCAGATCATAATTGCTCAGTGAAAAATCAGCCCCAATTTTACCCTCTTTTAAAAGATATTCGGAATTTACTGAATACACCTGCGATTTCTGAGGGGAAGGAAGTTTTCTTACCGCTTTATAATCTCCCATATTATTCCCGACATACTCAAAAACACGGCCGTTATTAGTTGTCTGTGTAATTTTGTAATCCCCCTGATTAATACCAAAATAAGTAAAAGAAACCTGATAAAGTGTTTCATTCTGATCTGTTGAAAACTCGTAGAAATTTCCGGCTGGATTTAAGCGATACAGAATTTTATTAACATCATATGGAGTAACTACTCCTGATGGTGCATACATCAGATTGGGGTCATTACCGGCATCGGCAAGGATCTGTTCGTCTTCTTTGGAAAGATTTAAAGAAAGGGGAGCATTTTTGTTGTCATTTTCCATGAACCAGTTCATTCCTACTTTAAACTTCTCTCTCTGATGTTCTACTTTTCCGGTAAATAAATATCGGGAGTAATTCCTGTTCGTATAATTATATGAAATTGTAATAAAATTCTGCTGAAAAATCGGACGGAAGCTGGTAAAGGTTACCTCTCCGGTATTATAATTAATGACATAATCCTGGTTTTCACCACGCTTCATTAAAATACCATCAATAAACACCTGCTCGGAGCCGGAAATAAGGGTGATAAACTGCTCACCATTCTTCCCGGTTAAACGGTAGGGGCCCTGGTTGCCTTCCACTCCCTGAAAACGGACCCTGTGAAATTCACTTCGTGCAACCCCCATGGAAACATCTATAAAGGTTTTGTTATCCTTTCCGAATTCAGTCTGAAACTCAAGCCCCATGCTTCGTCTCTGGAATTTTGCAAAATAATTTTTCGATTCTACAAGATCAAGATGCCCAGCTCTGAGGATCGATTTATCCTTAATATTCAGCTGCATATAAATCTTGTCAAACTCTTCCAGGGTTTGTGTATAGCCATCAGCCTGAATCGGAAGGTTATGATCCGAAATACTTGCTAAAATAGTCACATCCTTAGAAAGCCTTCCGGAAATCTGAAGATCCATTGAACTCTGTACAGATTGTCCCTGGTTGTTACCGAATGTAATTCCACGAATGATGGAGCCTTTAGAGTTCAGCTCTCCTAAAAATCTTTTTTTGTCGTTTTTGACAAGTACTGCCTCATCTACGATTATTTTGTTGTTGGTTTTTACAAAATCCAGAGTGTCTTTTGCGAAAATATCCTGTTCAAAACGGGCTGCAAGGATGCTGTCTTTTTTAATACTGTCTTCAGGAATATTTGGATTTTTCCACGAAAATATTTGCGCATGGGCCGAAAATATGCCCATGAAAAACAAACCGATCAGAAGAAAAAGATTGCGCAAGTGTTTTAAAATAATTCGTAAAAATAACTAAAAAATGTTAACGGAACGGGGTTTAGCATTATTAACAGAAATTTAATCTAATTATTGTAAATCCCTGAAAATTACTGATGATTTTATCATGTAGATTATTGATACTCAAATTTCGCAATCATTAATTTTTTATACGTTTGTTAAATCTTTATTAATTACCGAAAATGCAACTTAAAGCACAATAAGTCTTTGACAAGAGATTTATTTCACAATAGGAAATAGTAATGGTAGTAAGGTTTCCCGAAAGATTGTTAAAAAATTGACTTTAATTAATTGTTAATTATGTCTTGCCACTTTTATATAGTGATGGTTTTTTGTACTTTTAACTCATAAATTTAAAACTTTTTATAATGAAAAAAATCTTTACTATCTTGGGAATAGCATCTGCTATTAGTTTTGTAAATGCACAAACTACTGTACTTACAGATAATTTTAACTATACAGGAGCTCTTACTGCAAACGGATGGGTTGCACATAGCGGAACTACAGGTACGCTTATGGCGAATGGAAGTGTAGTTAATTTAGTAGCAGGAAATGCAGAAGATGCAAATAAAGCATTTTCTACTCCTTACATTATGGGTGCCGGTATAGTTAACAAAGCTGATTATTCTGCTACAATTAATGTTGCAAGTGCAACAGGACTTACTACTACTGGGGACTATTTCTTAATGTTTGGTGGTACGGCAGGTACATCAGTGACATTTTTTTACGGAAGACTTTATATTAAAGGAAGCGCAACAGGATATACGCTTGGAGTTTTAAATAATTCCGGAGGTACTGCAACTCCTACTTATGGTACTGAAATTCCTTACGGAACTCCTGCAAATATTACGGTTACTTATACTGTTGATAATAGCGTAACTCCTTCAACGAATGTAGGAACATTACTGATCAATTCACAACCATTATTGTCGAATAGTACCGGTACATCTGCTGCTGCAACTCAATTAGCTTCTGTGGCAATTAGACAAGCAGGGTCTGCTACTTCAGGAACGGGAAATATCAGTATTGATAATCTGATTGCAAGAACATATGCTTCAACAACGTTGGCTGTTTCAGATATTAAGAATGCAAAAGCAGAAAACTTTGTAAAAAACACTTTTGTGAAAAGCGATGAAATTACTTTCGGAGCTGATGTGAAGGATGTGAAAGTTTACAATATGTTTGGACAGGTAGTTAAATCTGCTTCTGTAAAAGAAAATGGTAGTGTAAACGTCGCTGAACTGGCAAAAGGAAACTATATCGTTACAGGAACAGTAAATAACGAGCCTGTATCTCAGAAAATTTTAAAAGACTAATTTTAGTTTCTTTATTAATATGAGCTCCGGCCATTTCGCAGAAATGGCCGGAGCTTTTTTATAATCATATTCAATCTGGAATTTTCTTTAATATTTAAAGATGGATATCGTGTATTTTTTTGAATATTTTAATTTTTGTGGTATTGTATTTGATGTGTACTAAATAGAAAAAAGAAGAATTCATTAAAACAATACTTTGTATTCAATGAAGTTTAATTTAAAGCAAAAGTTAGTTTTCAATATAACATGTTAAAAGAAGCAGCTGTTTTACAGTTGCTTTTTTATTTTAATACCATCCCCTTCTCGCAGCATTGATAACCGCACCGAGATTAAGTACTAAAGTATATCTGATGCGTTTTGCGTAATCCTTGAAAGAAGGTTCAAAGCCTAAGGAGGACTGGATCGGGAAATATATTTCAAGGAAATCAGGAATAAGCTTTACTTTAATACCACTGTCCCAGATAAACTCTGCAGGGCGGTTTTTATTTTTATAGATCCCTGCGTCTGCATACACATGAAATATCTTCCAAACGCTGGAATCTACATTAAAAGAAGTAATCCACTGATTAACAGATCCCGGGATGAAGGATTTAAAACCTCCGTCAGCCAGGATAAACTGCTGTGACAGAAGACCACTGTTAGCACTTTCCCCCAACAGATTGTAAGAGAAAGAATAATTGGATACCCTTGAGATTCCATAGTTGAACGTATTATTCCGGGTCTCGTTTCTTATAAAATAACCGGCAAATAATCTAACGCTTAACTTTTGCTTTGGAGCAAATTCCCATCTGTAAAAGCCTTCAGCAGTTATTTTATTGAAATCTTCCATACCCTGAGTGCTTAAGCTTAAGCTTTTTTCATGGATCATCTGGCTGTCGCTATACCCATAGCCTGCGCTCCAGAGATTATATTTGTCATAATCTTTGTTAGCGATCATTTTAGGACTGAGATCCCTTTCTAAATAATTATAAGAAAAACCCAAGCTTCTGCTTACCGTACTTCTTGGATTTTTCCTGAAGTTGAAATTGGAAAATATGGAACCTTTCCTGTAAGCCAGTCCGTAATCATAATGGAAATAAGAACCTGATACTCCAAAAGTAATACTTCTGAAAACACCTTCGGCCGGAAGGAAAGAGTAGGAGATAGCACCTGATCCGGTTAGTTTTCCGGTTCCTGTACTGTAAGTAGGTGTAAATGAGTACAAGAACTTCTGATCGAAAAAAGATTGGTTTTTTAAGTTAACACCCAAAAGGAATTTATCATATGTATTATTAAAACGTACCCTTGGACTGATGTATACTTCGTTGTATTCAGGATTTGGAATATCCTTGATAAGTTTAAATTTTATTTTTTTTGCATTTGAAAAAAAACCTTTTGCATATAAAAAATTATCCCGGTATTTAGATTCGGGGAAAATATAATCCGAGTTTAGAGTCACTTTGTGGATATCTTCCGAAGCAGGAAGAGCAAAATTGGTGATTCTTTCGTTTTCTTTTGTTTCTACCCAATAAGATTTTACCTCGCCTTCGCTGGTCTGCGTTTCAAGCTGTACAGGAATAGGAGAATCTATATTTTTACCAATTTTGATATTCAAAGAATCATCCTGTTTTCTGACATTTTTCAGTCTGAAGTTAGCCCTGTTTTTTTGTTTTAAAAAATTGGTGAGATATCCTGATGTTTTGTCTTTTTCAGCGAGTTCTTTAAGAAATTCCTCCGGTTCAATTTTCTTGTCTGTATTTTTGGAAATATAATCTTTAAGAATATTATTGAACTGATCATACCCCATTTTTTCGGCAGTATAATTAAAAAGGCTTCCCGTTTCAAAACTGCTGACCGCCATGTCATTAAAGTTGCTCAAAACCGTAAAGTTCTCGCTGATCTTCTGGTCCAGGTTCTGGGACATGATGTATTGATAGGCCAGTCCGTAACGGTCAATCAATTTTACTTTGGATGCATGGAATAATTTTAATGGCTTTACCCCAAAAATACGGGTTTCCGGAAGCGTGCCCAATAGCTTGGTTTCCTTATAGAACTTTTGGAGATACTGGATTTCCAGGTAAGATTTCAAACCGTTTTTAAACCAGTGATCTTTCTGTTTATCCGCAATAATGCTTTCGTCAAGTATTTTTTTTGCAATGATTCCAAAATAATCAAGATCTGTTTTTTCGGAGTCAGTGAACAGCTGAAATCTGAATTTCCAGAAAGAGATATCATTACTCCCGAAAAAATCTTCCGAAGATTTAAATTTTTCCGAAATAAAGAGGTTTTTTGGAAGGAATCCTATTTTTTCTTTGATGAACTTCAAATGCAGGGGCAGGTAAAATTCAAGATTTTGTTTTTCTTCCGGTTTTAGATTATAACCGAACTTGATCTCGGTATCGGCTCCATCCACATTTACTTTTATAGAAGGTAGCCCGTTCTGCGAGATTACAAATTCAGGATCAGAATCAAGGTAACCTTTAAATGCATTCATCTGGATCTGTAGCAGATTACTTTCTATAAAACTGTTAGGAGGAAGGTCAAAATTGACGGTCCAGAAAGTATTGAAGCTTACCGATTCCTCAATATCATGATAGTTTCTTTTGGAAATATTGTCCGGATCAAAATGATCCGGAACAATAAAGAAATATTTTAATGCAGTGATTTTATCTGAAGTACCATAACCCGTAAATTTCTTATCGGGAAGGTGCATTTTATACTGAAGCTGTAATTTGACACTTTCGCCAGGCTTTAAAGCCTCTTTCAGGGGAAGAAAAAGATTCTCATCCGATGTGGAATTCACTGAAACAGGCTGTGCAGAATTTTTAATTTGCAAATCCAGAAGTGTACCCAGCTGATTATTTTTTGCAAAATGAAGATCACTATTCCTGTCTTCCAGCTTTCTGTATACCAGTGATGTTCCTTTTTTGTTATAAGCGACAACCCAATTGAGAAGCTTTACCGATTGCAGGTCTTTGTCGGAATGATTGTAATACACAATTTCCTGGTTAACCTCCAGCGTCTTTCTGTCGGTAGATAATTTAGCTTCAATGTATATACTGTCTTTTTGCCCGGAAACCTGTACAATTCCCCAAAACAAAACAAGGCAAGTCGTAATCTTTTTCAAAATCCTGTGATAAAGCCCAAATATAAACTTATTTTGAATATATCCAGCAGGATTTTAGCCCTGAAAAACGTTTTTTCGCAAAGAATTAACATACGCATTCCAGCCCTCATTTTTATAAGTAATGGCAGCGGTTTCAGGATCTTCAGCCTTATAAATTCCTCTTCCTACGATGATGAAGTCGGAGTGAAGCATTTTGAAAACATGTTCAGGAGTATTGTACTGTTGTCCTTTTCCGTCCCCTGAATCTGCAAGATTAACACCCGGAGTAAAAAGTAACAGCTCTTCAGGAATCTGATTTTGTGATACTCCTCCGATCACATTTGGATGTGACAGTGCTACTTTCAGAGCCTCTTCACGATAGCTTGCCGTAGTGAGAGCTCCCTTGGAAGACATTCCTACGATTGCGACAACGCCTACATTTTTGAAGCAGTCCAGAGATTCAAATCCTCCGATCACCTGTGAAGTAACGAAATCTGCCCAGTCTGTAATTTTAAATACGCCGCTGGTGAATTGGAGTTCCTGTGTATTACCGATATCTGCAAACTTTCTGTCCTCCATTAATAAAAACTGGTGTTTTTCAGCTAATGCTTTTAAAGGAACAATTGTTTTTTCGTATTCAAAATCTGAAATGATATCGATATGTGTTTTTAATGCAATAACATGAGGGCCTACTTTTTCAGCAAGATCAAGCAGCTCCTGGGTTGTGGTAACATCTGCAGAGGCAATAAGATTTGATTTTTTTGCCAAAGCGGTTTCCAACAGTTTTTTAGAAACCGAATGTTGTGCATGCTCTAACTTCTGTTCGTAAGAACTTCTCGTCTTTTCTTCAAACTGAATATGGTTTCCCTGAAGGAAATCCTGGATTCTTTTTACTTCTTCATCAGAAAGTTCTCCATTTTCCTGAAGAATAGAACAAACTTCTGAAATATTGAAAAGGGTATGAACTCTGTATCCTTTACTTTCCAACAACTGTTTTCCACCCTGCTCTCTGTCAAGAACCACAACGATGTCAGCTACTTTAAGATCTTCCTGCTCTACTTCTGCAATAGTCTCTACAAGAGATTTTCCGGAAGTGATCACATCTTCCACCAAAAGACAGTTCTGCCCTTTCTGGTAAATTCCTTCGATCAGTTTTTTCGTTCCGTAGCTTTTGGCCTCTTTTCTTTTAATAATTAATGGAATGTAGCTTTCCAAAGACATCGCAGTAGCCATCGGAAGGGCTGCATAAGGCACTCCGCAGATTAAATCAAAATTATCCAGTGGAAGCATTTCCAACAAATAATTAGCCAGATTCTTTAGGATTTTAGGATCTGAAGCCAAAGGTCTCAGGTCCACATAGAACGGACTTTCGATACCGCTTTTTAAGGTAAACCTTCCGAATTTGATGATGCCCAGCTTGTAGCACTCTAAGAAAAATTCTTTTTTACTTTCCATTATTTTTTATTAGATATTGCAAATTTAATGATTTGAAACAAGGCTTAAAAATTTATCAACCATTTGTCAATAAAAAACCATCCTGAAATGTTTCAGGATGGTTTAAAAATATTTCTGTAATTATTATTTTACAATTTCTGCATCGATAATTTTAGTGCCGTTCAGCCTTTGTTCTGCTTCCCACAGTAAAAATTTATCCACTTCTTTGATAAGCTTTGGGATTGTCAGTGACAATACTGCCAGGTCATCCATAACTCCTAAAACAGGAACGGCAAATTCAGGAAGTATATCAATAGGAGAAATTACGTATAAAAGTCCCAGAAGAGGAAGGATGATATCGATAGATCTCATCGGGTATTCTCCTTTTCTCCATAACTTGACCATTCTGAAGATGTCAGGAATTTTTTTAACGAAGCCTTTATGGCTGATCGCTTCTTTTGCAAGATTCAATTTTGAATATTTCATTTTGTGTTTAGTTTTAATAAATTTTTCAACGTAGTAAATTTCGCAAATTCTATACCAATAAATTATAAAATTTAGTTAAAATAATTACTTGATGATATTGTCAATGAACTGATGTACAGTTTCTGTGTTCCAATCTCTGGAGGCATCTTCTTTAATGATGATTCTTCCGTGCTTATCAATAAGAAAAGTAGTAGGGAATACTTTGGGAAGAATTTTTTCAGAAATAGGGCTTTGTGCAATATAGACAGGAACGGAATAATTATTTTCTTTTAAAAACTTTTTTACATCCTCTTCCTTGTCGTTCATGGCAATAAGAATAAAGTCTACATTTCCCTTTCTGGAATCATATAATTTTTGAATGCTGGGCCATTCTTTTCTGCATGGCGGGCACCATGTTCCCCAGAAATTAAGGAAAACAGGTTTGTTCCTAAATGTTTTAAGATTGGTACTCGGTACATTGATTCCTTTCAGTTCAATGTCATAATCTTCTTCGCTTACATGTACGGCATTTTCGATGGTCGCGATCGGGAAGAACTGATCTCTCAGGTATTCTTTTACTCCCGGGACAAAAGCGACGACACCGATAATGATGATAAGGACAAGATATATGATATTCTTTTTCATGCGTTAATATTTACTGTTAATTTTCGCCTTATGGAATTCAATTGTGATATTATAGTAATTCTAAAATCTCCTGAACGGCATCCTTGCCTCTGTTCTTAGCATAATACAGCTGCAGGTCGTTATAAAAGCTATCTTTTGGGTAAGCTTCCGGATCTGCCTTATGTTTCATTAATAATTCGTATCCGTATTTCGGACGCGGTCCCCACGAATTCTTTACATTGAAATCTTTATCCAGAATGAGCACTTTAGGGATAGATTCTGTACCGTTGGTCAGGTATTGGTTGATCAGACTTTTGTCACTGTCTCTAAGGAAGATTCTCACATCGTTATGCCCTTCGAAAAAAGTAACAAGAGCAGGAACCGTAGCGCTGGCATCGCCGCACCATGCTTCTGAAATGATCAGTATTTTTCCGTCAAAATTCTTAGAGGCTAATTCTTTTACCTGTTCTTCATCCGGAACATACTTTTTCAGCGTTCTGTCCATTCTCTGAAGCCCGAGTTCATAGTATTGTTTATATTCTATTTCCTGTTGGTTGGAAGGATTTTCTAATCTTTCTCTTCCGATGCGGATATATTCTTCAAAAGAAATTCCCTGATCCCAGTAATTTTTCATTACCCAATATTTATATTAAAAATTATTGATGTTTCTTGTTTTATTGATCAAAAACAGGTCTGCCAGTACAAATGCCGCTAAGCTTTCCACAACAGGAACAGCTCTTGGCACTACACATGGGTCATGACGTCCTTTTCCTTCTACAATGACAGGGTTTCCGTATTTGTCGACACTATCCTGAGGTCTTAAGATAGTAGCTACTGGTTTAAACGCAGCACGGAAATAAATATCCATTCCGTTGGAAATTCCTCCCTGGATTCCTCCGGAAAGATTAGATTTTGTGGTGAAATCCGTATTGAAAGCATCATTATGCTCTTTTCCTGTCATTTTAGCACCGCAGAAGCCGCTTCCGTATTCAAATCCTTTGCAGGCATTGATGTTCAGCATAGCTTTGCCCAACTCGGCCTGAAGCTTGGAAAATATAGGTTCTCCAATTCCTACAGGAACGTTTTTGATTACGCAAGTCACTGTTCCGCCGATGGTATTGCCTTCTTTCTTGATCTCTTTAATTCTTTCGATCATTCTTTCTGCAGTTTCAGCATCCGGACAACGCACATCATTACTTTCCGTTTTTGAAAAGTCTAAAGCCTGATATGGTTTTTCACAGAAAATATCGCCTACGGAAGAAACATAAGCATTGATCTCGATACCGGATAAAAGCTGTTTAGCCAATGCTCCTGCAACAACCCAATTGATCGTCTCTCTTGCTGAAGATTTTCCGCCGCCGCGATAGTCTCTGATACCAAATTTCTGGTCATACGTAAAATCTGCATGACTCGGGCGGTATGAATCTGCGATATGATCATAGTCCTTAGACTTCTGATTTTCATTTTCTATAATAAAACCGATTGGGGTACCTGTCGTTTTTCCCTCAAAGATCCCGGAAAGAAACTTTACCGTGTCACTTTCTTTTCTTTGAGTAACAATCGCAGATTGGCCCGGCTTTCTACGATCCAATTCATATTGAATTTTATCGAAATCGACCGTTAAACCTGCCGGAAAATTATTAATGATACCGCCGTAAGCCACACCGTGACTTTCTCCAAATGTTGTAAGACTGAGAAGATTACCTAATGTATTGAACATGTTACAAAATTACCTATTTTTCTTCAGATAATAATAAAGTCTTTGTATTTGTATTCAACAGATTTTTAACTTTCTCTTACCCGGGCCCCGGCTTTGGGAAGAGTAAATAAAGTTGCTTCATAAATAGTCTGGTTTTTTTATATTTATATTTGTTTTTTATCTGAAATAAAAGAAAAAAATGAAAAATTTAAAGAAATATTGTTTTATAGCTTTATTATTACTTTGTCCTTTTTTTAAAGCTGTAACAATACCCTTTGACTTTATTGATGGAAAAATAATCGTTAAAGTAAAAATCAGGGATGACCAGCATAACTTCATTTTTGATTCCGGAGCCTTCACCATTATTTCATCTGAATTAACGGGTAAGCTGAATGAAAAGAAAAGCAGTACTGTTTTTGAAGGAATTGATGCAAATAATGTCCGATCTAAAATGGATGTTTTTTCCACAAATAATTTACAGATTTCAGATTTGAATTTTGAGAATATAAATTTTTCATTTGCAGATATAGGCTGGATGAGTTCCCGTGCCTGTAAAAAAATAAGCGGGATATTGGGAGCCAATATGATGAGAAATAGAATATGGCGGATTGATTTTAAAAGTAAAACCATCACTATATCTGATAAAGCTGAGGAAGAATATACCGCGGCTTCAGTGATGATTCCATTCTCCGAAGAAAATTTTACAGGTGTTCCAAAAATCAATGCCAAAATAAGGAATCAAAATATCAGATTTATATTTGATACCGGTTCCGGCATGGGTTTTACAATGAATCAAAAATCTTATGATGCAATAAAGGATAAAAATTTTCTGGCTTTTGAAGGGTTACTGTCACAATCTCTAAACAGTATTAGTAAAGGGGAGAGGCAGGTTGATATTATGGAGGTTGAAATTAATAATTCAAACCTGGGTAATCAGCTGGTAGACAGTAGCTCTGATTCTCCTGATTTAATAGGAACCAGGTTTATTGAAAATTATTTAGTTGACCTGGATTTTATTAATAAAAGAATTGTTTTAAACAAACCGAATAAGAGTCTGGAGTACTTGTCTTTTGGTATTTCTTTTGCCCCTGTCAATGATAATCTGATTATTGTTAATAAATTACAAATTCCTCAGTTATCAGGATTAAATTTAACAGAGAAGATTATTAAAATAAACAATATGGATACGTCAAAAATAGATAATGAGACTTTCTGTAAAGTAAAACTACTCCTTGACAGCAGCCAGACGATTACGCTTGAAAATGCATCTCATGAAAAATTTACCCTGGAAAAGAAGGATATTTTAAGGTATCTCAATTAGAAATTTATCCTGGAATTTTTATTACTATTTAGGTCTGCTATTTTTGATCCTGTTGATAACATTTCGGATTTCAGTTTTTTCATCTGCTGTCAATTTTTTCCAGATAAATCCCTTTTTGATGTTTTTTTCGTCAATGTACTGAGGGAAGATTCCTGCTTTTGCATCATCAAAAATATAACTTGCTGAAATTGCAGGAAGGGAGGTGTCAAAATTAAAAGGGTAATCCTTTGATACATTGAATTTTAAATTTCCCGTTTTGAAAGTTTCAAACTTATTATAATGATAAGTTGAAGGCTCATACAGCTGTTCTTTTTTCAATCCGGCCATAAAATTTCCCGGCCTGAAACTCGGAATATAATGACGGATGAAATTGGGGAAACTTAAAGTCCCGATCACCAATACACTTGAGGCGAAGAAAAAAGCAAGTGATTTTTTTTTACTGAAATGAATAAACAGGATAAAAGCGATCACGAAAAATACATCAAGAAAAAAACGGTATTGTGCCGAGAAAGCTAATACCAGTATACTTTTTATCAATAAGGAAATGCAGACAAGGCTAATGATTTTTTTCTTTTTAATGAAGGCAAAAACAGAAAAAATAACCAGGCTTAAAATGAAGATCAGGTTGATTTTCGATTTAATTCCTTTCAGGGTAAACCAGTTTCTGACCGCGTCATAAAAAGAGAATTTTTGAATTTCTTCGTAGCTGTACTGCATATCATATGTTTTCTGAAGAGCATATTGTGATGAAATTTTTAAGACTTCCGGATTGGGTTTCCAGGTGAATCCAAAATCACCTATGGCAACGGGAAATACAGGATATCCGAAGGTCCATATATTTTTGATAAAGAACAAAATAAGAATCCCGGTTCCTAAGATCCAGTTTTTATAATTGGGTTTAAAAATGAATACAGAACAAAGGAATACCAGTAATGGGAGCCATATCATGGTAGGTTTTATCGAAAAAACAAAAACAGCATAAGCAAAAAGAAGACTGATATTTTTGTTTCCTGTCATGATTTCGTTTAAAATAATCAATGATAAAGTAATAACAGGAAGATCAGGGCTTGGTGACTGTGAGAAGAGTAAGAGTATGGGGATAAAACACAGCTGGATCCAAGTCTTCTTCTCAAAAATATAAAAAGTATAAGCGATCAGAAGAATGGCATTAATTCTTAGAAAAGGATCTGAAAATCCGGAGAACCCTGCCTGAAAAATATGCCATACGGACATTTGCCCTAATGTAAAATCCAGATTGGAAATACCTTTTACCAGACCATATTCCGTAAGCCATTTGATGGTTGGAACATAATACCCGAAATGATCCAATATATAAGGATAAAAAGAACTGCTGTATAAAATAATCAGTGAAATACTGCCGATTAAAAAGGTGTCTTTCTTGGAAAAATGATGAAATTCTAAGTGCAATTTCTTTTTGAAAAAGAAGAAAATTCCAGCAAGTATAAAAGGAATTTCTACATATATATTAATAGGAATAAAAAATGCAAGAACAGTCCATATAAGGCTGAGTCCTAATATTCCGGTTAAAATGCTACCTGAAATACCTCCGGTTAGAGAGCCAAAGAAGTTTTCCATGACTTTCCCCCAGCCTGCGAGTACTGAAAGAACAAGAACCGAAGAAAATAAAAGTAGCATCATAAAAAAAGATTGCTTAAAAATAAGCAATCTTTAAATGTTATCGTGAAAATATTAATTAACGTGGTTGAACTCTTCCGTCCTTTCTGTCTCCAGCCCTACCAATCGTATAACCGGTTGCACCACCTACTACACCACCTATCACGGCTCCAAGACCTCTGTTTTTCTTAGCAACAATGGCTCCTACTGCGGCGCCACCTACGGCCCCAATAGCGGTTCCTTTGGCTGCTTTACTCCATCCTTTCTTTTGAGTGGCAGTGGTTCCTTGGGAAGAACTGCTTCCATTATCTGCATAGTTTCCGCCTCCTGAATTAGAGTTTGATCCTCTGTCTCTATATACTGTTCTGGTTTCTCTTATGATCTGAGGCTTTGAATTATTAGCTGCAGCTGCCTGAGATTTTTTACTTTCAGCAATGCTGTCTGCCTTTTTCTGTGCTTCATACACTATTTTTTCTTTCTCGATAGCCAGCTTTTGCTTTTCTATTTCAAGCTGTCTTGCCTGAAATTCAAGTTTCTGCTCTTCCAGAGATTTTTCAGCTGTCCTTTCGTCCTTTTTGCAGGCTGTCAGTAAAAAGACTGATAAAAAACCTGCTAATACTATCTTTTTCATAATTCAAATTTTAATAAGTAGTCTTCGCCAGACGGCAGTGACTTCCTATTTATTTTCAATTATGAAGCCAAAATTTAGTTAAGAAATGTTAAAGTGATAATTTTTTTGATAAAACTGAAAATATTTTCAGGTTGCTTTAGCTTATTGAACGGTGCATGGATGTAATTTTAAGTTCATTAAAAGTTTTTATTCAATTCATATGAATTGGTTACTTTTGGAAGAACCAAATTACTTTATTATGAAAATGACAATTTTTAAAACAATGGCTTTTGTGGCCTTGGCTATTACGGCTTTATCATGTTCAAACGATGATATGATATCTGATGTTCAGACCCAGACACATTCTGAAACCTCTAAACAGGCTTCAAAGACTCAAACTTATAAGCTAAGATTCGGTATTGTCAACCTGGATGGTACGAAGTCCCTTTCAGGAAATTACGATGTAGGAAGCTTCCTGGCTGAGAATACGGTTACAGGGGAAGTTTATGACACGTATTATGGGGGCGGTTTCCAGGCTCTTCCAGCGTATAATGAGGGAATTCCAGCAGGAACGTATACTTTTTCGGCTATGCAGGGACAAGGCGGTTGGGCCGGTTATGGTTCCGTAACAGGGACTGTATCGGACGCCCAGGTAGATGCAGACGGGTATATTACTGTGTATATTCCTATGACCTGGGCTGAGTAGTTCAGGTAAATATTAGATCTACTTTATAAAATTCTCATTTGAGGATTTTTAATTTGTGTTTTTGAGCCTCCTGAACCGGAGGCTATTTTTTATGCTGAAATAATATTAAATAAAAAGCTCCTCATTTCTGAGAAGCTGCTATTATATGTTGAAAGTTACTTTTACTTTATTGATAAGCCTGTGGAGTTTGTAGGTCTGATAGTTCAGAAGCTCGTAGATCTCCTGTGAATTGGTATATATTTCCGGGACTATTTTATTGTTAATTGTTCTGATTCCCCTTCTTTTCATGGTGTCATGAATCACTTTGGCAAAGGATTCTTTTGCTCCCTGTTTGAAGCTCTGCTGAGAAATACCATTAGAGTGGAGACGGTAAAGATAAAGGGGTTCCTTAATATATTTTACACTGCCATGCTCCAGAATCTTCAGGTACAGATCCTGGTCTACGGCGCTTTTTAGGTTGGGGTTGATGCCTGAAGTTTTAAGGTAAGTTTCTTTTTTAAAAGTGAAGAAATGGGCAAACTGGGTAGGACAGTTGAAAAAATATCTGCTGTTGTAGATTTGTTTTGTCCCTCCAAATATTCTGTCAGGAATAAGGTTTTCATTACAGAGCATCATTTGGGAATAAGCTGCTACAATGTCATCTTCATTAAATTCATTTATGGTTTTTTCTAAAGCATCTGCATATAAGGCATCATCCGGGTCCAGGTAGGCGCATAATTCTCCTGTTGCATATTTCATGCATTTTCTTTTGGTATATCCACATCCCCGGTTGGATGTATTGTGATAGATGCTGAAGCGCGGGTCCTGTTTTATAATAGCTTCAATTATTTCTACGGAATCATCTGTAGAAGCATCGTCAATAATTATAACTTCCCAGTTTTCGTAGGTTTGAGTGATTAACGAATTATAGCAGTCTCTAAAGTACTTACCGTTATTATAATTAGCTATAAGTATAGAGAATTTTATCACGATTTAATGAGTTAAGTTTTTTGTAAAAGTAGAAAAATACTTTTTTAAAAAATATATCTTAAATCATATTGTATTGATATTTTTTTTACTATTTTACGATACTATATTTTGTTATAATTATTTATAAGTAATGATTGTATAATTTATTTTTATAGATTACATCGGTTTTACCTATGTTAACTGACCAGGGGGTATACTTGTTGAAAGAATAATTAAAAAACATTTATGACTGAACTCATAAAATGGGAAGAGAGAAGGCATTACCTTTAAGACATAGAATTATATAATAATTTTCTTAATTAGATTATAAAATTTTTTTCATCATTTGTGTTTTTTTAGGCCTCCACTAGGAGGCTTTTTTATTTTTCTTATGTTATGGATCAGAATGCCAAACATGATATTAATCATAATTATGTTGATTATAGAACTTATTTTATATCCGCTGTTATCTTACTATTATGCTGTAATCCCTTATTTTTAGGGGGCTTTTTATATTTCGTTCATTTAAAATAGTATAGAAAAATCATCATTATACAGAAGAAAATATTTTTAAAAGTATTACAACTTTGGCACGATTTTTCAATATATGAAGCAACTCATGTTTAATTTGAGTTTTCATGGTTATTAGTTTTTATCCCCGAAGCAATTCGGGGATTTTTTTTGCGTTATATTTTATTGTATTGTGCGTTTAAAAAGCCATCAAATTTACCGATCTTTATTATCGGGTTATTATTACCTTAAGCCTTTAAGTATTCATGTTAAATTATTGAAAAGAGGTAATAGATTTGGGTTTCAGTTGTTTTATATATATAAAATTAAATCATGAAAATTTATCTTCTCATTGTATCATTGCTAATTTCATTATCATCTTTTGCTCAAAACGTAAGTTCTGCAGTAGATGAAATCATTCATCGGGAAATGAAAGCAAGACGCATCCCGGGTGTCCAGATTGCAGTCGTCCAAAACGGTAAAATTGTTTTAAGTAAATCTTATGGAGTTGCAAACGTACAGGACCAGGTTGCTGTAAAAAGTAATACTATTTTTCCGATTAATTCCAATACAAAGATTTTTACGGGGGTTGCCATTATGCAGCTTATTGAACAAGGAAAGGTAAAATTGGATGCGCCTGTCAGTACTTATCTGGATAATTTACCTTTAGAATGGCAAAAAATAACAGTCGATCAGTTACTGACCCATATTTCCGGATTGCCTGATATGTTAAAACTTTTTGATCCTGTGACGGGAAATATAGGACCGCTAAAAACGGAGGAAGCCATTTTTGAAAAACTTAAAGCCACTCCTTTGGAATTTAAAACAGGAGAGCAATTCAGTTATAACCAGACTAATTATTATGTATTGGGTAAAATTATTGAAAAGATTACCAATAAATCATTTGCTGATTTCTTTGAAGAAAAACAGTTTAAAGTAGCTCGTTTAAAACATACCCTGTTTGGAGATTCAAGAGATATAATTCCTCATTATGCCCCCAGCTACAGCTACAGGACTTTTTTCGATGGTAAAAAAATAAATCAGGACAGGTTAGCGACTAATTATTATGAATTTCCTGATTTCAGCCGCACAAGCGCGGGACTTAACAGTACATCTGAAGATATGGCGAATTGGATTATTGCCTTGCAGAACGGTAAATTATTACAAAAGCCATCAACATTGGATATGATGTGGTCACCGGGCAAATTCAATAACGGAACACCTACAGATTGGGCACGCGGCTGGGGAATTGCAAAACTTCGGAAAAATCATAGGGCAGTTGGGATGTCCGGAGGAAACAGATCTGTTTTACTTATATACCCGGATGATCACTTGGCGGTAATTGTATTAACCAATTTAGGAGGAAGCTCTCCTGAAGATTTCATAGAAGAAATTGCAGGATGCTATATTCCGAACATTATTAAAGCAGACCCCACTAACGTATCTTAGAAAAAACCTGCAAAAAATCGGATTTGAAAATGCAATAGACTTTGTAAAGAAAGAGAAAGCCCAAAATCCTGATTTCAATCCAAAGGAATTTGAGCTTAACAATTGGGCCTACCGCATGCTAACCACCAATCAAAAGAAAGAAGCTCTGAATATTTTTAAGCTCAACGTATATTTATTTCCTGACAGCTGGAATGTTTATGACAGCTATGGTGAAATCCTGTTAAAAACAGGTGATACAAATAAAGCGATTGAAATGTATAAAAAATCTATAGATTTAAACCCGGATAATGAGAATGGAAAAAAGATTTTGGAACAGATTCAAAATCCTAAAAATTAAATTATAGTTTTAACAACAGCGTTTCAGTTATAAGCAACAGCTATTATATGCTGAACAACAAAATATCCTTACTGTTGAAAGTAAGGATATAATGAAATGATTAAAGTTCTTAAAAAATATTATTGGTCGGTATCTGACTGAAAATTTTTCCTCCATTTAGCCACAGTATTTCTGCTAAGCTTAAAATAATTAGCGAGTTGAATATTATTCAGCTTGTTTTTTTTCTGATACTCCAATATATGGAGAATGGCAGATTCATCGTAAGCTTTATATTTTTGATTATTTGTCAATGATTCTTTGTCATTTACTTCAAATATAATTTCGTTAAGTTTAATCACATCTAGTATTGACATGTCTTCTTTATCCAGGATGGACTGGCATTTCACTTTTTTCTCCGGATGTTTTTTTGAAATTATATCGGTAAATATCAGCTTGTAATTGGGTAGACTAGTTCTTTTCATGATTATATTGTGCTAGTTATCTGGTTCCTCATTATACTTATTAATCCATTTATATAATGTTGTTTTAGGAATTCTGTAAGATTCAATAATTTGCTGAGCAGTTTTTTCGCCAGTATTAATTTCATTCAAGATAAAGTTAATAATCTCTTTCGTATAAACACTTTTCCTGAATTGAGGCAGTGAAGTGTTTTTAGTGCTGCCGGTCTTCTGTATTGGCGCATAAAAAATCAGATGTTGGGAATATATTCTAAAAAAATCATATCGCAACAGCTTGCACCACTTGAGAAGGTAACCTGAGTCCATATGGGCTAACTGGAACATTTCTTCTATTTCCTGCTCATTAAGTTTAAAAAAATTACATACTCTTTTCGGTGAGATAGCCATTTCTTTGTATCTGGCTCCCACTAGATTTCCTATATGAATGTTCTTTGAAATGCTCATAATCCGGTTATTGTATAGGGGTTGCTATAATGTCCAGTCGGTCATAAGGTGAGGCTCCGAAAGTTGCTTGTATGCCCTGAGCAGTATCGTATGCATAAACGTATCCTTTCAGTTCGACAGAATAGGTGCCTGGAGATAATTTTACAGAACAGTTTCCTCTTGGGTAATAAAATCCTTTTGTGTAATTAGGGGATAAATTCATGAAAGATACTGCATCCGTATGCAATATGCCGTTTATCGTAAATGGGCTGCCGGCAGGAAGGGCTTTCCATGTCAGGCGTGCTCCTATTTGTTTGGAAGCTCCGTCAGTTAGGTTGCTTCCTGATGTATTGATTATATTGCCAACCCCTAATTGGTAAGAGAAAATAACCATTGAAGTTTGTGTAATGGTAAAACTTCTCGTAAACAGGTTGGTTGTATAACTGGGGATTCCTGATATAGAAGACAAAGTCTGGGTAACAGATACGGCATCCGTGCCGTTTGCTCCGGCAAGAATCTGTGGTAATAGTAGGGTGGTAGATCTTGTTGTGGTATTTCCGGTGGTGTCATGGGTCATTATTTTTGTTTCTGCACTATTAGCTCCTAATCCAGATAGACGTATACTTCCTGAAGTATGTAATTGTGCTGATGGATTAGGTACGTTGATCCCTGTATTACCATTATTAAGAATAGAAATTATTTCCTTATTCAGGTTGCTGACTTTGAAGATTTTTGTTGTATTTCCAGAGTTCACAACATCCAGCATTGCGGAAGGAGTAGAAGTATTTATTCCTACTTGAGAATATAAACAGCAGCTGTTCATTAAAAAAATAATGAAATACCAATTAAAATTATTCATAGTTGTATTTAATAAATTTGGATTACTGAGCCGATGTTGCCGTGATGTCAAACCTGTCATAGCTGTTGCTGCCAAACGTTGCCCGGATTCCCAGGTTATTATCAGATGCATTTACAAAGCCTTGCAGTTCAACAGAATATGCTCCTGCAGGTAAGAGCAATGAGCAGCTATTTGATAGATAAAAGGTTCCGCTTACATAGTTGTCTCCAATGTTCGAAAACGGCAGGGCACTTGTGCAAAGTATACTGTTTACAGGAAAGCTGCTTCCGGCTGGTACGGTTTTCCATATTAAATTAGTTCCGATCTGCTTGGCAGCGCCATCGTTAAAAACGGAGCTTCCGGATGAGCTCATGAGGTCCATAGTCCCTAAGCTATAATAAAACGTAACTATGGAAGGTTGTGAAAGGGTGAAACTTTTAATAAGCAGTCCGTTCGTGTAGGTAGGAACATTATTGATAGAAGATATTGTCTGAGCTGCATTTATCGCATCCAAACCATTGGCTCCGGCAAGTACCTGTGGTAATAATGTTGAAGTTGATCTTGTGGTAATATTTCCAGCTGTATCTGCTGTCATAACCCTTGTATTATTTGTGTTAATACCCAAACCTTCCATTCGTACAGTACCTGTGGTATGTAATTGGGCTGAGGGATTTTGAATGCCAATGCCTACATTACCGTTATCAAGGACTGTCAGCAATTCTTGTGAGCTGGAGTTATTAACTTCTAAGGCTTTTGTTGCATAGCTGCTGCCTTTACTTACAATATCTAATGTTGCCGAAGGAATATCTGTATTGATGCCTACCTGAGAAAAAATAAGATGACTGCAAGTGAAAAAAATAAAAGAAACTATTTTTTTGTTCATATCCAAAGTGTTTTTGTTTTGGTGGCAAAATTATTACACTCGAATATGATGTGTATAAAATGTTGACATACATTTTATTACAAAATATTACAGGATATTACATCATGTTTAAAAATGGTTTTCAGATTGAAACTACTACTGAATTTTCATAAGCCAGGTATAGATGTTTTCTGAATTAATGATGTTGAGTTTTTTTCTTATTCTGGATTTTCTTGTTTCCACGGAACCTATTGATGACTTTTTAAATGTTGCGATCTGTTTAGTATCAAAATTCAATTTCATCAACGCGCAGTATTCTAAATCCGAAGGAGTAAGCTGCGGATTTATTTCAAGAAGCTTTTGATTGAATGTTGGGAATACTTCAGAGAATTTAAGAGAAAAAGATGAGTTGTTGGTTTTAGCCAGTTCTATAACATTATTTAATTCCTGTGAATCAGTTATAGTTGTTTGTTTTTCAACAGGATTACCGGCCTGAGTATATTCTGTACCATTTTCCTTTTCATTAAAAGCATTTTCTCTTGAGAATATTTTTTTTCTTTTTAGAAGAAAGAAAGTAATACCTGCTATGACAAGTGCCAGCATGATACCAAGAACAAGTAATTTGGGATATTTTTCCTTGCTTTCATCAGTCTTTTCTGATCTTGCTACTTTTTCTACAAGACTTTTTTCTGCAGCAGATAAGCTGTCTGTTATTTTTTTTGCTTTCTCAATATAAACCGACTGGTTTTTATAATCATGAAGTTCCTTATACGATTCTGCAATTCCTGAATAGCTTTCTGCGAGTTCTAAAGGAAGTATTCTGTATTCTTTTGAGAAATGGATGGACTTATTAAAATACTCAACAGCTTTAAGGTAATTTCCTTTTCTGTTTTCTATATTTCCCTTAAGCGTATAAAAGGAAGTGTATTCAGGATTCTCTTTAATATTTTTGGTTAGCTCTTCGTACCAGTGCAGATATTTTTCTGCCTCCGGAATTTTATCCTCGTAAAAAAGGATCAGTGCCATATTTTTGGCATTTTTAGCTATTCTCAGATTCCTGTAGGGGAAATTGGGGCTTAATTTTTTAGATTCTGTATATGCTTTGTAAAAATAAAAATGAACAGAGTCATATTTCTTTTCCAATATATTTTCCTGAAGTTTATTTTCAGCTATTTTTCTCAAAGCGTGGGAATTTGCTAAATGTTTCCTGTCATCTTCTTTGATCTTATCTGCTATCAGTAATGCTTTACGGGCACTCTTATCGGCTTTTTCATAATACCCGAGTTGGGAATAAACATTGCTTTGTAACCGCAACAGGTCGGACCAGATGATATTATTGTTGTTTTTTTCAGCGAGTAGAAGACCTTCAGAAATTTTATTTAAACTTTCCTCATAATTTTGCTCATTAATATATATTTCAGACATTTTTACAAGGGCTCTCAGTTCTCCTTTTTCATAATGTATATTTTTAGATTGATAATATATTTCTGTGCATAAACGGAGCATTTCTTTTGATCCTTTATGGGCATATGCTTGCTTGTCAGTTGCCACAGTCCATAAACTGTCTATAGTTTGCTGGTCGGGTTTTTGTCCGTTTAGATTAATGAAAAAAAGAAAAGAAAAATAAAAAATAAACTTTTTTATCATTGAAGTGATTTTATGCAAAAATACATTTTTGCCGAATAAAATTTCCATTAATAACTATTTTCATACACAGAGTTTATAATTTTAAGTTTTAATTTAAAAATAACCCGCGATCAATTAAAATATAAATAGCTAAATTTTACTTTAAACTCTTCAGTTTGATTTAAAATTTGCAGATGGTTTTTTGTTGGGAATAAACAGCTGTTTCCTGTACTGTTGAGACAAATAAAAAAGCCTTTCTATAATTTACTGAAATTCAGTTTTATATAGAAAGGCTTGGAGGTACCTAGCGTACCCAAACTATAGCTTCTTGTGATATGATGTGAAATGAAATATTGTTTTAATTTATTGATTATTAATATTTTAATATTTCATTATGTTTCAATGTATTTTATTAGATTGTATTTCTGTTGGAATTTTGTTGGAATAATTTATATATTTGATTTATCAAAATATTATGAATGGCTACTATTAAATTTCGTGTATTACATAAGTCAGATAATGCTCAGATATACTTACGCTTTTCGTTAAGTAGAGAAAAGGTTTTTCAATCTAAAACAGGTAAAACCATTAACCCTGCATTTTGGAGTAGTAAAACGTCCAGGCCAATTCAAAAGCTTCCAGAATTTAAAAATTTAGCTTTAGAGCTTAACGAGTTGGAAATTTTTGTAATGAAAAGCTATAATTCGGATTATGCAAAAGGTGTTATTTTTAATAAAGAATGGTTAGAGGGGAGAATAAATTCTTTTTATAATCGTATTAATGAAAAAACTGATGACAGTATTTTTTTAATCTATCTTACCAATTTTATAGATTTCAAAAAGAGCATTGCTGCCAATACTAATAGTACTATTGGAAAGTATAATAACTTAAAAGATAGATTTGCAGATTATCAGAAAAAAATAAAGAAAAATTATTTGATTGAAGAAATCAGTGCTAAGGTTTTGTTAGATTTTAAAAATTACCTTATTGTTGATTGTAATCTATTAGAAACTACAGCAACTAGATTTATTAAAAATTTTAAAACTGTAATTTTTGATGCAAGGAATAATGGTAAACAGATCAATCATCAAATAGCTGGATTTACTACCGGAACGACGAACAGTGAACATAAAGTATTTCTTTCTTTAAATGAAATAGGAAAAATAAAGGGTATCACCACTCTAAATTCTGATTGGAGTAAAGCTGCTGATTGGCTTGTATTAGGCTGCTATTTGGGGCAAAGAGCAAGCGATTTACTCAGAATGACTAAAAAAATGATTTACTCTAAAACAGATTTTGAGGGTAACTCTTTTAGATTTATAGAGATAACGCAACAAAAAACAGGAGAAAAAGTTGTTATCCCTTTACATAATGAGGTTGAACTTATTTTAAGTAAATATAATGGAGACTTCCCGCCTGTATTTGCTAATAATCCTGCTTCTAATTCTGCACTATTTAACAGGCATATTAAAAAAGTTTGTGAATTAGCAGGTATCCATGAAATGATAAAAGGCAAAGTTTTTAATGAAATCACCAAGAAAAACGAAATAATAGAAACTGAAAAATGTAATCTTGTTTCTTCTCATGTCTGCAGACGCTCATTTGCCACCAATTTTTATGGGAATAAACTTTTTACTACACCTCAACTTATGAGTATTACAGGTCATAAAACAGAATCTATGTTTCTAAATTATATTGGTAGAACGGCTGATGATTGGGCAATGCAAACAGCTAAAACCTTTAAGGATTTATCAGATAAACAAAGAATTTTATAGTCTTCTATATCAAAAAATACTACTATTGTTGATTTATGGAGTGTTTCAATATCTCATTTAATTGATTAAGCTTTAATATAAAACGACATATATTGTCGCATTAGGGAATTAACTTTGATGGAAAATATAGAGTTATGGAAATTCCATTTTATTTAAGTTTCAAAGAATTTGAAAAAAATTATCAAGCAGATTTGAAAAAGTGGTTTGAGCATTATTGTGATGCTGATGAATTAGATTTTTTAAAAGATTTATTAGAGCTATATAGGTATTATTTATGTTATAATGTTGTAGAAGATAAACTGGATTTTGAAGGAGTCATTGAAATTATGGATTGTTTAGTTCCTTTTAGAAATAAAGGAAATTTACAAATATTGGGAGCTTTTTTTACAACTTATAAAGACAAAGAAGGAAACCTTTTTCAAAAGAAAACAATTACCATGATAGAATATGCACAACATGTTTTAGACTTAGTAAATATGTACCTTAAAAATAATAAAGTAGAAATAGTAGATGGCGTAAATATTAAAGATTATATAGGACGGAGAGATATTATTTCTGACAATGATAGCTTTGGATATTGGATTAATTTTGATATACATAAATTAACACTTCCATTTTTAAAAACTTATATACCGATAAATGGGAAGATAGTTAATGCTACTCTTTATCGAAACTTTGGATTTGCTGTTGTTCGTATTGCAAACTTTATAGATGAAAGGCTTAAATCTTTAAATGCTTTTGAATTTAGTTTTTATAATAGGCTAAAGTCAGAAGCCAAATCTCAAGAACAAAATAAAAGTAATTTTGATAAAGAGGCTGTGCCTATTACATCTAAAATCAAAATCACTGGAAGTTTACAAGCATTAGGGTATATTTTTACAGAACTCTTTGAGAAAGGATATATAGAGCCTCAGCGTAAAAATGGCAAAGTTAACATACAGGGAACAGCTAAAATGATTTTAGATCATTTTGAATTCATCAGAGAGGAAGTCCAACCGTCATTAGAAAGTGTTAGACAGTCATTATTTACACAAAATAAATTCAGTAATGATAAACAGGATCTCTTTAAGATTCCTAATTGTTCTCAACTCGAAAAATAATTTCATTCTTTAATTCTTTGAAAATCAGTAATTAATTTGCAGACTGGATAAACTGTTGCCAAAACTGGATAACACTTGCCTCTTGCAATGCCTCAACTTTGTACTCATAAATAAAAACAAATCATATGAGTGCAATACAATTCATCGGAACTACACCGAGTGACTTAATCAGGGAGATTAAAAAAGAAATTATCCCTGAACTTAAAGAACAACTAAAAGAGGAATTCCAGCCCAAAGAACCTACCAGTTATCTTACCCGCAATGAAGTATGCGAAATACTTCATATTGATTTATCAACCCTTCACCGATGGAGAAAGGACGGAACCCTTATTGCCTACGGGCTGGGAAACCGGATCTATTTCAAGAGAAACGAAATTGATGAATTTATCAACCGTAACAGGCTGTAATTAAGTCCTGTTATGTACTTAGCATTTCAAAGTATCATGCTGGATTTCCTTAAATTCCGAACGTTTTACCAGAAGGTAATAAATAATCTGGTTAATAATACAGACTTTGAACAGTTGAGGAGTAAGGGAAATCATACCACTATATACCAACATACAAAGCAGAATATTAAACTGGAATGCCGCAGATCTAAAAACACAGCTGGAAACGAATTCATTTTTGTAGATATACTCATCACTCCGCACTATTATTTCAATGGGAATAAACATAATGGAAATGACTTCAGCCCCGAAGACTGTAAAGAAGTTTTGACAGAAATATTTTTCTCTATTCTGGAAATTAAGCCCTCAGAATTTATAGAGCTGCAATTAATTAATTTGGAATATGGTGTTAATGTTATCCCAGACATGAGTATGAAAAACCTCATTGAAGGAATCATATACTACAAGAAAACCCCATTTATTTTCGGCAGCAATATCACGACCTATAAAATAACCAATGCCACCTCGTATAAACAAATTAAAGCCTATGATAAGGGCATCCAGTTTATAAATTATCCTCAGTACAATATACAAAGAAATACATTTCGTTTTGAGGTCAGAAGCAAGCAGGCAAAGAATATCCGTAAGTTGGGAATCTATTCCCTATGTGACTTATTCAGCGATGAGGTTTACCAGAAGATAGGGGAAAATTTACTGAGTGAATGGGAAAATGTCCTTATCATCAATTTAGAGCCTAATTTAACAGGGTTAAAACCTACTGAGGTAAAATATATAACCGAAGCAAGTACAATTGAATTCTGGATAACAAAACTACAAAATCCTTATCGAAACTGTTATGCAAGAGAAGTAAAAAAATACTACCATAAATTACAGAACATGAACAATCTGCACCATACAATCAAAGTGCAAATTTTAGACAAAATTTTTGAATTGTTAAGTGGTGCAAATTCCAAACAGGAAGTGCTAGTAAAATCTGGATTTTTCAAAAATGAAAAAATTCTTTCAGACTGATAAATTTGGAATATGCACCATTTATAAAAATAACTCTAATAAGAAGAGGTCATAAATTATATGATAATTCATAAAAGAGAAAGAAAAAATAAGCTCAAAAAACATAGAAATAAAGATTATGATATTTTAATACAAGCCCAGTTTTGTTTAAAGAATATTTAAAGGAAATTTAAATGTTAGTGAAACCACTGCCGTAATATATAAGCCCTAAAAAAAGAGGCCGAATGTTAAACTTTTTGGCTGAAATCTATCTGCGATTTTTTTGACACTCAATTTGAGCCACAAAGGGTACCGCAAGATGAAAAAAAGTTAGTTTGAATTTTACGAAATCATACAGCTTTGAAATAAAAGGTCGTTAAGGATTGAAACTTGAAATTACAGCTAAAAAATTCAAAACTTCATATTTAGAGCCTGTCAAAACCTGACATTGAAAATGCAATATGTTGTCAATGTTAGTATTAAAAAACAGTTTTTTGAACTTGAAAAAACTTGAAATTGAATTTTGCAAAACCTTATAAAACCTGAGATTGAAAACTCCAAAGCAAACGAAAAGCAATTGTAGAGCAACTTTAAAACAGGCTAAAGTAGATTCATTTTCTACCGTACTTATCGGCCCCAGAATAAATTATAAAATTATCACACAATGAAAATAGAAAGAAAGCAAACCTTACGAAATAATAAAGGTTTACAGAAGTTGACAGAATCAGAATCTATCATTGACTCAGTTCTGTCTTTAGACAAAATTACTCCTGAAGATATAAAAAGGTTCACCACTGAGCAAAGGAATAATCTTTCTGAAGCTATCCAAAATCATTTCAATCAACTGCGGGGTGAAGAAAGGGACATATTTTATCAAAAGATTGAAGCTATTATGGTAGATGATACTAAAAATCAAATGTGGGAGCAGAACCATATTAATATCATGTGGGCTATTACTTCCCATATCAAAGAAAATGGCAGGATGCCTACAAAAACCGAAATAGCAAGTAAAACCGAACTGAGCCGGCAAACGGTTCATAAGCATTTAACGGATTATAAAAACAGTGCCTACTATTCAGAATTTCAGACACATTTTCATGTCATGCAGTCAAAAGTAATGACCACAGTTTTCCAGCATGCCATTAATGGTGATATGAAAGCTGCTAAATTATATCTGGAATGTGTTGGAGCCTTAAAAAACATTTCATCCGGAAGTAATCAAAATAATTTAAACAACAATACCCTGATACAAAACCAGAATAATTTTATCCAGATAGGAGCAACAATATTAAACCAAGAGATCATAGAACAAATGAGCCCGGAACAGCTAGGCACTATTGAAGGGATTCTGAAAACAATCGAGGTGAAAGAGGTCGAAAAGGATAAACAAGGTTAATAAATACAGTTCTGTCAAAAAAGAAAAATAGAGACACATATAATTCTCCCTACCTTTCTCATTCTTTTACAATTGTTATGTTAATCTTCGGAATATTTTAAAATAACCGATTTTTCTTACTCGTAAAAAAGGATTTATTTAATTAGTAAAAAGTGAAGGAAAATTAAATTTATAGATGTGAACTAGATATAAGTATTTTTTAAATCGACTTTTAAATTTCAAAATATGTCGTAAAAGAGTATAGGGTGTGATCTTTTTTACAGTTCCTAAACATTACATTATTATTTTTCACCTGTTATATAATATACTTAAACTCTTACTCAGTCACCCATTATAATATATTAATGCTATTTAGATATAAATTTAGTATTTTACATTACTTCCCACACAAGTCTTTACAAATAATTAAAATGCAATTATATTTATTTGACAGTTTAATATAGTCATATCGACTGTTCCTGAATAAAAAGAATATATGGTTTTTGAACTGGTAGTGATTCTTTAATAAATTGCTTTTTTTGAATGTATTGTTAGATCGTAACGAAACTTCTTACTCTAAAAATTAAATTCCCTTAATAATTTAGGTTTCAATTATGTTGTGAAACAATATGAAAACAACATAGCAATCATAATAAAATAAACCGTCAAACAATTTTAAGGCAGATTTAAATAGCAATACGGTTCTATGTAATATAGAAAAAGATTATATCAAAATATGGGGAAAATACGGATAGGAGAATTTATCATTTGATATAAAATATTTTTATCTTCGTAGTCATAATTTTAACGAAACAAAGCGTAAGCTGTCATATTGGTTAGAGAAAACTGCGAATCTTCTTTGACAACCAGATTTTGACAGACTTACGCCCGTGTACCTATATGGCATGGGCGGGGTCTTTCTGGTTGTCGGGTTCTTCGCAGTACCTCTCTAACGGATTGGCTTCAGCTCGTGCCTTTTGCATTTGTATTTAAATAATTTTCATATAATTTATTGATTAATATAATGCGACAGGTATTGTCGCTGGACGGAACTAGCTTTGTAACAGAATTAAATAATAATACTAAACCAAACTTTATGAATAAAGATTATCTATCAGGCTAAAATATCCAGCCGTAAAATCACTAATTAAAGTATGGGGTTTTCCCCATTGAATTGATTACAAACTAATTTTAAATTCACAAAAAATTTCAGATGCCAATGAAAAAAAATTACTTAAGCGTACTTATGTTGTATGCAACTATTCCATTATGCGGCCAGCAGATACTCTGGCAGAAAGACATCAAATCCTCTACACAGGATTTTCTAAGCCAGGTTACTACAACAATAGATCAACAGTATCTGATAACTGGAAGCTCAATTCAATCCAACCCTTCAATAGGCTCAGGGACCTCAAGTCAAAAGCAAAACAACGGCTACGATTTCCATTTAGTAAAGCTAAACCAACAAGGCGAAGAAGTCTGGGAGAAATACTTCTCAGGGAATAATCATGACTATCTATCAGCAACCGTTACCACGCAAGACGGCGGATTTTTGCTCTCTGGAACCTCGTATTCTGGAAAAAATAAGGATAAGAAAGATGAATCAAAAGGAGGCTCCGACATTTGGCTGATCAGAATCAATGAATTTGGAAACGAGCTTTGGCAAAAAACTTTGGGAAGTTCTTCAGATGAAGAAGCCAGATCAGTCATTCAGACCACGGATTTAGGATTCTTTGTTGCAGGGAATGTTCAAAACTCAGCTAAAGGCTATGGCTCCAAAGATGTTTTGATTGTAAAACTCGATAAGGATGGAA
>NZ_JAHXYG010000005.1:0-515812 GCF_019970085.1 Chryseobacterium lathyri | reverse complement strand
CTACTGATGCAGAAGTTAAGGTAAAAGAAAGGTTTGTCTATGATAACCAGAACAGACTGCTGAAGCAATATCATCAGGTAGACACAAATACGGAGGAATTACTGGCTGAAAATACCTACAATGAAATTGGCCAACTTATTAATAAGAAGACCGGGAATACTTCTGGAACCCCGTTACAATCTATAGATTATGCCTACAACATCCGGGGCTGGGTTACCAAAGTGAATAACCCTGAGGATCTTGGTGGAAAATTATTTGCCTATGAGCTTAAATATGAAAATCCTGCTGATGATGCCTATGCTCCCAAAAAGTACAACGGTAATATTTCTGAGTTTGACTGGAGAACAGCCAATGGAAACTTTCTGAGAAGATATGCCTATACATACGATGCTTTAGAAAGACTAAAGGATGCTTCTTACCGTGAACCTACTGCTACAGCTCCGGTAAATGACGGGTATACCGAAAAACTCACTTATGACCTGAACGGAAATATCCAAACCTTAAAAAGATACCAGGCTCTCAACAACACCCCTATATTGATAGATGATCTGAAATACGAGGTGTATGAAGGGAACAGGCTGAAAAAGGTGGTTGACAACAATAGCAATCCATCAGGCTATCCATCGGGCGGAAATAGCATTGGTTATGATGTAAATGGCAATATGACCGATCATTTGGATAAAGGTATAACCGCTATCTCATATAATTTTTTAAATTTGCCTAAGGAGGTAAACTTTGCCCAGGATAATAATAAGCTTCAGTTTTTATACAGGGCAGACGGAAGCAAGCTAAAGAAAGCATATACGTATTTTGCTTCCAAAAGCGGGCTAACGCTGACAAAGAACACCGAATATCTTGACGGGTTCCAGTATGAGCAGGAAGGTGGAAGCATAACTCCATATCTTCAGTTTTTCCCGACGGCCGAAGGATATTATGATTTTCAGAAAAAGAGGTATGTATATAATTATGAAGACCATTTAGGGAACATCAGGCTGGCTTATTACAGAGGAAACAACAATGTAGCAGTAATAGACAGGGAAACCAATTATTATCAATTGGGAATGGAGTATGAAGGTTTTCAGGGGGCCAATACTCAGCTGCCAAGTTATACATATGGTTTCCAGGGGCAGGAAAAGCAAACGGAAACAGGATGGAGTTCTTTTAAATGGAGAAACAGCATACCAGAGCTGGGCAGGTTCTTTAATGTAGATCCTCTAAGTGAAAAATATGCTTATCAGTCTCATTATAATTTTGCTGAGAATAGAGTGACTGATGGTAGAGAGCTAGAAGGCTTGGAGTGGTCAGGAATACATTATAAGAATTTAGATGGAAGCGAAAATATTCAATACACAGTTGATTTCAAGGTTTTAAATAATAGTAAAATTATGACCCAAGATGATGTAAAAATAAGAACAGCTGAAATTGTTAAAACAGTGGAAAGCATTTACTCTGGGGTTGATAGTGAAGGTGTATCACTTAGTACAAAAGTAAATAATATTGAGTTTGTAAAAAGTGTTTCAGCAGGAGATTATTATGTAAATTTTGTAGATAAAATCGAGGGAGCAAGCAGTCCACTTACAATGGGTAAAGTAAATAATATTGGAAACTCACAATCGAATAGAATTCAAATTATGTCTATATTAGGTTCTGAAACCGGAGAGGTAGCCAGTCATGAATTTGGTCATACAGTAGGGTTAAGACATGATGTAGATCCTGCTAACCCTCCAAACATAAAACAAAGTATGAAACCTATTAACCTAATGACTTCTGATACTAATGGTAAAGCTTTGACAAGAGAACAATTGAATGAAATTAAAAAGAATGTGCCAATAACCACTAAAGTGGAAACTGAAAATAATCAATCTATATCACCATTTAACCAAGACTAAATATGAAAAAAGTTATTTTATTTTTAATCGTATCATTTTTTTGCCAATGTCAACAAAGGCATAATTATACTTTAAGCAAAGAAAATGCAAAACCTAATTTGACAGAATTACAAAAAAAGATAGATATAAAGGGAAATTTTATCAATGTCTTTTTTGAAAATAATTTTGATAATGAAAAAGTTTCTCTGCAATGTGATTCTAAAGAAGTATTTAATAAAAGTATAACAACAGACAACACTATCAATTTAGCAGATTATTACTTACAAAAATCGAATTGTGAAAAATTGACAGTTAACATTGGGGATCAGAAAATTCTTTTAAAAAAGAAAGATATTGAAAATTATAAATATCTCTATGTTAACAAAAAGAAGGATGCCATTAATTTGATTTTATCAAATACTCCACGTACATATTATTAATAAAGTTTAATAAAAGAATAATAGAATAAAAGCCGTCTCAATAATTAATATGGGACGGCATTTTAGTACGAAATAAGAACTATTAAATAAATCAAAATAAGTAATATTTAGTAAATAAAATTTTATGTACGAACAAGCTTCTGAAGAAAATAAAAAACTTTCAAATTATATAACAAATATTGTTGGTATTAATAAAGTTATTAACCGTTATTATGACGAAGACAAAAAGAATTTTATTGATATTTTCACATGTGATGATCCTCTTTATCCAAGAATAAAAATTTGTGGTACTATAGGTGTATCTGATTACCCCAATAAAATTGAAATGAATGACAATAGCTTTAAAGACATCTCAATAGAGCTTTTAATTGCCGGATATACAGAGTTCAGTATGCTGGCTAATATTCTCTCTACATCAGGGTTTTATATTATTAATAAGGGTTGGGAATGTCAACCAGGTACAGTGTTTATGAGAATAGTTGAAATGTACTGTGAAACTTCTGAGATGAAACACATTATGTTTGTATCACCCTTTTTATGGGATAAATTAGGACCATTGCAACTTGAAACGAAAACTGTACATTGGCTTTTATGCATTCCAATTTCTGATAAAGAACTCGAATACAAAATGGAAAATGGCACATCAGCATTAGAAGACATATTTCAGGAAAAAGATACTGATATATTTGATATTAACAGAAAATCAGCTATTTAATAACTAAATTCTCATAACAAAATCATAGACCAATACTTGATCTTGAAGAGTTTAATAGAGATTTGATGAAAGATTAGATAAGATTGAATAAATCGAATATTTAAATAATTTTAAGCCGTTTCAATTAAATTATGAAACGGCTTTTTATAAGTAATTAGACACAATTAATAATGATAAATTACAAAGAAATCATTATTGTATCAGACAATAAGTACATTAATACTAAAGGCTTGAATTCTTTTATCGAAAAAGAAATTAGGCTAGAAATTGGAAATTACGATCCAGCGGAATATGTGGAAGTAATTAAGTATATGATTGATTATATTGCCGATAGCAAGCCAATTATTTCCGAAAATCAAAATATTAGTTATTATTCAATGACGGAAGAAAATACATTCGTATAGCTACAAAACATACTTATGCTAAAAACATGTTTTCATATGGTAATCAGCAGTTCGACTGGATGATTACCAATTTACCAGGGTATTGTTTGGGACAATTCAGCATAGACGAGGAAGTAGATTCAGGGACAGCTGGGGATATTGAAACAACAGTTATTAATGATGCATGGCTTGAAGAGGGTGTCAGTTATCAATTCATGATTGAAGGTGATAATAATATTATGACATTCATTTCTGTTCACTCCGTTAATAATGATTTTTATGTGGATGGGACCAAAAGAACACGAAAAGAGAAAGCCGAAGTAGAAGATCTTTCTGCGGCAGTTACATTTAAGTTCACCAACCAGAAAGATGAAAATGGATTCAATATATTATTGAATGAAGATGATATATTCAGTGATGTGATGAAGTATGCGTTATCCAATGACGCAAAAACTTTGATATATGCAATTGATAATGAAACGGGAATTGAAGTAAAAAAATAATTATGCCTGATATACCTTTTATAAAATTAGAACCTATAAGCAATGTTCCAGAAACATCAGATTCTTTTGATTCCTGGATTGTAGTTGATAAAGGAGATGGAGAACTAGGAAGAATGCCAGTTGAGCTGTTTTATCAAATCATTGGTAATATCGCAAAACCAATTTCGCCAGCAGATCCAGCACCAACCGTGGAAGGGTGGTATAAACCTCAAACGAGTAGCGATGATCCTGGAACGAATTACCCAAATGCAGGAAATTTAAAAGCGCGAAAGGGATATGATACTTTATTTTGGTATGATGGAGCGAATTGGCGAAAAACAGAGGTGGAATTACCAGGTGTTGAAGTTGCCTCTATATTCGACCCGCTTAACGGTGAAGATGCGCAGGGGGCTAAGCAGATAACTGATTGGTTATATGGGTCCGAGACAACTGAATTCGGAAGCACAACGGCTTTAACAAGAGCCGATATGAATACTTTTGGGTCTTCTAATTCTGTAGTGGTATATTGGTTGACAAGCTACACTGTGCCCTATGCCAATTGTATCCTTTCAGAATTTCAAATGAATGTTGTCAATCCTGCTGATATATATATTAAAAGATATAAAAAATCAGGAACCGGGCCTAATTTTACCCTAACATTCCAAGATGAGAAAATATACACACTTTCCGCTGGATTAAATACAATCAATATATTAACAACGCCTGACAAAGGTGGAAATATTAACAATTCATGGAAATGGAATTCTGATGATGTAATTGCATTATTTTGCACTGGTGGACTAAAATACTCAACCAACGCTTCTCCTTTTAATGGATTGTATGGTTATGCAACAGTTCTAGGAAATACTTCTGCAAACTTTACTATTTCACAACTTACTTTTGCAGCAGGAGGAATATTAATGAGCTTGAAATTTATAGAACTTATAAGTGTAGCTGGAGATGGTCAAGTGGTTCCAGAAATAAAAGTTGAAAATGAAGAGCTTATACCTAATGTAAAAGCGGTAATGGATTACATTGGCAATTCAGGAATAAAAAAACTTACTGATATAATACTAGTGCCTTCATTCGGTCAAAGTTTAGCTGGAGGAACTGACGGAGGGACATCTACATTTCCCAGTACCACAGCAGTCCCGGAAGCTTTTAATATTAATGGTGCCAACCACATCGTACAGGACATGAACGGAGGTTATGTTGAAACGTTCATCGAAATGGCTAAACAAAATAATTATGCTCTTCCTACAGGCTTTATGTTTATGACAAGTGTTTCATTCCTTGGAGGTACATGTATAACGGACTTATCCAAAGGGACTACAACATACAATTCGTTATTGTCACAAGTTCAAACCGCAAAAAACACAGCTGCTTCATTAGGGAAAACATTTTCAGTCCCGGCATTTTGCTGGACGCAGGGGGAAGAAGACTACCGCGCTGGAGATAATGCCGGTGATTATGGATCTGGAAAGTATATTCCAACAGAATATGCGTCCAAATTAATTAAATTAATAGATGATCTAAACACGGATATAAAGGCTATTACCGGTCAGAAAAATGATGTTAAATGCATCATGTATCAAGTGGCCAGTCATAACCCATATACCCGATATCCGCGTATAGCGATCGAACAATTAAATGCTGCTATAAAGGATAAGCGCATTTTTTTGGCAAAAACGATGTACGATGTAGAGTACAATGCGGCTGATAATGTTCATGCTCCCAACAAGACATATCGAAATATGGGCAATCACTACGGAATCGCACTTTTTGATGCTATAGTTAAAAACGAACATCGTTTGCCTATTTATCCTGTGAAAAATACACGTGTAGGGAATTCAATGTATATTCAGTTCCACGTCCCGGTGAAGCCCCTTATGTTTGACGACGTTTGGGTTACTCCTCAGACGGACGGAAATAAAGGTTTTAATCTGGTTAATGTTAATAATGAATATTCGACCACGGCTACTATAGCATCGTCCGCTACCATGATAACTGCTGTAAATATTGTAAGTGCCGATACGGTGAAAATTGATTTTTCAGGACCGCCTGCTGCTGGAACCCGACTGACTTATGGTGTTAATGGTTCCGGTTGGAATATAATTAACGGAAGCAGAACCGGAACAAGAAAATCAGGAAGAACTGAAGGAGCCCGAGGAAATTTAAGAGATAGTCAGACATTTTTTAATCCCGTGATGAATTATTTTAACTTATATAACTGGGGACCAATTTTTGAGATTATTCTTTAGTCCAATAAGAATCATCTGACAGCCCACTTACGGCTTCACCTTGAATGAATATTTCTTTTTTACGACAATTTAAACATTGTCTTTGTCGGTGGGAATAATAGATCCACTTATGGAATCCAAAAAAGCATAATAATTTCACGGGTAAGAGAATTTTAAGCAAATGTAATAAAAATGATAAAAGAATTCATAATAAAAAACCTTCTTTCAATTCATTCTGGTGGATTGGGTGGAAAGATCTGGGCCTCGCTTCAGCTTGCTGCAGTTCCAGCTGTCGGATTTACCATTTCGGAAAGATTGTCCGGGTGGTATATAGAGTCCTATGTGTTCATTTGGATGTTGGGATTTGCTTTAATAGCGGACTTAATTATCGGCATCTGGAAGCACATGAAAAGCGGGTCATTTTCACCCAAAATGATGATCATGGGCTTTTGTCAAAAAATAGGGCTTGTAATTCTTGTATACTTTTTAACAGAAGCTTTTATTCAAATTATTGCTGATGCAGATCTTGATAGTGTATACTTTAAAGTAGCAACTAAGCTGATGATCTTTATTTATCCTGCTGGGAATGCTCTAGTAAATGTTGGAATTATAACCAACGGTAAATTCCCACCTTTAGGATTTTTGACCAAGTTTGAAAAGTTCAATAAAACTTTAGACGTAAACGTATTTAAACAAAAACAAGATGAAAAAGATATTGATTCTAATACTCCTGAGTAGTCTTATTTTAGGCTGTAGGACAAAACAGAAGTCTTCCTTTTATAGTAAAGAAGGACGAACGGAAATAGAACGGGTGAAATTTGATTCTGTTAAGGAAAGGGATTCAAAGGAATCGACTAAGAAAATATCTGATAATAGTCTGACCCAAAAGAAAGATGAGTTCACCGGAGACATTATAATAAAAGGGAAAAGCGATACATTAAACCCTTTGATTTTTCATAATATAGTTTCAGGTGATACCCTTCAAAGTATATTGATCAAAGGAAAGGCCGATTATTATATTGCTAATCATTACAAGAAATCAAAAGAGGACAAGAAGGAAACATCCAGTGATGAAAAATTAAACGTGATACAGCAAACGGCCAGGGATATGGTTTCAAAAGAGACGATCAAGGACGTTGTTTCAAAAGTGGAACAGGGAACAAAGAAGATTAAATCAACCGGGTTTCAGGCAGGATTATGGGTTGTTTTGGCAGTATTTGGAATAGTTGCTATTGTCGTTTTTGGAATCTATAAATACTTAAAAAGAAAATAATGAAAACATCAAAAAAAGGAATAGACTTAATATTGTCATTTGAAGGCTTTAGTTCTAAGCCGTATTTGGACGCTGCAGGAATACCAACAATAGGGTATGGAAATACTTATTATCCAGGCGGACAAAAAGTAACAATGAAAGATGTTGCAATTACAAAAGAAAAGGGTGCCGAGATCTTTACTGCGGTACTGCCAACATACGAGAAGATTGTGAGTAGCAAAACTAAAGTAGCATTGACTCAAAACCAATTTGATGCACTGGTTTCTCATACTTATAATACCGGCGGATCGGAAACATTATTTTCGCTCATCAATAAAAAAGCTTCAGACCAGGCAATTCGAAACTGGTTCATTACGAAATATATTACATCAGGTGGAAAGGTTTTGAATGGGCTGATCCGGAGAAGAAAAGCGGAAGCTGATTTGTATTTTTCTAACTAAAAAAAATGAGATGTTTTTCGAGCCCTACCTTTTCGGTGGGGATTCTTTCATGAAAAAAGTAACAAAAATGTTTCAAAATATTTGCAAGTAACAAAAATGTTACATATATTTGTATTGTCAACAGCGCTTAAGTAAATGTTATGAAGGTAAATGAGGTCGTTCGTGTCATCTCAGATGACGGTTGGTTTCTTCATAGACATGGTGCGAATCATGATGTGTATAAACACACTACGAAGAAAGGTTTCGTTATAGTTCCTCGCCATGGTGCAAAGGAATTAAAGAAAAAAACGGAACTATCCATTTTAAAGTCTGCAGGGTTGAAATAAACCCTGCGATTTTAATAACATAAAAAAGCAAGACAAAACTTATGTTCTTTAAAAATCATGTCAAATAATATAAAAATTCAAAATCCCTTATGGAAATCAAACTAGTGTTAGAAAAATCAGGTACCGGGTACAGTGCTTATTCTAACGATTTGCCCGGAGCGGTAACAGCGGGAGATTCCTTTGAAGAAATTAAAGAAAATTTCAAAGAGGTTATCGAGTTGTTAGCAGAAGCCTTAGAAGAAGATGGAGAAGTAACTAAAGCAGATGAAATAAAGAAGGCTTCCGTATCTTATTATCTGGATTTAGAAACATTTTTCGAGTATTTTTCACTGTTCAATAAAAGTGAGTTAGCAAAGTATATCGGAATCAATTCAAGCCTTTTAAGAAGATTGTCAACAAATAATGAAATTAAATTATCAGAAAAAAAAGCCTTGCAGATTAAAAATGGATTACATAAATTAGCAGGCGAATTACAGCATATTAACTTTGCATAACATTCAATCAAAAAGCGACACGACAAATCAGAGGCTATCTAAATGATAGTCTCTTTTTTTTGTATAACTTTTTATTGCGTCAATTACTAAAAGGTGTTAGGCTTTGATCTAACACCTTTTCCTTATTATTTGGTTATAATTATAAAGAACCAACTTTAGGATTAGTTATTATAATATTGTGATTTAGTACATCATTAATTTTTAGATACCCTTCATTATTAGGATGTAAACCGTCAACAGTGTATTTAAATAAATTACCTTCATCAATTCCACTTTCTAAGAACATGTCAATTACTTTTACATTTTTTTCATGTCCCAAATTAATAATTTCTTCTCGATAATCTGTAAGTTTTAAACCTACCTTATTAGTACTAAAGGATGTGTATCCATCATTATTTCTCTTTAAAGGTGTAATCAGATAGATTTCTGTTTTATTATTTTGAGACTTTATTTTGTCTATTAATTGAGAATAACAGTATCTAAATGAGTTCAGTGTATCTTTTGAAATAATTGGCCGATTTAATTTAAAATCATTTGTACCCACAAAAATGGTTACAATATCAGCATCACTAAAGTTTTTGTCTTTTACTTCTTGATAAATAGATTTTTCATTACCAGATAATGAAAAACCGCTATATCCTTCATTCTTAACAGTAATGGAATATGGCTTATTTTCTGTAAACAACGTTTGGTAGCCAATTATTTTATTCCCTTTTTCGCTTCCAGATAAAAATTTTTCGCCATCACGTGCTGTAATACTATCACCTATGGTTACCCATACAATATCTGATTTACTACAAGAATGTAGAAGAATTAATATTAAAATGTAAATAATATTTCTCATTGATAATATTTTCACAAATATATGAAATCTCAATTAAGTGATAAATAAGGGAAACCGTAATTAACAATTAATACTCGTCAAGATTAATGTTTTGGGCTACATTCCTATTTTAAGATGCTTCTGTTTCTCCAATAATTGTTCTTTATAATCAACAGCATAAATACGGGTTGTCTTTTGATTTGTATGCCCTAACGCCTTCTGTGCCTCTTCAAGTCCATAACTTGTTGTAATGTCATTTGCGAATGTATGCCTCAAAGATCCCATATCAGCAGCTATATCTAGTTTACCCTTAACCCATCTACGATATTTGTTAGAAAGCGACCACTCTGTACAAGGCTGGATGCCGGGAATTAGGTCATTGCAAAATAAATAAACATCATCTTTTTCGGCCTCTGATAAAACTTCTTTCCATAGTTTGGAAACGTGAATGTTAATAGGTTTAATTACTTCATGGTACCGTTTTCCTTTTCTTTCAAAAATTATAAAATACTGTTTATCAAAATGTACGTCTGACAGTTTTATGTTACGAAATTCTGTAATTCTTGTTTGTGAGCAATAATACATTGTAAGGATTCGCCATAATTTATAATTGATCAATTTTAGCTCCATAAACTTTTCTTTATCATCTTTTCGGAAAATGGTTCTTATTTTAGGAGTATGAGGCCTCTTCTTTATAAAATGTAAAAAGTTATGCTCAAAAATATCAAGGTCTACAAAATAGTTGAATAATATGCCAAGGTATGTTTTCACTTTATTGTATCTGTCATTAGAATACCCTTTCGTCAACAGATAGTCAAGAATAATTCTAACATCTTTTTTCTTGATCTCTGCAATAGGCTTAGTAGATATGCCAATATTCATAGAAGCTTCAGACACTAATTTAATTGTGTCTTTAATAGATTTGATCGTTGATTTTACAAGCTTTGTTTTTTCGAAGGCAATATTCAGAGCTTCGATAAAAGGCGTGAATTCGGTTACAAATTCAGTTTGAATTTCAAAATCTCTTGTGATAGGATTAAATCCCTTCCTTAAGTTCTCTTGCTCGATGCTTATAAGGTGTTTAGTAATGAATTGTTTTTCTTCAAGACTTTTTGCCCTATTCATTCCTTTTATCCGAACGGGATACCCCTGTGGATATTCAGGACAAAAGAACTTGTACTGAATCTCCCAAGTCTTCTTTAAATTAGATTTTACATTTTTATCCCAAGATACAGGATAAACCTTGATTTGTGTGTGATGCGTTTTCATTTTACACTGTTTTTTACACGGTTAAACAAAATAACGCATTAGAGAATTTTAGAAAAATCTCTGCAAACCTGTTGTGGATGTAGGTTTGCAGAGCTGGAGGTACCTAGCGGATTCGAACCGCTGTAGATGGTGTTGCAGACCACTGCCTAGCCGCTCGGCCAAAGTACCATTTTTACCATTTTTGAGGTGTGCAAATATAGCAAAAAAAATTGATGAACAAAAATTTTTAAATCATTTCTTTCGCTCCAATGCTGTTGATATCGCTTTTCAGCTGTCTTTCAGCTTCATAATCTTTTATGTTCACCACACGTGTGCTGCTCCAATTATCATGAAAGCCATTTTCACCCAAAAATGATAGTTGGTCAACCAATATAATTCCTCTTATAATATTTCTTACAAAATAATTTCCGATAGAAGGTTTTTCCCCATCAATCATAATTACTTTGGTTCCTGTAATCAGTTTTCCCAGGCTTCTTCCGCCGGTTATGGCTTCCATGAAGAAAGAAAATAATATATAGGAAATAATGCCCAGCAATCTTTGGGCAATATCGCTGGTATTGGCAATCCATTCTCTGAAAGCCGGACTGATAGGCATCAGCATCATAAGAATGATAAAAAAAACAATATAAAAAGCAACAAGGTCAATTAGATAATTAGCAAACCTTGCTCCTTTGGATGCCCGGTGTCTATCTACAATTTGTAAATATTTTCTCATGGTTAATTTTTGTTTTTTTTATTAATTTAAATTCCGTTAAGTATTAGTTTTAAAGTGGCATTCGTTTCAATGACTGCAGTGATGCCGGATTGGTTGACCAGGACACTGCCGGGTTTCAGGTTGAAAACCCTTCCGTTCATTTTTAAGCCTTTATAATATTCTTTGTTAAATGCCTCTTCTATACTTTTCTTTGAGGCGAGTTCCAGTTCCTGTGTTGGAATTCCGTATTCCTCTTCGATCATCTTTACAATTTTCCCTTTGAAAAGCAGGGTAGCGGTTTTCTGCAGAATATTGGCTGTCCTTAAATTAAATTTTGTATTGGAGAGAACAATTTTCTTTTTCGTTTCGTCATATACAGGGATCCCGGAAATAATGGCTTTTCCATTTACGTAGCCTTCTGTTTCAGCTTCAATGATCACTCTTCCTTCAGCACCATAAACCCGGATATCTTTGATCTTTACCTTTGAGCCTCGGACATCATATTCCTTGTTCATGAACATATTTCTGGCAATATTGGTAGCTTCAGAAAAAGGAACATTAGCTGTGGTCTGCAAGAGGAATTTATCTGCCAGAACAGGAACGACATTAAAGTTCCCGGCTGATTTTACCGTTGGTGATGCAGCAGGTTTGCTTCCTGTAAACGTTTCCGAGTAAATATCCATTCCTATATTCGTAGTGATCTCATTCCCATAGAATTTCAGTGGGGTGATATTCACGCCTACCGGGCTTATTTTCAGCCACGTATTATATTCCTCCGAAATATTAAAAGGCTGCGAGAAAACATTCCATGCCATTACTGCATACTGTTGGAAATTCAGCTGCGTAGCCATCTGCTGATCAATAGTCTTGGCAAATTTCCCCTGTTGTTCCTTCAGGCTTTTTTCTACCAGTGAAGTGATAGGAATCTGTATTCTGCCATAATCCAGGACAGGCTTTGTCACCCATCTGAAACCGTTGGGCTGCGTATTGGTAGAAATTGTCCAGTTGTTATTAAAATTAATCGTGGTATTGAAGGACATAACTGTTTCAAAAGTCGTATTCTGATACGAATAAACTCCCAGGGTACCAATCCCTTTTTCGGCCCATATTTTTAAAGGAACTTCTATCAGAAGGTTTTGGCTTGTTCCGCCCACAAGACGGATAGGCCGGGTTTTCCATACTTTGACCTTAAACTGATCGTTATTGTTATCTGTATAAGAATCATCCTGAAATACCAGCTCTTTTACCGAAGCATTAATCATATTGCTGATTTCAGAAAGCGGAATGGTTACCGGCATAGTAATGCTGGATTTTATTTTCGGGAAATTGTAAACAGCGGATTGATTATCAACAGCAGTCTGGCCAAAAACCATGGCGAAACTTAATAAAAATAATAATTTGATGGATTTCAATTCAGTATGTTTTTTGTGTAGATAAAATTAAAAATCATCAGGTTTGAAGCTTCTTTCCACTTCAATACTTGCGCCTTTCATTTCGCCCTGCATCGGTGGTGAAGTTTTTGTAATCTTCAGTTTAATGTAGGAAATCTGGGGGAAACTTTCATGAATCTTCAGGATAATTCTTCCTGCCACATGCTCCAGTAATTTGGATTTAATGGCCATTTCCTGATGAATGATCCCGTTGATGTCAGCATAGCTTATCGTATCATTCAGGTCATCTGTTTCCGCAGCTTTCCAAAGATTCGTGTGCAGTTCTGCATTTAAAATATAATAGGTCCCGATGATATTTTCTTCGGGAAGCACGCCGTGGTAGGCATATATTTTTACATCTTCAAGAAAGATCTTGCTCATTGTCCTGATTTTTATTCAGCAAAAATCGTTTTAATTCTTCAAAATCTGCATTTATTTCTATAGTTTTTTTCTCCTTTTTCATGAGATCATTCAGTGCTTCGGGGATATCAATGGTGATATGGGCTGCTTTTTCTACTGCTTCAGGGAATTTTACAGGATGTGCAGTTCCCAATATCAACCCTTTCTTGCCGGGATTTTCATTCAGGTACTGTTCCATAGCAGCAAATGCAACTGCACTGTGAGGATCGAGGATGTATCCATATTTTTCATATACCTCTTTAATGGTATGAAGTGTGGATTCATCATCTACTGAATATCCCGAAATTACATTCTTGAGATGATCAAACTGATGTCCGAAAAGTTCCAGAATTCTGGTGAAATTACTTGGATCTCCAACATCCATGGCATTGGATAAGGTGGCTACAGCTTTTTTAGGATGATACTGATGACTTTTCAGATAATCAGGAACTACATCATTTTTGTTGCATGCAGCAATAAAATGCTCTGCAGGAAGCCCCCGGAAGTAGGCAAGAAGTCCAGCACAGATATTTCCGAAATTTCCACTCGGAACACCAATGACCGGATCCTGATTTTCGTGCTGTTTCCATTGTTTTAAAGCTAATAAATAATAAATCTGCTGAGGAAGCCATCTTGCAACATTAATAGAATTAGCTGAGGTTAAAAACAATTCTGAGTTAATACTTTCATCTGAAAAAGCTTGCTTGACAAGATTCTGACAGTCATCAAAATTTCCGTTGACTTCCAGTGCCGAAATATTTCTTCCCAGTGCCGTAAGCTGTTTTTCTTGAACAGCACTCACCCTGTTTTTGGGGTAAAGAATAACCACATTGATTCCCGGGACATTATAAAATCCATGGGCAACAGCTCCGCCCGTATCACCGGAAGTGGCCACAAGAACTGTTACTTTTTTATCCTGATCTTTTAGAAAATATGACAGGCAACGGCTCATAAACCTTGCTCCCACATCTTTAAATGCTAACGTTGGTCCATGGAAAAGCTCCAGAATAGATATACGCTCACTGATCTTTTTTAAAGGAATCTCAAAGCTGATGGTTTCTGTAGTAATTTTCTTTAATATTTCCGAGGGAATTTCGTCCCCGATAAAATCTTTCATGCATCTGAACGCAATTTCTTCATTGGAATACAGATGCAAATTTTGAATAAACTCTTCATTAAACTGAGGAATTTTTTCGGGAAAAAACAATCCTTTTTGACTGCCCTGGCTTTTTATAGCAGCTGTTTTGAAATTAGCGGTTTCCTGCTTATCTTTTAAATTATAATAATTCATTGTCTTTAATTTATTGGTTATCATCATGATCTTCTTCAACAATCTCAATTCCTGAAGGATTTATTTTTGAGACATACACAAAACTCTCAATTTTAATTTCATCGTAAATAGATTTCATCAGCAGGGCAATCTTTTCTGCCGTTTCTTTTTTCTCTGCCAGCATAAAAATTGAAGGTCCTGAACCTGAAATTCCGCCTCCAAGTGCACCGGCCTCCAAACTTCTTGTTTTAATCTCATCAAATTTCGGAATTAGGATGCTCCTGACAGGTTCTATAATCACATCATTCAGACTTCGTCCGATGAGCGGAATATCGTTTTTGAGGATTCCTGTCACGAGTCCTGCTATATTTCCCCACTGTTCTACAGCATCTTTCAGAAGAATATTTTTCTTTAAAATCTGCCGTGCATCAGAAGTTTTTACTTCAACCTGCGGATGTACTGCTGCCACAAACAGGTTGGGGGTACTCAACGGAATAATATCAATAGGAGAGGAGGATTTCACCAATGTGATACCTCCATAAATGCACGGGGCAATATTGTCTGCATGGCGTACTCCGGAAGCAAGCTCTTCACCGAACATAGCGAAGTGAACCATTTCTTCACGGGATAAAATATTTCCTAATAAGGCATTGGCCCCAAAAGCGGCTCCGGCGGCACTTGCCGCACTGGAGCCGAGCCCGCTGCCCGGCTTTATATGTTTACGGATTGTGACTTCAAAACCTTTTGTGAGCTTCAGATGCTCCATGATGTTTTGGAGAACAACGCCCGCTACATTCTTTGACGGATCTTCCGGAAGTCCGAAATGATCCTTATGCCTGATAATGATTTCAGGACTGTCCAGTAATTTCAATTCCATTTCGTCATAAGGCTCATGGATAGCCATACCCAGGATATCAAATCCGCAAACGAGATTGGCAATGGTAGCCGGAACTTTTATTTTTATCTTTTTCATATTATTTATTTTAAACTGATCGGATAATATCTGCAAAAACACCGCTGGCAGTTACTTCAGCCCCTGCACCGGCGCCTTTTACAACAAGAGGCTGCTCGGAGTATCTTAAAGTTTTGAAAATGACAATATTGTCTTTGCCATACAGATGGTACAGATCACTGTCCGGAGCAACATGCTGAAGGGCAACCTTAGCTTTGCCATCTTTAAATTCAGCGGTATATTTCAATATTTTGCCATTTTTCTGAGCCTCACTGACTAAATTTTTAAAATGACTTTCATATTCAGTAAGCTTCTTATAGAAGTTTTCTACACTTCCATGAAGGCATTCTTCAGGCAGGAAGCTTTCATTTTCTATATCTTCAAACTGAAGGGGGTATCCGGCTTCTCTGGCAAGAATTAAGATTTTTCGGGCTACATCAGTTCCAGTCAGATCCAGCCGTGGGTCCGGTTCAGTAAAACCTTCTTTCTGTGCCTGGGCAACAACTTCTGAAAAGGTTCTGCTTCCGTCATAATTGTTAAAAACGAAATTCAAGGTTCCGCTTAATACAGCCTGGATTGACGTGATTTTATCGCCGCTTTTCATAAGATCATTAATGGTTCCGATAACGGGAAGCCCGGCTCCTACATTGGTTTCAAAGTAGAATTTGCAGTTGTGATTCCGGGCAGTACTTTTTAAGTTTTTATACACTTCAAAATCTGAAGAGGCTGCAATTTTATTACAGGCCACAATATTGATGCTTCTTTTTAATAAATTGTCATAGATTTCCGGTACTGAGGAGCTGGCTGTTACATCAACAAATACTGAATTCCTAAGGTTTCGGGAAATGATCTCCTCTGCAAAGCCATGGATAGATGCTTCGGCACCTTTTTCACTCCAATTGCTGTATTCGCTTTCAGAAATTCCCTGATCAGAAAAAAACATTTTCCGGCTGTTGGAAATGCCTGCAATTCTTAGATTAATTAAATTGTTTTCCCTAAGATATTCATTTTGTTCAAAGATCTGCTCTACCAGTTTTGATCCTACATTTCCGACTCCACACAGATAAAGGTGTACCTGCTTAATTTCAGATTCAAAAAATTCTTCATGAAGAACGTTAACTGCTTTTTTAATATCCTTTTCTGAAATAACGATACTGATATTCCTTTCCGAGGATCCCTGTGCAATAGCTCTGATATTAATCCCGTTGTTCCCCAGGCATCCGAACATTTTAGCGCTGATTCCACTTCTGTTTTTCATGTTTTCTCCTACCAGAGCCACAATTGAAAGTCCGGTTTCTATTTTTACAGGAGTCACTCTCTGAAGTTTTATGTCATCTTCAAAAGAGGAGTTCACAACATTTTCTGCATGAAACACATCTTTTTCATTGACAGCAATGGTAATAGAATGTTCCGAAGAACCCTGGGTAATAAGAATAACATTAATCTTTTCAAGGCTGAGACATTGGAAAAGTTTTGCTGAAGTTCCGGGAATTCCTACCATTCCACTGCCTTCCAGCGTAAGAAGGGCAATATGGCTCATATTGGAAACTCCTGCAGCGATCTGTTGCTTTTCAACAGCCGGTTTGCTTAATTTATGGGAAACTAGTGTTCCACGTGCCTCCGGATCAAAAGTATTTTTAATCTTAAGATCAATATTTTTTGCCATAACAGGTTGTATGGATGGCGGATATAGAACCTTGGCCCCAAAATGGGAAAGTTCCATGGCTTCATGATAAGAAATCTCAGGAATGGGTTTAGCATTGGAAGCCAATCTTGGGTCTGCAGTCATCATCCCGTTTACATCGCTCCAGATCTGAAGTTCTTCAGCAGAAACTGCCGCCGCAATAATGGCTGCTGTATAATCGGAGCCGCCTCTGCCTAATGTGGTGGCATTTCCGCTCTGATCTCTAGCTATAAAGCCGGGTGCAACGATAATCTGATTTTTATGCTCAGCTGCAAAATTCTTTACATTTTCTTCAGTGATCTCAAAATCTACCTTCGCATTGGTAAAACTGCCGTCTGTTCTGATCTGGTCAGCCGAATTCATCCATATACAGTCCAATCCCTCATACTGAAGCCTGGCTGCAATAAGGTTTGAGGACAGAAACTCTCCATATGAAGTAATCCTGTCCCGGATTTTATCTGTAAACTCACCTAATACAAATATTCCGCTGTAGATATCTTCCATATCATTAAAATGCTTTTTAACAAAGCTTAGCCATGAGCTCTGGGATAAAACAGGAACCAGTTCTTTAACAAGTTCCAAATGCCTTTCTTCCAGATTTTTAATGATGGGAATATATTTTTCATTTTTAAGAGAAGCGTATTCAGCTGCTTTTATCAGGGTATCAGTAACACTGTGAAGGGCTGAAACTACAACAATTACTCTGCTTTGTAAAGATTCTTTTTTAATAATATTTTCTGCCAGAAGAATATTTCCGGTATTGGCGACAGATGTACCGCCGAATTTTAAGACTTTCATCCAATTAATATTTAAGGTTAGGTAAAACGAAATGTTTACTCTTTAAAAAAAGAGTACGGGTGCAGGAAATAATATGTGAAAATGTACCCCGCTAAGGGGTAGTTGTTGTAGTTGTGAATGTAGAAACAGAAGATAGCCCCGAAACAGGTGATTCCGGTACAAAAATATCTGATATGTTTCTTAGAATGTTCATTCTTTACCAAACAAATGTACAAATTATTCGGAGATATCAAAGTTTTTTGCCAAACAATTCTGTTTTTAATTCATTTTTAAGAGATATATGTTACTTTGAAATTTTATTTTTTCCTTTAAAAGAGATATATTTAAATTCTGAAACAAAACAAATTACTATGAAAAATTTAAAGAAAATGTCTCGAGAGAAATTGGGAAAGATTAACGGAGCAGTATCTAATTGTAGCGGATGCCCTACTGGAGGATTTGGTCCTGGCGGGCCTTCTGGAGGATATGATTACTCATGTGAGGATTATAACGTTCTTCCAAGCCGATGCAAAAGCTGTGTTTTTGTTAGTTCAGAATGTTTCCAATAACCGGGAGTGAAAAAAGAGTTGTAGGACTGTCTGTGAAGGCAGTCCTTTTTTATTGTACAGAAATCTTCCAAATTGTATCACTTATTCAATATTCAGCTACACCTGCTAATTCTGGTTTGGCTTTGATGTTTTTGAGGTTCATCTTTGTTAAGCATATCAACAGCATGTGAAAAATTCAGTCATAATAGAACTGTAAATAGTTATTAACAATAAAAAAAGTATTATGAGAAAATTATCGAAACAACAGTTGAAAAAAGTAAATGGTGCAGCGTGTCCTGGAGGCTGTCCTTATCCTGCAGGAACTACTTTTGGGCCCCCGGGATCCGGAGCAACACGCAGCTGTCAGCAGTATGCTGCTTTAACGGATTGCTGTAAAGGACAATATCTTGTGATGATGAGCTGTATAGGTCCGGTGGTCAATTAAAGCTTTATTCTTCATGTTGTGATGTTTTTTCACAAATGATGTTTATAGTATTATATTTATGAAACAAAATTAAAATTAATATGAAAAATTTAAAAAAACTTTCAAGAGAAGGAAAGAGTAAAATCAGCGGTGGATTTACCGACTTTCAAATTGAAACATGTGGCGGGGCTGCATATGTATGTTTTCGCGGTGGTGGCGCATGGGGCTGCTGGAGAACTCCGGGAGGTACGTGCTATGCTCCGATGGTGTAATTAATTTAGAGTCTCTTTTTATTAGTACATTTTCATAGATGAGGTTTAAAATGCTATATTTAGAAACCAAAACAAATCTATATGAAAAATCTTAAAAAGTTAGGCAGAGAAAATCTGAAATCGATTAACGGAGGAAATACCTGTTTTGAGTACTGCCCTCCGGGACCTTATGGAGTAGGTCCGGATTATCCAAAATCATGTGAAGATTTTAATGCTTTGCCTGAATGTTGCAAATTAAGGGTAAAAGTAGATTATTTCTGCTTCGGACCCATTTAAAAAGTAAAGCACTGTTATAAAACAGTGCTTCTTAATTTACTAAAGTTGATTAACTCATCAACTTTTTAAGAAGTGGCTAAACATTTTGGAGGACTACCACATACTCCCGGAATACATACTTCATCGGGTTTACAATAAGTGGCACATTCTGTTGATGTTCCGCCATTAATGCTTTTTAGACATTCTTTGTCTAATTTTTTTAAATTTTTCATATGTAAAGATTTTGGTTTGAATCTTAAATATATAAAAAAAATAAGCACTGTGAAACAGTGCTTTATTATTATTTTATACTTTTTGAAAGATCCAGCATGGCCTCGATTGGCTTGATAGCCTTTAAACGAAGCTCTTCGTCAATAAGGATTTCCGGGAGCTCGTATTTCATACACAGATACAATTTTTCCATGGTATTACGTTTCATATAGAAACATTCCGAACAGTTGCAGCTTTCATCAAAAACCAGCGCTGGAATCAGTTCCTTATGCGGGGCACGTTTTTTCATTTCGTGAAGAATTCCTTCCTCAGTCGCGATAATAAATTTCTGGCAATCGTCTTGCTCTACAAAATTCAGCAGGGCAGAAGTAGAACCTATAAAGTGAGCCAATTTTAAAACGGCTTCCTCGCTTTCAGGATGTGCAATTAACTTTGCATCAGGATTGTCTGCCATCTGCTGGGCAATTCTTTCCATAGAAAATGCTTCGTGTACGATGCAGCTTCCGTCCCAAAGAATCATATCACGACCGGTTTTTTTAGATAAATATCTTCCTAAATTTTTATCCGGAGCAAAAATGATCGGTCTGTCTTTTGGAAGGGCTTCAATCACAGTTTCCGCATTTGAGCTGGTTACGATGATATCACTTTCTGCTTTAGTTTCTGCGTTGCAGTTAATATACGTAGCGATCAGAGCATTAGGATGCTGTTCACGCATTTTTCTCAATCCTTCTCCAGAACATCCGTCTGCCAGAGAGCATCCGGCCATGGTGTCAGGAAGAACTACTTTTTTAGTCGGGTTCAGAATTTTAGCGGCTTCAGCCATGAAATGTACTCCACAGAATACGATCATATCTGCATTGGTGTCTTTGGCCTGTCTTGCCAGCTGCAGAGAATCTCCCAGGAAATCAGCAATATCCTGAATTTCTCCCGGCTGGTAATAATGGGCAAGGATCACCGCATTTTTTTCTTCCTTAAGTTTCAGAATAGCTTTCACCAGTTCTTCTCCTTGAGGGATTGCTATGTCTTTTATATCCAGAAATCCTCTTACAGGAATCGCAGATTTAGCTTTTTCTAATGTTTCGGTACTCATATCCACCTTAATGTTTTTTGATTCTGGAAGTTAGAAGCTAGAAATTAGAAGTTAGAATGTTGTAGTTTGAATTGTAATTACTCTTTCAAACTTCCATGATTCGACTTCCATCATCCATCTCTTAATTCCCAATAAAATTTTTTATTAAACTTTCTATTTCTTTTTTTGCTACATCAAGATCGGTATTAATAACGATCCTGTCAAACTCTTTCGCAAAGGTCATTTCTTCTTCTGCCTTTGCTACACGTGTTTTGATGGTTTCTGCATCGTCCGTATTTCTGGAGATCAATCTTCGTTCCAATTCTTCTATGGAAGGCGGTTCAATGAAAATGGACAGGGCTTGCTCTCCAAAATATTTTTTTAAGGAAATTCCCCCTTTTACATCTACATCAAAAATAACTACTTTTCCCTGATTCCAGATTTTTTCCACTTCAGATTTTAAAGTACCGTAATATTTGTCAGTATATACTTCTTCATATTCTACAAAAGCATCTTCCGCTATTTTCTGTCTGAATTCATCAGGACTCAAAAAATGATAATCCACTGCATGGATCTCACTTCCCCTCGGCTGTCTTGTGGTACATGAGATGGAGAACGCCAGTTCAGGAAACGTTTCCAGAGAATGCTTTACTAATGTAGTTTTTCCGCTCCCCGATGGTGCTGAAAATATGATTACTTTATTCATTTAGATTAGAGATTTTTAGATTAGAGATATGAGAATAAACTCTTTGATCTCTTGTCTATAGGTCTATGGTCTACAATACGTTTAACGTCTGTTCTTTTATTTTTTCCAGATCATCTTTCATCATGACCACTAGCTTCTGGATCTCTGCATGATTGGCCTTTGAACCTAAAGTATTGATCTCTCTTCCGATTTCCTGGGAAATAAAGCCCAGTTTTTTTCCGTTGAAATCTTCGTTATCCATTACTTCTTTGTAGTATTTCAAATGCTGAGTCAGCCTTACTTTCTCTTCTGCAATATCAAGTTTCTCCGTGAAGTAAGCCATTTCCTGGTAGAAACGTGTTTCGTCTACATTCTCGAATTCTTTTAAAGATTTCTGATAACGCTCTTTTACAGCAATGATTCTTTCTTCTTCATAAGGAACTACTTCAGAAAGATATTTATCAATATTCTGGATGTTTCTTTCGAGTTCTTCATGTAAAATAGATCCTTCTGTCTTTCTGAATTCCATAAAACGGTCTACAGCTGCATGAACGATCTTTGCCAAAGCCTCCCATTCACCGTCTGTAAGTTCATCAGGCCTTGAAGTAATGGCATCAGGAAGTCTTACTGCCATTTTCAGATATTCAAAGTCTGGACCGTCAGAAGCGATGGTACGAAGCTCATTCATATAAGAGTCAATTAAACTCCTGTTGATCTTTACGTCATTCGTCTCTTCAAGGTTCTCCAAATTAATGTAGCAATCTACCTTTCCACGGATAATTCTGTCATTAAGGATTTTTCTGATCTCAAATTCTTTCTCTTTATAACGTAAAGGGACTTTAATATTCAAATCAAAGCTTTTGCTGTTCAGAGATTTAATATCTATTGAAATCTTTTTTCCTTCAAAAACACCTTCGGCTCTGCCGAATCCGGTCATTGATAAAATCATAGTTTTTTATTGTTGTACAAAGATAAACATTTAAATTAGCACTGTGAAATCGCAGTGATTTGGAAACCACAATTAATGATGAAGATTTAAGATTCCATATGACTTTTAATAAACAAATAGATAAACTACATATAAAAAACTTGATTTCAGTTGTAGGACCCACTGGAATAGGCAAAACGAGGCTGGCAATTGATCTGGCCAGGCATTTTAATACGGAAATTATTTCCTGCGATTCCCGCCAGTTTTTTAAAGAGATGAAAATAGGGACAGCATCGCCTTCGGAAGAAGAACTGGCGGAAGCACCTCATCATTTTATCGGGAATCTTTCGGTTCAGGAGTACTATTCTATCGGGCAGTATGAGGAAGACGCTTTAAAAAAAATCAATGAACTTTTTGTCAATCATGACACCGTTATTTTGGTCGGCGGAAGTATGATGTATGAAAAAGCAGTTATTGAAGGTTTGAATGACTTACCTGAAGCTGATGAAAACAATCAGAAAAAATTACAGGAAATCCTTGATACCGAAGGAATCGAAAAGCTTCAGGAAATATTAAAAAAACTTGATCCCGAGTATTTTGAAGTGGTGGATTTTCACAATCACAGAAGACTTTTACGGGCTATTGACGTAATTTGGCAGACGGATAAAAAATATTCTGAACAGATTGCTGTTTCCCAGGATTCCAGAGACTTTAATGTGATCCGTATCGGAATTGAAGCTCCAAGAGAGGATTTGTATGACAGGATCAACAGGAGAGTAGATATCATGATGGAAAAAGGACTTTTGGCGGAAGCGGAAAGTTTAGAGAAGTTTAAAGATCTTACTGCTTTGAAAACTGTTGGATATGCAGAATTATTCAAATATTTTGACGGAGAATGGGATCTGGATTTTGCTGTTTCCGAGATCAAAAAAAACAGCCGCAGATATGCAAAACGTCAGCTGACATGGTACAGAAAAGCAGATGATATTCACTATCTGTCATTAGGATATTCGCAAAAAGACTTTGAAGAGCTGCTTCAATGGATCTCCGGGCAGTTCCAAAAATAAATTTTCGGTATATTTTTAAACCATTAAGGATTGGTTAAGTTTTTAAGAATATTAAGTTTAGCTTCGCTTTAAGTGATGAGAATTTAAAAATTTCATGTGATTTCTTCTTAGATAAATTTAATTTTTTTCAATGATCTTAATGGTTCAAATTGATGATCTACAAAGGGATTGATGTGGTTTATAACGTAAAATATCTCGCAGATTGAGCAGATCCGGCAGATGTTTGTGTTATTTTAATGCACTTAATTAGTAATTCAACCTGCAGGAGAAAACAAAAATGCGGCCCCTAAACCAGAGACCGCACTTCAAACAATATAATTAAATTTACTACTTCCAACCGCCGCCAAGAGCTCTGTAAAGATCTACAATGCTGCTCAGTCTCTGTCTTTTTACAGACGCAAGATTCAGTTCAGCCTGTAAAGAATTTCCCTGAGCTGTTATCACTTCTAAGTAATTGGCCATTCCGCCTTTGTAAAGCATTTCTGCACTTTTTATTCCGTTTTTCAACGTTGATACCTGTTCTGCCGCTTTCTGTTCCTGAACTTTTAAACTTTCGTTAGACACCAAAGCATCGGAAACTTCACCCACAGCATTTAAAACAGATTGACGGAAAGCCAAAACGTTTTTCTCTCTCTGGATTTTAGCCACATTCAGGTCGGTTTTTAACTGTCTTTTCTGGAAAATTGGCTGGGTAATTCCCCCTAATACAGATCCGAACAATGAAGCCGGAATCTGGAACCAGTTATCGATTTTAAATGAATTAACACCTCCGCTTGCCGTGATTTTCAAGGCAGGGTACATATTAGCCTGAGCAATTCCCACCATTGAATTGGATTCCAACAGAACCAGTTCCTGCTGACGCACATCCGGACGACGGCTCACCATAGCTGCCGGAAGGCCTGCTGAGATATCCTGCGGAAGAGAAGTGTCAGACATTTCAATTGTTCTGCTGATTTTAGTTGGATTTTCACCTACAAGAATACTTAAAGCATTTTCCTGGATTGCAATATTTTGTTCCAGCTGAGTGATCAAGAGCTCCGTAGCCTGTTTCTGTGCCGTAGCCTGCTGAACGCCTAAAGAAGTTGTATCACCGCTTTGCCACATTTTTTCAGTAATCGAAAGCGTATTGTTGCTTAATTCAAGATTTGATTTTGCAATCTGCATCTGTTTATCAAGCATCAATAAATTATAGTATCCCTGGGCAATCGCTGCTACTACCTGGGTCTGTACTGCTTTTGTAGCTTCGTAAGTTTGCAGGTACTGCATTCTTGAAACTTCCTGCTGATTTTTGATCTTGCCCCAGATGTCGGCCTCCCAGGAAAGATTGAATGCTGCGTTGTAATCTTCAACGTGGTTCTGGCCTAAAAATGAATTTAAGCTTTTCCCGTTCATGCTGTTTTCCGAAGGTTTTGAAATTTGTGCTGACACACCAAAGCCTACATCAGGATACTGAAGATATTTTGCCTGTTTCAGTTTTTCCTGTGAAGAAGCTACCTGTTTTAGAGCAATCTGCAGATCATAGTTATTTTTTATTCCTTTTTCAATCAGTCCCTGTAAAATAGGATCGCTGAAAAACTGTTTCCATTCCAGGTTGGCGATGCTTGCTGTATCAGCAGTAGCCGTGTACTGAAATTTTTCCGGAAGCTGAAGGTCCGGCTCCGTGTATGCCAGTTTGGACACACACGAAACCGCGCCTAAAGCCAATATAAGGGTCAGAATAAAATTCTTAATTCTTTTCATAGTTTTAAATAGACTTTTATTTGAAAACAAAACTTTGAGAGGATTTTGTTGATGCAAAGAGGTCTTTAGTAGGAGAATACTTTGCTTTTACCGAACCATTAAGAACATTTAAGGAGTTAAGTTTAGTTAAGAAAATCAAATAGATTTATAAGTATATGCTTCAAGCGGAGCTCATCTTAATATTCTTAACATCTTAATGGTTCATAAAAAATGTGATTTTAATCTCTCAAAGTTTTGTAAATCATTTTTTATTAATGAGCAGTGGCTAAAAGTTCTTCCTCCAATTTTTGTTTTTGAAGTCTTCTCTTTTTTCTGCTCGGCATTTTTTCATGCAGGTACTGGAAGATTACATACATTACCGGAATGATGAAAATCCCGAATACTACTCCTGTAAACATTCCTCCTACGGTACTGATACCGATAGAGTGGTTACCTTTCGCAGCAGCTCCCTGTGTCCAAACCAGCGGAAGCATACCGATGATGAAGGCAAATGAGGTCATCAGAATGGGTCTCAAACGTAATCTTGAAGCCTGAAGGGCTGATTCAATCAGTGTTTTTCCTGCTTTTCTTCTCTGAACTGCAAACTCTACAATCAGGATCGCATTTTTCGCTAACAGTCCGACGAGCATGATCAAACCTACCTGAACGTAAATATTATTGTCAATTCCTGCTAACCCGGTGAAAGCAAATACTCCGAAAATCCCTGTAGGAACTGTTAAAATAACAGCGAACGGAAGAATATAACTTTCATACTGGGCAGCCAATAAGAAATACACAAATAGTATACTTAACATGAATACAAATGCGGTTTGGCCACCTGTTTTGATCTCCTCACGGGTAATTCCTGTCCATTCATATCCGAAACCTCTCGGAAGAGATTTCTGAGCCACTTCTTCTACAGCTTTAATGGCATCTCCGGTACTGTAACCAGGTTTTGGAGTTCCATTGATGGTTACTGCATTGAACAGGTTATTTCTTGTTACCGTTTCAGGTCCGAAAGTTCTTTTTAAAGTAACCAAAGTCTTTACAGGAACCATTTCACCTAAATTGTTTTTAACATAAATCCCTTCCAGAGAATTCGCATCCGTACGGTAAGGAATATCTGCCTGGGCCATTACTCTGTAATATTTCCCGAACCTGTTGAAATCCGAAACAAAGCTACTTCCGTAATAGATCTGCATGGTCTGCATCAATTCTGTTATGGAGACACCTAGCTGATTCGCTTTATCAGAATCTACATCTATTGTGTACTGAGGGTTTCCGGCAGCATAAGTTGTAAAGGCGAATGCTATTTCCGGACGTTTCATCAGTTCACCGATAAAGGCCTGAGTGGTTGTTCCCAACTGCTCAAAAGAGCCGTTTGTTTTATCTTGAAGCATAAATTCAAATCCGGAAACGTTACCAAATCCCTGTACTGTCGGGAAATTGAAGAAGAACGCGTTGGCATCTTTCACCTGTGATACTTTCCCTGTCAGTGCTGCTGCAATCTGATCCGGGTCTTTCATTTCACCACGGTCTTTATAATCTTTTAGCTTAATGAAACCTGCAGAATAAGGGGATGCGTTGGCATTACTGATAAAGTTCATCCCATCAGCTACCCAAAGGTGATTCATGGCTTTTTCAGCATTTACAATTTTATCAATCTGCTCAGTAGCTCTGTTCGTTCTGTCCAGTGAACTTCCCGGAGGGGTATTTACAGCATATAAAACGAATCCTTGATCTTCTGTTGGGATAAACCCTGTCGGAGCTTTATTGATCAAGAAAATACTTGAAGCAATGATAAGTGCAAGACCTCCAACGGCTACCCATTTGTTTTTAATTAAAAACTTAAGGCTGTAGATATATTTTCTGGTCATATTATTGAAGGCTACATTGAATGCATTGAAGAATTTCGCTCCAAAACCTTTTTTATGACCGTGCTCACCATGTTCTCCCTGAGGATCATTTAAGAATAATGCACATAAAGCAGGACTCAATGTTAATGCATTGACTGCTGAGATCATGATTGCTATTACCAAAGTAAAGGCAAACTGTCTGTAGAAAACTCCCGCAGGACCCTGCATGAAACCAACCGGAATAAATACGGCACACATCACCAGTGTAATGGAAATAATGGCACCGGAAATTTCACTCATAGAGTTTGTAGTGGCTTGCTCTACCGGCATTCCTGTCTGTTCCATTTTGGAATGGACGGCTTCTACCACCACAATGGCATCATCCACCACAATACCGATGGCGAGTACCAGTGCAAACAATGTCAACATATTGATACTGAATCCAAACAGTTGCAGGAAGAAGAAGGTACCGATAATGGCTACCGGAACTGCAATCGCAGGAATCAATGTAGATCTGAAATCCTGAAGGAAAATATACACCACAATAAATACCAGGATAAATGCAATCACCAAAGTCTCAACCACCTGATGTATAGACGCATCCAGGAAGTCTTTGGAATTGTACATGATGATTGGCTTTACTCCTTTTGGAAGGGTAGGGGAAAACTGATCAACCTGCTTTTCAATTTCAGTAAGAATTTCATTCGCATTGGAACCTGCAGTCTGAAGGATCGCGAAACCTGCTACAGGTTTACCGTCCACTCTGTTGGCTGCTGTATAGGTATAAGAACCAAATTCTACTCTGGCTACATCTTTTAATCTTAAAAATGAACCGTCATTATTGGCTTTGATAGCAATATTTTCATAGTCTTCATTTTTGCTTAGTTTACCTTTATACTTTAAAATATATTCGTAAGTTTCCTTACTTCCCTGGCCGAGACGTCCCGGTGCAGCTTCAAGGTTATGATCTTTGATAGCGGCCATCACTTCCTGTGGAGAAAGGTTATTAGCTGCTAGTCGGTCCGGCTTTAACCAGATTCTCATCGAGTAATCTCTTGTTCCGAAAACCTGAGCCTGAGCAACACCCGGAATACGCTGGATCTGCGGAATAATATTGATCTTCAGATAGTTTTGAAGAAACAGCTCATCATATTGCTTAGGGTCATCACTGGACAGTCCCATGAACATAATCATACTGTTCTGTACCTTCTGTGTGGAAATTCCGGCCTGAACTACTTCCTGAGGAAGCTGGCTCATCGCTTTAGATACACGGTTCTGAACATTGACTGCAGCATTATCCGCATCTGAGCCCTGTTTGAAAAATACGCTCAGGGTCATGGTACCGTCGTTACTTGAGTTGGAGGTCATGTAGGTCATGTTCTCAACCCCATTTACTGCTTCTTCAATAGGAACAGCAACGGAGCGGGCTACAACTTCAGCGTTCGCTCCCGGATAAAATGCCGTTACCTGAACACTGGGAGGCGCAATATCCGGAAACAGCGTAATCGGCAGGTTGAAAACCGAAAGTGCCCCCAGCAATAGCAGTATAATGGAGATGACCGTTGATAGTACGGGTCTTTCTATAAATTGTTTTAACATAAGAAGTTTATTTTTTTAAGTCTTCTGTATTCGGAATAGATTACAAAGGTTTAGCTCTCAATAAGCTGTCAGATGAAATTATTTTCGGCTTGATAGAAGCTCCGTCCTTTAGGTTTCCGATTCCGGTGTATACGATTTTCTCACCCGGAGAAAGTCCTTCAGAAATAAAGTAATAGCTTTCGGTTTTTCCTGAGATTTTTACCGGTTTGCTGGTTACTTTGTTGTCTTTACCTAAAATATAGACATAAGTTTTGTCCTGAATTTCAAAAGTAGATTCCTGCGGGATTACCACAGCATTGGAAAGCATCTGAGGCATACGCACCCTTCCTGTATTTCCTGTTCTTAAAGCGCCTTTTTCATTAGGGAAAACTGCACGAACGGTAATGGCTCCGGTGGTTTTATCAAACTGCCCGTCTACAATACTCATTTTCCCTTTTTCAGGATACGTACTGTTGTCTGCGATCACCAGGTCTACCATTGGCATGTTCTTTAGCTTTTCGTCTAAGCTCGCTCCCGGGTATTTATTCTGAAACGCGATAAAATCCAGTTCACTTAAAGAGAAATAGGCATAAATTTCGCTGATATCCGATAATAGTGTCAACGGATTAACATCTGTTCTTGAGATCAGGCTTCCTTTTTTGTAAGGAATTCTTCCGATATATCCACTTACAGGTGCTGTAATGGTGGTGAATCCTACATTTATTCTGGCACCTCCTACAGATGCTTTTGCCTGTGATGCGGCGGCTACGGCTGCTGCATAATTGGCTTTAGCCGTTTTCATCTGTACATCAGAGACAACTTTTGCTTCTACCAGTGGCTGAAGTCTGTCAACCTCCACTTTAGCCTTTTGAATATTGGCGTTGGCCACCTGTAAATTGGCCTGGGCCATATTCATTTGCTCGCCATAGGCTCTTGAATCTATTTTAAATAAAGGCTGTCCGGCTCTTACGTATGAGCCTTCTTCTACGTAGATTCTATCCAGGTACCCATCTACCTGAGATCTGATTTCCACGTTATTTTTACCCTCCAGTGCGGTAGGAAATTCCTGATATGTTGTAGCTGGAGAGGTGATCACGGTATAAACCGGAAGCTCCGGAGCAGGCGGTGCTGCATTGGAACCTTCTGCTGCTTGGGTACAGTTCTGCAAAAGGATAATACTTGATATAAGTACAATAAACCTTATTTTTCCAGGTATTTTCATTGTTGGTTTAATTTTTTTAATGAAGTGTTAGATTTAAGTAATAATGTTCTTTTAAATAAATTCTGTTATTTTTCCTAACGGTGTTAATGATTAGTTCAAAAAAAATTTCAAAATTTTTAATAAAGGTCAGATCGTCATTTTCATAATAGCTGGCTGTTTTTAATGTTGAATTGTATATATAAGTGAGGTGTATTAAGTATGTGTTAATTTATCTAACGGTGTTAAGTTTAAAGGAAAAACTGTCCCGAAATTTGAATGCTTGTTTTCATGGTTAAATTTTTAGTTTTAAGTGAATATTTATTGATATTCAAATGTTATATTTCCTAACAGCGTTAATCTTTGGTTCAAAAAAAATTACAAAGACTTAACAAAAGCAGAAACCGTTTCGTCTAAAGTCGTTTTATTCATTGTAGAAGGAATATCTGTATTCCGCATCATCATAATAGAGATCAGCCCGTGCACCGCCGAAAATAAAGCGTGCGACATATGGCAGGCATTGTCCGGATTAGATCCGTTCTTTTTAATAATATTATAGGTACATTCATAAATAAGGTCCTGGAATGACGAAAACTCTTCTTTCATCTGGCCCTTTCCGCTGCATTGCATTCCTAACCCAAACATCAGCTGGTAGTATTCCTTATTTTTGAAAGCAAAATTCCAGTAAGCATCTACTATGGCAATAAGCTGCTCTTCCGGAGTGTCGAATTTTCTCTGTGCCTTTAACAGTTCTATGTGAAGACAGTGAAAGCCGTTCAGAGAAATTTCATACAAAATTGCCTCTTTGTTTTCAAAATAATCATAGACTACAGGAGCACTGTACTCAATAGCATCTGCAATCTTCCGCATCGAAAGTGAAGCCCAGCCTTCTGTTTTAGCCAAACCGAAAGCCGCCTGCAAAATATTTGCACGAATGGATTCTTTCTCTCTTTGACGACGTTCATGTAGGCCCATGATTTTTTATTTACTAACAGTGTTAGCAAAACTACAAACTTTTAGGCATAACTTCCAAATAATATTTAATAATTAACATTTAACTCAAGTTTATAAATTGCTGAATTGGCTTTATATTAAAAGAAACTTTATCTTTGCGGATAAAGAAAATAAAGGATATGAATACTCCCTCTAATATGCTGGCTTTAGGAACCAAAGCTCCGTTTTTCGAGCTTCCGAACCCTTCAAAAACTAACGAGATCCAATCTCTGGAAGATCTGAAAGGTGAAAAAGGTACACTGGTGATCTTTATGTGCAACCATTGCCCGTTTGTTCTTCACGTGATCGACAAGATCAACGAATTGTATGAAGATTATAATGATAAAGGGATTGAATTCATTGCGATCAATGCCAATGATGTTGAAAAATACCCGGCTGATGCTCCGGAAAAAATGATAGAATTCCAGATTGAAAGAAAGTTTGATTTTCCATATCTGTATGATGAAAGCCAGGCAGTTGCTAAAGCTTACGATGCAGCCTGCACACCTGATTTTTATTTCTTTGATGATAAACTGGACCTTATCTACAGAGGACAGATGGATGATTCAAGGCCTGGAAATAATAAAGATGTAACCGGAGAAGATCTGATCATTGCTTTCGAAAATCTTTTGTTGGGGGAACCTCAGGAAGAGATCCAGAGACCAAGCATGGGTTGTAATATTAAATGGAAGTAATATTATAGTGAATGGTTGAAATTTTTAACCATTATATATAAGTATAAAGCTGTTCTTTTTCAAGAGCAGTTTTTTTATGTATAAACCTCTGCGGATTTGTGGGGAATATTCTATAAAATCTGCTTCGACTCCGCTCAGAATGACATCGTTAAAATAAAACAATTAGTATTAGAACTGTCATGCTGAGTGGAGTCGAAGCATTTTGAACTATTTTTTAAAAACTAGCCTTAACCTTAGCTTCATTCTCAACCTTTAAATCCACATTCACTTTATTATGCGAGAAATTCTTTATAAACTCGGAAGGTGTTTTCTCCGTATATTTTTTAAACATCCTGTTAAAATACGTAACATTATTAAACCCGCAGCTGTAGCTGCATTCTGAGATACTATTATCCAGAGCCATCAACAGGCAGGCCTTATTAATACGGTAGCGGTTTACAAATTCCGTAAACGTGATCTGGGTAGCCTTTTTGAAAAAATTACAAAAAGCAGGAAGGGTAAGGTTGGCGAGTTTTGCTACATCATCAATATTGATTTCCTTATCGTAGTTGTGTTCTACATAAGTAAAGATGTTTTCTAGCCTTGCCTTGTTTTTTGAAATAATGGTGTATGGCATGATTTCCTTGTTCAAAAGATCATAATCCTTACATTTTGAAAGTTCAAACAGAATTTCAAGCAGGAGAAGATACCTTTTGTAGCCTTCCGATTCCAGCATCAGTTTCAGCTTGGGAAGCATAAGTTTTTTGATCTTATGATGAAATTGGATCCCGTATTTAGAAAGTTCCAGCAGATTTTTAATCGATCGGGCCTCTATTTCCTGTTGTGGAAACTGGAGTATTTCCTCCCTGAACTGAAGAACAATTTCTTCATGAGGATCTGTAGAATTTAATCCAAATCCTGAATGTGGAATATTGGAGCCGATCAATACCAGATCGCCGTTCGTATAATTGCTTTTATGATAGCCAACATGGCGGGTTCCGTTCCCGGAAACAATACATACAAGCTCAATTTCGGGATGGTAATGATATTCCCATTTAAATTCTGAGATCGGCGAATTGTTGTGCAGGGTACGGAAGGAACTCTTTTCGTTCGGAATTATTCTTTCGAAACTGACTTTCATTTGATTAATCGTATTTATCCAATAAAAATACTAATTATATTAATATAGTTCAAATATTGATTTATTGTGTTAAATTAATGTTAACCCAAATGCTTCTATCTTAGCCGACAAGAAATGATCTCCATGAAAAATTTCAATATTAAAGCTGTATTATTTTTGAATTATTTTGTTTTCGCCATTCTTCTGAATTCCGTGGGAACAGTTATTCTGCAGGTACAGCAGAACTTCGGAATCTCAAAATCTTCAGCGAGTATCCTTGAGGGTTTTAAAGATCTCCCGATCGCCATATGTTCATTTATTCTGGCATCATTCCTTCCAAAAATAGGGATCAAAAATTCAATGTTGATTGCCCTTTTCCTGGTAAGCTGTATGTGTTTTGTCATGCCTTTCGCCAATGACTTCTGGTTTTTCAAATTATTGTTTACCATTGTAGGCGTTTCATTTGCCTTAATAAAGATCTCAGTGTTCACATCTATTGGTCTTGTGACCGATACCGACAAAGAACATTCGAGCTTCATGGGCTTTCTGGAGGGATTCTTCATGATTGGTGTATTGGCAGGAAACGTACTTTTCAGTTTGTTTATTGATGACCACAATCCGAAATCTACCCGGTGGTTGAATGTATATTGGGTCCTGGGAGCTGTTTCAGCGTTGTCATTTCTGTTTTTATTCTTTTCAAAATTAAATGAAAAAGAGGCGAGAAGTGAGAAAACCGATTTGTTGGGAGATCTGAAGAACAGCATAAGTTTATTCAGCTATAAAAAAGTATTGTTTTTTCTTTTATGTGCTTTCCTTTTTGTATTGGTAGAACAGAGCTTCCAGACATGGACCCCTACTTTTTATAAAGAAATATTGAAGCTTCCTACTTCTATGAGTATCCAGGCGGGGGCCGTTCTTGCAGGAGCTTTTGCTTTGGGAAGATTCTTATCAGGCTTTTTCTCTAAAAAATTCAGCTGGATCTACGTAGTTTCTTTCTGCGTGATCGGTTTTGCCATCAGTATTATTTTGGTTCTGCCGCTGACTCATAACATTCACATTGATAATAAAACGGGATGGTTCAACGCGCCTCTTGTAGTGTATTTGTTTCCACTGATGGGAGGTTTGCTGGCACCAATATATCCAAGTATCAACTCTGTAATTCTGGCATCTATTCCAAAATATTTACACAGTGCCATGTCCGGACTGATTGTGGTTTTTTCTGCGATCGGCGGAACAATTGGCTCAATGATCACTGGTTTTGTCTTTCAGGAGTTCAGTGGGCAACAGGCATTTTACCTTTCACTGATTCCGCTTTCACTGCTGATCATTTCAGCTATTTTCATGAATAAATTAAAAATAAACCCTAAGAAATAATAATGAATAAGCAGCTTTACATAAAAGAAATTCAGACTCTTTTTGATGATGTACAGAGAGCTCAGATTTTTGAGGACCAGAAGATGATGACAGATGCTGTTCCGATGTTTCCTGTTTCGGAGATCAATGCGGAGTATGAAAGGAAAAAGGGGAGTGAAGGGTTTGATCTGAAAGATTTTGTGATGACGAATTTTGATTTTCTGGGAGCAAAAATATCAATCCAGAGAGAAGATCAGTTACCCATTGAGCAGCATATCGAAAAGCTTTGGGATCAACTTACCCGTACTGCGTATGAAGAAAAAGGAACATTATTAAAACTTCCGAAGCCATATATTGTCCCAGGAGGCCGTTTCAATGAATTTTTCTATTGGGACAGTTACTTTATTATGCTTGGGCTTCAGGTTTCAGGAAGAACCGAAATGATGGAAAATATTGTAGAAAACTGTTCTTATTTAATTCAGAGTGTAGGATTTGTGCCGAATGCGAGCAGAACTCATTTCCTGAGCCGTTCACAGCCTCCATATTTTTCGCTGATGCTGGACCTGCTTTTTGAAACTACAAATGATGAAAAAATTTATATTCAATATCATGATACTTTAGAAAAGGAATATGCTTTCTGGATGAATGGAGAAGAGTGGCTGGAGAATAATTCAAGTGTGAAAAGGGTGGCAAAAACACAGAACGGAGATATTTTGAACCGTTATTATGATGCAGAAAATGCACCACGCCCTGAAAGCTATCTTATTGATATTGAAGACAGCGAAAATGCAGGAGCAGAATTTTACAGAAATATACGAAGTGCCTGCGAATCCGGCTGGGATTTTTCCAGCAGATGGTTTGCAGACGGAGAACATATACAGATGATAGAAACACTGAACATTGCTGAAGTAGACCTGAACAGTCTTTTATGGCATTTGGAGAAAACATTGGCAAAATCTTCGGTACTTCTGAACCAGGCAGATAAAGAAAATTATTTTACTGAAAGAGCAGCAAGACGCAGACAGATGATCGATACCTACTTTTGGGATGAAAACACTGAATGTTATAAAGATTATCACTTAAAAAAACACAAAAACACACCGTCTGAACATATTGCTGCTCTTTACCCTTTATTTCTCGGATTGGCAGATCAGAAACAGGCAGAATCGGTTTCTAAGCATATTGCTGAAAAATTTCTTTATCAGGGAGGTCTTGTAACTACCACAAAGAAATCCGGCCAGCAATGGGATCTTCCGAATGCATGGGCGCCCTATCAATGGCTAGGCTTTAAAGCAATGAAAAACTACGGCTTTGATGATCTGGCTGAAAAAATAAAAAATAACTGGTGCGGGAATGTAGAAAGAGTATACGGCAACACCGGAAAATTAATGGAAAAATACAACGCATTAGACACTGAAACAATTGCGGGAGGTGGAGAATACCCGAATCAGGACGGATTCGGATGGACGAACGGGGTCTATCTTAAATTAAAACAAAACTAACTATATAAAAATCATGCTATGAAAAAAAGATCGATATTTTTAATGGCTGCCACCGCTACGCTTTACTTTAACAATGCGTATGCCCAGGAAACCCCTCAGGATTCCATCAAGACGTCATCCATAGACCAGATCGTTATTACCGGAAACTCCGGCCCGAAAAAGAAAATAGAATCCAGTACCGCTATTTCTACTTTTACAGCAAAAGAGATCCAGAAACAAAATCCTATCAGTGCAGCCGCTCTTTTACAGAGGGTTCCGGGGTTTGCTGTGGAGACTTCCGGTGGTGAAGTAGGAAATAATCTTTTCGCAAGAGGAATTCCTTCTGCAGGAGCTTATGAATTCGTACAGGTGCAGGAAGACGGACTTCCGGTTTTTGAAGACGGAGCACTTCAATTTGCGAATGCGGATAATTTTTTCCGTGTAGATAACTCTGTAAGTAGACTGGAGGCATTAAGAGGAGGTTCAGGTTCTATTTATGCAAACAATTCTCCAGGAGGTCTGATCAACTTTATTACTAAAGAAGGAAGTAATGATTTTAAGGGGACAGCAAAACTTGAAACCAGTACTTATGGACTGATGCGTACAGATGTGAATGTAGGCGGCGCATTGGTTCAGGATAAGCTTTTCTTTAACGTTGGCGGATTCTACAGAACAGATAACGGAATCAGAAAAACAGGTTTCAGAGCTAACAACGGCGGACAAATCAGAATGAACCTTAAGTATGTGTTTGATAAAGGCTATGCTAAAGTATATTACAAAAAACTGGATGACAGGAATACATTTTTCCTTCCGATTCCTTTGATTCAAGACGAAAATGATCTTAAAGAATTTGCAGGTTTTGATGCCAATTATGGAACATACAGCTACAGAACGATCAGCCAGTTAAGTATTCCACAGACTGGAGGAGGCTTTTTCAAAAGAGATCTTGAAAACGGAATTCACCCAAAAGTAGATGTGGTAGGTGCAGAATTTAAATATGATCTTGGAAATAATTTCAGTGTTCTGAATAAGACGCGATATACCAATATCAATATGGAATATACTGGAATGTTTCCTGCCGGAGCTCCGAAACTGGCTTCTGATTATGCAACTAAACCTGTTAGTGAAGGCGGTTTAGGAATGAGTAATTACCAATACTCGTTGGTGAGCAACGGATCTGTTGTGAATCCTCAATATATACAGAAACTAGGATTCTGGGCTATTGATAAGCAGATGAATAATTTTGTAAATGACCTTCAGGTGAATTATAAATTTGATAAAGGAAATGTAACAGCTGGTTTCTACAAATCAAACTGGAAGTCTCATCAATACTGGAACTGGAGCAATATTTTAACAACAGCCACAGACAGGCCACAGCTTTTAAATCTGGTGAATCCATCTATGAGCCCTTCAGATTTAGGATATTCCCAGACTTACAATGGGGTAAAGGATATGTCTTTTCTGATCAGAGATTCACAGATCCAGGGAAGTCTTAATGATGTTTATCTGAATTTAGATTATAACGTAACAGATGCTTTAAGCCTTAATGGAGGAATGCGTTACAGCCGTGACTATTATAAAGGATATGGAGTCAATACAACAACCGCGAATCTGAATAATTCAGGTTTAACGACTGATGGAACACACAGCTTTGCGACGACTACGGCAGATGATAATATGGCAGTGTTAGGTAATAAGTATACCTACTGGTATTATGATATCAACAAAGTATCTTATACATTGGCCGCTAATTATAAGATCAACAAGGAAAATGCGGTGTACGCCCGTTTTTCTCACGGTTTCAGATCGCCAAATGAAGAAGCTTACTATAATAATATGTCAGATCTGAGTGCCATCAAGGCCGTTGATACCAATCAGTTGGAAGTTGGATATAAATACTATTCACGTACTTTTGATATCGGAATTATTCCTTTCTATTCTACGCTTAAAAACCTTTCATTTACTGATGTATTCTCAGACGGAACTTCAGAAAATAAATTCGCCAACACCACGAACTTTGGGGTAGAAATAGAAGGATACACAAGACTTTTCAATAATATTCTTGAAGTGACGTTCAATGGGACGATCCAAAATCCGAAATACAAAGATTTTGTAGGTAAAAATGCGGATGGAACTACCTTTGATTATGATGGAAACACCGTAAGAAGAATGCCTAAGTTCTATTTTAATATTTCTCCTGCAGTGAACATCACAAAAGAATGGAGAGCTTACGTAAGCATGAATTATTATGGAAAGCGTTTTCAGAACGAAGGAAATACAGATGATAATATTCTGCCTTCATTCACTGAAGTTGGTGCAGGAATGTCTTACCAGTTAGGGAAAATACGTTTTGCAGTAGACGGAACCAATATCTTTAATACGATTGGAATTACAGAAGGAGATCCAAGATCCCAGATTACACCGGGAACGAATATCAGAATGGCAAGACCGATCATGGGAGCCGCGGCAAGAGCATCCATCACACTAGATTTCTAAACTTATATTTTCTTCATAAAAAAAACCGCCGGGAAATTTTCCTGGCGGTTTTGATTTTTTGTGGGGTAAAATGTCAATGGTGAATTTTGCTTCGCAAGTGAATGGTGAATTTTAGCAACTCATAAAGTTTCGGGATGTGGGATACGGGATGCGGGTTTCGCGGTTCGAACTAGCAACTGTTAACCAGCAACCAAACTCCCCACCCATATACTCTAAAACCCTTCAACTCGAAAAACCCGTATCTCGAAACTATTTAAAAAACGGATTATACTGCTTCTCAAACCCTATTGTTGTAGGATTGCCGTGTCCTGAGAAAACCTTTGTTTCATCATCCAGAATAAATAGTTTATGAGTGATGCCGTCGATAAGTTGGTCATAGTTTCCTTTGTAAAGGTCGGTCCTTCCGATACTGCCTTCAAAAAGAACATCACCAGAGATCATGAATTTTTGGTCTTCATTATGATAAACTACGCTTCCCGGAGAATGTCCCGGAACATGATAAATTTTGAATTTTTCTCCGTCCAGGTCAAGAATTTCGCCTTCATTAATATATTTGATATCTGCTTTTACGGGTTCAACAGAGAATCCGAACCTCATGCCACTGGCCTGAAGCATGTCCAGTACTTCCTGATCTTCTTTATGCATATGAACAGGAACTTTGAAAGTATCAAAAGCCCACTGCAGGCCCAGAACATGGTCAATATGAGCATGGGTCAGAAGGATTTTTTCGATCCTAAGACTGTTTTCAGAAATAAAGCCTTCTATAGCTTTAGTTTCCTGCTCATTCATGTTTCCCGGGTCAATCAGCCAGGCATTTTTATTTTCATTGTAAAGGATATAAGTATTTTCGCTGGCAAAATTGAAAACGAAGCCTTGAATCTGAAGCATAACTGATATTTTTTTATTTCAAAAATACGATATTATTAAGAAAATCCCGATTTTTCGTTATCTTCGTCATAATGAAAACTTTGCGAATACTTTTACTTTCTTTAGGTGGACTGGTTTTTGGACAAAATATCCAAAGTATACAATTATTCAATCCTCAGACGAATGATGAGACACCTGTCATAAGATTTGGCGAACAGCTTGTTTTAAGCTTTGACGATCTTACTAATTCCAGCGAAATCTATAGGTATACGATCAAACATTATGACCGGAACTGGAATGATGACAATTTATTTTTTACAGAGATTGCCAATGGAAGTTTAAATGGACTCTTAGATAAGTTTGAGTATTCTTTTAATACCATACAGGCTTATACCCATTACAAGCTTACCTTCCCGAATGATAAGATGCAGCCGAAGATTTCTGGAAATTTTGAGCTGATTGTTTATAAAGATTCAGCTGACAGACCTCTTTTCAAAAAACGTTTTTATCTGGTGGAAGATGCTGCAACGGTTGCTTTGAATGTCTCAAGAATTGCAGATGCCAAAAAACCGAACATCAACCAAAGGATAGAGGTAAAAGCTACTTCAAAAGCGGGAGACCTTTCTTCTAATGTCAATTCCATGACTTTGAACGTGATGCAGAACAACAACCCTAATGAAGTGGTTAATAATTTGAAGCCAAGCGCAACATTAGGAAACCAGCTGCTTTTTCAGCAGATGAGTTTAACATTTCCCGGCAATAACGAATTCTATTATTTTGATAACAAGAATATGAATATGGCTGCCGATATGGTGAGTACTACGGAATTGAAGGACGGTGTAAATCACACCTATTTGCATCCGGTATGGGCCTTTCCCCTGAACTATCAGTACCAGCCTGACGTGAACGGAGCATGGTTCTATAGGAGGAATGATCTGGGGCTGGAAAGAAATGCTGAAAGAGAGGCAGACTATTCATGGGTGTATTTTTCTCTGGATTCTGATCCTGTGGATAAAGAGATTTATGTACTGGGAGGTTTTAATAATTTTAAGCCAAGCAAAGAAAATCAGATGCAGTATGATGCTGCCAATAAAAAATATGTTGCTAAAATATTCCTGAAGCAAGGATTTTACAACTATATTCTTGCCACGAAAGAAAGTGACGGATCTCTGAACTTTGGAGAAATTAACGGTAATTTCTGGCAAACCGAAAACCTCTATCAGGCATTTCTATATTATGCACCTTTCGGGCGTAATTATGACGGACTGATGGGATATGGAGAATTCAGAACACCTATCGGGAAATAATTTCGGGGTAAACTGTCCCCTTTTTATCAAATATTCTATACAATAGCAATTTACTTAAAGTAAAAACACCATTTAGGGAACTGTCTCATAAGAGATGGTTTTTTTTTTGAACCTATGATGAATAAATAATTTGAAGAGGGAATTAAGAGTTTTAAATGTAATTATTTATTATGCATAGCATATTGAAAAAAATATTTCATAAAATGTTGAATTGTGTAAAAAATATTAGTCTATAATTTTTGTAGGAATAAAATTGTTTTTAATTAATTATAATGTTTTTAAAAATATTTTAAATTTAAAACAATTGTTCTATTTATTTATTGTGTTTTATTTATTGGTATCATTGTTTCTTTGCGAAAAATATATAAATTCGTTCTCACGTTCAAACAAAATAATATTTTTATGAAAACAAAATTTATCTTTGCATTTAGTATTGCAGCCTCTGCCTTTGTTTTTGGGCAGGAAAATCCATCAAAATTAATCTCTGGTAAAAACGGACTTCATGCAGAACTTATCAGGTTCGACAAAAACGGACCAGATTTTAAGGGACAGCCTGTTTTATTTGATGAAACAACTAAAAGAGTTTCACAGGGACAAGGTTTAAGACTAGGTTCAGAAAAAGATGCACTTGGTTTTGAAACCCACAGATTCCAGCAGACCATTAATGATATTCCTGTAGAATACGGAATGATGGCAGTGCAAACAAAAGGGGGCAAAGTAGTAGGGGAAACCGGAAAATGGATCCTTAAAGCACCTGCATCTGCAGAAAAAAAACCGGCTATTTCTGAAAGTATTGCATTACAGAGTGCTTTATCTTTTGTAGGGGCCGATTCTTATAAATGGCAGAACAAGGAAGAAGAGGAATTCCTTAAAAACGAATCTAAAAATCCTAATGCAACTTTTGCTCCAAAAGGAGAATTGGTGTACTATTCAGATCCTTCTGATGAAAAGCTGACTGATCTGAAGCTTGCTTACAAATTTGATATCTATGCAGAAAAACCATTAAGCAGACAATACGTTTTCGTAGATGCTAAAAATGGCGCAGTTTTAGGAACTGATGCGTTGATTCACGAAACCAATGCTCCAGGAACCGCTACAACTGTTTACAGCGGAAGCAGATCTATCGTGGCAGATTCATATAATGGAAGCTACAGATTAAGAGAAACAGGAAGAAATACCGGCACAGCCGTAGAAACTTACAACCTGAGAAAAGGTACCAATTATTCGAGTGCAGTAGACTTTACAGATACCGATAACAACTGGAACAACGTAAACACCAATAAAGATCAATATGCTACTGATGCTCACTGGGGAGCTGAAATGACTTTAGATTATCTTTATACGAAATTTGGCAGAAAGAGTATAGACAATAATAATTTTGCCATAAAATCTTACGTACATTACTCAACCAACTATTTTAATGCTTTTTGGGATGGTTCCAGAATGACTTATGGAGACGGAAGCTCAACAAACGGAAATAAACCGTTAACGGCATTAGATGTTTGTGGCCATGAAATTACCCATGGTATGACCTCAAAAACAGCCAATCTGGCTTATCAAAGAGAATCAGGAGCATTGAATGAAGGTTTTTCTGATATTTTCGGAAACAGCATAGAACGTTGGGCAAGACCTACTCAGGCAAGCTGGAAGCTGGGTGAAGACTTTAGTTATGTGATCAGAGATATGGCTAATCCTAATGCTTACAGCCAGCCCGATACTTATAAAGGAACATACTGGAAAGATGCAACTACCACAGGCTGTGCAGTACCGGGACAAACTACCAATGATTATTGTGGAGTCCATACTAACTCGGGAGTACTTAATTTCTGGTATTATCTATTAGTAACCGGAGGTTCTGGTACAAATGATAATGGTTTTGCTTATAATGTTACAGGAATCGGCTTAGATAAGGCAGCAGCGATTGCTTATAGAACACTAACGACTTATCTTACGTCTTCTTCTACTTATGCCAATGCAAGAACTTCTTCTCTTCAGGCAGCGGCAGATCTATACGGAGCTGGTGGAGTTGAAGTTACTCAGGTAACCAATGCATGGAATGCAGTAGGCGTTGGCGGAGGAACTTCTGTAGCTGGAAAAGTGGCAGCAACGGAAGCCTTGCTTTACACTATCAGCCCGAATCCGGCTACCGACAAATTTACTGTTGAATTTGAAGGAAAAGAAGGAAACGGAATTGTTGAATTAGTAAGTCTTACAGGAAAAAGAGAACTTTCTGAAAAGATCAAAATTACTAAAGGTAACAATAAAGTAGATGTTCGGTTACCTTCTGATATACTTTCAGGAGTATATGTAGTAACGGTTAACGGACAGAAAGCAGGAAACCTGATCAAAAAATAAATTTTAATATATTTCTAAGAAAGGCCGCAAAATTTATTTTGTGGCCTTTTATTATTTTATATACCGATATTTTTATACCAGATAAAAATCATTCAGTTTTTCCTCACAGAGTATCTTTACTACATTGATCCAGCGGTCTTCATCATTCAGACACGGAATGTAGTGAAAGTTTTCCCCGCCTCCATGCTGGAACTGTTCCTTTCCTTCCACTGAAATTTCTTCTAGGGTTTCCAGACAGTCGGAAACAAAAGCCGGACAGACAATAGCCAGGTTTTTTACTCCTTTTTTAGGAATCGTCTCTAAAGTTTCATCCGTATAAGGCTCTATCCACTTGTCTTTTCCTAATCTAGACTGGAAAGAAACAATTGTTTTTTCTTTTGGGAGCCCTATCTTGGCAATAACAGCTTCCGTCGTTTTATAGCACTGATGGCGGTAGCAGAACTGGTGGCTTGGGTTATTATCTCTTGAGCAGCAGTCATTAAGATTGCATGTCTTTGTAGGATCTGTTTTATAAATATGTCTTTCCGGCACACCATGATAAGAGAACTGCAAAACATCAAAGTTTTCAGGAAGCTTTTCCTTTATGCTTTCCGCAAGACAGTTGATATAGATTTCCCGGTTATAAAAAGGCTGTATATAATTAATTTTTACCTTCGGAAACTTCTTTTTCCGTACCTCCTCTGCTTTTTCAATTACCGTTTCCGTTGTACTCATTGCATATTGCGGGTACAATGGGAATAGGACGATCTCAGAAACCCCCTGATCAACTAGCTTTTGAATACCTGTTTCAATACTTGGTTCAGCATATCTCATTCCGATTTCTACCGGCACATCAACTACTTTCTGCAGTTTCTTTTGGATTTTTTCAGTAATGACAATTAAAGGAGAACCCTCATCTGTCCATACTGTTTTATAGGCTTCTGCAGATTTTGCAGGTCTTGTTTTAAGAATAATCCCCTGAACTAAAAGAGCGCGGAATATCCAGCGGTAATCGATGACCCTTTCATCCATCAAAAATTCATCAAGATATTCCTTTACATCATTTACAGCTGTAGATTTTGGAGAACCAAGATTTACCAGTAAAATTCCTTTTTTATCCAATATTTTAATTTTTATTAAGAAACAGTGTTTTCGAAATCTGTTATCAATGTTGACACTTGGGCAAAGGTATTATTTTCAACCAAGCCTTTATCGTTAAATTTTCCTTTTATACCTCTTATTAAAAGCTGATGCTGATCTTCTGCTTGGGCTCCGAGTGTTTTCAGAATCATTACCAATTCTTCATGCCCTTTTTCTCCATTAGCAGATGCCGTAATGACAGCAACCGGTTTTTCAGAAAAAACAGTCGTGGAGACACACCATTCCAATAAGTTTTTCAACCTGCCGGGAATGCTGAAAATATATTCCGGAGTAGAAAACAAGACACCTGCCGAATTTTCAATTTCTTCCCTGATCTTTAGTACTTCGTCTGGTGTATCATTATCCGTTAATGAAGTGTCAAAATGCGGAAGAGCAGAAAGATCATCATAGATGTGGAAATTGGCTGCCGGATGTTTTTCCAGAACCTGTTCTATTAATTTTAGGTTGCTGGAATTTTTTGTGGCACTTCCAATAATGACCAAGATTTTCTTTCCGGGTACCATTTAAGAGCAGTTATCCGTTTACAGCTTCTACTTTTTCCACTAAATCCGGAACGAATTGTTTTAAAATATTTTCAATTCCGTTTTTCAAAGTAGCAGTTGAGCTTGGGCATCCCGAGCAGGCTCCCTGTAACAGCATTTTGGCTGTTTTACTTTCCTGATCGTATTCCATCAGGGAAATTTTTCCGCCGTCATTTTCCACTGCAGGAGCTACATATTCATTTAAAATATCTGAAATTTTCTGCTCGTCATCGGTATAATCTCTGTTGATGATTTTTTCAACGGGATTTTCATGCTTCTGAGGTTCAAGATTTGAAATTTCGCCTCCACTCTGAAGATATTCAGCAATAAAACCACGTACAGCCATCATTACCTGATGCCATTCCACGGAATCATCTCTTGTTACAGCCACAAAATTGTCAGAAATAAAAATTTCTTTTGCAAAATCAAATTCATTAAAGATAGCCTGGGCCAAAGGAACACCCTCAGATTTTTCTCTCGATTTTACTTCCACAAAACCCTCCATAAGCAGTTTATTGGAAACAAACTTCATCGCATTAGGGTTAGGAGTCATTTCAGCATAGATCTGATACATTTCCTTTCTTTTCTGAAGATAAATTCTTGGATTGGCCAGTAATTCATCCTCAATGACATTTTTCAGGCTGTCTGCTACATGTTTCCATTCAACAGTATCCTGTTTTGCCACAGCCACAAAATTAGCTGTAATAAAAACTCTTTCCACAAAAGGATAGTTGAAAAGTTCCTGAGCTAAAGGAATTTCTGTAATATCTGAACTTCTGTCCAACTCTAATGAGCCCGGGATCAGGTTATAATCCGCGACAAATTTCATCACTTTCGGGTTTTCAGTTGGTTCTATAAGTATCGTACGCATTTTTTCGTTAAATTTGAGATACAAAAATACGCAATTAGAAATTAGAAGTTAGAGATTAGAAATTAGATTTTTGCTATCACGGTTATTTAAAATTAGAAGACAGAGAATAGAAGCAGCCGTTTTAGAATTATTATTTTCGAATTGACTCATTTTCAAATTATCAAATTAAAACTATGGCAATTGTAAAAGAACTTTTAGGGAAAACACCTCAGATAGGAGAGGGTACATTTTTGGCAGAAACGGCAACCATTATCGGTGATGTTACCATGGGAAAAGACTGCAGTATCTGGTATAATGCAGTGATCAGGGGAGATGTACATTACATCAGGATGGGCGATAAAGTAAATGTTCAGGACAATGCTATGTTGCACTGTACGTATCAGAAACACCCTTTAAATATTGGAAACAACGTTTCCATCGGACATAATGCGATTGTTCATGGCTGTACCATCAAAGATAACGTACTAATCGGTATGGGAGCTATTGTTATGGATGACTGCCTGGTAGAAGAAAACTCCATTGTAGGAGCTGGTTCTGTAGTGATACAGGGAACTCATATTAAATCAGGAGAAGTCTGGGGCGGAGTTCCTGCAAAGAAAATTAAAGATATTTCGGCTCAGTTATTAGAAGGAGAAGTCAATAGAATTGCAGATAATTACGTAAAATATTCTTCGTGGTATAAAGAAAACCTGAAAGTGGGGAGTTAGTTTAGAGTTTTCGAGTTGGAGAGTTTTCGGGTTTGAGAGTTTATTTAGTTGATTTTCTGGTTGATAGTTGCTGGTTCGAACCGCGAATCCGTCATGCCGAAACTTTTTTACTTGCTAAACTTCACTGGGAAAAAGTCTCATGCCTGTAATCTAAAATCTTGATTTTTGGCTCTTGCATCTTGGTTCTCAAATCTTGAAGCAAACACAAATAAACAAAAGCTCCATCATACTGATAGAGCTTTTTTCAATCCTTAGTATAAACTCCTGAATGAGTTTTTATGTTGATTTTTCAACAGGATATATAACCTTTGCTTTGATTTTTTCTTCTTATTGTTCTGCCGTTATAAGCTGTGCTTTTCCATTGATACATTTCACAGATGTTGGTGGCATCACCATCATACAGTCAGAAGTGATATTATATTTTTCATTGAAAGCTTTTACTTTCTGTGTATATTCCTCAATTCTTGGCAGGATGATGGTCTCTATTTTTTTAGGATAAGCAATGTATTGCTGAGGTCCACCACAGGCTTTGGCTCCCATTGGAGCAAACGTCCATTCCGAAGCGGCCGTACATTTTTCTTTGGATACTTCAGATTGAATGGATGCTTTCAACTTATCCAGCTGGGCCTGCTCATATTTTTGACTGTCCTCATCAGCAGGTCTTTCAGAAATATCTTTTGGAAGATTGGTATTCGCGTTCTTGGATGTATTGCATGAAACCAAGTTAAACATAGTGCATAATGCTAATAGTGGAGTATATATGAAATTTTTTTTCATTATAATTTCTTTTCTGTTAAAGAATTTTCAAAAGTTATGCCAAGGTAAGAAAATCAAATTCATTTCCGTAATTTTGAAGCACAATGAACAATCATTTTTTTGACTTAATAGAGCACACGAACAGAAGCGTTTTTCTTACAGGAAAGGCAGGAACAGGTAAAACGACTTTCCTTAATGATTTTGTAAAGAAAACAAGGAAGAAGTATATTGTGGTTGCCCCTACCGGAATTGCTGCGATTAATGCAGGAGGAGTGACCATCCATTCTATGTTTGGATTGCCTTTAAGGACTTTTTTACCGACCACGGACCGTATCGACGGGAGTCTGGCAAATAATATTGCCGACCTGATGCCTCATTTCAAATACAGAAAAGATAAGCTTAAACTTTTAAGAGAAGTGGAGGTTCTTATCATTGATGAGGTTTCCATGTTGAGAGCTGATGTTCTCGATATGATGGATTTCTCGCTGAGATTTATCAGAAGAAATAATCAGCGGTTCGGTGGGGTGCAGATGCTGTTCATTGGAGATCTTTACCAGCTTCCGCCGGTGGTAAGAGATGAACATATTTTAAAGATGTGCTACCAGTCACCATTCTTTTTCGACAGTCTTGCCATTAAAGATATTCCGCTTCTGACCATTGAATTAACTAAAGTTTACAGGCAATCGGATGAAAAGTTCCTGGATATTCTGAATGCAATCCGTGACGGCGATGTTGCCAATATCAATTTTGAAGAGCTTAATAAAAGATATGATCCTGATTTTAAGGCAGGAACTGAATCATACGTTTATCTGTGTTCACACAATAAGATGGCGGATGAGATCAACCAGGAAAAATTGGAAGAAATTGATCTGACCGTTAAAACCTATGAAGCCAAACTCTTTGGCGATTTCAAAGAAAACCAGTTTCCGAACGAGCAGTTTTTAGAATTGAAAGTCGGGGCACAGGTCATGTTCATCAGGAATGATATTACCGGTGAGAAAAAATATTTCAACGGAAAGCTGGGTGAAATTTCTGCTTTAGATGATAATGAGATCAAAGTTGTTCTTAATGGCAGTGAAAGAGAAATTACGGTGAAAAGAGAAGTCTGGGAACAGAAAAAATATTTTCTGGATACCGAAAAAAATATCAAAGAAGAAGTTTTAGGGAGCTTTGAGCAGTTTCCTATAAAGCTTGCCTGGGCAGTTACCATTCACAAAAGCCAGGGTTTGACCTTCGATAATGTAATCATTGATGCAGGTAAAAGTTTTACGGCCGGACAGGTTTATGTAGCGTTGTCAAGATGCCGTACGCTGGAAGGCATTGTTTTGAAATCTAAAATTACTCCTGAAGTTATTTTTAAAGACAACAGAATTCTGCAGTTTCAGGGAAGCACCCTTGCCAATGATAATGTAGAAGCCATTCTGAACCGCGAAAAATATGACTACAGCATCAAAAAAGTACTCCGGACCGTCAACTGTTTGTGGTTCCTGAATGAAGTAGAGGAGTGGAACAAACTGTCCATTACTACAAAAAGTATTGATCATGTAAAAACAAACCAGCTGTATCTTCAGCTGAAACACGAAATTGTCAATCTTGGAAAGATCTTTGAAAAACTGGAGAGGGTAATTTCCCAGAAGGTTAATAATTTTATTGAAAACAAAGAAGAATGGTCTGAGATTGAAAGCAAAACCAAAGGAGCAGTTAATTTCTTTTTCACAGAAATCAGAGACAAAGTATTTAATCCGCTGAAGGAGTTCTATGCCGAAATTAAAGGGGCAAAAGGACTGAAACAGTATAATGAGGAATTCAGAAACTGGCTGGAAGATACTGAAGAATACCTGAACAGCCTGAAAGAAATTCATCTGTTGGAAACGAAGCTTTTAGATGAAAAAAATGACAAAGAAATCAATTTAAAGATTGCAAAAGTTCCTTCCCAGGTTCTGACCTTCCAATTATTTGAACAAGGAAAAACCATTGGTGAAATTGCTATGGAAAGAGGCCTGGTAAAAGAAACCGTGATCGGCCATTTAGCAAAATTTGCAGAACAGGGCTTACTGGATATTTCAAGAGTGATCACTTCGGATAAAATCAAAGCTTTTGAAAAAGAATTCTATGGAAATCCTCATGAAACCTTAACGGAATGGAAGAATGCTTTGCCTAATGATTTTGAATTTAATGAAATCAGGATTCTGATTAATCATTATAATTTTAAGAAAGAGAAGAATGATTCAATATAACAGGAAAGACTGTCTCAAAACTGAGACAGTCTTTTTTTATTTATTCAGGAGATCCTGATTCACTCTATAACCGACGATTTTGATATCTCCGTTTATCTTTCTCCATAGAAAAAAGTTTCTTCTGTTTTGGACGCACCTCTTTTAATATTGAATTATAAATACTCACCTTGGGGATTAGACCCTAATCATGAAAATCAAGCTGATTATAACTTAATCTAAGATTAATTTTCGTTTGTTATTGTCCCAGTAACTGGCGCTTCGGCTTTCATTTTTATATTCTACTTCAATATTTTCAATTTCATTGAATCTATTTTTATCAGTTTTTGAAAATTCAATTTTTGTGAAATTTTTCTCATCTATGATATTAAAATCAACAAGCTTTAAATAGTCTTCAATAGAATCTATATCAATCATAATTTTTCCACCTCCAAATTGATGTCTGTCCTGCCCGTTTTTCTTAACCCCTGAAACCCAATATTCTTTACCTGTTTCTATGTCAAAATGATTTCCACTAATTCCAGGATTTTTAAGTTTTTTCAAAGCCTTACCATTAAAATAAACAGTTTGTCCTGACTTTGAAAACTCTACAAAGCCGATCCATGCTGGTCCATGATGACCGTAGGATTTGTTTTCGATATACATTATTTTTGATTTCATGGTTTTGGATTAATCCTGTTATTTAAATCAAATATACAATTTCTTATAAGTAAAAAGATTGTTATTGAAATTCAAATTCCAATAGTTTTTTCCTGAACTAGCTAATCCATCCTATCAATTACAAAAAGTAACTAATGCAATTTATTAGGTTTAAATTTGTCTGGTTTTAAACCTAAAATTTAAAATATGAAAAATTTTGAAATATCGGTACTTGATCTTGCTCCCGTAAAGCAGGGAAAAAGTATTCACGATACCTTTCAGGACAGTTTGTCTTTAGCAAACCATACTGAAAATTTAAATTATAAAAGATTCTGGCTGGCTGAGCATCACAATATGGAAAGTATTGCCAGCTCTGCCACTACAGTGCTGATTGGCTTTATAGCCAACGGGACAAAAACAATTAGAGTAGGATCCGGCGGAATCATGCTCCCGAACCACAGTTCGTTGATCATTGCAGAACAGTTTGGCACCCTGGAATCTCTTTTTCCGGGAAGGATAGATCTTGGTTTGGGAAGAGCTCCCGGTACCGATGGTCTTACTGCCCAGGCTTTAGGAAGAAACCCAGCGGTCATCAATCAGCAGTTTCCGAGACAGATCTTAGAACTACAGACGTATTTCTCGAAAGAAAATTCTGATGCTCTAGTTCGTGCCATTCCCGGTGAAGGTCTGGATATTCCGCTTTACATCTTGGGATCCAGTACAGACAGTGCGTGGCTGGCTGCGGAACTTGGGCTTCCGTATGCTTTTGCGGGACATTTTGCTCCTGAGCAGATGGAAATGGCTTTTAAAATTTACAGAGAACATTTTCAGCCTTCAGAACAATTAGATAAACCCTACGTGATGGCGTGTGTTAATGGAGTGGCAGCAGAAACTTCCGAGGAAGCGCATAAAATTTCCACTACTTTATTCCAGGCATTCATCAATATCATAAGAAATGACAGGAAACCTTTTGCTCCTCCCGTGGAGGATATGGATGACATCTGGTCGCCCATGGAGAAATCGATGGTGCTTCAGAAGTTAAAATATACATTGATAGGAGATCAGGCAGAAATTGAAGAAAAACTGAAAAATTTTCAGGAAAAATTCAATGTAGATGAATTAATTATCAACTCACATATCTACGATCACCAGAAGAGACTGAGATCTTATGAGATTTTCAGAGAGGCAGTAAACTCTTTATCCAAAGCCTAACAAACCATCCATATTAATTGGCAGATGCTCATTTTTATAAGTATCTTTGCACAAATAAAAAGTAAACATGTCTGATATTAAATTGAATACCATTCCAGAGGCTATTGAAGACCTTAAAAATGGTAAAATAATCATAGTAGTAGATGATGAAGACAGAGAGAACGAAGGCGATTTTCTTTGTGCTGCAGAACTGACAACGCCGGAAATTATCAATTTTATGGCATTTCACGGAAGAGGGCTGATCTGTATGCCGCTTCCTGAAAAAAGATGCGATGAGCTTGGCCTTGAGGTCATGGTAAGCAGAAGCAGTGATCCTAAGGAAACCGCTTTTACCGTTTCTGTTGACCTTCTTGGTAACGGAACATCTACAGGAATTTCTGCAGGTGACAGAGCCAAAACAATTTTAGCTTTGATGGATGAAAAATCCAAGCCTACAGATTTCATGAGACCTGGCCATATTTTCCCGCTTCGTGCAAGAAAAGGAGGGGTTTTAAAAAGAGCAGGACATACAGAAGCTGCTATTGATCTTACCAATTTAGCAGGATTGAAAGAAGGTGGGGTAATCTGTGAGATTATGAATGATGACGGTACCATGTCACGTTTGCCTGAACTTCATGCTTTTGCCCAAAAACATGATATGAAGATCGTTTCCATTGAAGATCTGATCCATTATCAGCTTAAAAAAGGAAACCTTATCGAAAGGCTGGAAGAAAGAAAAGTAAAAACTGCTTATGGGGAGTTTGACTTTTTTGCATTCAGAGAAACATCCAATGACCAGATTCATTTTGCCCTGACAAAAGGTTCATGGACGGTTGATGAGCCTGTTTTGGTAAGAGTTCAGTCTTCAGATTCTTATTTTGATGTACTGACAAGACTGAATAACGGTGAAAAACCTTTACTGGAGAAAGTAACGAATATGGTAAATGAAGCAGGAAAAGGAGCTGTTATTTTCATCAATAACGTTTCAAATTCTGAAAATACATTGAGAAAACTTCAGCAGTTCCTGAATTACCAGGACGGACAGGAGCAGCATCCTACTTTAGCATACAATTACAGAGATTATGGGATCGGAACACAGATCCTGAAAAATCTGGGAATCAATAAGTTCAAAGTGATCACACAAAACCCTAATATCAAGCCACAGGTTGGTGGATATGATGTAGAGGTGACGGAGTTGGTTCAGCTGTAAAAGTGAATTGTGAATGGTCGGTTGTGAATGAACATTACTGATCATTTATAGAAATAAAATTAATAAAAAGGTTTAGGATTTTTCTAAACCTTTTTTTATTTTTAAACTATGACAGAGTCTTTAAAGAAACACATCAGAACGTATATTGAGATTTCAGATGAAAAACTTGAAAAATACTGCAGTGCATTCCGTATTCAGAAAATAAAGAAAAAAGATTTTCTTTTAAAAGAAGGAGACATCTGCGAAGCGGAAGGATTTGTATTGAGCGGATGTTTTAAAGTGTCCCGTACAGATAAGAATGCAGATGAACAGATCTTATATTTTGGAGTGGAAGACTGGTGGATTTCTGATATAGACAGCTTCATTAATCAGATCCCGTCCCAGCTCAATATCCAGGCTATTGAGGACAGTGAGATCCTCTTAATTTCTAAAGAAGACAAAGAAAGACTCTATCGGGAAATTCCTGAAATTGAAAGGCTGATGAGACTGAAGTTTCAGATGTCAATCATTGCCCTGCAACGAAGGATTGTTGATAATTTAAGCAAACCTTCCGATGAACGTTATCAGGACTTCCTGAAAGAATATCCTAAAACGGCTCACCGCTTGACAAATATCCAGATCGCTGCCTATTTAGGAGTAACTCCTGAATTTATCAGCAGAATCCGCCGGAAAATTGTAAGTGGGAATTGAGAGGTTTAACCCTTACGTCAATGGTGAATTTTGCTTCGCAAGTAAATGGTGAATGGGAGAATCAAGATTTAGACATCAGATTTCAAATTATTTAAGCTTTAACTTGTTTACGCTAAAACTCTCCACATCTCTTTCTCAAACTTACCTGCTTATTTCCTCAAAATTTCTAAATCCATTAAGGAAATCCTTCACGTTCATCCTTTTTTTGCCTTCAAGCTGAAGCTCCTGGGGAAAGTAAGCGCCGTCTTCTGTATAGATTTTAAACTCATTTTTAGAAATATCCAAAGTTCCGGAAGGTTTTCCATGATCTGAAATTTCAAATTTCCCACCGAATATTTTTAATCCTTTTTCTTCTTCGCCGATTTTTAAAGTTGTAAAAGCAGCTGGATAGGGCGACATTCCCAAGATAAATTGATGAACCTTTTTTGACGCTTTTGTCCAATCAATTCTGGTATCTTCTTTGAAAATTTTGAAAGCATTTTTAGGATGTTCAACATGTGGTTGAGGCTTTTCTACAATTGAGTTTTCAGCTAAACCGTCAAGTGTTTTTACGACCAGCTTTGAACCCATTACCATTAATCTGTCGTGAAGACTTCCCGCGTTTTCATTTGGTAAAATTTCCAGCTCTTCCTGAAGAAGGATATTTCCCTCATCTATTTTTTCGTTAATAAAAAATGTCGTTGCACCGGTTTTTTCTTCACCGTTGATCACTGCATAATTAATAGGAGCCGCTCCTCTGTAATCAGGAAGCAGAGACGCATGAAGGTTAAAAGTTCCCATTTTAGGCATTTCAAAAAGAACCTTAGGCATCATTCTGAAAGCTACTACCACAAAAACATCAGCATCCAGTTTTCTGAGTTCTTCTAAAAATTCAGGATTTCTCAATTTTTCCGGCTGAAAAACAGGAATGTTATTTTCTGAAGCATAGATCTTTACAGGTGACTGATTGATTTTTTGTCCGCGGCCGCTGGCTTTATCGGCAACAGTGACAACACCTACAACTTCATGATTCGACTGATGGATAGCTTCCAAAGAAGTTTTTGCAAATTCCGGGGTTCCTAAAAAAACGACTTTCAATGATTTCATACTGCAAAGATAAGGGTTTTTAGGAGTTGGAGAGTAATAGGGTTTGAGAGTTTGAGAGTAATAGGGTTTGAGAATTTTACGGTGAATAAGTAAGAGTTAAAGAGTCTGGAATCTCATGTATGATATCTGAGGTCTAAAATTTACTATTCACTTGCGAAGTAAAATTCACGATTCACCATTGCCCATGTTCAGCGCATATGTCCTGAAATTCAACATCTTTACCTTCCCCGAATCTAAAAGAAAAATCAGGTTTTCTAAAATGTTGTTTTTAGAATGATAATTAAGCTGTACCGAAAGGTCTTCAATGGTGGAAGGTTTTTTAGCCAGCAGATTAATGATCTGTTGGGAAATATTTTTCCCGAAAATGGATTGCTTGTTTTTTTCACAGACTGAGCATTGGCCGCAGTTCTTTGTATTCTTTTCTCCAAAATAAGCGAGAATAAGTTTCATCTTACAGTAATCATTATTTTCTATAAAAAACTTAATTTCTTCCCACTTCTGAATTTTGTTTTTTTGAATATGTTCAAAAAGTTTCCAATAAGCTGCATTAATAGCTCTTTCATCACGTGGTTTCAGGAATTTAATACTTGAGAGGGCACCGTCTACATATTCCAGATAATTTTTTTGTTGGAGTTCTTTAAGTCTTTCTTTAATAAGAGGAACACTTACCCCAATCTTATTGCTGACCTGTAGTTCACTGAACATTACTTTATGCGTAGTAATTCCTGATATAGTACGCAGCAGAAGTTCTATGAAGTAAGCATCTTTCTGAGGCAGCTGGTCTATTTCCTCAGCATTGAAGAGAAGCTCCAATGAAGACAGGCTTTTGTTGTCATTATGATAGATGATTTCCTGATTATGCAGAAAATTAAGGACATTGCTGATCTTTGCTTTCGACAGCCTGGTAAAATTTTGTATCCCCTGAATGTTCAGTTGAAAAACTTTTTCCGGAAGTTCAAATTCTGCAACCTGGAAAATAGAGTAGAGATAGGTGATGATTTTTAAAAATTCAGCTTTGCTGGGGGTCTGGTTTTTTAGGATTTCATCAAAATTAAATAATTCCTGTTTATTCCAAAGAAGAAACGCAAAACTGTCTTTACCATCTCTTCCTGCCCTTCCGATCTCCTGATAATAATTTTCCAGTGACGGAGCAGGAGAGAAGTGAATCACAAAGCGGACATTGTCTTTGTCTATTCCCATCCCGAAAGCATTGGTTGAGATAAGAACTTGGTTGTCACTGTTATTCCAGTGAGTTTGTTTGGCGTTTTTCTCTTTCGTCGTTAAACCGGCATGAAAATAATCTACATTTTTTATCTGGTTTTTTTTGAGAAATTCGGCCAGCATTTCTGCATCCTTCCGGGTTCTTACATAAACAATTCCGGAATCGTTATTATGCTTTAAAATATCAAAAACACGCTGAAATTTGTCAGAAACCTCATCCAAAAATATCCTGATATTTTCTCTCCTAAAGCTTTTCTGAAAAACAAACGGATTTTTAAGTTCCAGTTTATTCTTGATTTCTTCCAAAACTTTGGGAGTTGCAGTGGCTGTTAAGGCAAGACAGGGAATTTTAGGATGATTTTTTCTGAATTCTTTGATATTCTGATAGCTGGGACGAAAATCCTGTCCCCATTCTGAAATACAGTGGGCTTCATCTACAGCTATAAATGATAACTTAATTTCGTCAATATTTTGAAGAAACTGTATATTGGTCAGTCTTTCCGGAGATACATAAAGAAGTTTGGTAAGCCCGTCTTTACAGCGGTCGTAGACAGCTTCTGCGTCATATTCATCAAGCTCGGAGGACAGGTATTCTGCTTCGATACCCCGATGTTTAAGCTGGCTTACCTGATCTTTCATCAATGCAAGGAGGGGAGAGATTACAAGGCAGGTCCCTTCTTTCAATAAGGCTGGAAGCTGGTAGCAAAGAGATTTTCCTGCTCCCGTAGGCAGAAGGACGAGACAGTCTTTTTCATTAATGACAGCATCGATAATTCCTTCCTGAGAATCTCTGAAAGCATCGTAACCCCAAAAATATTTTAGGGTATCGTATTTTAATTTTTGGAAATCCTGCTGAGAAATCATAAGGTAAAAGTAATAAAACTATTACAACAAAAAAAGCCGTGCATGGCACGGCTTTGATATATTTACTAATAATTGTATTATTTAGCTTCGAAATATACTCTTCTGTTAGCTCTGTTTTTCCATTCAGGACATTTAGTAGCTGGTTCGCACTCAGGGTATTTAAGGTCTTTTTCACCTCTACCGATTGCGTTCAGTTTAGAAGATTCTACTCCGTTTTTGATCAAATAGTTTTTAACGCTATTCGCTCTTCTTTCAGATAGCTTTTGGTTATAAGCATCAGAAGCTCTTGTATCTGTAGCTCCGATTACGTTATACGCACCGTTTGAAGAGTTGATATATGAAACAGCATTATTTAAGATCGGAGTGTTTGAAGGTAAAATTCTGTCAGAATTTAAATCAAACTCAATTCCTTCAAGCTTAGTTTCTGTTTCTACTACAGGTCCTGCAGTTGTTGTAGGACATCCGTTGTTTTCAACAGGTCCAGGAACAGTTACACACTTGTCGTAAAGGTCAATTACACCGTCAAGGTCAGTATCAAGAGCAACACCAGCACCATCCACTCTTGCACCAGCAGGAGTATCAAGCTGTCTGTCCCAATCGTCACAAACTCCGTCGTTATCAGCATCACCTTTTTTACATACTTCAATATCCTGGTTCTTGTTAGCCAAAACATCAAGTTTGTAATAGATTTCCTGCAACGGATCATGCCACATTAGGTGAGATTCGTGTTTTCCTAATTTCAAGGTAAGACCTAAAGTAGCATTAAAGAAGTTATCTGATACCTGCTCTTCACGTTTGTTGATCGCACTGTATTTGTCACCTCCTCCATCGAATTCATCATCACCAGTTACTACATACATTACTCTACCTTCAAGATCAAGTCTGTTGTTGATTTTGTATTTTAAACCGGTACCAGCCTGCATGAACATTGAACCTAATTTGAAAGGTTTAACTTCAGTAGCAAGTCTTTGCCCGTTAATATCTTTCTGATAAGCTCTGTAAGCAATAGTACCTATACCTGCATACCCGTGAAGCGCCCATCTGAAAGGTGAATGATTATCAACTCTTCTCAATAGATTAGAGAAGTTGATGTCTCCCAATAAAGAGATCGCATCATACTGAGTTCTTGCACCTACAGCTGTTGCATCTGGAGCAGCATCTTTAGTGTTGAACCATCCTTGTCTTGTTTCACCTCTGTCATATTGTAATTTTAAACCGAACGCATGAGTGATCGCTTTATCAATACTTACATAAGCAGAGTAACCAAAAAGGTTTTTACCGTTACCATTCTTGATAGATGTTAAATCACCTGACTGTAACAGGGGTACACCTGCACCGGCTGAAATAGACCAGTCATTGAATCTTTTTGACTGATTGGTAAACGGAGAAACATTCGCAGAACCAGAAGAAAATGTGTTTGGATATTCTCCATTTGAAACTGCTGTTGAGTCTTGCGCATAGCTAGCGGCTGGAATTGCCATTGCTAATGCTACAATTGCTAAACTTAATTTCATAGTGTATTTTTTTATTTTAGTTAATTAAATGATTTTATTGTAATAAAAACAGTTGTTTCTTATTTTGTAGGACAACCGTTGTTTTCAACAGGGCCGGGAACTGTTACGCATTTATCATACAGATCAATCACTCCGTCAAGATCCATATCCAAAGCTACACCAGCGCCATCTACTCTTGCTCCTGCAGGAGTATCAAGCTGTCTGTCCCAGTCATCACATACACCGTCATTATCCGCGTCTCCTTTTTCGCATACTACAAGTTCTGTAGCTGCATTTTCTAAAACGCTTGTTCTGTAGTATGCTTCCTGAAGTGGGTCATGCCATGCCAAGTGTGATAATTTGTTTCCTAACTTGAAAGAAACTCCTAAAGTCACAGTCCAGGCATTATCAGATCTTGAATCACTGATCATATTATACTTTGAACCTGGAGTTGCCGGATCGTAGTCGTTGGGATCAGCCCATCCGCCTCCGTCGAATTCATCATCACCACTTACGATATACATTGTTCTTGCTTCAATGTCGATAAGTTTAGATACTTTGTATTTTAATCCTGCTCCAAACTGATAGTATAAAGAGTTAATGTCGAACTCCTTATTAATAAATAGAGGAATTCTCTTTGGATTTTCGCTCCATCTGAATTCATTCCCGTCATGCAAAGAAGTGTTGTAACCTTGGAACCCTATTCCTGCATAACCGTGTAGTGCCCATCTGTAAGGAGAATGATTATCAACTCTTCTCAATAAATTGGAAAAATTAACATCTCCCATTAAAGCAACCTGATCAAACTTGGTAGTTGCCGTACCTACTCCGGCTGCAACACCTGCTGAACCCGGTAACATTGCTTTCTGCTTTGTTTCACCTCTCTGATAGATAAGGCTTAATCCAAAAACATGAGTGATCTGCTTATCAATACTTACGTAAGCATTATACCCCCAGTTTACCTTTTTGTCATAAAAAGATCTAAGATCAGAATGCGCCATGAATGCAGCACCTCCACCAACGGAAATAGACCAGTCGTTGAAACGTCTGGCTTTGTTGTCAAAACGCTGTACATTAGCGGAACCTGAAGAGAAGGTATTAGGATACTCACTAGATGAGTTTACTGTGGTACTATCCTGGGCATAAGCCGCGATAGGTAGTGTGGCCAATAATAATAAACCTAATTTCATATATGTTTTTTATGTTTTATTTTAGATAAAATCTTTCAATAATATTTTAGAAAATTCCCTTTCATATAAATGCTTTTGATGGGGTATCTCTAATTTCTCTGATCTGAATTTCAGATCGTTATATTTAATGATATCAATATCTATTATTCTATCGCTATAACCGCCAGATGCAGATGAATCTTTAGTTCTTCCCATCTCAACTTCTATATTTTTAATAAAATCAAGCAGTTGTATTGGCGAGAAAGACGTGAATATTTCTGATGCAATATTACAAAAAATATTGGAACTAACAAATTCTACAGGTTCGGTTATTAAAAATTCGCTTGTTTGTGAAATGTAATTACCGCCCTCACTGATTTTTTTTAAAGCCAGTTCTAAATTTTTTTTTTGATCTCCCAGGTTACTTCCTAGTAACAAAACTACCTTATGCTGCGACATATTGGAAAATTGATTGATTTTATGAGAAGTTTCTTTAAAAACGTATTGGCAAATATAGTGGCTATTGTCCTATTATGTGCCTTATTTTTCGTCTTTTTCATTATGATGCTTGTGTTCAGTTCTATGGGGAATGACAAATCTGTTGTAGTGAAAAATAATTCTGTTCTTACGATTAATTTAAAGACTAATATAATAGACAGCCCTACTGAAGAGGAAATGGGCCTCTTCAATATCAGTGACAAAAGCAAGAGTGTAATGCTTTATGATGTGCTGGAAGCTATTAAAAAAGCTAAGACAGATGATCATATTAAAGGGATAAGTATTGAAGCTGATAACTTTCATGCAGGCATGACCCAGATTGATGATATAAGAAATGCTATTGAAGACTTTAAAAAGAGCGGAAAATTTGTATATGCCTATGGAAATGCTGTTTCCCAGGCCTCTTATTATTTAGGTTCTGTTGCCGACAAGTATTATCTTAACCCATCAGGAATGATAGAACTGAAAGGGCTGGCTACTGAGGTGACATTCTTTAAAGACTTTGCTGATAAATATGGAATTGGTATAGAGGTGATAAGACATGGGAAATTTAAATCAGCGGTTGAACCTTTTTTAAGAAATGATATTTCTCCTGAAAATAAAGAACAGCTGGGTACTCTTTTAAATGATATCTGGAAAAATACATCCACTAAAATGGCAGTTTCAAGAAAAATTGATACTGCACAGTTTAAAATGGTTGTCGACAGCTTATACGGGATGATCCCTGAGTTAGGATTAAAGTACAAGCTTGCCGACAAACTGATCCAGAAAACAGAGTATGATCAGATGATAAAATCAAAACTTAGCCTTAAAGAAAAGGAAAAGCTGAATAAAGTATCATTAGCGGGCTATATCAATTCTTATGCAGATGAAGATAAGTCCGGAGAGAAAGTAGCTGTATTGTATGCGTCAGGAGGAATTAACAATGGTGACGGTTATAACGAGATCTATTCTGAAAAATATATAAAATACATCAAAGATCTTCAGAATGATGATAAAGTAAAAGCGGTTGTTTTCAGAATTAATTCTCCGGGGGGAAGTGCTAATGCTTCAGATGAAATTTTATTTGAATTACAGCAGCTTAAAAAGAAAAAGCCATTGGTAGTTTCTTTTGGAGACTATGCAGCTTCAGGAGGATATTATATTGCGATGGCTGCAGATAAAATTTATTCAGAGCCTAATACGCTGACAGGGTCTATCGGAGTTTTCGGAGTGATACCTTATTATAAGGATATTGCAAACAAAAACGGTATCCGTTCTGATATTGTTGCTACCAATGCCAATTCTCAATATTATTCACCTTTGAACGGCGTTACCCCTTACGGAGTAAACCTGATCACCAGAAGTGTGGAAGGAACCTATAAAAGGTTTGTGCATTTCGTAACGCAGAACAGAAAGCAGACTTTCGAGCAGATTGACAATGTTGGTGGAGGAAGAGTATGGAGTGGGGTACGTGCTAAGGAGATCGGTCTTGTCGATGAGCTTGGAACTCTGAATGATGCGGTAAAGTTTGCAGCACAGAAAGCAGGATTGAAATCTTATCATGTGTCTTCTTATCCTAAAAGAATGTCTCCATTTGAGCAATTTTTCAAAGATCTGAATGAGGAAGATATTTCTGCAAGAATCATTAAAAATAAAATAGGTAAAGCCAACTATGAAATTCTTCAGCAGATTACAGATCAAAAACTGCAGTCTGAGGTGAAAATGGAAATGCCTTACCAGATCAAGATCAACTAAACTAAATTATATTGTACAAAAAATCCCGGGACTGAAATTCAGTCCCGGGATTTTATTTTTTATCTACTCGTATTAGCCTTTCCTAGTAGCCATTCCGTAAATCCAGAGAACGATAAGTGCTCCTCCTACGGCTAAAAGCATACTTCTGAAATCGAAACTGTCTGTAGTTCCCCATCCCAAAAGGCTGCCTATAAATCCTCCTACGAAAGCTCCAACAATTCCTAAAATAATCGTCATCAGCCAACCGCCACCTTGTGTTCCAGGCATAATAAGTTTTGCAATTGCACCTGCGATAAGACCAAATATGATCCAAGTTAAAATTCCCATAGTTCTAAATTTTTAATTGTTAATGTATAAAATTTGATATCTAAGTTAAAGATAAAATATGATAAATATCATCTTTTCTTAAAAAAAGAGTCTACAAATTCTGTACCATTAAACAATTGAAGGTCCTGCATCTTCTCGCCTACCCCTATATATTTTACCGGAATCTGGAACTGATCTGATATCCCTATAACAACACCGCCTTTAGCTGTGCCGTCAAGCTTTGTTACGGCCAATGCATTCACTTCTGTGGCTGCGGTAAACTGTTTTGCCTGTTCAAATGCATTCTGTCCTGTAGACCCGTCAAGAACCAGAAGGATCTCATGAGGAGCATCTGGAATTACTTTCTGCATGACTCTTTTGATCTTCGAAAGTTCATTCATCAGGTTGATTTTATTATGAAGTCTTCCCGCAGTATCAATAATCACTACATCTGCACGCTGTGCAACAGCGCTCTGTACCGTGTCAAAAGCCACAGAAGCCGGATCTGATCCCATATCCTGTTTTACGATAGGAACTCCCACTCTTTCGCTCCAGATGGTCAGCTGATCTACCGCTGCCGCCCTGAAGGTATCTGCGGCACCAAGGACAACCTTTTTTCCTTCAGACTTAAACTGGTGAGCAAGTTTTCCGATTGTAGTGGTTTTCCCAACTCCGTTCACACCAACTACCATGATGACGTACGGTTTTTTTGAACTGTCTATATTTCCTGTTCCTGCATGAGGGTTTTCAAGAAGCAGCCCGGAGATTTCTTCACGGAGAATATTGTCAAGTTCGCCTACACCCACATATTTATCGCGGGCAACGCGTTCTTCAATTCTTTCTATGATTTTGATGGTTGTAGATGCGCCTACGTCAGATGCAATCAGTATTTCCTCCAGGTTATCCAGTACTTCATCATCTACTTTGCTTTTACCGACTACGGCTTTCGTCATTTTTTCAAAGAAACCCTGGCTGGATTTTTCCAGACCTTTATCTAAAGTTTCTTTTTCTTCTTTTTTGAAAATATTTTTAAACCAACTCATAGTTCATTCTTATTTGTTTTTATAACTGCCGTAGCCTCTACTTCTATAAGGACGTCATCTCTGAAAAGACGGCTCACTTCCACAAGGCTGCTTACGGGAGGATTTTGAAGGTTGATATATAAGTCACGGATTTTTCTAAAGTCTGGTGTTTTGGAAATATCAGTAATGAAGATTCCCAGTTTTACAATATCCTTTCCTGTAGCTCCATATTCTTTCAGGATGAATTCGATGTTTTTAAAAACCTGTTGGGTCTGCTTCTCAACATCGTTTCCTACAAGATTACCCGAAGCATCCAGCGGTACCTGTCCTGAAAGTAAAATCATTGTAGAAGTTCCACAGTCTATACTTACCGATTGTGAAAGCCCTTTAATGGTAAAAACCTCCGGGGAGCCTTTGTATTCTACATTGTTCATTTTTTCCTGACCGAATGAAAATAGAAAAATTTCTGTGAAAACCAGAATGAAAATCTTTTTCATATGGATATATTTAATTGATTAATCATCTGGTGAACAAAGATAACAAAAAAACTACCCAAAATATGAGTAGTTTTTTATATTGTAAATAAAGTGGAGATTATTTCTTCAAATAACCATCTACTTCGTCTGCATTCATTACTTTTTCTTCGAAAACGTAAGCACCTGACTTAGATGACTTAACCATTTTCACAACTTTAGTCATTTTCTTTGACTGACCGCTTTGTAGGGTTGCTACTACTTTCTTTGCCATGGTAAATTATATTTATAAATTACTTGATTTCTTTGTGAACTGTAACTTTCTTAAGAACAGGATTGTACTTTTTCAATTCCAGTCTCTCAGTAGTGTTCTTTTTATTTTTAGTAGAAATGTATCTTGACATTCCCGCCATACCACTTTCTTTGTGCTCTGTACATTCAAGGATTACCTGAACTCTATTTCCTTTTTTTGCCATGATTTATTAATTCTTTTTAATCAATCCGTTTCTAGTAGCTCTTTCAATAGCTTCCTCGATTCCAATCTTGTTAATCACTCTCAATCCATGAGCTGATACTTTCAGTGTTACGTGCTTATCTTGCTCCGGAAGGTAAAACTTCTTCTCCAATAAGTTAATTTCAAAACGACGCTTCGTTTTGTTATTAGCGTGAGAAACGTTGTTACCAACCATTGCACGCTTTCCTGTTATTTGGCAAATTCTTGACATATCTCGATGTTCTTATTTGTATAATATTTGAGGTTGCAAAATAACGAAGAATTTTTTAGATAGACAAATCTTTTGAAAAATATTTACAAATAACTGACTGATTAATAATCATGAATTTTAAAATAAAATAATTCCCGAGGCACGCTGAGCCAAGTGACTGATATATTTCATGTAAACTTTCCGGGAAATGCAAATCCGAATGTTTTATCTTTGTTTTTAATTAATCTAAATAAAAATAGAATGAAGAAAATTTGTATTCTTTTATCTATGCTTCCCGTTGGACTTATGGCTCAGGATTATGCAGAGATCCAGACCGGTATGAAAAATTTTTATTACGGATCGGCTGCTACAGATGATATGGATGGTGATGGAAAGCAGGATGTAGTGATTAATGGAGCAATTGACAGTGATCAGGATGGTAATGTTGACACATCTTTTAACGAAGTATATAGGAATAACGGAACTTCGCTGGTGCCTTACGCCAGTCTGGGAGTAGATGCAACGCATCTGGGAGATATAAAATTCATGGATTTTAATAATGATGGTCTTCTGGATATTATTTCCACAGGATTAAGCTATAATGATGTTGTTAATTATAAGCATTACAGATTCCGGAACTCAGGAGCGGGCTTTATTAATGAAGCTGTGCTCGACGGAAAAATCTACGGATCTTTAGAGGCTTTTGATTTTAATAATGACGGTAAGGTAGATTATGCCATTAACGGAACGCAATATGTTGAAGGGGCGGGTTTTCTGAATAACCTCGATTTTTATAAGAATACCGGGACTGATTTCGAGATCTTTAAAGGCTGGCAGCCGGGAACACAGAATGGAAGCTTTAAGTTTGTAGATCTCAATAATGATAATCTTCTCGACCTTGTTATCCTGGGAATGGAGCAGGGTGACCAACCGGTCTGTAAAGTGTATCTGAATCAGGCAGGAATGCTGACGGCATCACAGGATCTTACTGCCCTGACGGGTGGAAAAATGGATTTCGCAGACTTCAATGCAGACGGCTATCAGGATATTGTTATTACAGGTCAGGATGACAGTTATTCCGGATTTCTTGCCGTACTGATGAATGATGGAACCGGGCATCTGAACACGAAGCAGATAAGCGTTGCTGAGATCTCGGATTCATCTGTAGCTACAGGTGATCTGAATAATGACGGGTACTATGACTTTATTGTTTCGGGAAATGATGAAAATAACAATGCTATAGTAAAAACTTTTCTATACAATCCTTCCACTCAAAGTTTTACTGAAAATATACCTACAGGACTGCATACTTTAGGAGGCCCGGGTTTTGTGAATTTATTTGACTTAGACAACAACAATCGTCTGGATATTTTATTGGCCGGATTTGATTGGGCAGATCCGGGTATGCCTTCACTGACTAAAATGTTCAAAAATACTTCTACGGAAATTAACCTGAAACCTTTACCTCCTTCAGTTCTTAATGTAACAAAGACCGGGAACCGCTTTAATTTCTCATGGAGTGGTGCATCTGATGATAAAACCCCAGCGAATGCCCTCCGTTATGAGATTAAAGTTGGATCTTCACCCGGAGCCGCTGATATTGCGAAATATATAGTAACAACACCATCCTGGTTCCTGGATCTGGATCACTCTGTTCAGAATGTGTACTGGAGCATAAGATCAATAGATGCTTCAAAGGTCTTTTCTAATGCTTCAATACAAGGTGCATTGGGAACACGCGATGTAATAATTAACAGCAAGGTTTCGGTATATCCGAATCCGGCATCAGAGAAAGTATTTATTAAGGGAGAAAAAGTTTCGGATGTTGAAATGTACTCTATGGACGGAAGAAAGCAGAATATTGTTTTGAATGATGATCAGTCGATCAACGTCTCACATCTCACGAAAGGAGCTTACCTGTTAAAACTGACAACTAAAAACGAGATAACCACTCAAAAACTTATGATTAAATAAAACTGAAGAGTTCTATTAGTAAGAAAAGCCAGTCGTCCAGCTGGCTTTTCTGTTTTTATAATGAAGATTGTAATTATAAAAAGAACTTTATCCACCGGATAAAGTTCTTTTTTATTTTGGTTGTATTGTTGTGAACCACCCATCAAAATAAATTGTATAAGTAGTGGATAAATCTTTAGATTAAAAAAAAACTTAAGTGTACTTTTTTATACACAAAATTTAAATTAAAAACTAAATGTTTATCTTTTGTAACTTTTGTGGTCGATATTACGCTTTCTTGGTCCTGTTTCTAAACTTTTCAATCAAAAAGTAAAACAGTAAAAAGCCCAGTGCAAAAATGGAAAATCTTGATAGCAGGTCTCCGGCTCTTGTATAGAAGGTCATCGTTTCATAAAGATTCACTTTGGCGAATAATGTTGTTTTATCCCCATAGAAAGTATCGGCTTCCACTTCTCCTTTTGCATTGATATGGGCGGATATACCACTGTTAGCAGCACGCGCAATTTCTCTTCGGGTTTCTATAGCTCTTAGCTTTGCATACGAAAGAAGCTGTTTGTGTCCTTCTGTAACCCCCCACCAGGAATCATTGGTCATGATGCCTAAGAAGTTGGCTCCTTTTTTTACGTAATCCGTTGTAAATTCTCCGTAGATGCTTTCGTAGCAAATGATAGGCGCTAATCTGCCTTTATTGTAGGGGTTTGAAAAAGATTTTCTTTCCTCATCTATTCCTAAAGAAGCTACGGTTCCGCCCAGATTAAGCATTGCATCACCTAACAGGGGCTTCAACACACTCATGTACGGGAAAATTTCCACGCCGGGAACAAGCTTTCCTTTGTGATACACCTGAACCTTCTCTTGTGGTGCAATCTGAATAGCGGTATTATAGCTTTCCACCCAAAGCTCCGGATTAACCTGATAAGCTTCCTTCGGGATGTTCTCCTGGCTTTTATAAAAACGGTGTGAAGAAATTCCGGTTGCAAAAACAGCTCCCGGATGTTTGGATAAAAATCCTTTCACATTGTTTAAAAGCAGACTTTTCTCAAAAGCAGTTTCGGAAATTGAGCCTCTTCCGGGAAGAGCTGTTTCAGGGGCGATATAATAATCAATCTTTCCTTTTGAATTGTTTTCTGCCAAAGTTAAAAGATCATTTTCAATGGTCAGGCTGTCTTTTGAATACTTTTCAGCATAAGGATCAAGATCCGGCTGCAGCATCAGCACATTAACCTGTCCTGATGGTTTTTCGTCGAAATTATTGTATTTGATCAATGAGATAATCATCGGAAGAATGATTAAAGCAGCAACAATTAAGGTATTTTTGATCAGGTCTTTTCTTTTTCTTCCCGCTTCCCAGGTTCTTAAAGTATAAAAAATCAAAACATTGATGGCTAAGATCCAGAAACTTCCTCCGGTTGCTCCCAGGGTGTCATACCACTGTATTAATTTAGGATAATCTGAAAATACATTTCCTAAATTCAGCCATGGCCAGGTGAGTTCCCAGTTCAGATGGAATTTTTCAAAACTCATCCATATGGCAATCAAAAATCCTAATCCCCAATACGTTCCCTGTGCATTTTTGTACCAGTGGTAGCACTGGAAAACAAGAGAATAAAGGAAAGAGTTAACCAAAACGGGAAATACAACCGCCATCATGGAATGGCTTCCATCAGGGTTCTTTGAGCCATATAGCCATCCGGTCGTTACAATATTCCAGATCACAAAACAAAGATAAGAAAGGCCGAAGACCATCCAGCTTTTTCTTTTGTACGATGAAAATTTTGAGATTCCGTGTTCCATCATCAAAAGAGGAACAAGAGCAAAAAATATAAAGAAAGGAACTCCGTAAGTAGGCCACGAAACAGACAGCAGCATTGCTGAAATGAGCGTAAGTAAAATGTATTTCATTAAATTAATTTAACACACAAATTTAATGTTTTTGAAATGAATAAATTTGCACTTCATGTTAAAGAAGTTTTACAAAATTATTATTGTTCCTTATACATTGTTTTTGCTGTATCTCATGTTCTGGGGAATGGGCAGGTTTCAGTATGCGGATAATCAGATCACCGTGGAACCCATTTTTTCAACCATAGAGTTTATCCACAATACGATTGAGTGGAAGTATATTGGCATCATTGTTTTAGGGAATATCATTATGTTTATTCCTTTTGGATTTCTTGGCTGGATATTTCCCAGGTTTAGAGATCTTAAAGCATTGATCTATACCTTCATTTCTTCTATCATTATCATTGAGGCACTTCAGTATTTTACCAGAATGGGGATATTTGAGGTAGATGATATCATTCTTAATACTTTCGGTGTATATCTCGGATGGCTGCTCTGCCGGTTGGTAGAAAAAAGGTTTAGCCGTTTAGTTCTTTAGCACGCTTTTCGGCATTTAAAATTCCGTTTTTTAAAATTTCTTTAAAATTGTGGTCTTCAAATGTTTTTAATGCAGCTTCAGTGGTTCCGCCTTTCGAAGCTACATCTTTGATAAGTTCTTCCAGATTCTTTTCGGAATTGTTGATCAGGTGATAAGCGCCCAGCATGGTTTGCTGTACAAACAGTTTGGAAAGATTTTCATCGATTCCCATTTCTACGCCGGCTTTTATCATGGCATCTACAATGTAATAAAAATAGGCCGGCCCGCTTCCTGAAAGTGCTGTAACGCCATCCAGAAGGTCTTCATTTTCCAGATAAACCGATCTGCCGGTGCTGTTCAGTAGTCTCTCAATATTGATCAGCTGGCTGAAAGAAATGCCTCCTGCAGCAGTATAGCCTGTAATACCCATTCCCAGAAGAGTAGGAGAGTTGGGCATAGCTCTTACAACGAGAGGATGGTTTAGTAATTTTTGAATCTTTTCAATCTTAATTCCGGCCATGATAGAAAGGACCATCTGGTTTTCTTTTAATGTAAACTGGAAATTTTCAGTAACATGCAGAAAGTCCTGCGGCTTTACAGCTATAATAATAAGATCGGCATCCAGTTCTTGAGTCTCTTCGAAAGTGGAGATCTGTGATTTTGGAAATTCTTCGGCTATTTTAGAGATTTTGGATTGACCCCGGGTGATCAGATGGAGATTTTCCGGTTTGATCAATTCATATTTTAAAAATGACTTTGAAAAGGAAAGGCCCATTTTGCCGGCTCCGAGGATCGCTATTTTCATGTTTGTGCTCTTTTTCAGCTAAAATAATATTTTTATTCCTTTACAAGGTATTTAATTCAGAAAAAAGCTGTTTTCACAATTTTAAAAAAACAGTCTCTTGTATCAAATAATATTTACTTCCCGTTCCAGCTCTATTCCAAACTTCTCTTTGACAGAATGAATGATTTCTGTAGAAAAATCAAAAATTTCTTTTCCGGTGGCATTTCCGGTGGCATTCACGATAACCAGTGCCTGAAGTTGATGTGATGCAGTATTTCCAATCTGTTTCCCTTTCCATCCACACTGTTCGATTAGCCATCCGGCAGGTACTTTTACCACATTTCCGTTTGGGTAGCCTGGAATGTTTTCAAATTTTAGCTTTAAATCTTCAAATTGGGTGAGAGGAATAGTTGGATTTTTGAAAAAACTTCCGGCATTGCCCATTATTTTAGGATCCGGGAGTTTACTCTGCCTGATATTGATGACCGCTTTGGAAACATTCTGAATCGTAGGATGGGTGATCCCTAAGTTTTCCAGCTCCGTTTTTATTGCACCATATTCTGTTTTGATGTGGTGATTTTTCCTGGTTAATTTAAAACTAACTTCCAAAATTACATACCTTCCCTTTCCTTCCTGTTTGAAAATAGAATCCCTGTATCCGAAATGGCAGTCTTCAAGGTTAAATGTTTTAACCTCAAAATTTTCAAGGTCTAAAACGGTACAGTTGACGAAAGTGTCCTTTATTTCGGTTCCGTAAGCCCCGATATTCTGCATCGGCGATGTTCCTACATTACCAGGAATCAATGACAGGTTTTCCAGTCCGCCGTAGTTTTTTTCAAGGCTGTACATCACAAATTTGTGCCAGTTTTCTCCGGCTTTTGCTGTTACAAGCACTTCGTTTTCATTAAGCTCTTGTTCGGAAATTCCTTTCAAGCTGAGCTTAATGGCAAGGCCGTCAAAATCTTTCGTCAGAAGGATATTGCTTCCGCCGCCTAAAAATAAAACCTGAAGATGGTGGTCTTTAGAATAATTGATTGCATCCTTGAGGTGCTCAAGGTTTTGTACTTCAATAAAATATTTTGCTTTGGCGTCAACACCAAATGTATTGTAAGACTTTAAGGAAAAATTTTCTTGCATGTTTTTATTGGTATTCTGTGGGAAGAATGAGGTTGAGCTGTTCTTTAAACTGTTTCAGCTGCCTGTAATGCAGCGTGTCAGCATAAGAATTGACATAAATATGTGACTTTTTCGGAGTTCTGATCTGAAAAGTTTCGTCGATGCCATCTACAGACTGTTGACTTGGAGAACTTTGTATTACATCAAGATCTTTAATTTTGATCGGAGAGATAAGGTTATTCCAGGTCTGTATGCTGATAGCTGAATCCCATTCTTTATGGATTTGGCGGGCTGTGATGCCCTTTTCCGCGTGTATGGAGTCTTTTGTGACTTTGATGATCTTATAATCGCCCTGGTCGCCACCGATATTGGATACACTAATGAAAGTTATCTCATTCGGGTTTTTAGGAATGGCCGAAGTTAGTTCTTTCTTTTTGTCACAGGAAAAAAATGCCGGCAGCAAAAACAATAAAAACAAGAGTTTCAGGTAAGTATTTTTTATTGCCGGCATCATAAATTATATTTTAGAGGCTGAATTCTTCTCTGTATTTCTTCAAAGCATTTTTAAGGATCTCAACGCTTCTCTTAAGATCTTCCTCTTTCAAGACGTAAGCGATTCTTACCTGCTTTTTTCCCAATTCAGGATCACTGTAGAAACCTCCTGCAGGAGCTACCATAATCGTTTCCTTATTAAGAGCGTATTTTTCTAAAAGCCACTGTGCGAATTTTTCGGTATCATCTACCGGAAGCTCTGCTACACAATAGAAAGCTCCTCTCGGCTTAGGACAGATTACTCCTGGAATGGCATTAAGAAGATCTACCAGGATATTTCTTCTGTGTGTATATTCTTCTCTTACTGCTCTGATGTATGCACCGTCGTTCTGATGCGCTGCTGTTGCTGCGATCTGGCCTAAAAGAACCGGGCTCAGTCTTGCCTGTGCAAAAAGCATTGCCGCATCATGGATCTTTTTAGAACGTGTTACCATACACCCGATTCTTACTCCGCACATAGAATAACGCTTGGATTCTGAATCAATGATGATGCAGTTATCGCTCAGTTCAGGGAAATCCAGCATAGAGATCTGCTGTTTCCCGTCATATACGTATTCTCTGTATACTTCGTCGGAGATAATAACGATGTCATATTTTAAAGCAATTTCTGCCAGCTGCTGAAGCTCTTCACGGGTGTAAAGATATCCTGTAGGGTTACCCGGGTTGCAGATAACAATTGCTCTTGTTTTTTCTGTGATTTTTTTCTCAAATTCTTCGATCGGAGGAAGGGCAAAACCTGTATCAATAGTAGATGGAACGGCTACAACATTTACGTTGAATGTGCTGGTAAACCCATTATAATTAGCATAATAAGGTTCAGGAATGATGACCTCATCACCATCATCACATAAAGTGGAAATGGCAAAGTTTAATGCTTCAGATCCTCCATTAGTCACAATGAAATTATCAGGTGTCAGATCCGAGAAACCTAAGGTATGATAATACTCCGTAAGAGCTTTTCTGTATTCTATATTACCTTCAGAAAGTGCATATTCCAATACTTTAAGGTCGATATTCTTTAAAGCATTTAAAGCTGTTTCCGGTGTTTCAATATCAGGCTGTCCGATATTGAGGTGATACACTTTTATTCCCTGCTGTTTTGCTTTTAAAGCATAAGGAACTAGTTTTCTTACCGGCGATGGCGGCATATGCTGTGCTCTGTTTGAAATATTTGGCATTGTTCAAAAATTTGTATGGCAAAAATAAGATTTAATTTCTCAATAATAAAATAACGTGTTGCCCATTTTGACTGCTTTTCAATTGTTTTGAAAATCAGTGAGTTAAAATTGATTATTATCTGTTCTTTTGATGTCTATGGGAATCTTTCTGATTATGCTTGATACTGATCGGCAGTTTTCTTAAAGTGCTGACTATTGGAAATTGATTATACATTAGAATGAATTGAAATTGTTAAAATAATATATTAAAATGCGAATAAAGCATTTGGTTAGAAAATAATGTTTTCATATAAGTTAAATGTGTATAATTTAAAGTTATTGATTAATTATTAGTTATTTAATAAAAATTTAAGCTTTGTTTTGATTTTTTTATTAAATTTAAGCGATAATAAAAAATAATTATGAAAACAAATTTACCAGTTAGAGCTTTATCTGTTATGGCTCTTTTTGCGGCAGCAATGATGAGTGCCCAAAACTTTCAGACGATGCCTGTCCAATCCGGGTATACGGCAGATGTAATCGCCAACGGTGTAGGTTCAGCAATGACATCCACTACAGAAGACGTTGACGGAGTATCTTTTGCATTTGTAGCAAGAGATTTTCAACTTACATCCAGCAGCACACCAATTACTTATGGTCTTCCGGTTAATGGGATCATTAATTCTGCAGTAGCTTCTACACCAGGGCTGAGCTTCAAGCTTGGAGATCTGTCTGGGAGCAACTCTTTAAAAATTTCAAGCAATGCTGCCGGCAGCAATAGTGGAACACTTTCATTTGTAAGCCCGGTTGCAGCTTTTAAGGTGTATATGCTTTCAACTGGCGGAAGTGGGGCATGTACAGTGAATGTAACAGTCAATTTTACAGATAATACTTCCCAGACATTTTCGGGTGTAGCGATCTCTGACTGGTATGGCGGGTCAAATTATGCCATACAAGGAATCGGACGAATCAACAGAAGCAATAATGTTTTAGAGCCTAATTCTACCAATCCGAGACTGTATCAGTCGGCCTTAACCATCGATGCAGCCAATCAGACCAAACCTATTCAAAGTGTTACCGTAACGAAAGTCAGTGGTACAGGCATAGCGAATGTATTTGCTTTTTCTGCTGATGCGTATACAGATTGTGTTGCTCCTACACTTCAGCCTGTAGGCACACTGACTTCTAATTCTGCTCAAGTTTCATGGACGATACCGGCCAGTGTTCAGGCGGTAAGCTATGATGTTTATTACAGCACCAGTAATACAGCGCCTACAGCTGCAACGGTACCTAACCATCCTGGAGTTACGGGAACTTCTTTTACCATTCCTTCTTTATTACCAAGTACGGTTTATTATTATTGGGTAAGAAGCAATTGCAGTACGGCAACGTCTCAGAGTGGTTGGTCATTATCCGGAACATTTACCACCTTGTGTGGGGCTGTGGTCCCGTCATATACGAATGATTTCAGCAGCTTTCCGGGAACATGCTGGGCTGGAGCTCTTTCCGGAGGCACACCTGCTACAGGTCCTACAGGGACATCGTCTTATTGGACATCGGGTGGATTCTTAGGCACAGGTTCCGGAGGATCAGCGACGATCAATTTATATTCAACAGGCAGAACGGGCTGGCTAAAAACAGTACCTTTCAATCTTTCTGCGGGATCATATAAAGTTAAATTTGATTATGGTGTAGCGGCTTATCTCAGTACCAGTGCTTCGCCAATGGGATCTGACGATGTTATTCAGTTCTTGGTATCCAATGATGGCGGTACGACATGGACTGTTTTGGAAACATGGAATCAGGCTAACGCCCCGACCAATACCTCAACTCAATATGTTTATACTCTAGCAGCGTATAACAGTGCTAATACCGTATTTGCATTTTACGGAACAGACGGAACAGTGAACGATGATCCTGACTATAATTTTTATGTAGATAATTTTACTGTTGAGAATGCGCAGCTGGGTACTTCAGAAGTAAAAGACGGTATTAAGAAAGTATCGGTTCATCCAAATCCGTTTAAAGACATCCTTTATATTTCCGATAATAGAGAAGTGAAATCTGTAACGGTAGGAGATTCTTCCGGAAGAGCTGTAAAAACAATTACAGGAGCTGTAAGAGAGCTTGACTTGAGTACACTGAATACAGGTCTGTATTTTGTTACTATCTATTTCAAAGACGGATCACAGTCTACGGTGAAGGCTATAAAAAAATAATTTTTTTTAATGTCAATAAAGTTGAGCGGCAGTGCATTGATGTACTGCCGCTTTTTGTTTGATTAAATTTCGATCGTGGTATTCATAAATTTTGTTATTTTGAGAAAAATTAAAACATATTGAAAATGCAAATTCCAGCGGATTCTATAACTGATTATATTTCAAAAATTCCTGAAGAAAGACAGGAAGTATTCAAAAAGCTATTTGATACCATAAACGATAACCTACCAAAAGGCTTCCGGGAAAATATCAGCTATGGCATGGTTGGCTGGGGCGTTCCTCTAGAAACTTATCCGGCTGGCTATCATTGTGCACCGGGTACGCCATTGCCGTTTATGAGCCTGGCCTCCCAGAAAAATTTTATTGCATTTTATCACATGGGTATTTATGCAGATCCAGAACTGTTAAATTGGTTTGTAACTGAATATCCCAAACATTCAAAAAGAAAGCTAGATATGGGGAAATCCTGTGTGAGGTTCAAAAAAATGGATGATATTCCTTTTGAGCTCATTGCTGAGGTCAGTAAAAAAATGACGGTTGAAGACTGGATTAATACCTATGAAACACAGTTTAAGAAAAGTAAAGAATCTGTTTCAAAAGAAAAATAGCTTAATAATTTGTAAATCCTGATTGTGCCCGGCAATAAAAAATATTATGATTAAATGTAAAGAAGATCTGTTTCAAAAAATTCCTCAAGCTCTAGCCTATATCATTTTCCTCGCTGGGGTTTTGTTATTGCAGCAATGTACCACTCTGGCTCAATCCGGGAAGCTGAAGAACGGGGATCTGCTTTTTGTGACTGCAAAAGAAACCGGGTTATCAGGAGCGATTAATAATGTGACACAAAAACAGAAAGAGGCATCATTTGATCATATTGGAATTGTAGAAAAAGAAAATAATCACTGGTATGTACTGCATGCAGCTCCCAAAGGTGGTTCCCAAAAGCAGGATCTGAAATTTTTTCTTAAAGATCAGGCTGATGACGGCCAGAAAGTAATAATTTACCGCCTGAAGCCGGAATATCAGAACGCTGTTCCGGCTGCTCTTAAAAAAGCAGAATCTATGATAGGAAAACCTTATAATTTCAATTATATTCTGGACGAAAATTCTTTTTACTGTTCAGATTATATTGAAAGAGCGTTCAGGGAAGATCATATATTCAAGCTGGAACCAATGACATTTATTGATCCCAAAACAGGTAAAACCAATGAATTCTGGGCAGAATTTTACAAAAAGAAGAATCTGAAAGTTCCGGAAAGTGAGCCGGGATGCAATCCTAATGGACTGGCCGCTTCAGATAAACTGGAAAGAGTAGGAGAATTATAAATAACATTACCCTTAAAGATGTAGTAATCTTTAGGGGTATTTTTTTAGTTTAAAAGTTTGATGTAATAATCCTTGAATATTAAATTAAGAAAAAAATTTAGTTAAAATTTAAAATTATTAGTCCACTAATTTGGTGGACTAATAATTTTTTATACTTTTGTCAAAGATTTAACGCAAAAGCAACCATGATCTAGAAAATGTTTAACCAAAAAATTGTTTAGTGATGATTACACCTAATCCTACGTTGCAGGTTCTACCCAACACAATTAGCCTGCCTAAAAAAGAACTGATACTGGAAATAGAATTAAATGGTAAAATGAAATTTGAGCATTTAATGAATACCATCTATAATCAGTTCGGGATCTGTCACAGAGTGCTGTCTGCTAATGTAGAATATGTCAATGGAAACAGTTTTGGTTCAGTACAGTTATATATTAATGTCAATTCAGAAGATTACCAGCAGCTGGAGTTTTATCTGAATAAAAATAAACTTTTAAATACCATGGTGGAATATAACTGCCGTAAGTATTTTTAGGGGAGATTCATATAGTTTTAATTACAAGAAAGCATCCGGTTTTTTATCGGATGCTTTTTTATTGCAGTTCTTCTAATGGTTAAAGATGAATTTTATTCCAATTCAAAAAAACAGTATTTTTAATGAATACAAAACATAAAAATTATGACCATAGTTATTATCATTGCTTTAATTGCAGTATTCCTCATTTTCGGAGTATCAATCTACAACCGTCTGGTAAAATTGAAAAATCTAGTTCAGGAAGCTTGGAGTAGCATTGACGTGATGCTTAAAAAACGCCACGATCTTATTCCTAACCTTGTGGAAACTGTAAAAGGCTATGCAACCCATGAGCGGGAAACGCTTGACAGTGTGATAAGAGCCAGAACACAGGCTGTAGGTGCAGATTCGGTACAGGCGAAGGAAGCTGCGGAAAAAAATCTGAATCAGGCCATGATGAATCTGTTTGCCGTAGCGGAACAGTATCCTGATCTGAAAGCCAATACCAACTTTCAGCAGTTGCAGAGCGAGCTTACCTCTATCGAGAATGATGTGGAAAAATCCAGAAGATATTATAACGGAACTGTCCGTGAAAACAATACGTTGGTTGAATCTTTCCCAAGCAACATCATTGCCAATATGTACAAGTTTGAGAAATCACCTTTCTTTGAGCTTGAAAATATTGCAGAAAGAGAAGTTCCATCCGTAAAATTCTAAGAAATGAAAAAATTACTGCAGCTTTTCCTCCTTCAGTTTTTTTTCATAGCCTTTGCCCAAGATGAATTAGCGCGGACGGATCAGCTGTCCATTATCGGATCAGAAAAAATTATCTCCTTCCATTCGGATATTGATGTGGATAAAAATTCGGGGATTACCGTTACTGAAAATATTAAAGTATACAGTCTTGGAAATAATATAAAAAGGGGAATTTTTCGCGCACTTCCTTTATCCAGAAATCTGAACAATAAAACCCAGAAAGTAAGATACTATATTATTTCAGTGAAAAAAAACGGAGAGGAGGAAGATTATCATGAAGAAAAAGAAGATGGCTACCTAAAAATATATGCCGGAAATAAAGATGTTATTCTCGATCCCGGAACCTACGACTATGAAATAAAATATAAAACAGAGAACCAGATTGGTTTCTTTCCAAAGTATGACGAATTTTACTGGAATGTAAACGGAACCTACTGGGATTTCGATATAGATACTATTTCAGCAAAAGTAAATCTTCCTGCCGGAGCCGGGATTATTCAGAACTCCTGCTATACCGGAGCATATGGCAGCAACAGCCAGAACTGTACAGTCAAAGTACTGTCCAATGAGTCTATAGAATGGGGTGCTTCAGGTCTTCATGCCAATGAAGGTCTTACCATTGCAGTAGGTTTCAAAAAAGGAATTATGGTTCCGCCACCGCCGCCAACTTTCCTGGAAAAGTACGGGGTCTTGATTGGCGGATGTATCGTATTCCTGATACTGCTTCTGTATCTTTATTCAACCTGGATGAAATACGGGATAGATCCGGAAACCCCTACTGTTTATCCACAGTTCAATGTTCCTGAAAATCTTTCGCCGGCCTCCCTGGGATACATCAACTCCGAAAGTTTTAAAAACAAATACCTGACGGCAGCTATTGTCAGCCTTGCTGTAAAAGGATATGTAAAAATTATAGAAGGAGAAGATTCCGGTCTGCTGGGGTTTTTCAATACCAAAACCTTTACATTGAAGAAATTGAAAGCTGCAGATGAAATGCTTCCGAAAGAAGAAATCAACCTGATGAATAGTCTTTTTTCAGAATTTGAAGATTCCGTCAAGTTTGATGGAAAATATAATCCGAAAATAGAAACCGCTGTTCAGAACTTCAAAGGAACGCTGGGCTTTCAGCATGACGATTTTTTGAATGAAGGAAATAATAAGAAAAAGTTAGTGCTTCCATGGCTTGTTATTAGTCTGGTGTATGGCTTCGGTTTATTCTTAAGTTATAATATATTGCCGGAACCTGAAAGAGTATTTGCCGGAGTAATTTTATACATTATTATTTTTATTGCCTTTGCTTTAATAACATTTTTAGCGAAGAAATTATCATGGAAACTTTTATTTTTTATTCCTATTCCTCTCAGTATTGCTTTAGGAATAGGAGGAGTAATTTCTCAGGAAGGAACAGAGGTCGGGAGCATTAACTTTAGTGTCTGCTATATTTTTCTTGTGCTGGCATTTTCAGTAATGGTACTTTATCAATATTTAATAAAACAGCCATCAAAAGAAAAGCTGAGAAAACAATCCCTGATAGACGGCTTCAAAATGTATATGGGAGCAGCAGAGAACGAACAGCTGAAATTTCACAATCCTCCTCAGATGACTCCTCAGGTTTTCGAAACCCTTCTGCCTTTTGCTATGGTCATAGGAGTCGATCAGATCTGGGGACAGAAATTTGATGAATTACTGAAGAAAACAGCAGCAGAATATCAAAATACCTGGTATTACGGCGGCGTAATGAATCATTATGCTTTTGCCAATACCCTGAACTCCAGTCTTACCCAATCCATACAATCTGCATCTACCAAACCGTCCAGCTCAAGCAGCGGTTCCGGTGGTGGAGGATTCTCCGGCGGTGGAGGCGGAGGTGGTGGAGGCGGTGGCTGGTAACCAAAAGCTATTAAAATAAAAGCGTTCAAATTAATTTGAACGCTTTTATATTATAATAAATATTTTCCTAAATTCGCTCAATATCCGCCCCAATGGCTTTCAGCCTTCCGTCGATATTTTCATACCCTCTGTCGATCTGTTCGATATTGTGGATGATGGATTTTCCTTCTGCGGAAAGTGCTGCGATAAGTAGGGCATTCCCAGCTCTGATATCTGGGGAAACCATGGTAGTTCCTCTCAACGGAGCTTCCTGATTCAATCCGATTACCGTAGCTCTGTGCGGATCACATAAAATGATCTGTGCCCCCATATCGATCAGTTTATCCACAAAGAATAATCTGGATTCAAACATTTTCTGGTGAACCAAAAGACTTCCTTTTGCCTGAGTGGCTACTACCAGAATAATTGATAATAAATCCGGTGTAAATCCAGGCCATGGAGCATCTGAAATGGTAAGAATAGAACCGTCAATAAACTTCTGAATCTTATAGTTTTCCTGGGCAGGAATAAATATATCGTCATTGCTCTGCTCAAGTTCGATGCCTAACTTTCTGAATGTGTTGGGAATAACACCAAGCTGGCTCCAGTTGACATTTTTAATAGTGATCTCAGATTTAGTCATGGCAGCAAGGCCTATCCATGATCCGATTTCTACCATATCCGGAAGCATTGTGTGTTCCGTACCATGAAGGTATTCAACCCCTTCAATCGTTACCAGGTTAGACCCGATTCCGGAGATGTTTGCCCCCATTCTGTTCAGCATTTTGCAGAGTTGCTGAAGATAAGGTTCGCAGGCAGCATTATAAATTCTTGTTTTTCCTTTGGCAAGAGCTGCGGCCATCACGATATTGGCTGTTCCGGTTACAGAAGCTTCTTCCAGGAGAATAAACTTTCCTCTCAGCTCCTTAGCTTTTAATGAATAAAAATATTCATCTTCATCATAATTAAATTCAGCGCCAAGTTCTACAAGTCCCTGGAAATGAGTGTCTAATCTTCTTCTTCCTATCTTATCACCTCCCGGGGTCGGCATATACGCTTCACCATAACGGGCAAGCATTGGACCCATCAGCATGATAGAACCTCTTAGTTTAGCACCGTCTTTTTTAAATTCATCAGATTTGATATAATCGAAATTGACCTTATCGGCTTTAAATGTGAAATCACCCTGCCCATTTTTTGTTACCTTAACCCCAAAATCACCCAGAATTTCAATAAGTCTGTTTACATCATGAATATCCGGAATATTTTTAATTCTTACCTCCTCATCTGTTAACAGGACAGCACATAAAATTTGAAGAGCTTCATTTTTTGCCCCTTGTGGAGTGATTTCACCATGCAGTCTTTTCCCTCCTCTTATCTGAAATGTTCCACTCATTATTTTCTGTTTTTATGGTTGTTGTTATGCCTTCTCTTATTGGTCTGGTTCTTATTATTGTTGTTATTACTGTTGCTGCTTCTGCCGCTGTTATTGTTGTTCCTGCTGTTGTTGTTATTGCTGGTATAGTAGATCTTGCTCTTCTCCAGGGATTCTATTCCTGTAAGGTCCAGTCTGTTTTCAGAAAGCTCCTTCAGGTGACGGAAAATAACATCATCCGTTACATGTTCCTTATTATATACATTATAAGACTTCTTCATGTTGTTGGCAATCACTTCGATCAGGGCTTCCTTCTCATCACCAGGTTCCAGTTCGATAGCTTTTTCTATCAGTTGAAGAATACTTTTCCCGTAGAATTTAAAATCTCCCTGAAGTTTAGGGTATTCCATTCTTTTAGGCTTTTCTGCAAGCTGTTCTCTGGTAGGAAAAGGGTATGGGGAATCTACATCAAGATCATATTCTGCTAAAATAAAAAGATGATCCCAAAGTTTATGCTTATAATTTTCTTCGTCACGGAGCTGAGGGTTTCTCTGACCCATAAAATCGATAATGGCCATAGCCATTTCACTCCTTTCCTCTTTGGTAGGGAGCTCTTTGCAGCGTTCAACCAGCTGTTGTATAATTCTGCCATATTCCGGCATATGAAGCTGAGTTTTTTGGGTATTGTATTCCATAGTATGCAAATATATGGATTAAAAGAAAAATTGCTTTGAAATTATTAAAAGTTTATGATTTTTTAATGAATTTTTTATACAGCCATTGTCTGGAATCTTTTATTGAAAATGAAAAATTTTTGAGTTTTATATATTTTGTTTCAATAAAATTGTAATTTAGTTAATAGATTAATAATTAAAATACACGTATGAAAAAAACACATTTCTTAATTTCGATGCTGTCTTTAGCATTTTTAAGTTCCTGTCAGAGCGGTGATGAAAACGATAATGAAAGTCTTCAGAAAGAAGAAGTTCATGCTAAAACCGTAAATGTTACCAACCATGACGGACGGCCCTTTAGTACAGGAAGCGGATCTTTGACCGGGAAATATGTATCCGGTCCTGGAGGCGGTGTCCTGATGCAGGGGTTTTACTGGGATGTTCCCGAAGGTGGAAATTGGTGGAACACTGTGAAAGACAAACTGACTGCCTGGTCAGACTCCGGAATTAGTGCAGTATGGCTTCCACCTGCTTCAAAAGCTCAGAACGGAGCTTACTCTATGGGATATGACCCGACAGATTACTATGATTTTGGAAATTTTAACCAGAACGGAAGTGTAGAAACCCGTTTTGGATCCCGGACCGAGCTGGAAGCATTGATAACAAAAGCTCATGCAGAAAATATGCAGGTGTATGCAGATATTGTTATCAATCATAACAGTGGCGGGCAGTCTCAGGCCAATCCTTTCACCGGAACAAATACCTGGACAGACTTTTCAGGAGTTGCTTCCGGGAAATTTCAACGAAGTTATAATGATTTTTACAAAAATTCGTACGGGAATAATGATGAAGGTGCTTTCGGAGGGTTTCCCGACCTGTGTCATGCTAATCCTTATGTCCAGGACTGGCTCTGGGGAAGAGATGATTCTGTAGGGAAATATTATAAGAATGTTATGAAATTTGACGGATGGAGATTTGATTATGTCAAAGGCTTCGGGCCTTGGGTTGTCAATAACTGGAATTCCAACGTTGGTGGATTTTCTGTTGGTGAACTTTGGGATTCCAATGTAAATACCTTAGAATGGTGGGCTAATAATGCTAACAGTTCTGTATTTGATTTTGCGGCATACTATAAAATGGATGAAGCTTTTGACAACGGAAATTTAAATGTTCTGAATGACGACATGATGTGGAAAAGAAACCCATATAAAGCAGTGACTTTTGTGGCCAATCATGATACCGATATTATTAACAATAAGATGCCGGCTTATGCTTACATTCTTACTCATGAAGGTTATCCTACCATTTTTTACCGTGACTACGAAGAGTGGTTAAACAAAGAAAGGCTTAATAATCTGATTTGGATCCATAATAATAAGGCTACAGGAACAACTTCCATATTATATACGGATAATGATGAATATATTGCAAGGCGTAACGGCTATAACGGGAATCCTGGCCTGGTGGTTTATATCAATAATTCATCGAGCTGGCAGGAAAGATGGGTAGAAACCAACTGGAGCAGTAAGCAGATAAAAGATTTTACAGGTCATTCCGGATGGTATCCAACAACACAGGGAGATAAATGGGTGAAAATTCAGGCTCCGCCAAACAGTTATTCAATATGGTCATTAAACCAATAAAATTTAAGAAGAGCAAGGATGAATTTCATCTTTGCTTTTTTATTATTTACATCCTGGAAAATATAGATTAACAGAAGCGGATTTAGTCTACAAATTCAGGATTTAAATTAGATTTCAATAAATTTTTTATTTTGCTCACGATCAGGAAGAAAACATTTCTGATTGGCCAGTTTCATTCTGTTTCTTGAAATAAGATCATACACCTGATCACTCAAAAATGCAGGCAATACTTTTCCGGCAGCCGACAGTTTATAAACCCCACCCAATATAGTGGCGATCTGCAGTACAGCACGTGATTTGGTGAAATAATACTGTCCAGGTTTCCAGAGGTATAGCGTGTTGAATACTTGAGTTTGAAGACCTCTCTCAGACAGGAACTTCTGTCCGAAATCAGACTGCAGGGATGCAAACATAAATCGGTCATTCTTATCCCGTTCAAGGACCCACTGTACCCAGAAATTACAGACGCCACAGTCGCCGTCAAAAAATACAATATGTTTGTCTTCCCAGCTCTCCTTCATGATATAGATATTTAAAATAACATTTTCCTTTCCGTATCTTCTTTTACTTTTTTGAAGTATTTCACCAGTTCCTTACGCTGTTCCGCAGTCAGCTTTGCATCCTGATGTCCTACATAATAAGACTCCAGGGGCATTTCTTCTTTTTCTGTCATTTCTATACATTCTCCAAGTTTATGGGCCTGCCTTTTAGGTTCGTATACTGCAAAAGTAGAGAAATTAAGATGCTTTCTGCCTTCCTCTATATGATTTTTAACAAACCATGAAGCTGGTGAAATGCTGGCATACCACGGATATTCAGTTTCATTGGAATGGCAGTCATAGCAGGATGTTCTGATGATTTTTGCAATAGGTTCCGGCGTGTTTTTGATCTTCAGGAAATCCATACCCGGCGTTGGGGCCGGATTAGTCCTGTCGATCGGGAAAAACTGTATAATAATAAACGCAACAAGTAGAACAACCAGGATTTTTTTCATATCAATTATATTCTTGAACTATAAAAATAATCAAATTTTATTAAATCGAATGAATTGATTATCAAAACATACAATGCTCATTTGAATCATTCTAAATATGGCAACTTAGACTTGCTTTTTTCATATCTGCTTTTGAATTTTAACTAACTTAATTGCATTATTATAACTTTTAATATCCTGCTTTAAAATGATTTATAAAGCTTGACTAGTTATAGTTTTTGACTATCGTTTAGATAATAATTAATAGATTGTATTTATATATAAGACTTTGTAAGTTTGTTATGTTTAAAAAAACTGGATTAATCAACATAAAAATAAACGACAATGGAAAATGATTTGAATGACATCAGTAAATGTCCGTTCCATAACGGAACAATGAAAAAAGAAGCTGTAGCTGGAGGAGGAACCAAAAATCTTGATTGGTGGCCTGATCAGCTTAGGGTTGATATCCTGCGCCAGCACTCATCTCTTTCAGATCCTATGGATAAAGATTTTGACTATGCGGAAGCATTCAAAAGTCTCGACCTTGAAGCTGTAAAAAGAGATCTGCATGCATTGATGACAGATTCTCAGGACTGGTGGCCTGCCGATTTTGGCCATTACGGTCCCTTGTTTATCCGAATGGCATGGCACAGCGCCGGTACCTACCGTGTTGGTGATGGAAGAGGAGGAGCTGGTGCGGGACAGCAGCGTTTTGCTCCACTGAACAGTTGGCCGGATAACGTGAGTCTGGATAAAGCCAGAAGATTGCTGTGGCCTATCAAGCAGAAATATGGAAATAAAATCTCATGGGCAGATCTTTTGGTCCTTACCGGGAATATTGCTTTAGAGTCTATGGGATTTAAAACATTCGGATTTGCAGGAGGGCGTGAAGATGTATGGGAACCGGATATGGATGTTTACTGGGGTTCGGAAAAAACATGGCTTGGAGGTGACTTGCGGTATGCGCACGGTTCAGAAGGTGTAGCCGAAAAGCACGGAGTACTTCCAACTGATGATGATGCAGATGGTGATGTTCATTCCAGAAACCTTGAAAAGCCTCTTGCTGCTGTACAAATGGGGCTTATTTATGTAAACCCTGAAGGCCCGGACGGAAATCCTGATCCGATAGCTGCTGCCAAAGATATCCGTGATACATTCGGACGTATGGCGATGAATGATGAAGAAACGGTAGCTTTAATTGCCGGTGGACATACTTTTGGAAAAACTCATGGCGCAGGGCCTGCGGATAACGTTGGAAAAGAGCCGGAAGCAGCGGGAATTGAACTTCAGGGACTAGGATGGAGCAGTACTTATAAATCAGGAAAAGGAACAGATGCCATTTCCAGCGGTCTGGAAGTAACATGGACAGAGACTCCGACACAGTGGAGCAATTATTTCTTAAAAAATTTATTTGAAAATGAATGGGAACTGACCAAAAGCCCTGCCGGAGCCCACCAATGGGTCGCCAAAAACGGAGCTGAGATCATTCCTGATGCTTTTGATCCTGCAAAAAAGCACAGACCTACGATGTTGACTACAGACCTTTCCTTAAGACTGGATCCTGTGTATGAAAAAATATCAAGACATTTCTATGAAAATCCGGATGCATTTGCAGATGCCTTCTCCAGAGCATGGTTTAAGCTTACCCACAGAGATATGGGGCCTAAAGCAAGATATCTGGGACCGGACGTTCCTCAGGAAGAACTGATCTGGCAGGATCCTATTCCTCAGGTTGATCATGAACTGATCAATGATGCAGATATTAACACCTTAAAAGAAAAAATATTAAATTCAGGATTAAGTATTTCAGAGTTAGTATCTACTGCATGGGCTTCCGCATCCACATTCAGGGGAAGTGATAAGCGCGGCGGGGCCAACGGAGCAAGAATCAGGCTGGCTCCTCAAAAAGATTGGGAGGTAAACAACCCTGTTCAGCTTCAGAAAGTTTTAGGGGTTTTGGAAAATATTCAAAAAGAATTCAACAACACTCAAGTTGTCAATAAAAAAGTATCATTGGCGGATGTAATTGTTCTTGCAGGAAGTGCGGGAGTTGAAAAAGCTGCAAAAGAATCAGGGCATGATATCAAAGTTCCTTTTGCACCCGGAAGAATGGATGCTTCACAGGAACAGACCGATGTAGAATCCATGAGCTATCTGGAGCCTGCAGCAGATGGATTCCGTAACTATCTGAAAAAGAAATTCAGTGTATCTACAGAATCCTTACTGATTGATAAGGCACAGCTTTTAACCCTAACAGCACCTGAACTTACCGTACTTATAGGCGGAATGCGTGCACTGGACACGAATTTTGACGGATCAAAACATGGTGTATTTACCAACCGTCCGGGAGTACTTACCAATGACTTTTTTGTTAATCTTCTCGACATGGGAACGCAATGGAAAGCTATTTCGGAAGATCAGGAACTGTATATGGGAACCGATCGGTCAACAGGACAGCCAAAATGGACAGCTACCCGTGCAGACCTTGTTTTTGGCTCTAATTCTGAATTGAGAGCGATTGCAGAAGTGTATGCCAGTTCCGATGCCCAGAGAAAATTTGTAAATGATTTTGTTTCCGCCTGGGTTAAAGTGATGAATTCTGACAGATTTGATTTAAAGTAATTGTAAACTTAACATAATATTATGAAGACAGCTGTAAAAGCTGTCTTTTTTTATAGATATTTTTATAAATTAATTTATTAAATAATATAATGTTCAAATTAATTATATATTTGTTGATAAAAAACAAATAAATATGTTAAGAAAATTATTTCCTGCCCTATTATTGGTAGGGTCATTTAGTTTTGCCCAGGTGGGAGTGAATACAGATCTTCCAAATGCTACGCTGGATGTAGCGGGCAATCCGACCGATACTTCAAAATTTGACGGAATTATTGCACCCAGAATTACAGGTGATCAATTGAATCTCAAAACTTATACACCTTTACAAACAGGAGCATTGGTATATGTAACCACTGCCGGGGCTTTAAGTGGACAAACCGCTGATGTAAGCACCGCCGGATATTACTATTTTAACGGGGATTTGAATAAATGGGTAAAGCTAAATACTGGAATTTCCGCATCTCCATGGAATTTACAAAATACAGCCAATCCTGCGACCTCTAATAATCAAAACATTTATCAGAATGGAAAGGTAGGGATTGGATTTACTTCTGCTGATGCTGTATCTGACAGACAGTTTGAAGTGAAAGGTGATATGAAAGCTCAATATGGAACCGGAAGCAATTACTTTGGTGTAGATACTAATCTTTTAGGTGCAGGCAGTGGTCTCTATTATTCGGATAATAATGATCTGTCTGCTGCTACAAGTTTAGGTGTGGTTATGGCAAGACCGGGTTTAACCACCTTACAATCCAATTATGGAGACAGTGGGGGCAGCATAGCCACCTTTTCACAGTCTACGGGCGGATCCTTTGGTCTGGTAGCTGTTAATCAGGATCAAAGTGTAAATGCTTCTATATGGGGAATAAGTAATGGAACTAGTAATAGCTTAATTCTGAGTCACGATGGAGGAACAACGGGGGTAACCAATGTTACTCTTGAAAAAAGTAAAGGAGTTACCTTTTCCTATATAGATACATCCGGGAATCCTCAGGGGGCATATACTTTTCCGAGAACAAATGGCCAGTCCGGCCAGGTTTTAGTAACAGACGGGGCGGGAGTATTGTCCTGGAAAGATGCTTCATCTTTAAATGCAAAAATAAAAACTTTGTCTACGGGAACTATTGCTGCCGATGATTATACGGTTCTTGTAACAGGAAATATTTCTCTTCCGGCTGCAACTGCAGCCAATCAAGGAAAAGTTTATAATTTGGTCAATGATACAGCTGGAAATGTTACTATTAATGGAAGTTTTAGGATTAACGGAGGCAATTTTACCAATTATGGTTTGAATAACAGTGATTGGGGAAGAGCAATTGTAGTACAAAGTACCGGCTCAGCCTGGGTGGTGATTTCGAGATATTAACCGTTATTAATTAAGTGAGCCATTCTAAAAGAGTGGACTTCATGTCGTTGAAAAAGTCTTTAAAATAATAGTTTTAAAGACTTTTTTGCATTAATGATGGCAAGATAATGAAGAAATACATAAAAAGCATTTTAATAAATATTATAAAGGTAAGTCTACGAAAAAATATTTATAACTCATAAAAAGACTAAATTCCAGAAAGGATATACATTTTGAAGATATTAAAAGGTTTTGCTGGTGTAAAATAGTATAAATACTTTAGAAGTTTAGAATTCCTGAAAAACTATTATCTTAAGGAAATAATAGATATGAAATTATAAAAATGCCCCGAAGATAGTCGAGGCGCTAAATGTTTTCACAACGGAATAATCCTTATTGTGAATTGCTTTTCAAAATTATTAATACAAATATAAATTAAAAATTGATTAGTTGATTTACGGAAACCCATAATTTGAATAACTTTTTTCTTTCTATTTTTATAAGACTATGAAAACTAATTGATAATTATATGAAAAATATACTCGGATTAGACTTAGGGACAAATTCAATCGGTTGGGCTTTGGTTCAACAAGATTTTGAAACTAAGCAAGGAAAAATTCTTGGAATGGGAAGCCGGATTATTCCGATGTCTCAGGATATTTTAGGAGAATTTGGAAAAGGAAATTCTGTTTCCCAAACGGCGGAACGTACAGGCTATAGAGGGGTAAGAAGGCTGCGTGAAAGATTTCTATTACGCAGAGAAAGACTTCATCGGGTTTTAAATGTCTTAGGATTTTTGCCGGAACATTATGCTTCTCAAATAGATTTTGAAAATAGATTTGGGAAATTCAAGGAAGAATCCGAACCCAAACTGGTTTATGATGGCAGTAGATTTATTTTTGAGAATTCTTTTGAAGAAATGCTGTCAGATTTCAAAAAACATCAGCCTCATATCTTAGAAAATAACAGGAAAATTCCTTATGACTGGACAATTTATTATCTCCGTAAGAAAGCACTTACTCAAAAAATAGAGAAGGAAGAACTGGCCTGGATTCTTTTGAATTTTAATCAAAAGCGTGGTTATTACCAATTGAGAGGCGAAGAGGAAGAAGAGAACCCTAATAAATTGGTGGAATTTTATTCTTTAAAAATTGTGGATGTTTTGGCCGATGAACCTCAAAGAGGAAAATCAGACATTTGGTATTCATTGATTTTAGAGAACGGATGGATCTATAGACGTTCGAGCAAAATCCCTTTATTTGATTGGAAAGATAAGACAAGAGATTTTATTGTAACGACTGATGTAAATGATGATGGAAGTGTCAAAACTGATAAGGAAGGAAATGAGAAAAGGAGTTTTCGTGCACCAAGTGAAAATGACTGGACGCTTGTAAAAAAGAAAACGGAACAGGAAATCGATAAATCTCATAAAACTGTCGGAACATATATTTATGATGCTCTGCTTCAAAATCCCAGACAAAAAATTAATGGAAAACTCGTTCGCACCATTGAAAGAAAATTCTATAAAGCTGAACTAAAACAAATTCTGGAAAAACAGAAAGAATTTCATGCGGAATTGCAAAATACTGATTTATATAATGACTGTATAAGAGAATTATACCGCAATAATGAGGCTCATCAGCTTACATTGAGCAAAAAAGATTTTGTTCACCTGTTTTTGGATGACATTATTTTCTACCAAAGACCTTTGAGAAGCCAGAAATCCTCTGTTTCCAACTGTACTTTAGAGTTCAGAAAATATAAAGATGAAAATGGAGTGGAACAGATACAATATTTGAAAACGATTCCAAAATCAAATCCTTATTATCAGGAATTCCGTATCTGGCAGTGGATGTTTAATTTGAATATTTACAAAAAAGATGATGATACTAATGTTACACAAGAGTTTCTGAGTAATACCAAAGACTATGAAGTTCTGTTTAATTTTTTAAATAACAGGAAGGAAGTTGATCAGAAAGCATTGCTGAAACATTTTAATTCAAATGAAAAAACACATCGTTGGAATTATGTAGAAGACAAAAAATATCCCTGCAATGAAACCAAAACAATGATTTCGACAAGGCTTGAAAAAGTTGAAAATTGTTCAGTTGATTTTCTGACAAGGGAAATAGAACAAAGTATATGGCACATTATCTATTCCGTCAATGATAAAACAGAATACGAAAAAGCATTAAGATCATTTGCTCGTAAGAAGAACTTGGATGAAAACTCATTTTTTGAAACTTTTAAAAAATTTCCTCCTTTTAAAAGTGAATATGGCTCTTTTTCAGAAAAAGCCATCAAAAAACTCTTGCCCTTGATACGTTTGGGGAAATATTGGAATTGGGAAAGTATTGATGGAGAATCTCAGGAAAGAATTGGAAAAATAATCACAGGCGAATTTGATGAAAATATCAAAGATAAAGTCAGGGAAAAAGCATTACATCTTACGCAAGAAAATCATTTTCAGGGTTTGCCACTATGGCTGTCCCAATATGCAGTTTACGGTCGTCATTCAGAAGCCTCTGTTTTAGGAAAATGGAATTCTGCAGATGATTTGGAAGGGTTTTTAAAAGAATTCAGACAACATTCACTTCGTAATCCAATTGTAGAACAGGTGATTATAGAGACTCTTCGTGTCGTGAAAGATATTTGGCTTAAATATGGGAACGGTACAAAAGACTTCTTTAGTGAAATTCATATCGAATTAGGCAGAGAGATGAAGCTTCCGGCAGAAGAAAGAGATAAAATGACACGGAAAATTTCAGAGAACGAAAATACCAATCTCCGTATCAAAGCCTTGTTAGCCGAAATGATGAATGATAATGATGTGGAAAATGTCCGTCCTTTTTCACCGATGCAACAGGAAATTCTTAAAATTTATGAGGAAGGTGTTTTAAATTCTGAAATTGAAATTGAAGATGAATATTTAAAAATCAGTAAAACAGCACAGCCGTCTTCTTCAGATTTAAAAAGGTATAAGCTTTGGCTTGAGCAGAAATATCGTTCGCCCTACACCGGAGAAATTATTCCATTGAATAAATTATTTACACCGGAATATGAAATTGAGCATATTATCCCCCAAAGCCGTTATTTCGATGATAGCTTTAACAATAAAATTATCTGCGAATCTGCGGTTAATAAATTAAAAGATAACTATATCGGACTAGGTTTTATCAAGCAATTTCATGGAGCTACAGTAGAATGTGGCTTTGGAAAAATTGTGCGGATATTTGAAATCGAAGCTTATGAAGATTTTGTAAAGAAGCATTATGCTAAAAACCGGAGTAAGAGAACTAAGCTTCTTTTAGAGGAAATTCCTGAAAAAATGATTGAGCGTCAATTAAATGACACACGACACATCAGTAAATATATTTCAGGAGTACTTTCCAATATTGTTCGGGTAGAAGACGGAACTGATGAAGGCGTAAATTCTAAAAATATTATTCCGGGAAATGGAAAGGTCACAGCACAACTGAAACAAGATTGGGGCTTGAATGATATTTGGAATGAATTAATACTTCCTCGTTTTGAAAGGATGAATCAATTGACCAATTCAAATGATTTTACAGTATGGAACGAAAATCATCAGAAGTTCCTACCTACTGTTCCTATTGAGCTTTCAAAGGGTTTCTCCAAGAAAAGGATAGATCATCGCCATCATGCCATGGATGCTTTGGTCATTGCATGTGCAACCAAAAACCATATTAACCTGCTTAATAATCAATCAGCAAAATCTGATATAAAAAGATATGATTTAAAAAGAAAGCTGATGAAGTTTGAAAAGGTAGTTTATAAACATCCTCAAACCGGCAAAAAAATGGAGAAAGAAGTTCCTAAACAGTTTTTGAAACCCTGGGATAGTTTTACTGTTGATGCTAAAAATAAATTAGAGACGATAATTGTCAGCTTTAAGCAAAATCTGCGTGTAATCAATAAAGCGACTAACCATTATGAAAAATGGGTTGAAAAGGATGGTGTTAAAACAAAAGAATCCGTAAAGCAGAAAGGGACTAACTGGGCCATACGTAAGCCGATGCATAAAGAAACTGTTTCAGGGAAAGTAGATTTACCTTGGGTTAAAGTTCCGAAAGGGAAAGTATTAACAGCTACAAGAAAGAGTTTGGATGCTTCATTTGATGTGAAAACAATCAATTCAATTACAGATACTGGAATTCAGAAGATTCTAAAGAATTATTTAGAATTTAAAGGAAGCCCTGAAGTAGCATTCTCTCCGGAAGGAATTGAAGATTTGAATAAGAATATTGAAAATTTCAATGACGGTAAACTACATCAACCCATTAATAAAATTAGAATTTTTGAATTGGGAAGTAAATTCCCTGTGGGTCAAACAGGACATAAAAAGGATAAATATGTAGAGGCAGCCAAAGGGACAAATCTTTTTTTTGCTGTATATACAGATGATAGAGGAAAAAGAAGCTATGAAACCATTCCACTAAATGAAGTTATTGAAAGACAGAAACAAGGGTTGGGTCCTGTTTCATTTAAGAATAAAGAAGATTTTTTACTTTCTCCGAATGATCTGGTCTATATCCCTTCGGGAGATGAGCTTGAAAATATGCATAGTATCGATTTTAAGAATTTAGTAAAAGAGAAGCAGAGGAACATTTACAAAGTAGTCAGTTTCTCAGGAAGTCAGATATTTTTTATTAGACAAGATGTTGCCACATCTATTGCTAACAAGACAGAATTTTCAACTTTAAATAAAATGGAACGTGCAATTGACGGATCAATGATTAAAGAGAATTGTATTAAGCTGAAAATAGATCGTCTCGGTAATATCTCAAAAGCATAATAAATGATTACCCGCTCAATCTATATAGGAAATCCGGCATATCTGAAACTCAAAGATGAGCAGATGAAAATTCTTTGTCCTGAGACGAAATCGGAAAAGGGAAGTGTTCCTGTAGAAGATTTAGGATTATTGATGTTAGATCATTTTCAAATTACAATTTCGCATAATCTAATTCAGAAAATGATGGGAAATAATGTTGTAATAATAAGTTGTGACGCCCATCATTTACCACACGGAATTATGCTGCCACTTTATGGACATACAGAACATTCAGATCGGGTAAAAGATCAATTGGATGCAAGTGAGCCACTTAAAAAACAGCTGTGGAAACAAACTATTGAATGCAAAATTGAAAATCAGAAAAATGTTTTGATGAGGTTGGGGAATTATTACGAACCAATGATTGATTATCAAAATAACGTAAAAAGTGGTGATATTACCAATATGGAAGGGATTGCAGCACAACATTACTGGAAATATCTTATTAGTCTGGATTTTTTAAGGCAGCGTTTTGGAGATTCACCGAATCAGTTTTTTAATTTCGGATATTCAGTTTTGCGAAGTATTGTTGCCAGAGCAATTGTAGAAACAGGATTGCTTCCTGTTTTAGGAATTTTTCATAAAAACAAATATAATCCTTACTGTCTTGCTGATGATCTGATGGAGCCTTATCGTCAGTTTATTGATGTGCTGGTTATGGATTGGTTAACAAAAAATTCAAATTCTGATGAGCTGACAAAAGAGTTTAAAGCTCATATATTGCAGATTGCCACAAAAGATGTAAGGATTGATAATAAAACCAGGCCATTATTGGTAGCTGTAAAAACAACAGTTACTTCACTTTATAAATGTTATACGGGAGAAAAGCGCTTAATCTCTTATCCCGAATTGATATGAATACCGAAAGGTTTAATGCGTACCGAATTATGTGGGTTTTAGTACTATATGATCTGCCAACTGAGACCAAGGCTAATATGAAGGATGCTAACCGTTTCCGGAAAGCGTTGATTGATGATGGATTTACATTATTTCAATTTTCAATGTACGTGCGCCATTGTCCGAGTCGGGAAAATGCTGAAGTTCATATCAAAAGAGTAAAATTTATGCTTCCTAAAGCCGGGAAAGTAGCCATTATGTGTATTACAGATAAACAATTTGGTGACATTGAAATTTTTTTTGCCAGAAATAAAGAAGAGCCACCACCAACCTTCCAGCAGCTGGAATTATTCTAATTTTTAAATCCTAAATATTAAATAAACCCACTGGCTAACAGTGGGTTAAATTTTGAGGCTGTGACTAATCACTAAGATAATAATTTTTGAAAGCAATTCACAACTTGATAGCTTCTGCGTAATCCAGGTTTTTAGCTGTGACTAATCACTAAGATAATAATTTTTGAAAGCAATTCACAACAGAGTCAAAAACATATCAAATTATGACAAAGCTGTGACTAATCACTAAGATAATAATTTTTGAAAGCAATTCACAACAACGTACCATTTTGCATTGAAAACTGCTTTGCTGTGACTAATCACTAAGATAATAATTTTTGAAAGCAATTCACAACGTTTGAGCCCACGTGGTGCCGCTAGTATCGGCTGTGACTAATCACTAAGATAATAATTTTTGAAAGCAATTCACAACACAGCGCTTTTTAACGACGGTGCTACCGTAGCTGTGACTAATCACTAAGATAATAATTTTTGAAAGCAATTCACAACGGACAATGGTTGATGTTCTGTATGTTTACAGCTGTGACTAATCACTAAGATAATAATTTTTGAAAGCAATTCACAACATTAAGAAAGATAAGCAGCTTAGATCCATTGCTGTGACTAATCACTAAGATAATAATTTTTGAAAGCAATTCACAACTCCGTGCATCTTATTGATTTCACGGACAAAGCTGTGACTAATCACTAAGATAATAATTTTTGAAAGCAATTCACAACAAGATTCCTTTTACCACACCTAAAACGGTGGCTGTGACTAATCACTAAGATAATAATTTTTGAAAGCAATTCACAACATTTGTTCTGCATACGCCGTTAGCCGAAGCGCTGTGACTAATCACTAAGATAATAATTTTTGAAAGCAATTCACAACTATTCGGTGGCCATACCTTGGTGCTTTACCGCTGTGACTAATCACTAAGATAATAATTTTTGAAAGCAATTCACAACCGCCCTACCAATATAGCAACCTCGACGGCTGCTGTGACTAATCACTAAGATAATAATTTTTGAAAGCAATTCACAACATTGTAGAACATGGTACTAAGGTACTGGATGCTGTGACTAATCACTAAGATAATAATTTTTGAAAGCAATTCACAACGTTAATACTCTCATCATGTTGAGAGAATCAGCTGTGACTAATCACTAAGATAATAATTTTTGAAAGCAATTCACAACTTAGCTAGGTTTGTGAATAATTCGGATTCAGCTGTGACTAATCACTAAGATAATAATTTTTGAAAGCAATTCACAACTAAAGTTGATGTTTTATGAAGTTTGGCCAAGCTGTGACTAATCACTAAGATAATAATTTTTGAAAGCAATTCACAACCGAAAGGACATAAAAAAACCACTCTTAGTTGCTGTGACTAATCACTAAGATAATAATTTTTGAAAGCAATTCACAACTTGGTGGGAGTGGACTATTAAGCCATACTAGCTGTGACTAATCACTAAGATAATAATTTTTGAAAGCAATTCACAACAGTAGTACAATGTTATCAAAATTAATTACCGCTGTGACTAATCACTAAGATAATAATTTTTGAAAGCAATTCACAACATTGTCAAGGTTTATCACTTTTTTTGTTTTGCTGTGACTAATCACTAAGATAATAATTTTTGAAAGCAATTCACAACAATCAATAGTACTATCGGCGGTGTTTGAAAGCTGTGACTAATCACTAAGATAATAATTTTTGAAAGCAATTCACAACTATATGAAATGGGTGTTGCTGCAGGAGAAAGCTGTGACTAATCACTAAGATAATAATTTTTGAAAGCAATTCACAACCATCTTCCCATCCGTAGTCATAGGCTATGCGCTGTGACTAATCACTAAGATAATAATTTTTGAAAGCAATTCACAACTGAAATAAGTATTTCCGTAGAAAATTATACGCTGTGACTAATCACTAAGATAATAATTTTTGAAAGCAATTCACAACAGCCTTACAAACCATATAAAGATGCTACCAGCTGTGACTAATCACTAAGATAATAATTTTTGAAAGCAATTCACAACAGGGGTGGAAGACAAGAATATAAGGGACATGCTGTGACTAATCACTAAGATAATAATTTTTGAAAGCAATTCACAACAAGATTTCGGAGTATACGTTTCGGAGTCATGCTGTGACTAATCACTAAGATAATAATTTTTGAAAGCAATTCACAACAATAAGCAATCCCTATCAAACAGCGTATGCGCTGTGACTAATCACTAAGATAATAATTTTTGAAAGCAATTCACAACAACGCATTAAGTGAGCAATTATGTGAGGACGCTGTGACTAATCACTAAGATAATAATTTTTGAAAGCAATTCACAACTGGCAGCTGTATTTCATAGCCCAGAGCACCGCTGTGACTAATCACTAAGATAATAATTTTTGAAATAATATATAATTAGAGGAAAATTTTGATTGGACACTTAGACAATTTCACGGAAAAATACTAGAATTGCTTTTGAAAAATAAACTTATTGACTAGTAGTTAACTAAGAAAATAAAAACCACTTGATAATCAAGTGGTTAATTAATAAATTGTAGACCCACAGGGTATAACATGTTGTACTTGTTTATACTTTATTATATTTTGTTGTTGTTTAATAACATTGATAAATAAACAATTGTGTTTTGTTGAATTCAAATGAATTTAAATATGTTTAAAAATTAGGGTGACCAAAAAGGTGACTGATTTTAAAATTTTAAGTATATTTGTATATGGCAAAAGTAAAAAGATACAGCAACGAAACAGGGAGTGTAAATTTCAGATTGAAAGAACCTACAAAAGAAATCTCCCGAATAATGGGTAGATATTCATTCAAGGATTTGAAAGTTGATTTTTCAACAGGTCTGAAAGTTGTTTCTAGCAGTTGGGATACAGATACTAAAACTGTTACTTCTGGCGGTGATAAAAGAGAAATTAACCAAAAACTCAGCAAGTTCAAAACGTCCATAGTAGATGCTCACAAAAATTTCAATGAGCATTACAACCGTATGCCTACAAAGGACGAGCTAAAAACCATTGTAGATAATGCAATGGCAGGTAAGGAGCTTACAACTGTACAGAAAAGCAAAAAATCTTTTGATGATGTTTTCCAAGAGTTCATGAAGGTAACAGAACTTAAAATCCAACGTGCATTTGCTTCGGGTCAAAAACCCATGCATAGAAGCTATGTTTCATCTTTCGGTGTAATGTATCAGGATTTAAATGACTTTGCCAATGAAAACAGTATCTTTCTGGATATTGATAAATTTGACGAATTGCAATGTCTAGAGTTTCAAAACTGGCTACTTGATACAGAAAGGGTCAAGTCATTAAATACGCTCAAAACTCGAATCAAAAGATTGTCACAGGTACAGAAACGTGCATTTGAAAGAGGTTATACGGATAACAGAAGTTATATGCAAGATGAGTATAAAGTAAAAGTTCCGCCAACGTTCCACACTGTGTTAACCGAACCCGAAATCAAAATATTGTACGAACATGATTTTTCCAATGCTCCGAGATTGGAGAGAGTGCGGGATATGTTTGTTTTAGCCTGTCATACCTCGCTCAGATTCGGGGATATTACACGTATTGAGGGTGGACATATCGACCATAACAGTAAAATGGTCAACATCCTGTTAAAAAAAGGTTCGGGAGTAGATAACTATAAGACAGTTCGTTTTTCATTTTTTGGCTATGCAGGTGACATCCTGAGTAAATACAATGATGATATAAAAAGCATTGCCATATCCAACCAAAATACCAATGAGTATTTGAAAGAACTTTTTAAAGCAATACCGTATTTCAAAGAAAAAATAATTACTCGTGAACGCCCTACGAATGACGGAGTGGAGTTTGAAACGATAAACTTTGCAGACAAAATAGCATTTCACGATTCACGTAGGAGTTTTTGTACAAACCGTTATATGGAAGGTTGGGACTTATTGGAAATCTGGCAGTATACAGGACATACGGATGAATCTGTTTTCAAAACCTATTTCAAACCGACCTTTGAACACGAACAAATAAGACAGGAAAGTATCAAAGCAAGAAACGAAAAATTACAAAGAGTTGATTTACAGGCTAAACAGATTCAAGAATTACACGAAAGAATGCAGAAAATAAAAGAACTCATTGAGAGTGGAAACACGGAACAGTTGGCAGAAATTATCAATATTAACAGAAATGTTTCTTAATGCTGAATCTACCTACTGAAAGTGAGTGCGCTGAACGCCTTAAAGAGCTTGTTTTAGAGCGTGGTTTGAGGTGTGAATGCAATGACACGAGAGGTTTCTATTGGTTGCGAAAAAAAGCCTGTTTTGAGTGTAAAAACAGAGGTTGTAAAGCAACTTTATATCTTAAAGGATTAACCAAAATGAGAGGGAGTAAGCTCCCTTTTCGTATTTGGTTAGGTGCTATATATCTGTATGTGATTGACCAAAACGTAACTGCTACCGAAATGCAGGAAAAATTAGGTCATGATACATACAGCTCAATGTGGGAGCTGTTAGAAAAAATCAAGACACTGGATGCTGGAATATCCGAACTTAGGGATAAATACAAGGCAGAAAATGATAACACGAATGTTATTCCTGACCGTTTGATGCATTTATGGTGGCTTGGCTTTCATCAGGCTTTCATTGTTAGAGAGCCTTCGGAGGTTCAAAACGGTATTTGGAATTGGCTGATTGATTTTTAGGTGTTGTTCCGATATTTTTCGATTTTAAGAAATTTTAACTTTTCTCTAAAACTCCCTGATAGATTCAAATTCGATTTTTCATTAAAAATAAGGCTAAGAAAGGATTAAAACGATTTTAATGCTTTTGTGTTTGTTTTATGTAGTTCATAATTTTGTTTTATTAAATGATATATAGAAACAAACAATATGGATTATTTTAAAGAATTTTTCAAAAAAATCGAGAATTTAATTGATGATAAATTAAATCAATTTGAGTGTAAACTGGCAGAAATGTATAAGCCAGAGGGTAAAGAAATAATGACGAGAGTAGAAACAGCAGAGTACTTCGGAGTTTCGCTCGGAACATTAAACAATTGGGCAAAAAGCGGGATTTTAGTTCCTATCGACTTCGGTGGTAGAGTGTACTATACCCGCAATGAAATTCAAACAAAATTAGGATTGGCTTCTTAACAATCTTTTCCGTTGTGCAGGTGCGGTTTGATTGCGCATAAAAACCCACTGTACACAAACATTCTTTTTATCTCCAAAAAATTAACGATTGAGGTATTAGCCGTAGTAAAGGAACTATGGAGAGCTATTGCTATGCCTAATTTTCAATAAAAACAAACAAATATGCAACAATATAAAAGCAAAAAATCAAACCGTAAAATCAATGCATCAGCCTTTTATCACGAGGATTATCAATGGAAAGTAGTGCTACCCACAATCATAGTTAATTATCTTCAGGAAAAAGTTCGGGAACAACAACCGTTTAAAGAGTTCAAAATGAATAATGCCCTGTACTTCCTGAGTTTAGTTATCAGTATTCCTGCGTACCAAAAAGACAAAACATATCTCTGGGGTTATATACCTATGGATTCCCAACGATTAAAGAAAAAAGATTCCAATTACAGTAAGTATTTTGAGTATTTTTTACAGATTGGTCTTTTGCAGGGTAAAGGTCATTCAAAAGGTCGTACCTGTAAACGCTACCGATACAACTATGAAAACATCAATCTTGAGGGTGTTGAATGCTTGGATTTTTCAATATTTGAAATGACTGATAAATTTTTGACTAAAAATCTTTTAAAAGAAGTTGTTGATAATGATACAATTTTATCCTGCTCACACTTGTCTAAATGGTTTGATAATGGGCTGTTCTTTGATTTTGACCGCTTGAATAATGATTTATCGTCTGAGTTCTGCTACAATAAGTACAGTTTAAGTTATGCCAGACTAAATCCAGTAATTGCTAAAGCATACAAATACTGGCACTCTGCATTAATGCTGAAAGAGCAATGTTTCCGTATCTCTCGTAATTCGGATTCAGATAACAGACTACATACGAACCTAACCAATATGCCGTCTAAATTCCGCCCATATCTGACATATTACGGTGAAAACATTCAAAGTCTCGATATTAAAAACTCACAACCTTATTTTATGGTTTTGGTATTGGAAAGTTTAAATAATAGTAAGATTTTAGAGATAATGAGTAGAGTGTTTGGAAATGATAATATAGGTAATATCCAGCAGAAATTACAACAAATCACGTCCAGTAAGGCGTTTCAAGAAGAATTTGCTCCGCTCAAAAAAGCTGTGTTGACAGGGCAATTTTATGAATTTTTGATGCCACTTTTTACAGATATTCATCCTGATTATGACGGAGTGTTTAGAAAATCTTTTTACAATTCGGACACTGGCAAAGCAGAAGTTTATGAGTTCCCGACTAAACGAGATTTGATGAAAAAACTTACATTGCAGATTTTGTATACTCCGCTCAAAAGACCGTCAAAAGAATATCTGATATTCAAACAACATTTTCCTTTGCTGTGTGAGTGTATCGAGATTTTTAAAACCACCTCTGATGAAAAAGATTCATTCAAACTGTTTCCGAGACTTCTGCAACAGGTTGAATCTGATTGTGTGATTGATACTATTACAAAACAGATTGCAGAAATAAATCCTGATATGCCACTTTGGACGATACATGATTCTTTTTGTACTACACAAAGTTGGTTTCCTATTCTGGAATTTATGGTACAGGAGCTGTTTTTAAGCTATTCTCAGGGTGTTTTACCGAGTTTTAAACCTGAGTTATGGTGTAATACTGATGAGTGCCTGAAAGTGGCTTAAAATCAAAATGATTGATTTTATTTGTCTGGAATAGAGTTGTTTTTTGGAAAATATATTCAGATTGGTTATGACTTCATGTTGTTGTAATGTTTTATTAAAAGAAAAATAATATTAGGGTTCACATAATTGAGAGTAAATTTAATAATTGATTTTATCAAAAATAATTAAATATAAAATTATGAGTGAAAATGATATAAAAAGTCTCATAGACTCATTTAGACCAAGACCTGCTGTGTTTATGGAATTATCAGTTGATGTTATCGAAGGAGACCCTAATCAACCCCGTAAGGCATTTGGTTTAGGTGTTGGTGGAGATTATAACCGCCTTATGAAATCAATTTCGCATTACGGCATTGAAGACCCAATCAAAGTGAGCGAAATTGAAAAAGACCGTTTTTTAATAATGGATGGACATAGAAGATTTGCGTGTGCAAAAGAATTAGAACTTAAAACTGTTCCTTGTCGTGTATACCCTAAAATGAGTGATGGCGAATTTGAAGCTCGCAGATTTGAGATGCAAAACAATCGTAGGAGTTGGAAACCAATGGAAAAAGCAAATGCTATTCATAAAATTAAAATAGAATATAAGGATGCTACAAAAAAGGAAATAGCTGATTTGTTGGGAATATCACAAGTGCATCTGTTTCATTTTACTGAATTGAGAGATATGAGAATGGAATATTTAGAGCTAATGTCTGAATATAATATGAAAGAATATCAACGAATTGCTTTTATGCAAATGCTTCCTAAACTACGAAAAATTAAGCAATATGAAATTGATGATATTGTGAAAATTTTGTTCAAAAAAATCAGTGACAATATAATGTATAGAGCTTCTGAATTTAAAGACCTTGCTAAAATATTTTCAAATGCAACCCTTCACGAAGAAGAGATTTTATCATTTCTGACGGAGCCATTGTTAACCGTCACTGAACTATCTGAAAGGTCTCAATTATCAGGATTTTCAAGTCAAATTAAAATTTTAATAAAGGAATTAAGTACAAAGAAGAATCTAAATGTCCAACTGACAGAAAAAGAAAGTGGCTTGCTTGGCGACCTGGATAAACTTTTGGAAGCCTTTACATAATCCATGTTCAATATTACTCAACAGATTTCTAAAAAGGCGGTTGCTTACTATCGGCATTCTGCTGAAGATAAACAGGAAAATTCAGTAGCAATTCAACGTAATCATGTTGAAAGGTTTGCACTTGAACATAATATTGCAATAATACATGAAGAGATTGATGAGGGGGTAAGTGGGCTACTTGCAAATCGTCCTGGATTTGAAAGGCTTTTTGATAATTGGATTAAAAATTTCAACGCTCCATATTTTGAGTATGTTTTAGTTTATGATGTTTCACGTTGGGGACGATTTCAAGACCAGGACCAAGCAGGGCATTATGTTTATTTATGTAAGAAACATGGTAAGGAGGTAGTTTATGTTTCGAGAGGATTTGTTGATGTAAGCAATCAGTTATTTTCAAGTTTGGAAATCTCTATTCAACGTTACATGGCGGCAGAATATAGTCGTCAGCTGAGTGAAAAAGTATTTTATGGTTGCGCAAAGGTTTCACAACAGGGCTATTCAGCAGGTGGTATGGCAGTTTACGGAATGGCTAGACAGTTACTTGATGTAAATAAAAAACCTATTCGTATCCTTAGTACAGGTGAACATAAACAGATTGCTAATGAACGAGTTTCCTTTGCACCTAAAAATGACGATACAACGGAAACTGTCAGAAAAATATTTGATTTATTTGTAAACAATAGATTGACTATATCAGAAATTGCATCATATCTAAATCAAAGAAGAATATTTTCATCAAATAACAAACAGTGGGACAAATCAAAAATTATAAAGATACTGACCAATGAAACTTATATTGGTACTCGTATATATAATAAAACATGGGGACGATTAAAACAAAAATCATACAAAAATCCACGTTCAGAATGGGTAATTGTACCCGATGCTTTTGAATCAACTATAGATAAAGATATTTTTAAAAAAGCACAAGAAAAGATTTATTGGATGTTTCCCAGCAATTGGCGAAAAGGGATTAATGCTATTAAAAAAGTAAGGAAAATTATTTATAATGATATACGAAAATGGCTTTTAAGTAAGGGAGCAACTGAATTTGAAGCTGATGAGATAATACTTAGGCTACCTATAATTTTCAGTATCAAACTTGAAAACCAGATTACTTCATATTGGTGCTTTTTGATTTCGGAAAAAATACGGAATTTTGATAATGTATTAGGGGTAAGTGTATTTAAAGATTCAAAAAAAATGATAAATGAGTTTTTTATTTTTTCAACCTACGATTTTACTTCCTCCAATTTTCTTATTTTATCAGAAAATAGCCCACTATACAACGAAGCTAAAATTGAGACTCAAAATTTAGAAGAAACTGTTGAAAGTCTAATCAAACAATTCAAAAAATCTAAGCAGTGGTATAAAGATAGGTATAAATTTATTGATTGTTTGGGAGTTTAAGCATTGATATGCCCACATTGGGCAATACATGATTCTTTGTATATAACTCAGGGTTGTTTTCCTGTTATGGCATCTATGGTGCTGAAACTGTTTTTAAGCTATTTTCAAAGTATTTTACTAAGTTTTAAACCTAGAGTTATTGTGCAATAGTGAAGAGTGCCTGAAAGTGGCTTAAAATTAAAGATAATTGGTTTGCCATAATTATAATTGTAAGCCAATTATTTAATTCATTTAGTAATTTAATATCAATTGCTTCGTATTTACGAATTAATCCATTTATCAGTTCAATATTATTAATAGTAGATTGTAATTTTTCGTGTGTTCTCTGTTTAAGTGAGTCAGTTTTGTTCATGCTATTATTTTATCAATTTTACTGGTGTTTCAATTTTAACTCGACTGATTTTTTCTTTTTGAGTTGTAAACAAAACTAAAGAACAGATAACAATAATTATAACTCCTGTAAAATAATTCGCAATCTTAAAAGACTTGTATGCATGTAATAAATTTGTGCCTTTAATATTGTTTATTAAAACGGTCTTTTTGATACAATACAAATAATCTCTTATGAGTTCAGAATTAAATTCTTCAACAGTCTTATCCTTCAATGTAATAACATTTTCAGGATTTGCGTAAGGATATTTGAATTTTTTAATATTCAGATTTTTCAGAGCGTTTCTTATTGATATTAAATACATAAAAAAACCTATCATTAATAATAAGATTAACGTAAGTTTAATGAAGAAAGAAACACCATCAAATTTGTCAATTACAATAGGAATTATAAGTCCTACTAAAGAAAATATTATACTTGTTTGAGAAATGATTTGTGTTGTTTTATTTTCAACAAAACTTAACCTATTATTTTCTTCTTGTAATACCGATAGCAAAAAATCTTTATGAAGCTGTATTTTATCTTTTTCTTCTTCTCCAGATAAATCATAATCATTGATATTGTAATCAAATGGTTGTTGGTGTTCCCTAATAGGAATCAATCCAATACTTTTCAAAAATTTTTGTAGTATTTTTAGCATAGTAATTCGTCAATTAAGGCATTTGATATATCTAATCCTGTTTCATTTTCTATCCAAACCCACTGACCATTTGGATTTATTTCTATAAAAATATAGTTTCCATTTTTATCTTTTATCATGTCGATAGCGCCAAATTTTATATTGAGTTCCTTAACTAATTCTAAACACATCTTCTCAACGTTTTTAGGAATAGTAGTTGTATGAAATTTTAAGTGACCTTTTCTCCAATCAACTTTACTCATTTCGTCTGTTTGCGAATAAACACCAGCGATAAAAATATTTTCTCCAATTACGGTGATTCTTAATTCAACTTCTTTTTCAATGTATTGTTGAAAAATACAAGGTGTTAAATCGAAATTATTAAGATTTTCTATGTGTTCTTCATTGACCAAATTGGTAAAAATATGCTCTAAAGAATTATTTTCATTATTAATTATAGATTGTGATAAAGGTTTTACTATCAGCTTGTTTGAATTTTGATAAAAAAAATTAACAATATCCAATTTAGAATTAGTAACCAAAGTGTTAGGTGTCTGGAACCCAATTTTTTTAGCTAACTTCAGTTGATATAATTTGTTTTCAGCTTTATAAATATTATAAGGTTCACTAATCCATTTTGCATCAATTAAAACAAATAAATTTTTTAAAAGAGTATCAAACTCATTATATAAATAATTTTTTTCATAAAGAGAAGTATTAGGGAGTTCAGGAAGTTTGGTTCTTCTAAACCATACAGATTTAAATTTTCTCTTACCATCTATTTTAGGAAATAAGTCACTTTCAATGGTAAAATCTTTTTTAAAAACATCTTCACAATTCAATCTATAATAGCATATACCTCTTTGATTCAATATGTTAACAACATAATCAGCAGTGTAATCTTCTTTATGTGTTATAATGAGAATAGTTTCATCTGTCATCACTGTCCGAAGCTTCTTGAGATACTAAAGTTAAGGTAGAAGTAGCCATCATTGATTTTACGGAATTGTACTGGCTATCGTCATCGGTTCCTTCGACCTGATATGATGTTTTAGTTAGAGTACCCATCATTATATTACTAAAGTTATCATCAGAATCAGAAGTTTCATTATATACCTTTGTAAAAGTACTTGTGGACAATTTCAAAAATGATATTGCAGGAAGACCTGTTTGAGTATCGACAGATAGATTTAATTTGTCACAATATTTTATTTTAGAAAAGTCAAATGCTTTTTCCAAAGAGCTTTCTTTAAAAGCCAATATAAATGGTTTCATAATATTTATTTAAATTTTATTTATTGATTAAATTGAAATTCTTCATCTCCTAATGTCATTGTTGTTTTACTACCATCATTAATAAGCGCCATTGCTAAATTAAATGGTATTTGTATTTCTTCTGGTTTGAAGCCGACATATACCTCTGCTGTTCCATAAAATACCATTTTCAAAGAAATAAGCCCATATTCATCAGGTTCGTTAAATTGGTAGTAAAAAACGGCTGGATTTTCACCTTGAAATTCTCCGTTGAGTACAGTTTCTAATTCAAATCTGCGTTTTAAAAATTTTTTTAACGTTTGCCGATTTGAATCTTTATAGTCAATGAATCCATTTATCATACCTATATCTCCAACGAATCTTTTTCCGAATTTGTGATAATATAAGCCATAAGCAATATGCTCGAAGCATTTAGTTAGTCTTTCCACATCAGGATAACCAACAGAAATCAATTTATCTTCATCATTGATTTTAACAATTCCATATTTGTGGTTTCTTAAAACCTGTTTATTGATAAAATCTTTATTTTTTCTTCTTATTGCTCTGTTAACCTTTGTGTGAAAATGAAATTGTCCCACATTATTGTTATTGACTAATCCTGTTAATGAAAACAATAAAAATTCATCATCATCAGATTTTTTTGAATTATGAATATCACATGAAGGTACTTTGATTAGATTTTTTCTAAAATTGATTCCTTTTGTGTCCTTAATTTCAGGAAATAAACAGACAGGCGGAACATGTTCCATCGAAACAACCTCATTATCGCACATATAGCATGTTTTCTTTTCTTCCGTCATTATGCTTTATAGTTTTTCCAGATTTCTAAAATTTTTGCAGGATTTTCTCTAAACTCATCTTTTGAATTTTCATGTAGGTATCTTTTAAAAAAATCCTCTTTGGTTATAAATGAGCCTTTCAGGGTTTTGTCATGAATCCACATCTGTAATAGCTTATCCGATTTTGTATTGAAGTCTAAAAATAAATTAGAAATTGTCAGACTTGCTAATTCTACGACCCACCGTCGGGGATTCGTCCATGTAATTGGATAATTTCTGCCATCTCTTTTGTCAAAATCAACTTTTAATCTGCTGTTCCAAAAATCATGGGCATCAACTAACCAAATTACTCGTTTATTTGAAAATTTTCGATAGAAAAATGTACGGTCTCTTGCGATTCTAATATCAATTGGGCTTTTCTGAATTTCAATTACAGTATCTTTATTTCCGATTAAATCTGCTCGGTGTTCATTATTTTCTCCACAAATTACCTCACAATAATTATCTAAAACAGGAAATTTCCAATTGTAGTGCCATTCAGATTCGTTCTCATATCCTTCTGGTAGTTGTGGCGCACCACCAATATATGCCCAATACTGCCTTATTTCACCTACTTTGGCTTTAACTTCTCTACCTGTCCACGGACATAATCCGATAGTTCCTGAACCCGCTTCTTCTGCTCGTAATCTTTTTCCATTTACATTTGCTATTACCATAATTGTGTCTTTGATGTTTGAATATGCAATATAAAAAATAACCTTGACTAAATTGTCAAGGCTATTTATTTGAAAATGAATTTATAATTTTTCTGGTACATCAGTCACAAATTGCAAGAATTTGAATTTAATACAGTATTATTTAGCTGATTGTGTCTTTTCAGATTTAGCCTTTTCTTTTTCTTTGTTAAAGTAGTTATCATCTTTTTCAAATAAATTTGTGATTTTAGAAAATAATTTGGATAACAAACTTCTCTTATTCGTTATGATTTCTGCTTGACCTATCATATTTTTTGATAGGATAAGGATATTACCTGTATCACTTTTCAACCCACTGGGTAATTCAACAAGGATTAAATAATAATTTTGTGTAGGGATTAAGGAAATGGATTGTATTTTACCTTCTAATTTACCATATTCTTGGTATGGAAATGAAGCTAGTTTTATTGAAACAGTTTGACCTGTTTTGATTTTTCCTGCTCCCATTGGAGGAACAAATAATTGTGCGACATATTTATTATTGTCAGGAAGGACGCTAAATATAGGTTCGCCCTGCTTAATAAACTGATTAGACGAAATAAATTGCATCATATCAACAGTTCCATCAATAGGCATCTTTATAACATGTCTGGATTCCCAAAGATTAATATTTTGAAGTAGTTGGTTATATGTATTTATAAGTTTAAATTCTAAATCAGATACATTGATGTTTTTTTGAGTATTAAGCACATTAATATTTCCATTATTATCAGAAATACTAAGACTATTCTCTACATCTCTAGCCTCATAATTTTTAAGATTTTCATTTTCTTTTAGATAATTTCTTTTAGAGTTTTCATATTCAATCTTGGTAATTAATCCTTTCGTCATTAATAAAGAATCATCTCTATATCTGCTTTTTAATAAAGCAATCTCATTCCTTTTAACATTTTTGATTTCATTTCTTTTAGAAATCATTTCAAGATACTTGAAATTTTGTTTATTTAACACTTCCTTTCTTGCATCATTCTCATTGTACCCCTTTTCTCTTTCAATGCTGTATAAAGTATTCAGTAAACTAAAAAAAGGTTCTTCCAATTCTCCTAAATCATAATTTGAAGCAAAAGATAAAGCAGAGGATTTCAGAGAATATAAATTATCAGCATATTTTAACAATACTTTTTTTAATTCCAAAATATCATCTTCATTGGATGGGTTTTCCATGATAGCAAGATAATCTCCTTTCTTCAAAAATTTATGTGGATAAAACTTTTTGAATATAATTTTACCTGAATTTTGCGACAATATTTCTATTGGTGGCTTTTCTGCTGTTACTCGTGCTTCTCCTATTACAATTTCGGGAGATTTTATTAGTTGTAATAAGATTATTGCTGTAGCTATAATTGCAACTAATGAGTAAAATAAAATTGAATTGAATTTTGGGAATTTAGAAATGGCATCATCAAATTCTTCTGAATAAATAGTTTTCTTATTCATGGTTTTCTAAAATCATTTGGTTTTTAAATAGCTTATAATAATACCCTTTTTTATTGAGCAATTGTTCCTCATTTCCCATCTCTACAATGCTCCCGTTATTCATAACAATTATACTATCTGCTTTTTTAATAGTTGCAAGTCTATGGGCAATAAGTATTACTGTTTTTCCTTCGAAGGATTTATTAAGATTATCCACTAAAATATTTTCATTAATGGAATCTAAAGAATTGGTTGCTTCATCTAAAAATAGAAATTCAGGGTTTTTGTATAATGCCCTCGCAATCATTAGTCTTTGTTTTTGTCCTTCACTTAAACCTCGTCCATTTTCTCCCATCATTGTATTTAGTCCAGAAGGCAATGTATTTATTTCATTTAATAGATTTACTTGTTGTAGTACTTCGTTCAGTTTATTCTGATTATAATCACTTCCCAAAACAATATTATCCTTTATTGATTCTTTGAATGCTTCTGCTCCCTGATTTACTACTCCAATATTCTTCCTCCATTCGTTAATATCAATAGAGTTCATATTGATATTTCCAATAAAATAATCTCCTTGAGTAGGGGTATACAATCGTGTTAAAATTTTTAATAATGTTGTTTTGCCACTTCCACTTGCCCCAACAATAGCTGTAACTTTTCCCTCAGGAATAACCAAAGAAATGTTATTCAGTATATAATTTGCAGCATTGTTATATTTGAAATAAATATTTTTTAAAAAGATTGTTTTATTTGTGGGCAATTCTCTTGCTGTAACATCCTCTTCAACCTGCTCCTCAGGGGTATTACTGGAATCATTCATTCTGGTAAAACTTATGTATGCCATTTGATAGGATGAAATAAATTTTGTTATTTCTAATAGAGGGCTTCTCAGCTGCCCTAATATGTATTGAATTGCTATTAGCATACCAATGGTAATTTCTCCTTCTATTACATAATAAACAGAGACAAATGTTAAAACAACATCAGATATTGTATTGATAAGGTTTGCGCCAAGAGTATCTATTTGGTTAATTCTCAATACTTTTATTCCTAAATAGTATAACTTTACCTGAACTTTTTCCCATGACCACCTTTTTCCCTGCTCATAATTGTTATTCTTAATTTCCTGGATATGAGTTAAAAGTTCCATCCAGTGTGTATTATTCTTTGCTTTTAATGCAAAATAATTCATATCTAATTTTTTGCGGACATTCCAAAAAAATAGATTCCAGCACACATATAGTAACCCTCCAAAAAAGAAAATAAAAAGTATGATTGGTTGGTATATAAAAAGTATTGTCCCAAAGACAAGAATATTTAAGATTGCTAATATGATGCTAAAAGCAGAGTTCATAATGAAATTCTCCATTCTGTCATAATCCAATGCTCTTTGAAAAATATCTCCTGATGATTTATTTTCAAAATAATTAACAGGAAGTTTTAACAACTTAATGATAAAGTTGGATAAAATAGAAATTTTTATTCTTGATGAGATATGAATATTAATAGATTGCCTAATCCAACTACCAATACTGACACTTATAACTAAGACAATATTTGCTATCAAAAGCATTGAAATAAAGCCATAATCTTTAGAGGATATTCCTGTATCGACTATTGATTGAGTGATAAAAGGTATTGCAGACTGAACTAATGTCAGAATAACCATCGTAGCCAATAATTGATAAACCTGTATCTTATAAGGGGACAGGTGGCTTATGAAATAGTTAAATGCATAGACATTGGTAGGATTTAACGAAGGCTTTATTTCATTAAACTTATCCGTAGGCTCTAATAATAATAAAATCCCTTTTTTTGTCTCGTCCTTTTCGTAATTAAGCCATCCTTCCAAAAATTCTTTATGAGAATATTTTACAAGACCGACTTTAGGGTCTGAGATGTAAACATCCTTATTTGTAATTTTATATATAACAACATAATGATTATTTCTCCAATGTGCAACACACGGTAGAGGGATGTTTTCTGTTAGTTTTTCAAATTGAACTTTTACAGGTAGGGACTTTAGCCCTAATCTTTCAGAAGTAAGTCCTAACTCATATAATGAAAGCCCTTCTTTTGATACTGATGATAAATCTCTAATGTCCTGAATAGAAAAGAATTTACCATAGTATTTAGAAATAATCTGAAGACATGAAATCCCGCAATCTTTGCTATCTAATTGTCTGTAATTAGGAAACTTTTTCATTAAATTTGTGTTTTAAAACATATATGTAGTAGAATTTTTCATAATCTTTACTTAAAAAGATACTTAATATTCTGTCTAAAATCTGCAAATGTACTAATTGAGGAATTTTTTGTATTGGTTCAAAATCAAGTATTCTTTCTGAAATCAATTCAAATCTTTGAATCAAAGTATTTTCAATATTTTTATTGAATTTTATAAACTTGTTCTCGACTTTTTGATTATTGTTATTTAAAAAGTTTGACATTTTAGCTTTTGCGTCTAACCTTATCAAATAGAAATTATATAAATCATCAATGGTAATTGTCGAATAACCAAAGAAATCTTTTACCATTCTGAAAATTATTTTTTCTTTGCCTAATTCTTTATGTGATTGTATCTTATTAATTAAAGAAAACATAAGCTCATTTACAATTAATTCATTATCAACACCCATAAATTTTATTTCAGGATAACAAAAAATATTATTATAGGGAAATGTAAAATTATAATCTTTGAAAATGTTTTGAAAAAATATTATCCATTCTTTCTTTTCTCTTTCTATGCTTAGATTTGTATTATCAATTACTATGTAACATCCTTCTTTTTCCTGATTTTCTTCATCAATTTGATAAATAAAAAATTTCAAATCTATATTTTGCGTTTTAATTTTTTCAATAATATTTGATATTTCATTAAACTTAAATGTATTTTCAATATAGCATACTAGCAATTTTTGAGTATAATCATCTAAAATAAAATTATTTGAATATTTTCCATTTGTTGAAATTGAATACTCAAAAATCAATTCTGCAATAATTTTTTCAAAATTTATTTTGTCCCCATTTTGTAAGTACTCAATTAGTTTTGAAATATTTGACGCTTCATTAGGAAAGTTTTGGAAAAAATATTTATTCTTACTTTTTTCTGTTTTTAGATACACTCCTCTGTCTAAAAGAAAAAAATCAACAAATAATGAAATGAGTTTTGAGGCTTGTAAAAAATTTTCTGTTGTAAAGTTAGAAGACTGTTTAATTGGTTCTAAATAATCTTTGATTTTAAACTTAACTTCGCTTAAATCAAAACTAATTACATCTGCAGAAGCGGTAGGTATATTTCCAATTATATAGTTTCTTATTTGTAAAAGCTCTTTGGTTTTATCTCTTATTATAATTCCTGTTTTAAAGGCGTGAGCAAGGAAGTTGCCCTGTTTAAATTGTTTTGCTGTAATATTTAATATTTCTAAAGGATTGATTTTTATTGTATTAAAAGCAAAATTATTATGAACAAAGCTCTCTGTTGATGAAAATGAAAATTTATTACTAATCAGCAATAAATCAATATCATTTGCCTTTTCTTTCTTTTCTGCATAGCTACCAAATAATATGCATCCTTCAATATTGGGAAAATGTTTATCTAGAAAATCGTTTAATTTTTTATACATTTGTGTGAATATCAAAAAGCTACTCATAATATTTTACAAGTAGCTTTTCAAAGTTTTATTTATTATTTTAGTTTTGTTTAACCTTTACAGCAAGTCCATACTTTGGATTACTTTTCTCTATCCCATTTTCATGATAAACAATAGGATATGTCTGAAAAATTGTTTTATCCTTTGGAATTTTTGCAAAGCTACCATTACCATAATTATTAAGTAAGTAAATGAAACGATATGATTTTATATTTTTTGCATTATCGAAAGTTTTTTTATCTACTCCCGCCTCCTGAAGAATATAATGTATAACAGTATCATTTTTCACAAATAATAGTCTAGCAACACTTTCATGTTGAAATAAATCATTTGTGTAATCAAAAGGAATTTTGACGCCTAAGGTTCTCTCTGCCGTTTCCTTATTGACCATAGCCATTTGTACTATTAAAGTATCCCACTCAAAACAATTAACTTCTTCTTTTATATTGATAATTTCCCCTACTTCATTTTCCTCATTTACCTTTGGGGATAATTTTTCTTCCAATTTTACCAAACAATCGGGATTCGTTTGTCCTTTGCAGGAGAAAATAATAAAAAGTGGCAGTAGTAATATACTATACTTAAACATTTTTATGGATGTGTTTGTATTGCACCACTCATAACTGCGTTATTAAAATCAACTTCGAACTTTCCCATGTTATTTTCTGGGTCACCATTTTGCTGAAACCATGCATAGCCCCACTCATTATTATGTAAATCCATTGCATTATCAGGACCTGGATGCTCTGTTTCATGTAAAGTATGAAATTGTTTAGCTAAATCTACTCCAATATCTGCTGCATCTGCTGCTGCCCAGAGAGCATGTCTCAACGCATCACCTTCATTATCAATACCTACTCCCTTTTCTACAGCAAGATTGTAATTATGATACATTTTTGGAAGAGCTAATGCAGGAACCTGCCATGCAAGAAATGACCTTTCGGCAAGTGTTAAGTCATACCCATTACCAAAGGCATCAGCAGCAACACTATTTCCGCCACCGCCGCCACCGCCGCCAGTATCACCATAATCACCACCACCATGAGTTGGGTCGTAGTAACCACCCCATGGGTCGCCCCCGCCACCGCCGCCATCCCAAGGGATAACTACTTCTCCAATATTAGTGTAATCATACCAGTTTCCACCAATAATTTTTTTTGTTTCAATAGGATTTAGAACCTCTAAATCCAAATCACCTAATTGTGTTTTTGTTTTCATAAGTGTTTAATGTTTTAAATTAAGTTCGTCTATTTTTAATTTTAGCAAATATAAATTATTTTTCAATTTTTCACATTCAATTGATAAATTAATATTTTCATAAATTTGATTTTTATATTCAGATACAGTTTTCCTACCTAGTAATAGCAGTTCCTTATAGTTGTCTGTGAGTTTATTAGATAATATTATCTGTTGTTTCAATGATTGTATTTGAGATTTTAAAGTCCAATAATAATTTATTAATTCTTCTATTGCCTGTATCTTTCTATTTCTTTCTTCTTCTATTTTATATTTTAAATTCTCCTTTTCTACAAATGCTATATTAGTCTTATCCTTTGACGCTCCCCAATCTAATATTGGGACTTTAACCCCTAAAGTAACAAATTGAGTCTGGCGAGGAGTATTAAATAATTGTGAAATTTCATTTGCAGAAGAATTAAGTCCCAATCCAAGCTGAAGATTTAATGACATACTACCTTCTTTTTTTATTCTATCTAGATTTGCTTCTGCTTCCAACTCCTTTATTTTCCATTCTATATTATATCCATTCTCTTCCATAATTTTAATTAGTTCGTCCTTATTGATGGTAAATTCTATTTCTCCGATACCTTCTAATAAGATGGAATCTTGAATTTCAATGTTGGCTGTTCTTTTTAATTGGTTTAACGAATTTTGATGTTCTATTTTATTAGCTTCTAAATAGCCTTTTAACTGTTCTAGTGTTAATTCTGTTTGTTCTACATCTGTTTTAATGGCTCGACCATGTTTATACTTTTCATTTATTTCATTTAGCATAAACTTTACCTTATTCATATTTTCTTGTAATAAATGAGATTTCAATTGCGATGTTTCAGCATCAATATAAGATTTGGCTATATCATATTTCAATCGAATTACATTCTGATAATACTCAATTGAATCTTTCTTTTTTGTGAGAGTATTTATTTTTTTTTCCCATTTATAATCATTGTACCCATTAATAGATTGCTGATATGAAAGATTTACCCAATTACTAGAAAAGTTACTGTAATTGTTATTAAAATCTCTTGAATAATTTATTGAGTTTGATAAACTAATTGTACCTCCTGTAAATGGTAGAAACTGAGTTGTATTAAGTCCTATGTTTGGATTCAAATAATTACGCTCAATAAATTTTATTGTTCCATCAGGTTGTGTCACATCAGAAATAGCTCTTTGATAGGGTATGGAGGATGTTAATGTTACTTTAGGTAATAAGGATTTACGAAAAAGACCATTTTGTATTTTTTTTATTTTATAATCATTTGCATTAATCTTATATGAATAAGAGTTACCAATATTATTAAGGAAAAAATCTATATCAACTGTGTTTTGACAATATAAATTTAAGGTGTTTACTATTAAAATAAACATTATTATTTTTCTAAATTTCATCATTTTTGTTTGAGCTTTTCAAAAAGCCTTGCAAATTTAAAATTTTAGCATAAAAAAAATAAAAAATATATTATATATATTGCATAGGATAATCACTTGCAATATTGATAGAACGAAAAAGCACTTTTTTTCCTATTAGGTTGGTTAAATAGGTTTGAGAGTAATATGATAATATTTGATATAAATATGTAGTGTATTGGTACTATGTAGCAGATTCTTTGTTAACTTGTCTATACATCAGTGTTTTCAGAGATTAAAACATAAGCCTCAACTCATAAGGTCAAGGCTGAAATTTTGATAATCAGTTTTTAAAAATCTTCTTTACAACATAATCTGTTCCGCTAAATAATTTCAAAAAATAAATACCGTTAATCAATAATGAAGTATCAATTTTAGATTGCTGTAAATTGCCTGATTGAATAATTCTGCCTTCTGAATTGATAATTTCATACTTTGTAAAAACTGAATCGGAAACTATATTGAGTGAATTTTTGACAGGATTAGGATAAACACTAAACTGTTTTTTAGTTGTTGTTTCTGCGGTTGCTAGTACTGAATTACATTCAGCAGTATTTTCAACATAAGTAGCAGTGTAAGGTTTTATCCAAAAATTTGTCAAAGTAGAACTGTCTTTCCAATCTACAAAAATACATCTTAGCAAAGGTGATTGTGTTACATTTCCAAATAATACACTTAACATATTACTATTATTACCGTTGCGAACATCAACACTAGTTAAATTACTCCCTTGTGTATATAATTCCTGTAAGTTTGTATTTTGAGCTACATTTAAAGTTGTTAGATTAGAACTAGTAGTAAGTTTTTTAAGATTAGTATTAGAATTAAGATTAATACTTGAAATCGGGGTTACAGAAAAATTGAGTTCCTCTAAATTAATATTAGAACCTAAAGAAAGACTTGTTATAGGGTTGTTTTCTACTCTCAATACTTTTAAACCGCTATTATTAGACGTGTTCAATGTTGAAATTTGATTGTTAGTGCAATATAATTTCTGAAAAGAATTTGAATTTGGTAGATTAATAGTTGATAAACTATTCCATGAGCATGACAAATATTCTAAAAGTGAATTTTGATTTACAATAAGACTTGTAAGACTATTATTATCACAAAATACTGTTTTTAATTGACTGTTTTGGCTTAAATCAAGGTTTGATAGATTATTACTACCAACCTCTAATACTTTCAAATTTGAAAAATGTTGAATACCATTCAGGGATGAGATATTAGAATCTAATAGCCATAATTCGGCTACTTGTTGCGCTTCACTGACTTGTATTTCCATGTCATTATTAGTATCAACTTTAATCCAATTTCCCGCAGAATTTTTTGCGATATGTGTTGAAGGAGTTGAAAATACAAGTTTAGATTTGAATGTATTGTCTGTAAAATTTACAATAGCTTGGGAAAAGATATTCGCAGTAAGGGCGACAGTAAATACAAGAGATAATTTTGTTCTCATTTTTTTAAATTTTTGAAAACAAAAATGCGGACTTATATCTTATTTATTATATTTGTATCATTGTATAATATAACCAAAATGGTTATAATTCATAACCGTCATGATAGGAAACAAGATAAAAAATATACGGGAGTTAAAGAATTTTACTCAGGAATATATGGCTGAAAAATTAGATATTTCTCAGGCTGCCTATAGTAAGTTAGAAAAAGGAGATATAAAGGTTTCATCTGATAAGCTTTCTCAAATTGCTAAAATATTGGATGTTAATCCAGAAGATATAACATCTTTTGACAGTCAAAAATATTTTAACAGCTTCAATAATGTTAAAGGAAGTAATAACGGAAGCATTATCATTGGAGCAGATGAGACTGAATTGATAAAGAAATTGTATGAAGATAAGATTTCTTTACTCGAAAAATTATTAAGTAATACTGAGAAAGAGTTGAAAAACTATAAAACAAAATATGGAGAGCTTTAATGGCTCTTTTTTTATTTTTAAAAGGTATGGTAAACAGTTTCTATGGTTTTGTGTAGGGATATATTATGTGACAGTTTAGTCTTTTATCTCCGTTAAATATATTGAAAATATCAAATGCACTTGGAGATACAAAGGTGAATGTAGGAATGTGTAATTATACTGTCTGTTTAAATCCCAGAATCAAAATGATTCCTTTTAAGAGGAATTTGTGTAAATTTTGTACCAAAGTTTGGGATGTGTAGTTAATACTGAGGTAAAACGCTCTCTTATACCGTCATATATGCTTGAATTTCGACTATCTTTTTATTTTGAGGCCATCCCTTTATTTAGCTTAAAAATAGTTTAAAGTTACTTATCTTACATTGGTGAATGTGTTGGTGTTTGAGATGTCTCCGTACGATAACATAAAGGTATTGAATTTTGACTTTGTTATTGTTTTGGTGTGGTTAATGGTTGTTTTGTTTTAAATATAGATTAAAAGAGCTTATTTTGAGTTTGTAGGTAGGTGTGAATAGTTTGTAGAATCTTTTTATGATAGGCGGTCCCTAAAAAAACTGTGTTAAAGATAATTATACTGTAACGGGTGGTTGTAGGTCATATATATAGTTTGTGTGAGCGTGCTGGAAAATAGATTTTTTGTGGACGTGATTTTGTTAATATATTATCTGCCGATTTACCCCAAAACAAAAAGTTCTCCGAGTTTAGTTGAGGGACTTTTAAAGCATAGGTGATGAAAAAATATTTCATACGACTTATGTATCACTTTTGCTGGTGATTCCTGTCTTTTTGGCAATCATTGTAAATGTCGATTAATACAGCTATTCACAAAGAATCTGCTACATAGTACCTATATATACTCAATTATTTTTACTAATACATCATACCTTAACACATCTCTAATCCCTCTAAATCAACAATTCGGGTAACTGTGGTAAACAGATTGTGGTATTTTAGGTGTGGGGTGGTTTTGATTGTGGGCTTCTGGGAGAAACTGTCTAATACTTGGGATACTATTTACACCACCCGCCAAATTTTACTTTAAAAATATACCCCCTATGCCAAATCTCAAATTTTTTATATAGGCATCGGGACACTACCTACCATAAGCTTACCCCGTACGGGTCGAGAGCTTTTTTTACCTGCCCCCTGTCAATGGTTTTTTGATTTTTGAAACTGTCTTTGTTTTTTTAGGTCTTGGGCTTATTAAAAAGTTTTTAACTCCGCTCAAAAATGTTGATATTTTGAGTAAAAAGAGCTTGAAAAGCTTGTGTTTATGCGCTTTTTGTTGTATATTTATACATCTTTACAAGTTACTTTTAGCCTTGTTTCTTTGGGGACAAGGTTCAATATAGAAACAAAAATGCCTAGCTGTCTCGAACACAACTAGGCTCATCAATAAATTTTAACTACTCTAAAACTTATCGACATGACAAAGTTAACAAATTGTCTTGATACTGCTAGTATCTATTGTGGCACGTATGCCAAGTATAACAACGGCTCATTATTTGGGAAATGGCTTGATTTAGCCGATTACTCAGACTATGACGAACTAATTACCGCAATGTGTGAACTTCATTCTGATGAATCCGACCCAGAATTTATGTTCCAAGATTATGAATGTCCGATTCTGGAAAAGCTGGGATTATTGAGTGAATGCCATATATCAAAAGATATTTACCACGTACTTGAACAAATCAATGATTCTGGACATGATGTTGAAATTTACGAAGCGTGTTTGGATAATCTAGGTAAAATGGATTTTCAAAGCTTGTATGAATATGTAAACAATTTTTATTACGGTGAATTTTCCAGTGATGAAGATTTTGTACAGTATTTATATGAAGATGATACGTTTAATATTCCTAATTGGGTTGTCATTGATTGGAGCGCAACTGCACGGAGTATAATGTTTGATTATTTCGAGTCTAACGGACATTATTTCCGTAGCTAAAATACAACCAGATTCAAATAGATTCAATAGAGTTCACTCCGAGCGTTTTTTATCAAAAGTATGACTAAAAAGGTGACCAAACGCCAAAAAGTGACCAAAAATAAAATGCAACTTGCTGTAATTTAGCTAGTTGCATTTTTTAGATTGTAGACCCACAGGGATTCGAACCCCGACTGACGGTACCAAAAACCGGAGTGCTACCGTTACACTATAGGTCTGTTTTATTTTGGTGGCGCAAAACTATAAAAAATTATTTAACTGGAAAAATATTTTTTTAAAGGTTAATAATAAGAAAAGGCAGTGTTTATTTATAATTGTATGATTTTTAATGGAATAGATAGATGATGGTTGGGTAAGAAATTATTTCAGGAATTGTAGTTTTTCAGCAGCTAAATAATAAAATCTTATCTTTGCAAAAAAATTGGGCTCCAAAAGTTGGAGATACCCATTAATAATTTCATTTATTAAACATTTTTATGTCAAATATTGTCGCAATCGTTGGGCGTCCCAACGTAGGAAAATCCACACTTTTTAACCGTTTACTAGAAAGAAGAGAAGCCATCGTAGATTCTACGGCGGGTGTTACCAGAGACCGTCATTATGGGAAATCCGACTGGAACGGGGTAGATTTTACAGTTATAGATACCGGCGGATATGATGTAGGAACGGATGATATTTTTGAAGAAGAGATCCGCAAGCAGGTTCAGCTGGCAATAGACGAAGCTACATCCATTATCTTTATGATGAATGTGGAAGAAGGTCTTACTGATACCGATTACGAAATTCACGAACTTCTTAGAAGATCAAACAAACCCGTTTATATCGTTATCAATAAAGTAGATTCTGCCAAGGAGGAAATAAATGCTACTGAATTCTATCAGTTAGGAATTGAAAAGTATTACACTTTATCTTCAGCTACAGGTTCCGGAACAGGAGAAGTTCTGGATGATATCGTGAAAGATTTCCCTACAACAGATTACAAAGATCCTTTCGAGGGATTGCCGAAAATTACGATCGCAGGCCGTCCCAATGTTGGTAAATCTACCTTAACAAATGCTTTGCTTGATGTAGAAAGAAACATTGTAACTGATGTTGCAGGGACTACAAGAGACAGTATCCAGACCCTTTATAATAAATTCGGATACGAATTTGTTTTAGTGGATACTGCCGGAATGAGAAGAAAATCTAAAGTAAATGAAGATTTGGAATTCTATTCCGTAATGAGATCTATCCGTTCTATTGAATTTTCAGATGTTGTGATCATTATGGTGGATGCAACGCTGGGCTGGGAATCTCAGGATATGAATATTTTCGGTTTAGCACAAAAGAACAGAAAAGGAATTGTGATTGTTGTGAATAAGTGGGATCTTATTGAAGATAAGAAAACCAACACCGTTAGGGATTTTGAAAACTCAATTAAAGAGAAGATCGGTCAGTTCAGTGATATTCCAATTCTTTTTGTTTCAGCATTAACGAAGCAGAGAATATTGAAAGCTGTGGAAATGGCCATGGTTGTATACGAAGACCGTAAGAAAAAGATCAAAACTTCAAAATTAAACGAAGTAATGCTTCCTATTTTTGAACAGACTCCGCCACCGGCCAACAAAGGGAAATATATTAAAATCAAATACTGTGTACAGCTTCCTACGCCGTCACCGCAGTTTGTGTTTTTCTGCAACCTCCCTCAGTATGTAAAAGAACCTTACAAAAGATTTACAGAAAACCAATTGAGAAAACAATTCGGATTTACCGGAGTTCCTATTGAAGTGTATTTCAGACAGAAATAAAAATAATCCCTTTTAGATTTTTCTAAGAGGGATTTTATTCATATTAAATTTAATATTTTTAATAAAAGCTTTTTCAAAACAATGAATACAATTGTATTGTCAAAACAATTTTCTTTAATAAACTCCTGGATCAATGAGCTTAGGAATATAGACATCCAGCATGACAGAATGAGGTTCCGTAGAAATATGGAACGTATCGGTGAAATTGCAGCTTTTGAGATCAGCAAAGAACTGGAATATAAAGAAGTAGAAATTCAAACGCCTTTAGATAAGATTAAAGTTCAGGAAATAGCTGTTCAGCCGGTAATCACCACTATTTTGAGAGCTGGGGTTCCTTTGTTTGAGGGAATCCTGAGTTATCTTGACAGGGCAGACTGCGGTTTTGTGGCTGCTTACAGAAAGCACGATGCTAATGATTACTTCTCCATTAAACAGGATTATCTTACCTGCCCCAATATTGAAGGAAGACCATTGATTGTAGCGGATCCGATGCTGGCAACAGGAGCCTCATTAATTGAGGCTATCAAAGACCTTCTGACCAACGGAACTCCGACCCAGCTGCATATTGTTGCTGCAATAGCCTCCAGACAGGGAGTGGAAACTATCGAAAAAGCCTATCCTGATGCGAAAATATGGGTAGGAGCCATCGATGAAGGGTTGACTTCAAAAGGGTACATCACACCAGGACTTGGTGACGCCGGAGATTTGAGCTACGGTGAAAAACTTCAACGATAGATATTAAGAAAGGTTCCAGAAATCTTTCATCAGATCAAATAATAAATTGGGCCGTACTTTTTCCATAGGATGCTTGGTATCCGGAAGTATGGCCAATTTTGCATTAGGAATACTGCGGTAAGCACTGATGCTTTCTTCTATACTTACCATATTATCCTTATCCCCGGTCATGATCTGTACAGGAATACTAATTGCCCAAAGGCTGGTTTCATTCAGAGGAGGATTTTTACCTAGTGCAACCATCAGCTGTGCAATGGCAGGCAGCAGCTGTTTCCATTGTGCACCGTGCTGATTTTCCAGCTGCTCAGCATATTTTGGGACTTTCAAAAGAATAGCTTCCGGGTCAAGCATTTTACTCTCCTTTAAAGCCTGCTCTTCGGTCCAGTCGAATTTTGTACCCAAAGTCATGATGGAATTGATTCTTTCAGGATATCTTAGCGCACAGCAAAGCGCTGCATAACCTCCCATACTGTGTCCAAAAATACAGACATCCCTTAAATTTTCTTTTTCTAAATAATCCTTTATTTCCTCAGTATACTTTTCAATACTGATAGCATTTTCCGGTAGTTCTGTATTTCCGTGTCCGGAAAATAAAAGTGTATGAATATTGAAATACTTTGACAGCTCCTTTTCGTAAGGCTTAAAAATATCAATGTGTCCCAGCGCTCCGTGCAGTAAAAGCAGATTTTTCATGATCAATAGTTTACCGGAAAATTAAGAAAAAGAATCGGAGGAGAAAAGTATTGAGTGGGAGAGTTATAGAGTTTTAGGGTTTGGAGGGTAAGAGTGCTGGTTTTAATAACCACGTCAATCACGGACATCCCCACCTGGAATCCCTAAACTGTATTTTCCTTCCTTTAAGACTCTAAAACAAACCCTAAACCCCTCAAACCCCTTATTACGCGTCCACTGCCATCACCAAAACACTCACTTTGTTATCTCCCGCATTTAAAATCTCCCAGGCAATGGATGATACGGTGTTTCCGGTAGTGAAAACGTCATCAATTAAAAGAACGTGTTTTCCGGAAATCAGTTTCGAAAGAGAAAAAGGATTTACTGCTTCCAGGCGGTGTTTCTTATCTTTTAAAGCCTGTGCTTTTGAATAGTGATTTCTTTCAATCAATTCATGGTCGAATGGGATCTGATAAAATCCGGACAAAGTCTCAGTAAATAAATGCAGCTGGTTGTAGCCTCTTTCCCTTAATTTTTTGGGATGAAGTGGGACAGGTACTAAAATATCAGGTTTTTCATCTTTGAAGTCCAGACGTTCCACAGTCCATTCGGCAAGAGTTTTACCAGCATTTTCCCTGCTTTTATATTTCAGCTCATGGATGAGTTTGCGGCTCAGTCCATTTTCCTCAAACTTCATCAGTCCATAAGTATTTTCAACTGGAAACAGGAGCCTGCATTTTTCTTTGATGATATTTTCACTGAAATAATCAAAATGAGTAAAATGAATTTGCTCAAAACATAAGCTGCAGACTAAAAGATCCGCATCTATGATCCGGCTGCACTCAATACATCGGTTAGGAAAAAATAAATCTAATATCATTTGTGTGTTATTTTAAAATAAGAAGTTAGAAACTAGAGATTAGAATTTAGATTTCAAAGTTTTAATTTTGCAACTATCAACTATCAACTATCAACTATCAACTATCAACTATCAACTATCAACTATCAACTATCAACTGTTTCCTGATCTTCTCAATTGCATTCTTCATACTCAGGTTAAAGTGCTCCTTTTCCAGCCGGACCGGCGGTGCCTGCCTCACTTCACAATCCGGAATACTGCAGGATTCGCAGGTAACGCCTACATTGATTGTTTTTAAAGTCGGAGATTTTATAAAACCGATCTTTTTTATAGTCTGTGTATTTAATAAAATTCCCAGGCAGTAGCTTCTGTTGCTTCCGTCTGAAAAAGGATTTTTCTGTGACGTTGAAATAACAAGATAACTGACCCCCTGATCTTTGTAATGCGAGATCTGGGCATCCGTAAGCGTTTCATTTTCCTTCAAATGATGCAGATTTTTTACAGCGATCCATCTTCGGCAGTAATGTTCATTCGTAGCATTGGCATGAGGAGCCTGCTGGTGGTTGAGGTGAAGTTCCTTTAAGATCTGGATCTTGTCCGAATCTTTTTTCTTGACCAGGCACAGATAAAACAAATCCTTAATACCCAACTCAGAAGAAAGCAGATTGGTAAGCCTGTAATAAAAAGTTTCAGGAGAATCTGTAAAGCTTTCGATCAGTTCCTCAAAACTTGTCGGTTCCCAGGTATGCTGAAGAAGAAATTCGGTGGTTTTTCCAATAGTCTGCTCTTTAGGAATCAATAAAGCTCCGGCGAAATATGAAGCGTAAAAATTGTTCAGAATTTCCTCAAAACTTCCGAAATCCAACCATGAATAAGTGTTTGGACGGATTTTTAATTCCAGGACATTGAATCCTATTTCCTTAGCCAGAATAAATGTTCTTTGATCTTTCTCTAGTTTCCGGTTCAAAAGAAGAAGCTTTTGTTCAGGGATAAAAAGAGAACGCAGGTTATCCAGAGTGCCGAACTGTTCAAAATCTTCAGACCTTATGTTGTAATTAAACTTTTCAGTAAGAATGCTTTCCAAAACAGAAGATCTCAGGTCTTTACTGATATCCAGTCCGTTTTTCATGATGAATTCCATCGCTTTTTCCTCAATTTCCGGGAAATAATTATCGTAAAGTTCCTGGAAAGACCTGAGGACGGCAAAATAAAAACGCTCCTTGCCCAAATTATAATTCTGGGAGATCTCAATCAATGCATTGATAAAAGCAGTAACTTTTTTGGGAGCATCGCTGATAATGCTGATCAGGTTGTTTTTACTGATGCCAAAAAGGTCCAGTGGTACTTCCTTGAAAAAATCAGATTGAAGGATCTCATTAAAAGGAGCCAAGCTTTTATCCAGCTTGGTAGAAACGAGTTCATCAAAAGTAGATCCCAATGATTCTGAAAGCTGGATGATTTTATCGTGCTTCGGATACTTCTTTCCGTTTTCAATTTCGTTTAAATAAGATTTAGACAGTCCTGTCTTTACAGCAAGATCCTGCAGAGACCAGTTTTTCTTTTGTCTCAGCTGCTTCAGCTTCAATCCGAACACGGTTTTGATAAAATCACTTTCTGAATTCATAATCAAATATAGAAAAATGAATGCGATTATTCGCATAATAATTTTTTAAAATAATTAGCGAACGTTCGCTGATTGTGAATATTTTTATTTATGTTTGTAATATCAAATCACAAAATCAACAGGTTATGGAAACAGAAACTCAATTAAAAATAAAAGCCCAGAAGCAGTTTGGGGAAATTTTCACTCCGGAATTGACGGATTTTATGGTAGCTCTACATCAGAATTTTAACCCAAAAAGATTGACGCTTTTAGAAGAAAGAAAAAAAACACAGCAGTTTTTTGATTTGCGAAATCTTCCCGCATTTTTACCTGAAACTGAAGAAATCAGAAACGGTAACTGGAGCTGTGCGCCACTTCCAGCCGATCTCTTGGACAGAAGAGTAGAGATCACAGGACCTGTAGACCGGAAAATGATCATCAATGCATTAAATTCCGGTGCATCAACTTTTATGGCTGACTTTGAAGACAGCAATTCGCCAACCTGGGAAAACTGCATTCAGGGACAGATTAATCTTTCGGATGCAGTGCAGCGGAAGATAGATTTTACTGCTGAAAATGGAAAGTCTTATCAGCTTAATGAAAAAACAGCTGTTCTTCAGGTGCGGCCAAGAGGACTGCATCTTCCGGAAAAACATATCGAGATCAATGGCGAAGAAGCATCCGGCTCACTGACAGATTTTGGCATTTACTTTTTTTCTAACGCTGAACACTTGTTGAAAAACGGAAGTGGTCCCTATTTCTACCTTCCGAAATTAGAACATTACAAAGAAGCCCGATGGTGGAATGAAGTTTTTGTTTTTGCCCAAAATTACATGGGAATTCCCGAAGGAACTATTAAAGCTACCGTTTTGATAGAAACAATAACAGCTTCCTTTCAGATCGATGAAATTTTATTTGAATTAAAGGAACACAGCGCAGGACTGAACTGCGGAAGATGGGATTATATTTTTTCATTCATCAAAAAATTCAGAAACCTTCCCGAATTTATGGTTCCGGACAGAGATCAGGTAACAATGGCTTCTCCGTTTATGAGTGCTTATTCAAAAAGAGTGATCGAGATTTGCCATAAAAGAAACGTTCATGCTATCGGAGGAATGGCTGCACAGATTCCTGTAAAAGATAATTATGAAGCCAACAGTATTGCTTTTGAAAAAGTGCGGAATGACAAAAAACGTGAGGTGAAAAACGGTCATGATGGAACCTGGGTGGCACATCCGGCTTTAGTATCTGTTGCAAAAGATGTTTTTGACCAGTATATGCCGGAAGAAAATCAGATTGATAAAAAATTTGAATATCATATCAAAGAAACGGATCTGCTGGAAGTTCCACAAGGTGAAATTACCGAAAAAGGGGTACGAAAAAATATCAATGTAGGCATTCTTTACCTTGAAAGCTGGCTGATGGGCACCGGTGCAGCTGCCATTTACAATCTGATGGAAGATGCTGCCACTGCTGAGATCTCAAGGACACAAATCTGGCAATGGCTGAAAAACGAAGCCAAGCTGAACAACGGTCTTGCCCTGACCCGTGAAATGATCCTTCAATGGGAGGCTGAAGAAATAGAACATATCGAAAAATATGTAGGCGAACAGCGTTTCAAAAACGGAAAATTCAATTTAGCCAAAGAACTTTTCAATGAACTGATATTCTCAGAACAATTTGAAGAATTCCTGACTCTGAAAGCATACCCGTTTATTGAGTGAAAGGAGTTTTGCGTGGGAGAGTCTTAGAGTAGGAGTGTGGGAGAGTTTTGGGTGTAAGAGAATTGAAATGTGAAAAACTGAAAGATTCTATTGCACTGAAATAATCTACTCATATCCATATCTCATAAACTTATAACCCAACCTACTCTAAAACTCTCCAACTCTCAAACGCCCTCACCCTCAAACTTAAATCTATAAACAATAAATCCAAATATTATGAAAACAAAACAAGAACAAATCCAGGCTCTAGAACAGGACTGGCTGAGCAATCCCCGCTGGAACGGTGTAAAAAGAACCTATACGGCTGAAGAAGTACTGAAGCTTCGCGGCTCTTATACCATTGAGTATACCATTGCGACAGAAATGTCCAAAAAATTCTGGGAGAAACTGAATAACCAGGATTATGTAGCCGGGTTGGGTGCCCTAACAGGAAATCAGGCGGTTCAGGAAGTTGATGCAGGGCTGGAAGCGATATACCTTTCGGGCTGGCAGGTGGCTGCAGATGCGAATCTTTCTGGGGAAATGTATCCCGACCAGTCATTGTATCCTGCTAATTCGGTGCCTTCTGTGGTTAAGAAGATTAATAATGCTTTATTAAGAGCAGATCAGATACAGTCGGTAAGCGGGAACGGAGATAAAGAATATTTAGTTCCAATTATTGCAGATGCAGAAGCAGGATTCGGTGGAAATCTGAATGCTTTTGAGCTGATGAAGCAGATGATAGAGGCAGGAGCAGCAGCAGTTCATTTTGAAGACCAGCTCTCTTCGGCAAAGAAATGCGGACATTTGGGAGGCAAGGTTCTGGTTCCTACCCAGGAAGCCATTAATAAATTGGTAGCGGCCCGTTTGGCTTCGGATGTTTTGGGCGTACCAAGTATTATTATCGCAAGAACGGATGCAGATGCAGCAGATCTTCTGACTTCGGATATTGATGACAGAGATAAAAAATTTGTAACCGGAGAAAGAACTTCCGAAGGCTTCTATGTGGTAAACAATGGAGTAGAGCAGGGAATCGACCGTGGCCTTTCTTATGCACCTTATGCTGACCTGATCTGGATGGAAACCTCTAATCCTGATCTGGAACAGGCAAGAAAATTCGCAGAAGGAATCCATGCTCAGTTTCCGGGAAAAATGCTGGCGTACAACTGTTCGCCGTCATTCAACTGGGCTGCAAGGCTTAGTGTGGAAGAAATGGCCAATTTCCGTGAGGAGCTTGCCAAAATGGGCTATAAATTCCAGTTCATCACGCTGGCAGGTTTCCATGCGTTGAATACTGCAATGTTTGAGCTTGCTTTGGCTTATAAAGAAAGAGGAATGGCAGGTTATTCCGAACTTCAGGAGCGGGAGTTTGCTCTTCAGCAGAAAGGATTCCGAGCGGTAAAACACCAGTCATTTGTAGGAACCGGTTATTTTGATGAGGTTCAGAATGTGGTAACTAATGGTTCTTCGGCAACAGTAGCCATGAAAGACTCTACGGAAACAGCACAGTTCCATTGATCATTTCCATATTAAAATAAATTTTTCAGAGGTGAAACCTTCTCAGTTTTGAGAAGGTTTTCGTTTCATTAAGAATAAAAAACTTAAAGTCCATATATTTGATTATTAATGAAGCCGAAAAAAATGAATTTAATATACCAAAAACAGATTCAGGTAACGGAAGAACATATAGACCGGAATAATCATGTCAACAATGTGCAGTATGTGCACTGGGTAGAAGAAATAGCTGGTGAACACTGGGAAAAAGTAAAGGAAAAGACAGAGTATCCGGAAGATATATGGATGCTCGTTGATCATCATATCCAATACAAAAAGCAGGTTTACCTGGGAGATGTGATCACCGTTAAAACCTATCCGAAAGCTCCGGAAGGAATCCGACAGCCCAGAAAAGTCGAATTCTACTGCAAAGATCAGCTTGTCGTTGATTCAAGTACCCTTTGGGTCCTGATTGATTCGAAAACTCAAAAGATTAAAAGACTGGAAATCGACTGGCTGGATAAGCTTCGGTAAACGCTTGTCCTTAGGGCTCATTACATTATATTTTTCTTTCAGTTTAGTACAACTATAATTTTTTGTAAAATTTATAATACGACATGCTTTGTCGCTTTGGAGAAATACCTTTGTTTTTATAAGACTAGCATTATAAAAAACACAGATAAGTGATATGAGCTATATTAAATCTCAGCAATGAGATTTGTATATGTGTTAAAAAATGTTAAATTTGCAAAATTATACAAACTAATATACACAAATAGATGAGAAAACTCTACATGAGTGCATTTACGATGTGCACAATCTTGGGTCTGTCGGCCCAGGAAGTATTATGGCAAAAAGACATCAAATCCTCTACGCAGGATTTTCTAAGCCAGGTTACCACAACAATAGATCAACAGTATCTGATCACGGGAAGCTCAATTCAATCCAGCCCTTCAATAAGCTCAGGAACCTCAAGTCAAAAGCAAAATAATGGCTACGATTTCCATCTGGTAAAGCTTAACCAGCAAGGAGATGAAGTTTGGGAAAAATACATTTCAGGAAATAACCACGACTATCTTTCCGCAACCGTTTCTACACAAGACGGAGGTTTTTTGATTTCAGGCACCACTTTTTCCTCAAAAGGTCTTGATAAAAAAGAAGACTCCAAAGGTGGATCCGATATTTGGCTGGTCAGATTGAATGAATTTGGAGACGAACTCTGGCAGAAAACTTTAGGATCAGCCTCAGATGAAGAAGCGAGATCAGTTATTCAGACCACAGATTTAGGATTCTTTGTAGCTGGTAACGTTCAGAATTCAGCTAAAGGTTATGGTTCAAAAGATGTTTTGATTGTAAAACTTGATAAGGACGGAAAAGAACTATCTCAATCAGTTTTAGGAGGAAAAGGTCTTGATGAAGTAGAGAAAATGATTCCAACGAAAGATGGTGGTGCCTTGCTAGGAATCTATTCCAGAAGTGCTACAGGTGGCTCAAAGAAAACCGAAAACTTTGGTGAAGGAGATTATTGGGTGATCAAGCTTGATAAAACCGGGAAAACAGAATGGGAAAAGAGTTTTGGAGGAAAAGCAGATGATCATTTGAGAACCTTGGCTCTAACATCTACTGGCTATCTGATAGGTGGCGAATCCAGATCTGAAAGATCAGGAAATAAAACAGTTGGAATAGAAGAAGGCACCGATCTATGGCTAATTTCTTTAAACGAAAGAGGTGAAGAAATCTGGCAGAAGTCTTACAATTTCGGAAACAGGGATATTCTAATGGGAACGAGTGTAATCCAGAGTCAGGATCGGGGAGCCAAGAACCAAGATGTCACAAAAGGAATTCTTTTGGGAGGTTACACTCAGGCAGAAGGAAGGATTGAAGCCGATGATGAAACCTTCTGGATGCTGTACCTGGATCGGGATGGCAATGAACAATGGAGAAAACATGTAAAAGGCGAATCCAGAAAACGTGAGGAAAGATTGTCAGATATAAAACTGAACAGAGATGGCTCCATTATTCTGGCTGGAACCAGCGCAGAAGAACTTGGAAAAGAGAACTGGAAGATTGTGAAGCTGGGAGATAAACAGCTTGATCAGTTGATTGAAAATCAGGATATTAAAATCTATCCTAATCCTGTATCTGATTATGCTTATATAGAAATTGGCTTTGATTTCAAAGAAGCAGATATAATGCTGTATGATATGGGTGGAAGACAGCTTCAGAGCTTAAAAACTAAGAATAAGGTAACTAAGATTAATACTCAGAATTTGATTCAGGGGGCATATCTGGTGACTATAAAAACGGATATGAATAAAACGGCGAATGCTAAATTAATCAAGAAATAAACACCATGAGAAAAAAAGTCATATTAATATCTCTATTATGTGCGATGGTACAAAAGGGATATTCTCAGCAAAACGTGGGAGATGTTGTAACAACTCCTGTTGCATCACCATCCATGGCGGCCATGTCCCGATATTCTGATGTACCTATATCATTATCTTCTGGACTTCCTGAAATTGATTTACCTCTTCTGAATGCTCCGCTTTCAGATGATACGGCATGGCCAATCAGCTTAAGTTATAATACACAAAATAGTGGTACCCCTGATACAGCCAGTGATGTGGGAGCAGGATGGTCTTTCTTCGGGGCAGCGATGATCTATAAAAAAGTCATTAATGGATTAGATGAATGCTATGACAATGAGAGTTCCTCTAATTATCAAAAAAACGAATTTGATGATATCTACTACTATAATCTTCCGGGATTATCCGGAAAATTCAGAATAAAAAGAGATACTGTAAATAATACATTTACCCTGATCAATCTTACCCCGAACCATGTAAAAATTGATTTTATAAGAAACAGTAATACTGCAACCTTTAAGGCTGACAGTTTTACCATTACTGCAGATAACGGATATCAATATATCTTTACAGATTATGATGCAGCGAGATATGGCTGTGGAGAGTTTTTTATGGGAAATGAATACAAAACAGCTTATTACCTTACCCGCATTCTGAATCCTATCGGGGTAGAAACAGTAGCGGTAACCTATGACAAAAAAACAAAGTATAAAGGTACTAACAATCAATACCTCATATTCCAGCAGAATAAAATAAAAACCATCACCAGCCGCAAAGGACAGGTGGCATTTGACTATGTATATGATGAAACTCTGGAAAACCAGGACGCTTATGCAGAGGCTGTCAGTGATCCCTATAGTTTGCAGAAAATATACCTGAAAAATCCTGCCGGAGAAACATTATATTCCTATGCCTTTAATTATACCATGCTTTCTGTGGGAACTGCTGTGGCACAGAAGAAAAGGATACTGAATTCTGTTGTCAAAAATGATAAAAACAATACTCTTATCGAAAAGAATACTTTCGTATATACATATCCTTCAGGTGATGGAGCATTAAAAAAGATAGTATCTCCTACAGGCGGGGTGGCAGAATATAACTATGAACAGGGAGAACTGTATTTTAATTTCAATGATCCTGCATTTCTTGCTGGACTTTCAGGAGCCAGTGATATCAATTATCCCAATATTCAGTATTCTTCTGCTATGGCCAGTGGTTCTATCAATACAACCCAATCCCTGATTTATAATTTCAATATACCGGGAGATCAGCAGGTAAAGAAAAATTTCAAATTTATACTCAATATTACAGATTATGAGCGTCCTGATCCACCTCCGCCTCCATTAAAGCCTAAAGAGCATAATTTAAAGATTACCCTAAAAAGAGGCACAGAGGTAATTATTCCTTCTTTTACCATTACGGACAATCTCTATGATCAAAGATATAACCTAAACGCTTATCCAGGAAATTATACTCTGGAAATTGTCCGCACGGGAGAAGCAAAAGCCAATGGGACTTTCAGCAGTTCAGAGATAAAGGTATACCCGGGACCTTTCAGAAATGCGAGTAAGTCAGGGCATATGAGAATAAAAAACATTAAGTATTATAAAGATATCAATAACACGGCTCCACAGAGAACGGTTAATTATTCCTACGATTCTTTTGATCTGTCTGACAGTGCGAGCGGATATTTATTTGAAAATGAAAAAGACAGTGATGATGATATATGGGCTACCTATACCCTGTATAAAAATGTAAAAGTGTCAGAAGCAGGAAAAGGTTCTATACGCTATTCATTTAAAAATCCTGATGATTATCCGAAACAGCAGACGGGGGGCGGCGCTTTTCCGGAATACTTCTGGCCTTATTACAATATAACCAAAGCAGGGCTCCTTTTTAAAAAAGAAAATTATGATGAGCAAAATATCCTGCTGACAACGGAATCGTATGATTATGAGCTGGATAATTTCTCCAATAATGAATACAGCTTCACAGCAGGTTCTAAAATAACTTCCAAACCCGCCTATATAAAGAAAAGTATAGTTTCTAATAAAGCTTATTTTGCAGGGGGAGGGTTATTGGAAACAGGCTCTGAAACCTGGATGAGTCCTGCAAATCTTAAGCCTTACTATACCAAAAGCATTGCGGATGGGGATACCTCAGAACAATTTATGACGTATGTGGAAGGACTTGCGGGATATAGCCATCTTGAGGCAGCTAACATGACCGGGGTTCCTGTAATTACCGAAGAGAAAAAGAATGGAAAAACCCTGTCCAAATCAGTAACCAAGTATGATAACCCTTCACTGTTGCTTCCTACCTCTGCCTTTGCAGCCAATATCAGTGATGGAAGCATGAAGCAGGTGATGACGGCAGATGCATATGATGATAAAGGAAATCTGGTCCAGCTTACTTCTGTCGTGGGACTTTCTACATCATTTATTTATGGATACAACAAGACGCAGATCATTGCAAAAATAGAAGGGGCTAAATATGACGATATAAAAAACAGCCCGCTTGTAATAGCTGCTGTTAATGCTTCCAATGATGATCTTGTGAACCCTGCATCAGAAAATGCTTTAGTGATGGCATTGGATAATCTCCGAAAAGACAGCTCTATGACGGGATATCAGATTACTGCGTATACTTACAACCCGTTAATCGGGCTTACTACAACGACAACCCCGAACGGACAGCGTGAGACTTACGAATACGACAGCAGTGGAAGACTGAAGACTGTCAGGAAAATGGAGAAAGACGCTTCAGGAAATGCGGTTTACAAAACAGTAAAAGAATACAAATACAACTACAAACAGTAAAAAGATGAAAAGAATTTTAAGCATATTCAGCGTGCTGTTTGTAACAGTTCTTTCAGCGCAGAACAGCCTTACAAACACAGAAAATTATATATACAGCAAAAGCTGCCTCAATGATGACTGTACCAAAGCTTCCGAAAGCGTACAGTATTTTGACAGCTTCGGCAGACCTTACCAGTCGATCAGTATAAAATCTTCCCCTACCGGGAAAGATATGGTACAGCACATTCCTTATGACAGCTACGGAAAATCCGTTGACAGCTGGTTTCCTGTTCCAATGACCAGTACGGATGGTGCCGTACAGGACAGTGCATCGGTGAAGAGCAATGCCATTATGGTATATGGTGACAACCGCCCGTTCTCACATACAGTGCTGGAAAAATCACCTTTAAGCCGCGTGCAGAGCCAGATTTCACCGGGAGAAGCGTGGCAGGCCCATCCTGTTACCGTGGGAAATAATACCAACATCAGTAATGAGGTAAAAAAATATACCGTTTCCACTACCTGGATAGAAGGGAGAACAGAATCTGTGCTTTCTCTTTCAGGATATTATCCGGCCAATACGTTCATGAAAAGCACGGTAACGGATCCGGACGGAAATATTTCTGTTGAGTTTAAAAATAAAGAAGGACAGGTCGTTCTGGTAAGAAAAGGAGTGGGTACTTCCGATGTTACGGATACCTACTATATCTACAATGAATACGGACATCTTGCTTATGTGATCCCGCCACTGGCCGCTGCCGGAACGCTTTCAGGGACTGTTTTAGATGATCTCTGCTATCAGTACCGGTATGACGGTCTGAACCGAATGGTTGAGAAAAAGCTTCCCGGAAAAGGTTGGGAATACATGGTATATGATAAGGCTGACCGTTTGGTTGCCACTCAGGATAGTGTTTTAAAAGGAAAGGGGCAATGGCTGTACACAAAGTATGACCAGTTTGGAAGAGTTGCCATCACGGGAATAGGAACAGGATACCAAAGAAGCGTGGAGCAGAGTATGGTTGATGGCCTGGGATTGAATAATGTAAACAGAGTAACTACTGCAGCTTTCAATAGACAGGGAGTTGATGTGTATTATAATAATCAGGATATTACTTACCCTAATTCTACCAAGTGGGTAACCTTATTATCATTAAATTATTATGATACGTATCCTGCATACGGCTTCAATCCGCCAGTACCTGCAACTATATTTGGAAGTCAAATCCTAACGGATAATATGACGGCAGATATGAATACCAAAGGGGTTTCCATAATGAGCCTGGTTAAAAATATCGAAGATGATAACTGGACCAAAAACTATAACTGGTATGATACCAAAGGAAGACTTGTAGGAACATATACGATCAATCATTTGGGAGGGTATACCAAAACAGAATCTGAATTTGATTTTGCCGGATTGACAAAACAGACGAAAGTCTATCACAAAAGACTCAGTACAGACACCGAAAGGGTCATCTCTCAAAGCTTTGAGTATGACGGTCAGGGCAGGGTTAAAAAACATTATCATCAGGTTGACAGTCAGCCACAGGAAGTATTGGCAGAAAATACCTATAACGAGCTATCTCAGCTTTCCAATAAAAAAGTAGGGGGTAGTTTACAGAGTATAGATTACACGTACAATATCCGTGGAGCACTTACAAAGATCAATGATCCGGCTGTTTTGGGAACTAAGCTTTTTGGTTATGAATTAAAATATCATAATCCCCAGTCTTCAGGGATAGCCCCAGGAAAATATAATGGAAATATTACGGAAGTAATGTGGAAAACGACTTCCGATCAGGTTTCAAGACAATACAATTACCAGTATGATGCGTTGAACAGGCTTAAAAAAGGAATTTATTCTGAACCGGCGGCTTCTGTTCCGCAGAATGGATTCTTTGATGAAACCTTAGCCTATGATCTGAACGGAAATATCACCTCCCTGCAGAGAAATGGAAAAAGCAGCTCAGGAACAGCGCAGCTTATTGATGATCTTACCTATAATTATACAGGGAATAAGCTCAATACCGTTACCGATACTTCGGGAAACTACAGTGGCTACCCTGATACATCCGGGACTATCATTTCCTATGATGATAACGGGAATATGAAGGATCATAAAGATAAGGGGGTTTTACAGATTGATTATAATTTTTTGAACTTGCCGGGCTTTATTGTTTTTGATCAGCAATACTATACAAGAGGCGAATGGCAGAATACAAATACCAAACTCTTCTACAGGGCAGACGGAACAAAAATAAGAAAAGAGCATCGATACAATGAAAATTCTTCTTACAGAAGAAAAGTGACTGAATATTTCGATGGTTTTCAGTACGAAATTATTGCTAATTCTGGTGATCCTTTACTTAAATTTGTCCCTACCCCGGAAGGCTATTACAATTTTGAAAATAATAAGTATATTTACAGCTATACAGACCATTTGGGGAATGTACGCTTAAGCTACTCTAAAAACTCAACTGGCGGCGCAGAAGTTCTTGAAGAAAACAACTATTACGCATTTGGCTTAAAGCACGAAGGATATAATGCTTTAGCGGGAAACCCTTCTTACAATTACCAATATAATGGAAAAGAATTGCAGAAAGAAACCGGCTGGAGTGATTACGGAGCCAGAATGTACATGTCGGATCTGGGAAGATGGGGCGTAATAGATCCGTTAGCAGAAAATTCGAGAAGATGGAGCCCGTACGCTTATGCCTATGATAATCCTGTAATGTTTATAGATCCCGATGGAAGGCAGAATGTATCTGCTTTAAGTTGGAAATTTGATCAGAACAGTACTATTCTTGGACGCAGTTGGTTTGATAGTTCTTATGAAAGTGCAGGATTTGGAGGGAATTTCAAAACCATGTGGAATGGCGGAGATCATGGAGGAAGTGGAGGGACTACTTTTGGACAGACGCAGGCGTATGCAGATTTAATGAATGCAGCATATAATGGAGGCACTGGAGGATTGATAAATAAAGGCGGAACACTTAGATGGTGGACAGATTATGAGGATCCGGACCCAAATGTTACTGGAGTGGGACAATTGAACATGCTGAAATTAAGGCGTGAAAATTTTCCTTCTAATAAAGAAATAACTCCTTGGCAATTAGGTGTAGAATGGCTTTCAGGATCAGGCCCAAGACATCGAGATTTTACTAATGGAGACTTAATGACAGAAATGCTAAGACAACATAGTCATGTACAAGCCACTAGAGATATTATCCTATCTAAAATGGCTTTAAGACAAAGTAGTTTAGAGGGTTCAAATTCTTATAAACTAGGTGGTATTAAAGGAGTTGGGCTTTATCTTAAAGATTATTCAACGTTGTTAACAGGTGGGTTAACAGGGAATTTAGCAGTAACATATTTAGGGTCTTATAATTTAGAATACACAGCAGCAGCATACAATAAGAGTGTAGTTGTTTCATTTAATGTTGAAAATTCCTCTACAATGCAATCTGCATCCCGCCCTCCTGTGCTTGGATATCTTCCAATTTGGCAACAGACAGCGGGAAAACTTATTAATGAAAAATTTAAAACAGGTTGGGGATCTAAAACTACTCAATCATTTCACTGGACAGAAGTATTATATCTAAAATGAAAACAAAATTAAAATATTTATTAATCACACTGTTAACAATTATGTTATATAGTTGTGGGGAAACTAAGCCAAAACAATCTGATTTTATAGGTACTTGGAAATCTTCTGATAATGCATCTATCAAACTAAATAAAAATGGAACTTGTATTTTGAAAGGGGTTGATCATTATAAAATCAGTAGCTTTCCAAAAAATAAAAATAAGGAATTAAATGCTGAAGGAACTTGGCAGTTTACAGAAAATATAGAAAGTGGTATTGTTGATAATATAAACAATGGAATTACTATAACATATAATTTACCTGAGGGAACAAAAGGAGAAATTGTATTTTATATCTCGGGACAAGGTATCAATGGGAATAACCCACCTTGGAATATTTTTATATGGGAAGGTGATCCTGATGAAATGCTGAAATATGAGTTTATAAAAAATAAATGAACAATAAAACCACCACGGTAATGTCCCAGATGTGTTGGTATTCAATATTGGAGTTACCCTATTTAGGACAAAAAGTTTATACTTCTCATATAGAGAAAATTTATAAACAATTAGGGTATTGAAATCAGTACCCTAATTTTAATAAGTTTGCTAAAGACAGCGCAGAACTTCTTGAAGAAAACAATTAAGGCATTGTGCGGGAATGGTCCCAGCAACAAATGCAGCTTATAATTACCAATATATTAGACCTCAATCCTTGTAAAGACTGCCGTGAAATATTTTTAGACTATTATTGCTGCGATACTTTAATTTGTATGTTAATTTACACTTTCCATTAAATTCTGTTTTCCCCGTACGCAACTTATCATTATGTTTTGTCATATCTTTGCACTATGATACGTATTACAAAAATTTTCACATTCGAGACAGCCCATGTGTTGTATAACTATGATGGGAAATGTAAAAATATGCATGGACACTCCTATAAGCTCTTTGTAACGGTAAAAGGAAGACCGGTTAATGATTTGGAAAATCCCAAAAACGGGATGGTGGTGGATTTTGGAGATATTAAAAGTATCGTAAAATCTGAGATTGTGGATCTTTGGGATCATGCAGTTCTTGTTAACGCATTGTCTCCCCATAAAGAACTGGGTGAAGACCTTGAAAATAAAGGTCACAAAGTGATCTACTGCAGCTTTCAGCCTACCTGTGAGAATATGCTGTATGCCATTGCTGCCAAAATAAAATCCAGGCTTCCGGCTGAGGTTTCTCTGGCCTATCTTAAACTTCACGAAACAGAAAACTCCTACGGAGAATGGTTTGCAGAAGACAATAAGTAAACAGTATTGACCAATAAAAATTCAGACTGGTGTTAAAAACGATTATTAATTTAGAACCTGGAAAAAAAGTATATTTCGCTTCAGATCAGCATTTTGGTGCTCCTACACCGAAAGAAAGCAAAGTGCGTGAAGAGAAATTTATCCGCTGGATGGATGAGATTAAGGAAGATGCCCAGGTTTTGTTTCTAATGGGTGATCTCTTTGATTTCTGGCACGAGTGGAAACATGTTATTCCTAAGGGATATGTACGTGTTCTCGGAAAAATTGCCGAACTGAAAGACCAGGGAATTCATATCTATTTCTTTGTAGGAAACCACGATCTGTGGATGAAAGACTATCTTGAAGAAGAAATAGGATGCACCGTTTTTTACAAAAAGCAGTATTTTGAAATGGGTGGAAAACAATTTCTGCTGGCTCATGGAGACGGTCTCGGACCTGGTGATAAAGGGTATAAAAGAATGAAAAAGCTGTTCACAAACCCCGTGGCACAATGGTTTTTCAAATGGCTTCATCCCGATATTGCCATGAAAATGGCACTGTATCTTTCCCAGAAAAATAAAATGATCTCCGGAGAAGAGGATAAAGCGTTTTTAGGAGAAGATAAAGAGTTTCTCGTCATCTATTCAAAAGAAAAGCTGAAGACTCAGGAAATTGATTATTTTATTTATGGTCATCGTCACCTTCCGATGGTGCTGGATCTTGAGCCCAAAGCAAAATATATTAATCTGGGTGATTGGATTTCCTACTTTACCTATGGAGTCTTTGAGAAAGAATTTGAACTCAAAACCTTTGCGGGCGGAACAAAAAAAAATTACCCCTGAGAGAGGTAATCTCCGAATGAACCAAGGTCCATTCTTGTTTTTAATCCATATTCCGACTTTATAATTGCAAGAAGTTTACCAAAGTGTAAATATCCGGTTAAAAAAATATTAAAAAACATGCTTTTTACGTAATTGGCTCATTATGAGATGGTAATAAGCTTAAAATAGTCTTCATAAATTGGAAAATATATTCAGCATACAGACAGAACAGAATTTCCTGGATGCATCATTGACAGCTTTTCGTTATCAGTATGAAAATGTTGAGATATATAGAAAGTTCGTGGATTTTCTGAAAATAAATCCGGATGAGGTTCACAGTCTGGAAAAAATTCCCTTCCTGCCGATAGAAATGTTTAAAAACCATCAGATTTTAGACAAAAACACATCGGCTGACCTTTTTTTTCAGAGTTCAGGGACTACACAGATGAATCTTTCAAAACATTTTATTGCAGATCCGGCAGTCTATGAAGAAAGCATCTATAAGAGCTTTGAACAGTTTATAGGAAAACCGGAAGATTTTATTTTTCTGGGCCTGCTTCCAAGCTATCTGGAAAAGCAAAACTCCTCTTTGATCTATATGGTGGATTATCTCATGAAAAAATCCGCAAAACCCGAAAACGGATATTTTCTTTACAACCATTCCGAATTGTTTCAGCTTTTAAACACTTTGAAAGATAAAAAGGTCATTCTTTTCGGAGTATCTTTTGCATTGCTGGACTTCCTGGATTCTGTTGAATCTCAGAATCTTTCAGTTTCCAGATCTCAAAACCTGACGATTATTGAAACCGGAGGTATGAAGGGAAGAAAAGAAGAAATGACCAAAGACGAGCTGTTGAGAATTCTGCAGAATGGTTTTAAAACAGAAAAGATTTACTCAGAATATTCAATGACGGAACTGCTTTCGCAAGCCTATTCTCTTGGAAACAATGAATATAAATGTCCTAATTGGATGAAAATATTGGTCCGGAATGCAGAAGACCCCTTTTCTTACGAAAAAGAGGGAAGAACCGGAGCCATAAACATTATAGATCTTGCCAATATCCACTCATGCTGTTTTATAGCAACGCAGGACTTGGGGAAAACCCTCCCGGAAGATAAATTCCAGGTGCTCGGAAGAATAGATCACTCCGATATCCGTGGATGCAGCTTATTGGTCTCTTGATATCAAAAATAAAAAAATAAAGACTTCTTACTATGGACTGGAAGAAAAGCTTCTTTTTACTGCTCATAAGTTTATCCGGCCTTTTGTCAGCACAAAAAAAGTCCGAAAAGGATATCTGGTCCGGAACTTACCTGGTAAATGAAATCAATAATGGAGCTTCCAGAGTTACGGATACTTTAGTGATTGCGAGAATTAAAGATGCTGATCCGAATGAAATCCCTGCTAAAGAAAAATCCGACTTAGTTCGATGGTTTATGACCTCAAAAAGAGATGGAGGCAAAGATGAGATTACGGTTAAGCGATTCCTGTTTGATGCGAAAAATAACCGGGATGCCTATAAAGAATTCGGCTGGACAGATCTGCACAAAGCCGGGAAAATGAACTGTATAGATGGTGGACATTTTTTTATTTGCCAGACACAGCCCGGTACTTCCGTTACATTTGGAAAGGATGAAAAGTACTTTACCAAAACAGGTGTCTTTGGAATATGGCTACACTATGGGATAGTAGAGCTTGAAAAAAGTAAAACTTAATCAAAAAACTTTAATTGTAAATGCTGAAAATAGAAGAGCTTGTTCACGCATATATCCATTCCCACTGCGATTTCGAAAAAGAAATTGTGCTGACGAATTATTTCCAGGCCGACTGGGAAGCGGATATGCTGTTCATAGATTCTGAAGGGCTTAGCCATGAAATTGAAATTAAGCTTTCAAAAAGTGATTTTAAAAACGATTTCAAAAAATCGTACCTCAATAAAGATACCGGCGAAAAATTCCTGAAACATGATAAAATCTCATGTGGCGACTATATCTGCAATGCCTTCAGCTTTCTACTTCCCATGGGAATGATAGAGCATAATTTAATTCCGGAGCACTGCGGGATTATTGAATTTTACCACAATGCAGATACCTGGGAAACGGAATTCTACCTCATACGCAAACCTAAAAGAGTCCATGAAGATCCTTATTGGAAACTGACTGACAAAGATCTTTTTATCCGGAAAATGGCCCTGAATTTACTGCAGCGTAAAATGGAAATCAAGGGCAGACAGGAAGAACTTATTTTCAAAAATCCTTTTGATATCAGGAAAAAATAAATATAAAAACTCCTGCATTTTTACAGGAGTTGAATATAAAGATATTAAACACGGTTATTTGTTTTTCACCATTTTTAAAGTGCCGTTTGCGCCGGTGCTGGAACTCCATTTAACAAGATAAGTACCTCCCGGATGATTCTGGAGATCAATCGGCAGTTTATTTTGTCCGGCTCCTATATCCGTAGTATATGCTCTCACTGTTTTACCGTTAAGGTCAATAACACGTATTGAAACAGTTTCTCTGCCTGCGGCTGTATAGTAAAGCTCGCTGATTCCCATGTTTTGATTGGACACTATAGCTGTTTTAGGCTGTGATGCTGTCTGTTTTGATACCGTGCCACCACCGGGAACGCATATATAACATTCAAACCTGGTAACACCTATGAGATATTGATTGGGACCTGTGCAGGTAATGTCTACGCCATATCCAAACTGACCCGGATAATAGATCATAGTAGGATCTGAAGGAATTGTAGTGTGGTCTCCAATTGCAGTTGGAAGTGGGTAATATCCGCTATATAATGTAGAGGGATTGCTAAAGCTTACTTTGCCGTATCTGATTGGGGGAGTTCCTCCGGGAAGTGTGAAAGTTACAGGAAAGTTATAAGTTCTGAATGTACTGATATCTGGAGGGAAAGGTGTAGCGACCCGTTCATTGGACCCGATTTTAATGTCAAATTTAACATCCGTATGGGCATGGCCGGGGACATTTTCGGCAAAAATATCATTTCTGGTAACAGTAATGTTATAGGTAGGTGCGGGAGCTGTATTTTTTTGTGCGTCCAATTGATTTTGGCAAATTGATACAAAGAATAGTAAAAAGAGAATTTTTTTCATTTTAGTTAAATTTTTAGATTATTATTTTATTTATTTCGATTAACCTTAACTAAAATTGAAGCTTATTATCCGACTGCCAAAAGAGTAATTAGCAAATGTGAAAGATTATCCAATAACTGTTTCTGTTCTTTTCATAAATGTAAAACGGCAACAGTCTCGTAAAAAGGAAAGAATTACTAAAATTGTTTGCAAACATATGATTCTATTCAGTAAACTTTATAATGAGTATTGCATTATTGAAGTATTTTAACACAAAAAAATCCTGCCAGACGACAGGATTTTATATTTAATGTTATGATTTTTTTAATCAGTAACTTCAACAGTGTCTCTCTGAAGCAGGAACTTGTAGATCAATCCTCCTACAATCCCTCCTAAAATAGGTGCTGCCCAGAACAGCCAAAGCTGGGACATCGCAAGCCCGCCCGTAAAAACAGCCTGTGAAAGCGATCTTGCCGGGTTTACCGAAGTGTTGGTAATAGGAATGGAAATAAGGTGAATCAGGGTAAGAGCTAAACCAATAGCAATACCTGCAAATTTTCCGTTAGCCCACTTATCTGTAGCTCCCATAATAACAATCAGGAAGAAAGCTGTTAATAAAAACTCAGCAAGAAATGCTGCTCCCATACTGAATGCTTTTCCGTTGTAAACTGCTTCTCCATAGAAATTGGTAGCAAATGCCCCCGGTTTCGAAAAGTCTACAGCTCCTGAGCCGTTAAGAATTACATACAGGCATCCTGCAGCAAGAAGAGCTCCAAGACACTGTGCTACAACATAAGGGATAAGATCTTTAGCTGAGAATCTCCCTCCTGCTAGAAGTCCGAAAGATACTGCCGGATTAAAATGTCCGCCAGAAATATGTCCGACAGCATAAGCCATCGTAAGAACAGTAAGACCAAAGGCTAAAGAAACCCCTAAAAGACCAATACCTATGTCGGGAACTCCGGCAGCAAAAACTGCACTTCCGCAGCCACCGAAAACAAGCCAAAATGTGCCGAAAAATTCAGCAAAAAGTTTTTTTATCATATGTTTATTATTAAATGTATCTCAAATGTAAAATTTAAATTTTAAAATCAAAAGATAAAACTTAAAAATCTTTTAAGATTTCTTAATATAAAATTACATATTTAGTAATTTGGTTTAATGTTTGTTGGGAATTTTTTCATAATGATATTATCGGTAAACTGAATAGTATATCATAAATGTTTATCTTTCGTTTAGTAATTTAAAAGTGTGGTTAATGAGAAAGTATTTTTGTGTAGCCTTCGTGCCTTTTATGTATAGCTTTTATTACCCGCAGGCAGCAAAAAAAGCACTTCCCTGCTATGATTTGACTTCGGTTCTGAAAGTAGAACCTACCGCTCTGTATAAGCCACATCTGGATGCTTCAAAAAGTTTTAATGTAAAACTGCTGAAAGATTCCAAAACAGTGCAAAAATATATAGGTAATGGAAAGTTTCATAAAATAAAAAAAAGCGGAAAAGGCTATCGGGTTCAGAAACTTGATTACAGCAGGCCTTATATGGTTTCTAAAGCAAAAACTACTTTGGAAAACATGGCATCCAGGTTCAGTAAAGAAACAAAAGGGCATACTTTTACCGTTTCATCCATTACAAGAACACTTGAAGATCAGTGCAGACTGAGAAGAGTGAATTCCAATGCATCTTTAGGGATAAGCTCCCATAATTACGGTAATTCATTTGATATTTCCTATATCAGGTTCAATGATGTACTGAAATATAATCCTAAAATGGAGACAGCACTGGAAAAAGTTTTAAAGTATTATGCCAATGCCGGCAGGATTTATTACATCAGGGAAAGGCAGCAGAGCTGTTATCACATCACGGTGAGGAATTATTAGCACGGTCAGCTGATCACAAACTGCTTTGTAATCTGAAACTTTTACGGGTTAAAATTAAATTTATTTTACGGATAATAAATTTATGATACGATTATTTGTACAGGATGTTTAGTTTGTATAATTTTATACAACTAAATAACTATGAAATTATGAATGAGAACGATTACAGGCTGGCCGCTGCCGAATGGGGCAATTGCGTGTCAGATTATTCCAGAATCACAAATTTAATTCCTACCAATTACATTTTCGAACTTTCTTCACAGCAGATCGATAAAATCAAACAACAAAACAAATATGTGGATGTGCGCGCAGAAGTAGGCGTATTCAACGGCAGTCTTGTCTTGATTTTTCTTCCGCTGGATGCACAGGGACATGTGGATAAAAGCATTACTGAATATCAGTATACTCCCCTGGGACCTCTTAAATATGATCTGAAACTGCAGGAAACTAAAGAATTTACGGTGACCAAAAATGCAGTTCTTTCCAGCAACCTTACCAAGATAGATGGCAATACCAATACCTCCGTTCCGGTAACCGAACAGCCGGTTCTGGACCAGGACATTGCTGTAGATGCTATTGAACGCTGGAGAGATGAAGGAATGGAATGGTTTTTCCGTGAGTGTAATGAGTTCGGTGGAGAAAGAGTTTTCAGAAGATTCTATATTTCTATGGAAGACCTGACTCACCCGAGCCCGGAGGTTTTAGGCATCAAATGCTCTTTTGGACTTAGATATAATGACATTTACCAGAGAATGCTGGTAACACTGATCTTTATTTCTTTCCATGAGATGTTGCAGGAAGGAAGCAACGTGGCCACTATTTCAAATACGTATGACTGGGCAAAACCATGTCCGCCTGTCTGCCGTATTCCTGAACTTGGATCTTAATATGTAGTATCAATAGGAATGACAGATTTTTTTAAAGCCATTTTATTCCTAAACTATGGACTGCTTCTGTCCGTTATATTTTTGGGAGCAGCAAAATACCGTATACTGAATACCAAAGAAAAGCAATATTTTCACTGTATTGCTTTTCTTTTTTTTATCGAATTATTAAATTTGGCCCTGCCTTATCTCTTCAATCTTAATGATACCTCTTTCCTGTATCCCTTGTATATCGCCGGCGAATTTTTCCTGGTCACTGCTTTATTTATCAGAAAATTGGAGCTTCCAAAATACCTTTTAGGCATTACAGCGCTTCTCGCCACTGGATTTATGATCTCGAAATATGGATTTAATGATCCCTTTAACAGTGATATTGTAAAAGTAATATCCAATATCATTATCATCTGCCTTTCAGGATTTACCCTGATCCGGGAGATCAGAGGCGCTTCTGCAGAGAACCGTTTTCTTCTTGTGGATGCCTGTATTTTTTTCTACTATTCAGTTTCAGTATTTATTTTTATTATCCAGCATCAGATCGCAGATCTTTCAGAAAATGATTACTTAATTATTCTCAGTGTGAATAATATTCTGTCAAGCATTTTATACTGTTCATTTTTATATACCTTCATCAAATTAAAGAAGTAACCTTAAATATTAGCCTGCTCATCCTTATAATTGTTACCATAACAGTTATAGTATCCTTTATTCTCTTAGCCTATAGGTCTTTTATCAGCCGGATTATCAAAGAAAAGAATGTTCAGCATGAAGCTGAGGTTCTTCATCAGAAAAAACTTGTGCTTGAAAATATCAAAGCCCAGGAAGAAGAAAGAAAGAGAATAGCCGTAATGATCCATGACGATATTGGAAACAGGCTCAATATCCTTTCCTTGTGGCTCAACAACCTTGATACAAAGGGAGATGAAGTCATCAAGAAAAAGATCTACAGCCAAATGTCGTCTCTCATTGATGCCGCCCGGAGTATTTCCCATTCCCTGTATCCCGTTAACCTCGAATCGGTAGGATTTGTACTCTATGTAGAAGAAATGATTGCCAACCTTTCCCATAAGATCAATATTTCTATGCGGGTAATGCCTGGACACGAGAAAAAAGATATTTTTATAGAAGTGCAGCTGTACAGGATCATCCAGGAATTTACGACCAATGTGATCAAACATTCTACGGCTACAGACTTATGGATCTACATTAAAGATTATCCCCGGCATATGGCCGTCATTATTTCTGACAACGGACAGGGATTTGATTATGATCTGGTGAAAAAAGGGATGGGCATTAAAAACATAGAATCCAGGATAAAATCCATGAATGCCGTCCATAAATGGAAAAATACCCCGAATAAAGGAAGCTGTTTAATCATTTTAATTCCAAACAATCATGAACTCCCAAATCAAAATAGCCTTAATTGATGACGAACAGCTGATCCTGGAAGGGGTAAAAATGCTGCTTTCGAATGAAAAAAATATATCCGTATGTCTTACCTCCAATAACGGCCCGGATTTTATTGAAAAGCTGGGAAGCCTTTCCGAAGATGATTTTCCCCACATAGCTCTTGTCGATGTACAGATGCAGCCTATGAACGGTTTTGAACTTGTAGAAATTCTTAAAGAAAAATATCCCGATCTAAGGATCATTATTCTTTCCTCCCATTACAAAACTTCCATTTTGGGCTATATGGTTAAATTGGGGGTTTCGGCTTTTCTTCCTAAAAATTCAGACCGGAAAACATTTATCGATGCCATTACCATGGTTTACAAAAATGGAGTTTTCTTTACAGCAGAAGACCATCAGATGTTGTTTACCTATATGAACAGTTCCACAAAAAAGAAATCTCTTTTTGAAATGGAAGATGAGCTTTCCGAACGGGAAAAAGATGTTGTGAAGCTGATCTGTCAGGAATACACCAATAATGAGATCGGGGAGAAGCTCTTCATCAGTCCCAGAACAGTAGAAAGCCACCGCCAGCGGATCCTGGAAAAGATTGGGGCCAAAAATACCGTAGGCATTGTTATTTATGCCGTTGTGAACAACATATATTCTCTTGATAAAATATAATTCCGTAGAAATACGGAATTTTTTATTTGGTATTTTTCACGCTAGTATTGCTTTCCCTTCTTCCGTTAATTTGAAAAATAAGTTTTACAGATTTCAAAGCAGAACCAGATTCAAGACGCTGTACTGAAAACTTTCAACCACTAAAGCAAAACACAGCGATGGAAAACAATACAGTATTGCCTGTCGGAATTTTTTTTGACGGAACCGGAAATAACGGGATCAATGCAGGCTCCCCCGATATGCCTTCGGTAAACAATGAAAGTTATAAAGGAGCACCGACCAATGTTTATAAACTCTTCAATTTATTCAGTCAAAACAGTAAACTATATGTCGAAGGAATAGGAACGGTTACTGGCGGAGAAGACAGCAATTTTGCGATGGGTACCTGCGCCAACCCTCCGGATGCACAGGGATATTCTTCCGATGACAAGCTGCAGAAAGCCAATACTTTTGTACAGAATATAATCAATGACAAAAATATTGACTATCATTTTTACGTCTACGGATTCAGTAGAGGAAGCATGCTGGCAAGAGAATTCTGCAACCGGCTGGTTGTAGATTATCCCACAGCAAATGTTACTATAAAATTTTTGGGAGTTTTTGATACCGTGGAATCCAAACCATTTAACACATACGATATGAACCTGCCTCAGGAAGTGGAAAATGCCCTTCATCTGTGTGCAGTTAATGAATGTAGGTTCTTTTTCCCGCTCACCGGATTTTTTGAAAATTCAAAAAATATGCAGGACACCAAAACAGAGACAGCCGGTTCCGTTTGGAAAGAAGTTTTCGTTCCCGGAGCTCATGCCGATGTGGGTGGTGGCTATCTTCAGGCTCCCCAGTCAGTTTATATTTCTACAGATTTTATGAATGTCAGTGATTTGCGGGCCTATGTTTCAGAGGTGAGAAATTCAAAAACCGATGCTGAAGGAAACAAGATCTGGAATTCACTGCTGTCAGATTTTCAGATCGAGAAAGGGATTGTTCTCACCCAGGCTTACGTTTCAAGAAACTTGGTCCTTAATACCCTTCCGTTTGTATATGGCAGGATAATGCTGGATGAAACCAATAATGCCGTGTCCGGAATTTTCAGTACAGATCTTGCCAATTCAGGTCTTGAGATTAAGGATGATACTTTTCTCGAAGACTTTTATACAGATCTTGCAGCATATGTTAAAGACTTTTCACCTGCTATGAAACCCCATTATGATTATGCAGATTTTGCAGCGTATACCCATATTTCAGCTAATTTCGGACTCTATCATGATGATGCATTACAAAAATCAGCTGATGAGATAGAAGCAGAACTGATCAATATTGGCCTGAATGTACCCAGCAGTACATCTGTAGACCAGGAGATCCATACCAATCTTCTTACCGAGCTGCATCTTCCCGAAGACAGCTTTACTGCAGACTTTATGTATGGGACCAATGTTCCCAATAATAATATCTGGAGCCGCACAATAGAGTTAAGATCCTTTGTTGCAGGACAGAATTAAATGTACTTTTCAGTTTTAAATTTAGGTTGCGAGGGGATGTCTGTCAGGGCATCCCTTTTTACTGTATTCCAGAGCTGGCAGTTTTTATTTCTGGGCTATTCATTTCTTTTTCCGTACTTTTGCACCCGAAAATTCATTATTCATCATTTAATTTTTATTTAATAAAATGCTTTCGGTTCAAGGTTTAGGATTACATCATTCAGGAAACTATCTGTTTCAAAATACAAATTTCACCATTAAAAAGGATGATAAAGTAGGTCTCGTTGGAAAAAACGGAGCCGGAAAATCTACTTTACTGAAAATGCTTTCCGGAGAAATTAACTTCTACGAAGGAAGCGTTGTACCCGAAGGAAATGTTACCATCGGTTTCCTGAAGCAGGATCTAGATTTTGTAAAAGGAAGAACTGTTTGGAATGAAACAATGCAGGCTTTTGAACAGATCAATGCCTGGAAAGATGAACTGGAACAAGTTAATCACCAACTGGCAACAAGAACCGATTACGAAAGTGATGCCTATACAGATCTGATCAACAAAATGACAGAACTGAATGATCTTCTGATGAACCATGATGCCTACAACCTGGAAGGTGACATGGAGAAAATATTATTCGGTTTAGGTTTTAAGGCAGATGATTTCCACAAAATTACAGATGAATTTTCCGGAGGATGGAGAATGAGAATTGAGCTGGCAAAACTTCTTCTTCAGAAGAACGACATTATGCTCCTCGATGAGCCTACCAACCACCTCGATATGGAATCCATTATCTGGCTGGAAAACTTCCTGAAAGATTATCCCGGAGCCATTGTTCTGGTAAGTCACGATAAGCAGTTTATGACGGCTGTCTGCAACAGGACTTTTGATATCAATAATAGAAAAGTTGACGACTATAAAGCCAATTATTCCAAATATCTGGTGATGCGTGAAGAGCGCCGTGAAAAACTGATTCAGGCTAAGAAAAATCAGGATGCGGAGATTAAGCAGATGGAGGACAACATCAATAAGTTCCGTGCCAGTGCTACCAAAGCATCTTTCGCCCAGTCGCTTATTAAGAAATTAGATAAAATTGAACGTATTGAGGTAGATAATGAAGACGTTTCAAAATTCAATATCCGTTTCGTACAGTCTATGGTTCCCGGAAAAGTTATTTTTGAGGCCAATCATTTAGGGAAAGCTTACGGGAAAAAACAAATTTTCGATGATGTAGACTTTATTGTTCAGAGAGGAGACAGAATTGCCCTTTTGGGACAGAACGGACAGGGAAAAACAACTTTAGCTAAAATTCTTGCCGGAGACATCAAAGATTATACAGGGACATGGAATCTGGGGCACAACGTAAACATCGGATACTTTGCCCAAAACCAGGAAGAAGTGCTGACTCCCAATAAAACAGTTCTGGAAGAAGCTGAGGATGCAGCTACAGAGGAAACCAGACCTAGGGTAAGAGATCTTTTAGGATCTTTCCTTTTCCAGGGTGAAGCGGTAACCAAGAAAACAAAAGTGCTTTCCGGAGGAGAAAGAAACCGTCTGGCTCTTTGTAAACTGTTGCTTCGTCCCTTCAATACGTTGATTATGGATGAGCCTACCAACCACCTGGACATCCAGTCTAAGGAGATCATTAAACTGGCTTTACAGAATTTCGAAGGGACATTAATCGTGATTTCTCACGACAGGGAATTCCTGGATGGACTTTGTGATAAGATTTATGAATTTCGTGACGGAAGAATGAAAGAATTCCTGGGAAGTGTTGGTGAATACCTTGAATACAGACAAAAAGAGACCCTTCGGGAAATATCTGCTGAAAAGGCAAAACTACACAGCGATGATGTGAAAGTTGAGGTAAAACCAGCTCCGAAAGAAGTGAAGGTGGAAGAGAAATCATCAACCATTGTAAGCAAAGAACAAAAAAATATTCAGAATAAACTAAAGAAAGTAGAAGAGAAAATTTCTGAGCTTGAATCTGAAATTGAAACATTGGAAGCTTCATTCACTAAGGAAAATCCCTCTGAAGAAACTTTAGAGAAGTATAATAAAACTAAAGAAGAATTAGAAGTTGCTTTACAGGAATGGGAGCATTTAGGTTCTCAATTGGTTTAGTTTTTTTGAATTAAAATATACAGATCCTTCGACTCCGCTCAGGATGACATTGCTAATACTTAATCTAATACGAACAGTATTATTTTTTAACAGTGTCATCCTGAGCGGAGTCGAAGGATTTTAGTATAAAAACGCATTCGACCGGGAATAAGTTTGTAACAAAAGCATACTTACACCAACGTATTGAATAGTTTTACGAAAACTTAATTTAAAACTTAAATTATTTTTATAATTTTACAGGATGATTTTTAAGGAAAGCAGAAATCTGAAGAGCTTTATCTCCAAACTTTTGTTTGGGATCTACTTCATTGCGCTGTTTTCCCAAAGTTTTCACCATCATGATGCTGTCGATAATTTTAAGATCTTCAATCTTAAAAAGACAGAAAACACCATGGCTAAAAATTCAGCCAAAGAAAAGCCGGGCGACTGTCTGGCGTGTCATTTCTTAGCTACAGGACATACACTGGTTCCTGAAGAGTTCAGCTTTTCCTTCGAACATTTTACGCACGAAGTAAAACAGGTTATTGCTGTTCAGGAAAAAGTATGGTCTCAGACCAAATTCACTTTTCAGCTCCGGGGGCCTCCCGCAATTGCATAATCACGATTTTAATTGGCTTTAATTATATTTAAAGTTCAATATTTTGGGTTTAAATCTATTGGTTGATAGCTGTTAGATGTCGTTTCAGGATTCCGGATTTTTTGATTCGGGGGATTGAGAGTTTTAGGATTTGAGAATATAGAGGCAGAATTAACTGTCTGATATCTCAAGTCTGATATCTGAAACTTCATATCTGACATCTGGTTCATCAGTCATTAATATTTTTTACATTTTACAATTAAAATAAACCCATCCAACAAATTTTTACGAAAAAATGTACCTGTAAAAGGTACGCAATCAATCTATAGACAATGAAATTGATATATAGTCTGATGTTAGTTTTTTGTGGACTGGCATCGATAAGTGCACAAAAATCGTATTCGATAGAAGGAACCGTTCAGGATTTTCACGATAAAACTATGCTGGAAAATGCGGTAGTGAAAATTGGGGGATTCACGGCTACAACGGATAGTAAAGGTAAGTTTACATTTAATAAAATTCCTTCGGGAAAATATATACTCATTGCCAAACATCCTGATTGTAATGATTATACTGAAAATATAGGAGTTGATCGGGATTTACATTTGGTAATCACCCTCGAGCATCATAGCCATGATATTGAGACGGTGACCGTTCATGGAAGTCATAAAAATAATGGAAGCATAGTAATGAAAACACTGGATAAATCTGTGCTTTCTAGAAATGTTACCGAGAATCTGGGAAATTTACTTACCAATATTTCGGGAGTCAATGTTCTTAAAACGGGGAATAATATTGCTAAACCCATCATCCACGGACTGTATGGAAGCAGGGTTTCCATCCTGAATGACGGTGTAAAACTGGCTGAACAGGAATGGGGTGTAGAACATGCTCCGAATGTAGATGTAAATAATTTTGAACATATTGATGTTGTAAAAGGAGCATCAGCCCTGAAATACGGAAATGGTGCCGTAGGTGGGGTCGTGGTTTTACAACCTCAGGTGTTACCCAAAAAAGATACCCTTATGGGATCTGTTTCTCTATCCGGTATTTCAAACGGGCGCGGAGCAGATGTAAATGTAAAGCTGGCAAAAACCTGGGAAAGTGGCTGGGCCGTTAAAACCAACGGAAGCTTTAGGAAATTGGGTGATCTTACAGCTCCTGACTATGGGTTGATGAATACAGGGATTCAGAATTCCGGTTTTAATTTTGGGGTTCAAAAAATGACTTTTAATTCAGGGTTTTCTTTTGATTATTATTTAACGAATAATTCAATAGGCATTTTGAGGAGTTCACATGTAGGATCTGCTGAAGATTTATATGAGGCATTGTCAAGTCAGGAACCTATTTTTAAAAGGGATTTCAGTTATGATATCGATAATCCAAGACAGGAGATCGAGCATCATATTGCTAAACTTTCGGGATATTATAGATTTGAAAACTTTGGAAAGCTTACGGCTACCTACAGTTTTCAGTATAATCACAGAAAAGAATATGACATCCGCCGGAGTGAAGAGCTTAGCAAGAAACCGGGACTGGATCTGGAACTGATTACGAATGATTTAAATATCAACCATCTTATTGAAAGACCAAAATGGAGTCTTGAAACAGGAATTAATGGTGGATATCAGAATAATTACTCCAACCCGGAAACAGAAGCGAGACGTCTGGTACCTAACTATGACCGTTTTTATGCCGGAGTTTATTCTGTCTATAAATATAAACTTCTGCCTTCGCTGGATCTGGAGGCTGGAGCACGTTATGATTTTGACCGCTATGAAGTGACCAAATGGTATGATCTTAGTGACTGGAATAGATTATATGCCAAGGATTATTCAGATTTTGTAGTAAGGATTAATCAGAATAGAATCCTTACCAAGCCTGAATTAAACTATAATAATTTTTCAGGTAATGCCGGTATCAGCTACCATCCGTCAAATAATTTTAATCTGAAGCTAAACTATGCGAGGGTTTCAAGATCTCCCAATGTCGCTGAACTTTTTGCCGACGGACTTCACCATTCTGCAGCCATTATAGAAGAAGGAGATATGGGGATTAAAAGTGAAACCGGAAATCAGTTTAATTTAATTGCTGATGCCAAATTAAATGTTCTGGGTGGCCTGGATATCTCTGTAAACCCATATTTCTTTTATACCAAGAACTTTATCAATGAGGTTCCTATAGGGTACCGAAATACCCAGTGGGGTGGCGACTTTGTAGTGTATGGTTATCAGCAGATCGATGTGAAAATGTATGGAGCAGATGTGGATCTGGCCCTTAAAATTAATGATAATCTGGCCTACAAGGGAAATCTGTCTTATGTATACGGACAGGACCTTACCCATGATGTTCCACTGATCATGATGATGCCTACTAATTTCAACAATTCACTGGAATTCAGTAAAAAAGAGTGGAAGAACTTTTATGTGAACGTAAGTAACAAAACAGTTCTTGCCCAAACAAGATTCCCAATTTATAATGTTTTTATCAAAAGATATGATTCGGAGGGAAATTCTTACAGTCAGGAAGTAGATATTTCTACTCCTCCCAAAGCGTATTCGCTTTGGAACCTTCAGGCAGGGGTGAATCTGTCAAAAAATTTCGGAGTTGATTTCTCTGTAAAAAATGTTTTCAACACTTCTTACAGAGATTATCTGAACAGGTTACGATACTTCTCCAGCGAAATGGGGAGAAATTTTATTGTAACTCTTAAATATCAATTTTAATTCTTTAAATCAAAAAAATGAAAAATATTTTTAAAAATACAACACTTATTGTAAGTCTATTGATGATTGCTTTTTCTTTAAGCTTAACTTCTTGTAATCGTGGAGACGATGATGAAAAAGATGACCTTCCACAGGAGGAACTTTCTGATGTCCTGCTGAAAGTAACGGATGAGGCTACGGGAACAGCGGTAATTTATGATTATCAGGTAAACAGCACCAGTAACCCTAACGTTAAATTAGTAAACGGACATACCTACAATGTGGAAGTTATTTTCAAAAATGGGGACGAAGATGCCAACGAAGAAATAGAAACGGCAAAAGACGAACACTTTTTAGTATACAACTTTCCTAATTCTGATATTGTAATGACCCGTACTGACGGTGCTGCTTCTACAAGAGCAGACGGTAAGCGTGTAGGACTTAAAACGAAGTGGGTAGTCAATACAGCCGTTAAAAATGCTTCTGCCCCAAGTCAGCTTGTTCTGACGCTGTACCATGAGCCGGTTTCTGTTTCTGAAGCTTCTGCTGTAAGTGGAAATGGAGTAGTATACGGTGTGCAGTCAGGCGGGGAAACTGATGCTCAGGCAACCTATAACCTGATCAATTAAAAAGATAAACCTAATGGTAAAACCGCTGAGATTTTCAGCGGTTTTTTATTTATAAACATTTGAATACTAAGAATTGATTATAAGTAGGTAATTCTCATAAAAATTTCATATTTTTGCAACCTAAAATTTTAATCAATAATGAAGGTTACCGCACAAAACCATGATGACGTAAGTGCATTACTTACAGTGACATTGGAAAAATCTGACTACAAAGAAAAAGTAGACAAGCAGTTGATTAATTATGCTAAAAATGCGCAAGTTCCTGGTTTCAGAAAAGGGAAAGTGCCTTTGAGTATGGTTAAAAAACAATATGAAGCAGGTATTGCATTCGAAGAAATCAACAAACAGGTTTCTGACGCATTGAATAACTATGTTAACGAAAACAAGTTAAGATTAGTTGGTCAGCCTGTTCCTCAGCCAGTAAACCAATTGGATTACAATGCTGAAAAAATTGAAGTTGCTTTCGAAGTAGGATATGAGCCTGAATTCACTATAGATTTAGCTAAATATGAAGCTCCTCATTATAAAGTAGAAGCTTCTGACAAAGAAATCACGAAGAGTATTGAGAACATGCAGAAGCGTTTTGCAGAGCAGGTTCCTCAGGATAAAATCACTAAAGATTCTTATGTAGCTTTAGAAATTTCTCAGGTTGTAGAAGAAGATGCTGAAGGAGAGCACCACCACCACCCAAAGAACGTTACCATTACTGCTGAAAACAAAGAAGCTTTCAAATTGGTAAAAGCTTTAAAAATGGACGGTTCTGTAAAAGTATCTAAAGAAACTCTTGCAGGTGATGAAGAATTGGCTAAAGAATTAGGATTCAGCAAAGAAGAAGTTGAGCATTTACACCACGCTGAAGTAGAGGTTAAAGTAAAAGACTTCTATTCATTGAACCTTGCTGAACTTAATCAGGAGCTATTCGACAAAGTTTACGGAGAAGGAACAATCAAGTCTGAAGAAGAACTTAAAGAAAAAGTAAAATCTGAGTTGGATGAGTACTTCCAGCAGAATGCTGATGTTCACTATGTGAATAAAGTATTGGAGCAGGTTACTGAAAAAGAAGAAGTAAAACTTCCTGAAGATTTCCTTGTAAAATGGTTATTATTCTCTAACCAGAATATCCAGTCTGAAGAGCAGGCTAAAGGAATTCTTGAAGCAGAGAAAAGCCAGTTAAGATACCAGATCATTGAAGGTAAATTAATGACGGATAACGACATCCAGTTAGATTATGCTGATGTATTGGCACAGGCTGAGCAGTTGGTGAGAAACCAATTGGCGATCTACGGAATCCACCACTTAGGTGATGAGGAAATCCAAAAGTATGCTGTTGAAATGTTGAAAGATCAGGAGCAGGTAAGACAGATTTCTTCTGAAGTGGCTATGGCTAAACTGAAAGATGTAATTCTTGAAAAAGCATCTAAAAAAGAAACTAAAATCTCTCACGACGAGTTTTTAGAAGAGCTTAAAAAATAATGTATTCCGATATAAATATTTCAAAACCTCCGAGAAATCGGAGGTTTTTTATTTGCAGGGCTAAAATTTATATTTCTTTTAATATATTTCTCATTTTTATTACCCGAAATCGCTACTATAAGTCCATATCATAAAGATAATTTTATCATTTAATTTCGAATATTCTTAAAAAACCTTAATATATTCGGGCAGGAATTCTTCCGTATTCCTCATAAATATCCTGTGTTTATTTTCTTCTGGTCAATATTCATATATTTACACCCTAAACTTATTATAGATATGAAAAAGATCATCATTCCGTTTTTCTGTGCCGTACTCTTTGCAGTACCGGCAGCAGCTCAAAAGACCAGTGCAGCTCCCGCGAATACGGAAGTCGTGAAATCTAAGCTGACCCCAAAAGAAGTTATTGATAATTACTTTAAAGCCTTGGGTGGTAAAAGCAAATTAGAAGCAGTAAAATCTACGGTTATTGATAATACACTGAATGTTCAGGGAATGGATATCACCATGAGCACTACAAAAATGGGCAATAAATTCAAATCTGTACAGACTGCAATGGGACAGACGGTAAGCCAGGTTTTTGACGGTGAAAAAGGATATATAGAAAGAGCCGGACAGAAAACCGATTTCCCTGCTGATAATATTGCCGAACTGAAGAAAGGAACAACTATTGAGGCGCTGGCTTTTGATCCCTCAAAGTTCAAAGATGTTACTGTGGAAAAGCTGAATGCTAAAGATTATAATGTATTGTCTTCAGATAAAGGAAAATTTTACTTTGATGCCGCTACCGGACTTTTATACCAATCTTCTGTAGGAGAAGGAAGTGTTACCGTGAAAAACTATATGACCGTGGAAGGCATAAAATTCCCTTCTGAAGTAGATATTGACGGGAAAGGGCAAAAGGTAACCATAAAAACAACTAAAGTGGTTTTAAATACCGCTACATCTGATGCGGATTTTAAATAAAAACTGATATTTTACAATACAAAAGCCGGAGAATATCCGGCTTTTTTGTTGTCTTTTTAATTTTAACTCAAATTTAACTATAATGTCAATTGTAAGATTTCTTCAGGTGGTGAATAATTGATACTTTTAGTCCCAAAATAAAATTAATAATATGAAGAAAGTTTTATCCTCATTTGCGGTCATCTTCCTGATGTCTTCAAATGTTTTCGGGCAGAATATCCCTTTGGATTCTTCCGTGAGAATCGGTACCCTTCCCAACGGAATGAAGTACTACATTAAAAAAAATACATTACCTGAAAAGAAAGTAGATTTCCGTCTGGCTATCAATGCCGGGTCTATTCTTGAAGATGAAAACCAGAGAGGTTTGGCGCACTTTATGGAGCACATGAACTTCAATGGAACAAAGAATTACCCGGACAATAAGCTGGTGGATTTTCTACAGTCTATCGGGGTGAAATTCGGACAGCACCTTAATGCCTATACAAGCTTTGACGAAACTGTATATATGCTTCCTGTTCCATTGGATAAGCCAGGAAACCTGGATGCAGGATTAAAAGTAATGGAAGACTGGGCTTTTAATGCAACGCTCTCCGATGCACAGATCAATAAAGAAAGAGGGGTTGTTCTGGAAGAGTTGAGACTGGGTCTTGGCGCAGACAAAAGAATGGCAGACAAATATCTTCCTAAATTATTATACAAATCTCAATACGCAGACAGACTTCCGATCGGTAAAAAAGATGTGTTGGAAAATTTTAAGCCGGATGTGATAAGAAAATTCCACCAGGATTGGTACAGACCGGATCTTATGGCAATTGTAGTCGTGGGAGATATCAACGTAGATGAGGTGGAAAAAAAGATTAAAGACAATTTCAGCAAATACAAAAACCCTTCAAAACCAAGGGAGAGAAAGGTATTCGATTTGCCCAACCATAAAGAAACTTTAGTAGCTATAGAAACTGATCCGGATGCTACAAACTCAATGGTTCAGTTCATTATGAAAGATGCTGAGGCTTATCAGCCAGATGTAACAATTGAGCAGTACAACCAAAGCATTGTGGAAGGTCTTTCCACCACGATGCTGAACAATAGATTAAAAGAACTGATCAATTCAAATAATCCGCCTTTTACCTTCGGGTCGGTTTATCATGGAGGAACCTATGCAAGAAGCAAAGAAGCCTTCCAGGGATTTGCCATGGTAAAAGAAGGAAATCAGTTAAACGCTCTGAAAGTTCTTTTGGAAGAAGTGGAAAGAGCGAAAAGATTCGGGTTTACACAGACTGAACTTGACAGAGCAAAAGCACAAATGCTGTCCAACCTTGAAAGATCTTACAACAACCGCGACAAGACTGAAAGTGATATGCTGGTAGATGAGTATGTAAGAAACTTCCTGGAGCAGGAACCGATGCCGGGAATTGCCTGGGAATATGAAGATACAAAGACCTTACTTCCTAAAGTTACTTTGGCCCAAACCAATGAAGTGATCAAGAAAATGGTGAAGGATGACAGCAGAGTGATCGTCATTACAGGACCTAAAAAAGATAACATTACAATGCCTACAGAAGCAATGGTTCTGAATACCTTTGAATCTGTAAAGATGGCGGATCTTAAGCCTTACGAAGAAAAAGCAGCGATCAAAAACTTAGTGAAGCCTTTCAAATCAGAAGGTAAAATTGCTAAAACAGAAACGGATGCCAAACTGGGAACAACAACCTGGACATTAAGCAACGGTGCAAAAGTAACTTTCAAAAAAACCGATTTCAAAGATGACGAAATTGTATTTTCAGCAAGAAGTTTAGGCGGAAATTCCCTAATCTCTGATGCAGACTTTATCAAAACTCAGTTCGCCTTTGCAGCATTATCTGAAGCAGGAGTCGGGGGATTGTCAAAAGCGGATCTTACCAACTACCTTGCAGGAAAGCAGGTAAGTGTAAATCCAATGGTTGGACCTTATTATGAGGGAATTTCAGGAAGAACTTCCCAGAAAGATTTAGGAACGGCTATGGAGCTTACGTACGCTTATTTTACAGGATTAAATTACAACCCTGCCGCATTCAATGCTTACAAAGAAAAGCAGTCTGCCATGCTGGATAACCTTTTGTCTAACCCCCAGGCTTACTTCTCCAACGAACATGCAAAATTCATGAACCAGAAGAACCCAAGATTCATCGGACTGTTCCCGATGGAAAAAGACTGGGCTAATACAGATTACAAAAAAGCATACGACATCTATAAAGAGAAATTTGCCAATGCAGGAAACTTCCAGTTCTATTTTGTAGGAAATATTGACGAGGCTGTATTTAAAGAGCAGGTGCTTCAATATATCGGTAGTCTTCCTTCATCAGGAAAAATGTCAACATTCAAAGATACAGGCTACAGACAGTTAACCGGAGATCATTCCAAAGTCTACAAAAAAGGAAAAGATCCTAAGAGTCTGGTGACAATCTCTTACAGCGGGGAAACACCTTACAATGAGAAAGAAGCTTTGGCTCTTTCAGCGCTTGGAGAAGTAGCTACCATCAAAGTTATTGAAAAGCTTAGAGAAGACGAAAGCGGAATTTACGGTGGTGGAGCAAGAGGAAGCATGAATAAAATCCCTTACAGTGCTTACAATTTCAGCATCAGTTTCCCTTGCGGACCTGAAAATGCAGAAAAGCTGACGAAAAGTGCTGTTACCGAGCTTCAGAAGCTGATTGATAAAGGTCCTGAGCAGAAAGATCTTGACAAATATAAAGAAGGAGAATATAACGATAACAAAACAGAACTTAAGGACAATATGTTCTGGCTGAATGCTCTTGCTAAAAATCAGTTGGATGGAAGTGATAAATACGACATCCTGAACTACCAGGAAAAAGTAAAAGCACTTACCGTGAAAGACCTTCAGGATGTAGCTAAAAAGTACCTGGTAAAAGGAAAAATTACAGCAACACTGATGCCGGAAGACGGATGGGAAAACGCTAAAAAAGAAGAGGCAAAACCAGCAGCAGTAGGAGCAACAGTAGTTAAACAGTAATTTATTTTAAAATAATTGATAAAGAAAAACCGCAGATCAGTCTGCGGTTTTTTTATTTATGAGCCATATGCTTTTTTCCATTCATCGGCTGCTTCACTTAAAACATTGTAAAACTCTTCACCATATTTTCTGGTCAGTGGAGTTTTCAGGAACTTATAAACAGGAACCTGCAGTTCTTTTCCAAGCGTGCAGGCATCGCTGCATACATTCCATTCATGGTAGTTCAGGGCAGTAAAAGTAGAATATTCCGTAACACGGATCGGGTAGAGGTGGCAGGAAATTGGTTTTTGCCAGTCTACAGCACCATCCTCATATGCTTTTTCAATACCACATTTAGTAATTCCTCTTTCATCGAAGGTTACATAAGCACATTCGCGGTCTTCTACCATAGGTGTAACATACATTCCGTCCTCCGGATCGGTTGTCCATGTTCCCTGTTCCTCAAGGGCTTTGATGCCTTCCTGGGTAAGATAAGGCTTTATTTTATCAAGAATACTGTCTAAAATCTCAAGTTCATCCTTATCTAGCGGAGCACCTACATCTCCTTCCACACAGCATGCACCTTTACATTTCGTAAGGTTGCAAACAAATTCTTCGGAAAAAATATCCTCTGAAATCAATTTATCGTCTATCTGAATCATAATCTTTAAAATAAATTAAAATACGTACCTGCTTTAAAAGCAATCAAACTTATAATGATAAGCCATAAGCTCACCTCCTGCATCCAGTATTTAGGCAAAAATCTCATCATCCTGCTCAGGATAATGCTCGACGGGAATGCCAGAAGCAGTAAATATTCATAGTTTTTATTCATATACAAAATAATAGTCACCAGCTGGGCCAGTGAGAATACAAGCAAAAACGTGTACTTATATCTGCTTATCGGGCTTTTCTTATTATAGTTTTTAAAATGGTCGTATACAGCATAAATAAGCATCAGGAGAATAGGAATTAAAGGTATCAGATCAATATAATCTGTCATAAGCCTCATTTTTCCAAAAGGGAAATAATCAATATTCCATGTAGTGAACCGGAAAAAGAACATGATCGAAAAATAACTGAAAGCAATCAATATGGTTCCTAAAAGAAATCTGAACAGATTTAAACTTATTTTCTGGGAAGTTGCGATTACGTGAACGATCACAAAAAGAGCCATAGGCCATGTGGTAGGAAGGAAAATAAAATTCAGCGCAACAATGGCGCCTACCAGAACATAAGATTTCTTTCTGATATCTTCATCCGCACTGGTTAAAAGCAACAGCAGAAAAGAATTGGTGAGCAGTGAAACGGCAATTCCTATATCCAGATTCCCGGGATAAAGTCCAAAAATAAAAAAGGTATATAAAAATAGCGGCAGATGCGTTTGGTAATTAAGGGCAATACTGTGAAAACAAAAATATCCCAAAGCAATCCCCAGGAAAGTTATTCCTGCGATGATTGCTTCATAAGTGTTGAAATTCAGTATGTTAAATATTATGACTACTAAAAGAAGAAAACCAATATAAACAGGAATTGAAAAAATATTGCTTTCTTTTGAAAGTAATTTAAACATTTTTTATAAATTTGTACAAAGTTAATTTAAAAAAGGAAAATAATGACGTCTTTCTGGTTATTCTTAAGTAAAGTTTTCAAATGGGCCTTCGGTTTTTTTGATGCGTTTGGAAATGTTCTAAACTGGATTTTATTTATCGTTTGCTGCGTATTGTTTACTTACTGGTGCTATGTACTGGTTGTAAAACTAGGTGGTGATAAAGATAAAGACTATTATTCTCCAACTGAGGGTAAGAACCCTTACTACGATCCTAAGATCTATAAAAAAGAAGGTTAATTAATTGGTTATATAGTAAAAAACCGATCGGACTTTAGTCTGATCGGTTTTTTTATTAACGATTAAAATTTATTTTTTTCTAGTCGTGGATAGGAAGTACCAGTACCGGAACATGAGAATCTTTGGTAAGTCCTTTCGTTAAACTTCCTACAAAAACATCATATATTCCGCTTCTTCCGTGTGATCCCATTACGATATAATCAGCATTTTTGGCTTTCGCATATTCCAGGATGGTATCTTTTGCAATACCCTGCTTCAATAAATGCTCACAGTCTATATCATGAGCAATAATCCTTTGCTCAATCTTATTCAGCTGTATAAGCTCCTCTCTGATCTCATTGGCTTCTACTTCAGGAAAATATTGATATCCCATATCACCGATAGCAAAACCAATATCCGAAGGTGCAACGTGAATCAGAAAAATTCTGCCGTTCAGCTGTTTTGCAAATTTTACAGCTCCATCTACAAGCTGTTCTGTTTTGTCCCCAAAATCTACGGGTAGTACAATATTTATCATGACCTTTAATTTTGTTATTTAAAGATAAGAAAAATTGCCCAGTTTTTATGTTAAATACTTATAATATTCGAATATCAAGAATTTTATCATCTTTCAGATAAGCTTCAAGAATATCATTTTCATTTACCTTTCCTACTCCTTTTGGAGTTCCGGTAAAAATAAGATCTCCCACCCTTAATGTAAAATACTGAGAGGCGAAAGCGATGATATCATCAAAACTGAAAATCATATCTTTTGTATTGCCGTCCTGAACCTCTTCCTTATTTTTCAGTAACGAAAACTGCAGTCCCTGAAGATCGTAATCTTCCTTTTTGAAGAAATTCCCTACTACTGCAGAACCGTCAAAACCTTTGGCAAGTTCCCATGGAAGGCCTTTGGATTTAAGTTCGCTCTGAAGATCCCTTGCCGTAAAATCTATTCCTAAGCTGATTTCTTCATAATGTTTGTGAGCTACCTCTTTCTGAATGTATTTTCCTCCCTTTGAAATCTTTACAACAACTTCCAGCTCATAGTGAATGTCGTTGGAAAATTCAGGAATATAGAAATCATTTCCTTTCAAAACCGCCGTGTCGGGTTTCATAAAAATAACCGGTTTTTCAGGAATTTCATTTCCTAATTCTTTTGCATGTTCACTGTAGTTTCTTCCTATACAAATGATTTTCATAACTCTTAATTATTTATTTTAACAGACTTGTAGGCCTGTGAATACAATTCAGCCACAAAGAAGTATCCTTTATTTATTTTTAAATGATATTAATGCGTAAATTCATTCCCACAATAATAACATACAAAATTCTGGCTTGACAAAATGGAAATTCCAAAAAAGCTCGTCGCCCTATCGTCCCTGTAAATATGGTTTGAACCACATTTCGGGCATACAAAATCAAATGCCGGATCCTTGATCGTATGTTCCACTTCCAAAGAATAGGCTTCATTGTCATTATAATCCTGCAGGATTTGTTTCGCTTTTTCCAGATCATCTTCAAAAACCTGAAGCTGAATACCACCCACAGCCTGTGAAAGCAGCCAGTCAGACTGGATGAGCTGCTCATTGGCAATGAAACCATTTACTCCGTTTTCGGCAAGGATCTGCTTGTCCCTGTTGGCTTCAAGGGCTGTTTCATAAAATTTAAAACGGACCAGGTTTGACATTATTTAAAATTTGCTTGATAGTTGAATTTTTGTGAAGATTTTCTTCGTATAAAGCGGGAAATCGGCATTCTGAAGCCATCCGTAATATCCCAGATCCTTCTGGAAAACAGCTTTCACGACCTGTCCTTTATATTTTCCGAAATTGAAAACAGGTTCTGATTTTTCATTGTATCCGATAAATCCGGCAAGATCAGCATTCTTATTATGGAAACTGAATTCACTTAAAGGAGCGATTTCATTTGGGATATCATCATATTTTCCGACCTGCGCATCCAGTACTTCAAAAGTGGCCATCACATCAGCTTCTGCAGAGTGGGCGTTTTCCAAAACTTTTCCACAGTAAAACTGATAGGCAGCCCCTAAATTTCTCGGTTCTTTTTTGTGGAAAATAGTCTGCGCATCTACCAGTTTGAATTTGCTCAGATCAAAATCTATCTCCACTCTTAAAAGCTCTTCTGCCAGAAGCGGAACATCAAAACGGTTGGAATTAAAGCCTCCCAAATCACTTCCTGAAAGCATTTCCATGATTTTTGGAGCAATTTCTCTGAATGTCGGAGCATCTTTTACATCTTCGTCATAAATTCCGTGGATCTCACTGCATTCTTTCGGAATAGATATTTCCGGATTTACGCGCCAGGTTTTACTTTCTCTGGAGGCATCCGGATTTACTTTTAAAATACAGATTTCTACGATTTTATCTTTTCCGATATTGGTTCCTGTGGTTTCAAGGTCAAAAATGCAGAGAGGTTTATGGAGTTTTAAATTCATGTCTATAATTGATAATGTGTTAATTTGAAAATAAGCTGTCTCTAAATTTGTAGCTTTTAGAGTCTAAAATCTGATGTCTCACATCTGATAGCTACTTCAGCTGTTTCTGGAAAACCAGTGATACTATCATATAATAAATAACAAGCATCGGAATGCCAACAATCTGAAACAGGGCCAGAATGGCAATTCCACCACCCAGTAAAATAATTTTCGGGTAGTTGTCCTGGAGTTTTTTAGATTTGAATTTCATAGCCATCATCTTAATTGGACTGATCAGAAGCCATGATGTGATTATGGTCAATAAGATCAAAAACAAAGAATTTTCAAATAAAAATCCGAAAGTTCCTGTTTCTTTGAAGGCATAATATAATCCGAATAGCAGAACAGTATTGGTAGGTGTATTCAGTCCTTTAAAATAATAACGCTGTTCTTCATCAAGGTTAAAGATCGCCAGTCTGAGACAAGAGAAAACAGTCACCAGAAGGCCGGCATAACTTACATCGAAAGGAAGATGCAGCCCTAATATTTCATTTCCGAAAGGCTCCAATGCTTTATACATTGTAAGGCCAGGAACCAGCCCAAAGCTTACCATATCCGCCAGCGAATCCAGCTGCAGCCCCAAATTAGAGTTCGATTTTAGAGCCCGGGCCACAAACCCGTCAAAAAAATCAAAAATAGCAGAAAGAATGAGACAGATGGCCGTAGTTTGGTAATCTCCTAAAATAAGATGTATCGCACCTACACAGCCTGCAAATAAATTGGCAAGCGTCAATAAATTGGCAAGATTATTTTTTATGAAATTCATGTCAACAAAAGTACAGTTTTTCCAAATTTTAACCCGAAATATTATGAAGGAAAAAATACATTAATAGGTTTTTGATGTAAATTTGCCGAATGAAATTTTTTAAAGAATTTAGAAAACAAGAAGTTCTGGTCCTTTTTTACCGGATTTTCTTAGCATATGTTTTTTATCAGATTGCCCGGCTTTTATTTTGGTACTTCAATAAAGAGCTCATCAAAGTAGATTCCGTTTCAGATTATCTCAACCTGGCATTTCATGGAATAGCCTTTGATACCACGGCGATCTTATATGTCAACGCTTTATTTATTCTCTTAAGCCTGGTCCCGATTGTTATCAATACAAAAAAAGGATACCAAACCGTTTTGTTCTGGCTGTACTTTATAACCAACGGAATTGCCTATGCCATGAATTTCGGGGATTTTGTCTATTATAAATTTTCGCAGGCAAGATTAACATCCACGGCATTAGAAGTTGCAAAACATGAAACCAACATTTTTAAAGTATTCACGGTTTCATTGGGACAGCATCCGTTTGTTCTCATATGGTTCATTATTTTAATGGCACTTTGGGTTTTCCTTTATAAAAAGGTGAAGATTACAGAACAGAAACCTATAAAACTTATTCCATACTTTATCTGGTCAGTGCTTGTGCTTTGTGGCACGGCAGTTTTGGTTGTTGGAGGAATCCGCGGTGATTTCAAGCACAGTACTAGACCCATTAACCTAGTGGATGCCAACCGTTTTGTAGTGAATCCGCTTCAGGGCAATATAGTGTTGAACAGTACGTTTTCATTTTTCAGAACTTTAGGAACCAATAACTTTAAAGAAGTTCATTTTGTAGACGAAAAATATATTGCCGACCATGTTCAGCCTTATAAAATATATGATAGGAAAGTGGAGAACCGCCCCAATATTGTCATTTTTATTGTTGAATCTTTCGGCAGGGAATATTCAGGTGCTTTTAATAAAGACAAAAATATCAACGGCTATGTTTCCTATACACCATTTATAGACAGTCTTGCAGGCCAGAGCCTGATTTTCCCTAATATGTTTGCCAATGGAAGACAGTCCATTCATGGAATGAGCAGTGTGCTGGCTGGAATTCCAAGCCTTACCGATGCTTTTACCAGCTCGCCTTATTCTAATCAGAAAATCCAGTCTATTGTTTCAGTGTGTAATGATCTGGGGTATGATACTTCTTTTTATCATGGGGCTCCCAACGGATCAATGGGCTTCCTTGGGTTTGGAAATATATTGGGTTTTAAACATTATTTCGGGAAAAATGAATTCAACCATGATGAAGATTTCGACGGAATGTGGGCGATATGGGATGAACCGTTTCTTCAGTATTTTGCAAAAAATACAGGAAAGACACAGCCATTTATGACTACAGTATTTACTGCTTCATCACATCATCCGTTTAAAATCCCTGAAAAATACAAAGGGAAATTTAAAAAAGGAACCATAGAAATGCATGAACCGATCCAATATACGGATTATGCGATCAAAAAATATTTTGAAACTGCTAAAAAACAGCCTTGGTTCAATAATACCATCTTCGTTTTCACGGGAGATCATACCAACCAGATCGCTTATGGTGAATATGAAAAAGCTATGAACCGTTTTGCTGTTCCTCTGATATTGTATTCCCCAAATCCGAAATATAACCTTAAAGGCGTGAATCCTGAAACGGCACAGCAAATAGATATTTATCCTACACTTGCAGATCTTATCGGATACAATAAACAGATCAGAAGCTGGGGAAGAAGCCTTGTAAGCGATAAAAAATATCCGTCTATTGTAGTGAATTCAGATGGAAGTTCAGAACAGTTTATCATTGGAGATCATATGTACCGTTTTGACGGCAAGGAAATTACAGGAATATATGAGAAGAATGACCTCGGATTTGCAAACAATTTAATAGGAAAATTAAAGACCCCTGAAATAGAACAGGAAATGAAGACTGCAAAAGCTTGGTATCAGGATTATATGGACAGGGTAATTAATAGAAAACTTAAATAATCTGAATTCAGATTTGGGAATCGGAGGGCTCAGAGAGTTTTAGGGGCTAGTTGATGGTTGATAGTTGCCGGTCAGAAACCCGCATCCTTAAGCTTTATGAGTTACTAAAATCTACGGTCAAAAGTCTCATATCTTGTGTCTGAAATCTGAAATCATCATAACTGTTCATTTAACCTTTTACACTTTGGCCTATCATATGCTTTGTATAGCAAAAGTTTTTGTCTGTTTAAAATTTAATTTATACATTTAGCAATAGATACATAACAAAAAACGTATATCAGAATTAAAACTATAAGAAATATGAAAAAATTATTATTAACATTCGTGCTTTCCCTGTTTGGCGTATTATCGTTTGCACAGATTGAAGGTAAATGGAAGACTATAGATGACGAAACAAAACAGGCTAAATCCATTGTTGAGATCTATAAAAAATCAGATGGGAAGTATTATGGAAAAGTTTCCCAGCTGCTTATAAAACCTGCAAATCCAAATTGTACAGGATGTAAGGATGACAGAAAAGGGAAGCCAATTTTAGGAATGGAGATCATCAGAGGTCTTAAAAAAGAAGGAGATGAATTTACAGGAGGAACTATTACTGACCCTAAAACAGGTAAAACTTATAAATGTACCATTACAAAAAGCGGTGATAAACTGAATGTAAGAGGATATATGGGGGTTTCTGTATTTGGAAGGACTCAGGTTTGGGACAAAGTGAATTAATCAGTTTTTATATAAACTTTAGGACGGTATTTCAGAAATGAGATACCGTTTTTATTTTTATAAAATTATATTCAGTCATATAAAACCTATGAATAAACAGATAGATAATAAGAAAAGCCTCTCTGATTAAATAATTAAGGTTTCTCATTCAATGAGATGCCTTTTTTGTTATGTTAGTAATAAAAAAACACTATTTTTGTAGTCTAAATTTTTCAAATAAATATGGCAGAATATACTTTTCGTGAGGTAATTGCACAAGCAATGAGCGAGGAAATGCGTAAAGACGAATCCATTTTTTTAATGGGGGAGGAAGTTGCAGAATACAATGGTGCGTATAAAGCTTCAAAAGGAATGTTGGATGAATTTGGTCCTAAAAGAGTAATCGATACACCCATTGCTGAGCTTGGTTTTACAGGGATTGCTGTAGGAGCTGCGATGAATGGTAACAGACCAATTGTAGAGTATATGACGTTCAATTTCTCATTGGTAGGTATTGATCAGATTATTAATAATGCGGCGAAGATTCGTCAGATGAGTGGTGGTCAGTGGAACTGTCCTATCGTTTTCAGAGGACCTACTGCTTCGGCAGGACAATTAGGAGCTACACACTCCCAGGCGTTTGAAAACTGGTTTGCGAATGTTCCGGGACTTAAAGTAGTGGTTCCTTCAAATCCTTACGATGCGAAAGGATTGTTGAAAACTGCTATCCAGGATAATGATCCGGTTATTTTCATGGAATCTGAGCAGATGTATGGCGACAAAATGGAAATTCCTGAAGAAGAATATTATTTGCCAATAGGTAAAGCAGATATCAAGAGAGAAGGTACAGACGTTACTTTGGTTTCTTTCGGTAAAATCATGAAGCTGGCTATTCAGGCTGCTGAAGATATGGCTAAAGAAGGAATCTCTGTAGAAGTGATCGATCTTAGAACCGTTCGTCCTCTTGATTTTGATACTGTTTTAGCTTCCGTTAAAAAAACAAACAGACTGGTGATCTTGGAAGAAGCCTGGCCATTCGCTTCGATATCTTCTGAAATTACATATATGGTACAGCAGAAAGCATTCGACTATCTGGATGCGCCAATCAAGAGAATTACTACTCCTGATGCGCCTGCGCCTTACTCCGCTGCATTATTTGCAGAATGGTTCCCTAAACTTGAAAAAGTAAAAGAGGAGATCAAAAAAGCGATGTACGTAAAATAACTATTATAGAGAAAAACTTCCGAAAGGAAGTTTTTTCATTTATTCTATTCATGAAGAATAGTTCTCGACGTCATAAAATTAGTATAAATTTGCGCGTTTAAAAATAAATTGGCTGATATGGCAGAAGTTACAGAGGGTGGTCATCACTTTGACCTTAAAAAGCTCTCATTCGTAGGCGTTATAGTTTCTCTTGGGATTGTTTTCGGAGATATCGGTACGTCGCCCCTTTACGTAATGAAGGCGATTGTTAACGCGAGAAAAGACGGATCCAGTATGCCGTTCGATGAATATATTGAAGGGGCGTTATCCTGTATCATCTGGACTCTGACGCTTCAGACTACCCTGAAATATGTAATCATTGCTTTAAGAGCAGATAACAAAGGTGAAGGAGGTATTCTTGCTCTTTATTCATTAGTAAAAAAACTCAAGAAAAAATGGCTCTATGTGGTTGCCATTATCGGCGCCTCCACACTCGTGGCAGACAGTGTGATCACCCCTTCCTTAACAGTGATGTCTGCGATTGAAGGGCTAAAAATATACAATCCTGAAACACCTGTAGTCATTATCACCATCGTTATTTTATTTGTGGTCTTTGTCGTACAGCAATTTGGTACAGCTTCCATAGGTAAATTCTTCGGACCGATTATGGTCACATGGTTTCTTGTTTTAGGAATTTTCGGTTCAGTTCATCTCGTTGATCATATTGAAATCCTGAGAGCTTTTAACCCTATATATGCCTATAATCTGATCACACACTCTTCCAGTGCTATTGTGATTATGGGGGCTGTTTTTCTCTGTACCACAGGAGCGGAAGCTTTATATTCAGACTTAGGACACTGTGGGGCAAAAAACATCAGGATAAGCTGGATTTTCGTTAAACTAATGCTTATTCTAAACTATCTGGGACAAGGAGCATGGCTTCTTGACAACTATCACCAGGTATTCAATGGGGTGAACCCTTTCTTTGGAATTATGCCTCAATGGGCTGTTCTTCCGGGGGTAATTCTGGCCACAGCTGCGGCAATTATTGCCAGCCAGGCTGTAATTACAGGTTCATTCACCATGTTCTCAGAAGCAATGTCTATTTCTTTCTGGCCCAATCAGCATATTGAATATCCTTCAGGGATCAAAGGGCAGATGTACATTCCAAGAATCAACTGGGGGCTAATGGCTTTCTGTTTTGTAGTCGTGATATTTTTCCAGAAATCAGAACGTATGGAAGCCGCTTATGGTCTTACGATTACCATTACCATGCTGATGACAACCATTCTGTTACTATTTTGGCTGAGCCGTACAAGAGTCAATAAAGTCTTCATTATAGGATTTGCTATAGTCTATCTCTTCCTGGAATCAGGATTCTTCTATGCCAACGTGATCAAATTTGTTGACGGAGGATGGCTGACAATGGTACTGGGAGGATTTATAGCAGTTTGCATGTATGCGTGGTACAATGGAAGACTGATCAAAGCTAATTTTATCCAATATGTAAAAATAGAGAAATATGTTTCTATCATAAAAGATATGAAACTGGATGAAAGCATTCCCAAATATGCAACCAATCTTGCTTACCTGAGCAGAGCCAAAAGGAATGATGAAGTAGAATCGAAAATTATCTATTCCATCATCAAGAAGCAGCCCAAAAGAGCGGATCATTATTTCATATTAAGTATTGTTAATCAGGAAGATCCATATACTTTCAAATATACGGTAGACGAAATTCTGCCGGGAACCGTATACAAAGTCAATTTCCTTCTAGGATTTAAAGTAGACCGTAGAATCAATGATTATTTTAATATGGTACTGAAAGATCTTATGGCAGACGGAACCATTCCATCAAGAAGCAGTCATCCGTCCCTGAGAGCGCACAACATTCCGCCGGATCTTAAATATGTAATTATTGATAATACATATATCAACGATATACTTTTAACTGTTAAACAGAAGATTACACTCAATATCTACAATTTTGTGAAGTACATCGGAAGTGATGATTTCAAAGCTTGGGGAGTATCTTCTCACAACGTAGAAGTGGAGTCTGCCCCGATTACAGAACTTACGGTTTACGATAACAAGATTGAGCAATCCGGCTTCTTCCGTCATAATTCCTAAAAACAAGGGGTAAGAAACCATATCGCCTATTTAAATAAAAATCAATAAATTTGTAGATAATTTTTTTGATGGATACAGTACAAAAAGAAAAAAATATTGCTTTGATTAAGGATGTTCTCCGAAACTACCTTTTAGAAAAGGGTTTCAGAAACACACCTGAACGATATACGATATTAGAAGAGATTTATAGTATGGATCATCACTTCAATGTGGATGATCTGTATCTTCTTATGATGCAGAAGAAATATCATGTTTCAAAAGCAACGATTTACAACACTATTGAAATTTTCCTCGATGCAGGTTTAATCCGTAAGCATCAGTTTGGAGAAAAAACATTGACCTCTTCATCTTATGAGAAGTCTTATTTTGATAAACAGCATGACCATTTGGTAATCTACAAAAAAGGCTCTGATAAGGAAATTGAAGAAATTATCGAATTCTGTGATCCGAGAATACAGGGAATTAAAGAAGCAATTGAAGAAGCATTTGGCGTAAATATTGATTCGCATTCGCTGTATTTCTATGGTACTAAGAATGATTAATCAATGAGAATAATCCTTTTTCTGTTAATTTTTATTTCTGCGTTCAGCTCCGCACAGGACAATAAAACCACGCAGATGGACCCTTATATCCAAAATAAAGCGAAACCTACACCTGCAGTAAGACCAGAAGATAAGGTGAAAATCATCCATTCCGATGAATTTAAAAAAGACACCAAGTACGAAGGAAACCAGTACATGGTGGGTCATGTTCAGATAGAGCACCAGGGATCTATTCTGTATGCTGATGAAGTTATTCTGTACAATGATCAAAGCCTTGTAAAAGCTATTGGCAATGCAAAGCTTCAAAATGCAGACGGCTCAGTGATTACTGCCCATGAAATGGAGTACAATGGGGTTACGCAGAAAGGAGTTGCTAAAAAAGATGTCGTTCTTACCGATCCGAAACAGACCATTAAAACCGACATTCTGTATTATGACAGGCTTGCCAACCAGGCGTACTTCAATACCGGAGGAACTATTTCCGATGCGCAGAATGTTATGTATACCAAATCTGCAACCTACTTTCTTGACACCAAAATGATCGACTTTGTTGGGAACGTTAAAATTGACAGTCCGGATTATATCATAGAAGGTCCCAATATCAAACAAAATCAAAATACAAAGGTTGCTGAGTTTTTTGGCCCTACAACAATTACCAACCGCGCCAATCCCAAAAACAGGATTTACACCGAAAGAGGAACCTATAGGATGGAAACTAAGGAGGCTTTCCTTAATAAAAATTCCAAAATTTTTTATAATGACAAGATCCTTACAGGAGATGATATGTATTTTAACAATATCACCGGGTTCGGTAAGGCAACCGGAAATGTTACACTCGATGATCCTATAGAAAAAAGATATATCAAAGGCGGTTACGGAGAAGTTTTTCAGAAAAAAGATTCTGCTATGATGACGAAGAGTCCCTATGCTGTTAAAATCATGGAAAAAGACTCTATTTATTTTGCTGCAGAAAAAATCCTTTCCTACCAGAGACCCGATTCAGCAGATATTACAATAAAGAAAAGCTTTTTAAGAGCTTACAAAAAAGCACGTATCTTCAAATCAAATGCCCAGGGGAGAGCAGATTCTATCGCATTCAATGAAACAGACGGCATTATGCATATGTATACCAATCCTATTCTTTGGAGTGGTGAAAAACAGGTAACAGGAGATAAGGTTGAAGCTTATTTTAATACCAAAACTGAAAATATAGACTCGCTTAAAGTAATTGGAAATGCTTTTGCGATCAGCAAAGTAGATTCATTAAACCTTAAAGATGAATTTAATCAGGTAAAAGGTAAATTTATGACCGTTTACTATGAAAATAATGATATTAAGGAAGCCAGAGTAGTAGGAAATGCACAGTCAATTGTTTATGTAGACGATGTAGATCAGGAAACTAAGCAGCCTCAGAGAATAGGAATTACCCTTTCTACCTGTGGGATCATTGGAGCTTTGTTTGAAGAAAGAACCTTACAGATCATATCATGCAGTATAGGGGCCAATTCAGATACCTACCCAATGAGTAAAATAGAACCTGAAAAGAGAAAGTTCCCCGATTTTAACTGGAATACCAAAGACCGCATCAGAAAATGGCAGGATATCCTTGTAGACAGCCCTAATTATGAAGAAATAAAGTATTCCGCGGATAATGAACTGTTTAATCAGGCTCAGGAAGCAATAGACAAGGAAAGAGCTAAAGAAGAAGCCAAAAAGCCTAAACGGGTACGGAAATAGACTCAATATTTTTCAACAAAGAATAAAAAATCACCATTTTAAATCAAAAAATGGTGATTTTCTTTATGATGAAATGTGAAAATAGGGTTGAAATGCAGTAAAATAATTGTTTTTTTCAATCATTACAATAGATTATTTAGTTCTCGAATGCCGCTTTAAATCTATGTTTTGTTTTTTTCATTTTTTATTTAACATTTTTTTTTATGATTTAAGCTGTAATATTTTATAAATTTAAAGGAAGAATGATAAAAAAATTTAAAATGAAAATCGACTATTTCCTCTTAGTCCTTATTTGTTGCTTTATAAGGATTAACGCACAGGTTGGGATTTCGAAAGTTCCAGGTTTCCAACCCGACACAAGATCACTTTTACATGTAAAACAGGATGATAACGCAGCCAGATTGCCAAGGACTAACACTGCTTCAGTACTGCCGGCATCTGCTACTGGTACCACAGGAAACGGAACTCAGGGTTCTATTATCTTCAACAAAGAAACAGGAAGTATTGTTCAGAATGACGGTACGGTATGGAAAATCTCAGATCCTATTGTAACGGCCTTAAAGAACAATAAAATGGCCCGTTTTATAAGAAGCGCTGCCATAACGGCAGATTGCGGAACGTGTGGATTGGGATGTGGAGGGGAAAATAGACTTTGCCCGCAAACAGGGGGAGCAATGGATGTTCCGTTTACAAGTGCCAGCCCAAGTTATAATGATATTTCAGCAGATGTTTCTCTTGCGTCGGCTACAAGTAATATTATTAATATCAAGACAAGAGGTTTGTATAAAATTTCTTTCAAAAGTGGGGCTATAGATGTTAAGACCCCGGCTTTGTGTGTAGGAGTAACAATTAATCTATACTCAAAGGTTGATTTGGAAACAAGTACTGCAGCAGCTCCTGCTACATGGAAGCCTATTACAAATAACACCACAAGTTCCACCAGCGGTGCATTATCCTTAGGAAGCTTATCTCCGGGAGCTATTGATGTAGGACAGTCACTAGTTCTTACTTATGTAGGCAGCTTTGAAGCAGGCGACAATTTAAGACTTAGGTTCTATGGGAACCAGAACATTGGAACAGGGGTTTGTACCGGCATTATTGGCGGAAATATATTGTCTTTTTCAATGAATACTACAGGAAACGCAGTGTCAGAAATCATTGTTGAAAAAATAAATATGCAATAAAATGAAAAAGATAATATTAATTTTAGTGTGTTTATTTCAATACGGCTTAAATGCACAGGTAGTCATTGGTGACAACATTCCCAGCAATCAGAATATATTAAAAATAAAAGACGGAACCAGAGGAGCAATACTTCCTTATTCCAATACCTATACCACTTTTCCTAAATATGATGCTGCATCACCGGATCTCTTTAGTGATTATCCTAACCTTGTAGGAGGGCTTATATATGATAAAGCCGACGATCAATATTATAAATACGATGGCTATGCCTGGAACCCTGCAAGACAGATACAGGGAATCTTTCAGCCTAAAGGTTCAAGATTGGGAATTTCTTCCGGGATTACAATCCCCTGCCTGGCTTTTGGTCTTGGAATATGCCTTTCCTTAGGATCTCCCCAGTATCTTGCACCGGATGATAAAAGCCAGGTTCTTGTTGATAACCTTCTTATGAAAAATGCAAGTTCGGTGACCATAAAACAAAATGGAATGTATGATGTAGCAGCAGCTCTAGGTTTTACCGGGGGCAGTGTGGGAGCCCAGATAGGTGTTACAGAATTTAAATTGACACTGCAGGTTAAATATACTCCGGCTTCGGCTTGGGAAACTGTTGTTACCAAGAGTAATTATTCTATTATATTTATCATTGATACTCAGGGAAGTAAAACATCCAGTTTTTCCCAAACAATATCCTTACCTGCTGGTGCAGAACTGAGAGTTGTTCCAACGATAACAACTATTGGGGGGTCCGGAGGATCTCTTGCTGCATACGGAACGGATAGCAGTTCTATCAACTCATATATTGGAGCCCGTTTAATTAAAGCTTATTAGTGATGAAAAAATATATATTCTGCCTGTTCTTGTTTTCAATAAGCATTTACAGTGCGCAAGTTAATTTTACAAACATACCAAACCCTGATTCCAATGCTAATGGTAATGATCAGGTAATGATGTACATAACAAATACAAGTGAAGCAACCGGAGTTAAAGGTTTCGGTTTACCTGCGGTTGAAACTGCCACCGATTTGCCTTATACCGGAGTAAACGCTCCTGCCACAAGGATAGAAGTTTTAAGAGGCATGCTCATATTTGTGAAAAGTACAGGCCAGGTAATGGTATTCGACGGGCTTGTGTGGAGCAAAGCCTTTGAAATTGAATCTGATAATATTTCCAGGTTTACGATAAATCCTGTCAATACGACTTCAGGTTCTGTAATGTTGCCTATTAATTCCTTAATTGACAAGCCTAATTTTTTAGCAGATCCGTTAAAGCTTAAAACAAATGTTCCGACAACAGGTGCAGATCTAAACAGGCTTTATATCCGTCAAAGCGGTTTGTACAGAATTAATGTAAGCCTGAACTTTACAGGTGCTGCAGGTACATTTAGCAGCAGACTGGGAGCAAGTTTATATGTCAACGATGCCAAGAGATTCCAGCTTTTGGAAAATGCGGTGAATTTTGATGGCACGGTCAGAAAAATCAGCCTGGATTTTTCAGTGTATGCAGTTCAGGGACAGTATATTACTTTAGAAGCCATTTCTGAAGTCGGGGGAACAACTGCTTATAATGTGATTAACAACAGTTATGTAACAGTCGAAAAAGTACTTTAAATTAGTCTTCTACTTTTTATTATTTATATTAAATTACCCTTGAGATCATCAGGGGTGATTTTTTTATTCCCGACAGATAATTTCTACATGTGCTGAATCTTTTTTAGCTTTGCTGAAAATTTTTGCGAAATGGAAATGCATAAAGACTTTTTTATATATCAGGCACAGACCACAAAATTTGCCGCAGGTTTTGAAGTGGAAAAGGCAGAAGGAAGTTATATCTACGGAACAGATGGAAAAAAATATCTGGATTTCGTGGCAGGCGTTTCTGCCAATACTTTAGGGCATTCACATCCTAAAGTGGTGGAAGCCATTAAGGAGCAGGCAGACAAATACCTGCATGTAATGGTATATGGAGAATATGCACAGGAAAAACCTGTAGCATTGTGCAAACTTCTTGCAGAAGCTACTCCCGATCCCTTGGAAATTACCTACCTGGTAAACAGTGGGGCAGAAGCTATTGACGGAAGTCTTAAGCTGGCTAAGCGTTATACAGGAAGAGAAGAAATTGTTTCCTTTAAAAATTCATATCACGGTAACACGCACGGCGCATTGAGTGTGTCCGGAAACGAAACCCATAAAAGAGAATTCCGCCCGCTGTTGCCTATGGTCAGCTTTATAGAATTCAATAATGAAAATGATCTGGATAAAATTACAGATAAAACTGCTTGTGTAATTCTTGAAACCATTCAGGGAGCAGCAGGATTTTTAGTTCCGGAAGGCAATTATTTAATCAAGCTTAAAAGAAGATGTGAAGAAGTAGGTGCACTTCTGATCCTCGATGAAATTCAGCCCGGGTTTGGTAGAACCGGTAAATTATTCTCTTTCGAGCATTTCGGAATTGTTCCGGATATCCTTGTAATGGGCAAAGGAATGGGCGGAGGAGTGCCGGTAGGTGCTTTTATGAGCTCCAGGGAAATTATGGAAACCTTGTCACATTCACCAAAGTTGGGACATATTACAACATTTGGAGGCAATCCTCTGATTGCAGCCGCCAGTTATGCTACCTTGAAAGAAGTTTTAGAAAGCGGTCTGATGGATGAAACCGTAGAAAAAGAAAAACTGTTCAGAGAACTGCTTGTCCATCCAAAGATTAAAAATATCAACGGAAAAGGCTTAATGCTGGCCGTAAATCTCAGAACACCAGAATATACCCTTGAAGTGGCTAAAAAGTGTATGGAAAAGGGGCTTATTGTATTTTGGCAGCTCTACAGAAATGAATACATGAGAATTTCGCCGCCACTTACTATTTCGATGGATGAAATCAGACAGGGATGCCAGATCATTCTGGATGTTTTAAATGAAAAATAGACGATAAAACTCTCCATTTTGGAGAGTTTTTTTATGTATTACATGGCAGTTTTCGGACTGAAAATTATATTCATAAAATATTTAAAAGCTGTGATAAATATCATGAAGATTCTTTAAAAAAATAACCGCTTTTTAGTGTAATAAAAAAATTAATTTATATATTGCGGGACGATAAAAACAAAGATTATATGGCTAAACATAAAGTCCATTACGAATTTCCAATGCATTGTTTATCAGAGATTTTATACGAATATCTGGCGACGGCAGAGGGATTATCTGAATGGTTTGCGGATGAGGTAACAGAGAAAGGCGATGATTTCTTTTTTAGCTGGGGAGGAGGACCTGCTGAAAAGGCCACTTTGATTAGATATAAGCCTGAAGGTTTCGTTCGTTTCAGATGGGAAGAAGATGAGGGAACTAAAAATTTCTTTGAAATGACGATCACAATAGATGATATTACAGAAGATTTGGCTTTAAATATTACAGATTTCTGTGAAGAAGGTGGTGAAGAAGAAAATGCACTGTATTGGGAAAACCTTATAGAAAACCTTAGAATAAAATTAGGTGCGGCATAAGCCGTACACTATTGAATGGTAAAACTGATGAACGATTTATCGTTCATTATTTTTTTATAAATAAATCACTTCAAAAATTGGAAAATCAATATTTTACATCAGACGGATTAAATGTAAAGAACAGAGCGTTCCTTTTGGGCGACGCAGTGAAGGTTTCTTTCTTCGTGAGAAACGGAGAATTGATTATGGATGAGGAATGTTATTTCTTCTTAATGGCCTCCATGAGAAAAATGAGAATGAATATTCCGCTTACCTATACCCTGGAATTTTTTCAGACCCTTTTTCATAAAGATGTTATTGATGGCAGAGGAATAAAAAATGGAATAATCAATTTTCAGGTTTTCAGAAATAATGATGCGGTGACCGTTTCAAAATCTTCCGTATCATATTTTTATGAAGTAACGGAATCGGACGATGTACTTGCGGTTCACCAGAGAGCACTGGAAATGGATCTTATCAAGGAAATCAATGTAAACAATAATTTGTTAAGCAATATCAGGGTTCATTGTCCGGAAAATATTTACGGAGGCATTTATGCGGAAGAAAATGATTTGGATGATGTCATTCTGCTTAATCCGAACAAAAGGATTGCGCGTACAACTTCCGGAAATTTATTATTTTTAGAAGGAAATGTCATAAAAGTTCCCAAGCAGTCCGAAGGGGCATACATCTCTCCTTTGATGGAGAATTTCGTGACTTTCTTACATAAAAATAACCTTGCCGATGTTCAGGAACATGAGATAATAGCTTTTGAATCACAAAAGGCAGAAGAGATTTTAATGATCTCTGATGAGAAAGGCATATTTTGTGTAGGTAAAATAAGAAATAAGACTTTTGAAAGTTCCCGTTTTATAGAAATGGTGGAAAGCTGGAAGAATAGTTTTTAAAATTGACAAACCCGGTAAACAACAAAGTACCCAAGTCCTTTACCGGGTTTTATTCTGAATAATCAGAAATTGTTTCTTATTTAGTATTCACGGATGATCTCTGTGAATTTTTGAGCGATTTCTTTTTGTCCGTTTTCGCTGGTAACATATTCCCTGTCTTTAGTATTATTAATAAAGCCAAGTTCTACCAATACTGCAGGAGCTTTTGTTTCTCTCAGCATGTGGAGATTACGTTCCTCGATTTTAGCGACATTAAATTTCTTTGAAATTTTTTCTGCAAGTTTTTTTGAGCCGTCAGTATTCTGAATATACACTTCAGTCCCTTGTTTTGGAGTTTCCTTGTGAGGGCTGCTATTCATATGAAGAGAAATAACAATTTCAGGATTCAGCTTGTTGATTATGGCTGTTCTATCCTGAAGGGTTGGAGATGTGTCAGAATCCCGCGTCAATACCACTTCATACTGATCATGATTTTCACTCAGTTTCTGGATCTCTCTGGCAATATTTATTGTAATCTCTTTTTCAGAGAATTTATCGAATACTGACCCCATATCATTTCCGCCATGTCCGGCATCAATGACAATATACTTTTTATTGATAGGAGTAAATGATAAAAATGAAGCAGAAAAGACTGATAAAGCAAGTAATTTGATTCCTTTCATGTCAGTGGTTTTGGTTTTTCAAATAACGTGAATTCTTTCTTTAAAATTGGTTAACATAATCTTAAAATTTGTTAATGTTTTTAAAGTGTATCAGATAGGAATTCAGCTAGTTAAGAGAAATGTCTTCAGGGGAATTTGCCCATAGCAGATATTCCCCGCCGAGGTTCTGCATAATCGACTTCCAGAGGGTCTGATCATTAGGAAGTGTATAGTCTAAATTATAAATATCTACTACAGTCCACATCTTCCTCTGTATCTCATCATCCAGCTGTCCGGCAGACCATCCTGAGTATCCTGAGAAAATTTTCACATCATTGATGCTGAGTTCTTTATTAAGAACAGCACTGATAATGCTTTCAATGTCTTCCGTAATATAAAATCCCTTACTGATCTCAGAATAGACCTCGGTAACCTTTTTTTCTTTAACGATAAAAAAGACCTTGTCGTTTTCCACAGGACCACCATCATAAACCTCTATTTTGAAATCAAAAAAGTTTTTGAACTTACTACTCATCTGGCTGTTTTTTTTGTTCAATATCAAACCAAATGCCCCGCTTTCGTTATGCTCAACGATCAACACCACCGATCTCGAAAAAATATCGCCGGAAATGTCAGGTGTGGAAATTAATATTTTACCTTTGTATGAGTAATTCATACTCAAATTTAATAAAAAATATTTATGGAAAACCTGCACGACAAGAGAAAAGTGTATGAGAAATCCCAACTTATTGAAAGTGAGATAAAACAAAATCCCATTGAACAGTTTAGAGACTGGTTTCTCGAGGCCAGCAATAGTCCGGCGGTCTCAGAAGCCAATGCCATGGCTGTTTCTACTTTAGAAGAAGATGGATGTCCGAGGACCAGAATGGTGCTGCTTAAGGAATATACTTATGAAGGATTTATTTTCTATACCAACTATACCAGTAGAAAAGGAAAAGCAATAGAAAACAACCATAAGGCCTGTCTTAGTTTTTTCTGGCCAAATCTCGAAAGGCAGATCATTATTAAAGCAGATCTTGAAAGAATTGCAGAAAACCTGAGTGACGGATATTTCCATTCAAGGCCTAAAGGAAGTCAGCTTGGAGCGGTCGTTTCCCCCCAAAGTCAGGCAATTCCGAACAGGGAGTTTCTGGAAGAAAAGTTAAAAGAATTGGAAAAAGAATATGAAACCAGTGAGGTCCCAAGACCTGCTAACTGGGGCGGATATATTGCAAAACCCTATGAGATTGAATTCTGGCAAGGAAGACCCAACCGCCTTCATGACAGGATTGTTTATCGGCTTGAAGACCTGGACTGGAAAATTTCTAGATTGGCACCATAGGAATTAGAAGCTAGAAATTAGAAGTTAAAGGGTGGATGCCGGAGGATGGGAGTTTTGATAGATTTATCAGAATTTGGTAGTCTTTATTCAAAGAATATTCCTGATCTCTTTAATCTTGAAAAATATCATTTAAAATTCAATAGGAGCGGGCTTTAGCCCGCTTTCAATTTATAAACAGTGAAACGGCTTTAGCCAAAACTTAAAGATCAGAATCACTTCTTTTTTGCTTCAATATTTCTGGATGACGGAGGTCCCGAAGCCATTTATATCCATAAAAAAAGACCATTTCCTTAGAAACGGCCTTTGAATTTTTAATCTGAATGATTATTTTTTCTTAGCACCAGAAACTGCATTAGATAAATCAGCTCCTGCTTTGAATTTAGCAACTTTTTTAGCAGCAATTTTGATTGGTTTTTTAGTTGCAGGGTTGATCCCTTGTCTAGCAGCTCTCTCAGCTACTGAGAAAGTACCGAATCCTACTAAAGAAACTTTTCCGTCTTTTTTCTTTAGAGTAGTAGTTACGTTACCAATGAATGATTCTAAAGCAGCTTTAGCTGCAACTTTAGTGATTCCTGCATCTTTTGCGATTGCGTCGATTAATTCAGACTTGTTCATAATTTTTAATATTAAGTTAGTTCGTAATTATAGCAAATATAATACTATTTTCTAATTGTGCAATTATTTTATTAAAAGTTATAAAATTTTTTTGCTTTTTGATGAAAACAGTTAAAATATGATAATTTCACTTTCCACGTAAAATCTACGTTACCGCTCACTAAAATCATGCCAAATGCTTATGAGTATTGACTTTAGCAAAAAATTAATATTATTTCCTGTATTTATTAAATCCTAAATTATGTATAAAGAATTAATATTTTTATCGATATGTTTGTTGATTTTATAAATAATAGCCTGAAAGCTTGTGTAGTACAAAATTAAATGGCTGGGTTTATGGGAGTTTTAAAATGATTTCAAAAGACCGATTTATTAATTTTTATTAATAAATTTGCAGAATGTTAATAGAAGTTTTCAAGTCTAAGATCCATAGGGTACGGGTTACGGCCTCAGACCTTAATTATATTGGGAGTATAACGATCGACGAAGATCTTATAGAAGCTGCCGGTCTGGTAGTAGGAGAAAGAGTCTATATCGTCAATGTGAATAATGGAGAACGTTTTGATACCTATGTTATCAAAGGGAAAAGGAAATCCGGAGAAGTATGCTTAAATGGGCCTGCTGCAAGAAAAGTACAGAGAGATGATATTATTATCATTATTGCTTATGCACAGATGACACCCGAGGAAGCGAAAGTATTCCAGCCAAAAATTGTTTTCCCGGATGAAAAAACAAATCTTCTAACCTAGTCTATGGAGAAAAAATCAAAGAATCCTTTAAAATCAATACTAACAATAGTAATATCGCTTGCTTTTGCAGGCTTTTTTTTATGGCTTGCTTTAAAAGGTCTTGATTTTAAGGTTATTAAGGCATCTTTAGCGAAAGCTAACTACCTGTGGGTACTGTTTGCTTCTGTTTTCGGTATACTGGCTTACTGGTTCAGGGCTGTGCGCTGGAATCTGATGCTGGAACCGATGGGACATAAAATATCTAACTCAAATTCACTTTGGTCCATATCTTTCGGATACCTGATGAATCTTACCATTCCGAGAAGTGGTGAAGTAGCAAGGGCTACAGCTTTATATGGTGTGGAAAAAGTTCCTGTTGACAAATCTTTCGGAACAATTATCCTGGAAAGAGTAGTGGATCTTATCTGTATGCTGGGATTTCTGGGATTGACGATAATATTTAAGTTTGATGCAATAATTTCATTTTATAAATTTGTTACAGAGCAAAAAGCTAAAAAAACTAAATTTGAACCTAATTTTGTTGAAAGATTATTAATGAAAATTGGAGTTAATGATTTTGATTCATTTTATTTTTATTTAAAAATTTCAATAGGTGTATTACTAATATTAGGCTTAATAGTTTTTTATAAATACAAGAAAGAAAAAGTAATCAATTTTGGAAAAGGAATTCTTCAAGGCTTAACTTCTGTATTTAAATTAAAAGAAAAAGGGAAATTCATCCTTTATACTATAGGAATATGGGTTTGCTACTATTTTGCAGCTTATCTTGTGTGTTTTGCACTTCCTGAAACCTCTAATTTTACTATTGCCGATGGCTTTTTTATTATCGTTGTTGGTACTTTAGGAATGATCGTTCCTGCAAGCGGAGGGATTGGTGCATTTAATCTGGCTATGAAGTATGGATTTATGGCTTTATTTATCTCAATGGGGAAAAGCGCGGAATTAGGAGGTGAAATGGGACTGACCTATTCATTTATTTCACTTCCGTTGCAGATCACCATTATGTTGGTGATGGGACTTATTTCTATTCCGATGTTAGCTAAAGCAAGAGAAAAAGCAGTTTCTGAAAAAGAATTTGAAAATTAAGTTCAACAATAACTTTTAATGATACAGTCCAATTTTATAATTGGGCTTTTTTTATGTTAAAACCCTATTAAAATGAAGCATTACCGCATGTCATTCATTTTTTTATCAATAAATTTGGTCATTCCACAAATCACATTTATCTTAAACAAAAAATAATTAATAATCTAAAACACTATGGCAATTAATTTACAGAAAGGACAGAAGATCGAGATAGGACTGACAAAAATGACGATAGGGCTGGGCTGGGATCCGAATGAAGGGACCGGTTTCGACTTCGATCTGGATGCTTCTGCCATCATGATTGACTCCGACAGAAAATTAATCAATGAGGAATGTTTTGTTTTTTATAATAACCTTCAGTCTCCCGATGGTGCACTGACGCATACAGGAGATGATCCGAGCGGTAAAAACAGTGACGGTGACGATGATGAGGCGATTATTGTAGATCTTGAAAAAGTAGATCCGAAAGCTGAAGAAATTCTTTTCGTGGTCACTATTGAAGACTTTGAAAGGAGAAAGCAGAACTTCGGACAGGTAAGAAATTCATACATCAGAATTGTGGATAACAGTACCAATCAGGAGATCGCAAAATATGAGCTGGATGAAGATTTCTCTATCGAAACCGGAGTAGAATTCGGACGTTTATACAAAAGAAACGGAAGCTGGAAATTCGAAGCCTCAGGAATAGGCTACAGGGCAGACCTTGCTTTCTTCCTTGAGAAATACTACAAAGGACAGATCATAAAATAACTATATTTTCAAATACACAAAAACGATAACTATGGCAATTAATTTACAGAAAGGTCAGACGATTGATTTAAGAAAAAATGACCGTGGCGAAAGTGTTTACGACCTTTCAAAAGTAACGATCGGCTTAGGATGGGATGTAAGGAAACAGGGCGGTTTCTTTGGAAAACTGTTCAGCAAAGAGGCGGAGTATGATCTGGATGCCGTTGCTTTTCTTTTAGACGGAAACGGTAAAGTAGCCAATCTTGGAAAAACGGTACAGACTAACGAGGGAAGGCAGATCGCATTGTATCAGGGTGATGTGGTCTTTTTTAATTCCATGCAGCATCCAAGCGGTAATATATGGCTTACAGGAGACAACAGAACTGGTGCCGGAGATGGTGATGATGAGCAGATCATCGTCAAACTCGACCAATTGGACCAGAGTTATCAGAAAATATTATTCCTGGTGACCATTTACCAGGGAAAGCAGAATAACCAGCATTTCGGAATGATCGAGAATGCCTTTATCAGAGCCGTAGATGCCAAAGGTAAAGAGATTACAAAATACAGCCTTTCAGGGGATGCCAGTATGAATGGTAAATGTGCGATGGTTTTTGCTGAAGCCTACCGTCACAATGGTGACTGGAAGTTCCGTGCTATCGGAGAGCCACATCAGACCGATAATTTTATTGAGATCCTTAAACAATACGCATATTCCAATTAGTCCCAGGTTTTTATCAAACATAAAGCCGGCAGGGAAGTTTTCAACTTCCGCTGCCGGCTTCAGAATTAACATCATACCATGAGCAGGAGATTATTAGCATACTTTTTACTGGATACTTCAGGTTCTATGAACGGAGAACCCATCCAGGCACTGAATAACGGATTTAACGGGCTGATAAGCATGCTCCGGGCAGATCCCCAGGCGATGGACAGCCTTCATCTGAGTGTGATTACTTTCGACCGTGAGGTTAAAAATATCATTCCGTTGACCGATCTGGCCAGTTTTTATCCTATGGAAATTACCTGTCCGGACAGTGGACCCACCCATACTGGTGCGGCATTGGAGATGGTTGCGGAATTGGTGAAAAAAGAACTGATCAAAGGATCTTCGGATGAAAAAGAAGACTGGCGGCCGCTGCTGTTCATATTTACTGACGGAAAGCCTTCCGATATCCAGAAATACAGACAAATGATCCCTGTAATCAGAGATCTTGAATTTGGGGCTATCGTAGGTTGTGCTGCAGGTCCAAAAGCAGATGAACAGTTCCTGAAGGAGCTTACAGATCACGTGGTAAAACTGGATACTACCGATGCGATTACGCTTTCCTCATTTTTCAAATGGGTAAGTTCATCCATCACCATGGGAGGGAAATCGCAGGGAACGGGAGAAAGCGCACCGTTGCCTCCGCCGCCATCCGAGCTTAATATTATTATCTAAATCACTTGTCTTTATAATCATGAGAAGACTGCCCATTTATTTTTTAGTCGATGTCTCCGAATCTATGGTTGGAGAACCTATTGAGCAGGTACAGGAAGGTATTGCCAATATCATCAGAGAATTAAAGAAAGACCCGTATTCGTTGGAAACGGTCTATATTTCCATTATAGGTTTCGCGGGAGAGGCTGAGGTCATTACGCCGCTTCAGGATATCATCAGCTTTTATCCTCCAAGAATCCCGATTGGAAGCGGTACATCGCTGTCTCAGGGGCTTATTAAAGTGATGGGCTGCATAGACAGGGATATTGTGAAGACAACTTACGAAAGAAAAGGCGACTGGAAACCGATTGTTTTTCTTTTTACAGACGGCGTTCCTACCGATGATGCTACAAAAGCTATCGAAAGATGGAACAATAAATACCATGGAAAACCCAATACGATTGCGGTTTCGATAGGCGAAAATACCAATTATAAGCTGCTTGGGACTTTGGCGGACAATGTTTTACTGTTCAATAATTCTGATGAAAATTCCTATAAAGAATTTTTCAAATGGGTGACAGATTCCATTAAAACAACCAGCCAGAGTGTTACCGAAGCTAATAAAGAAGGAATTAATCTTTCCAAAATTGATTCTATTATTCTCGAAAAAGTAGACCCTGAACTCGAGCAGAAGTTTCCGGACAATAATTTTGTTGTTTTAAACGGAAAATGCTCAGAAACGGAGAAACTGTATTTAATGAAGTTTAAAAAGACATTCGCCGAATCAAGCATACCGGGAATGTCTACCAGATATTACAGATTGGATGGAGCCTATAAAATTGACGAGAAATCCTATTACAGGCTTTCCTCTTCCCAGAAAAATAATCTTAAAATTTCCATAGAAGAACTTCAGGGAGGAACGTCATGTCCTCATTGTGCCAATCCCATCGCATTGGCAACCTGTTCGTGTGGCGGAATTCACTGTTTGAAAGGAGAAGGGTACAACAAATGCCCATGGTGCGGAACTTCGGATTATTACGGATTTTCCAGTGAAGGATTTGATATTAACCGAACGCTGGGATAACGAAAGGAAATCCTATTGCCGAAACCCAACACAAAACCATGGAAAAAGCTCTTATTTACAGAGAAATAGAAGAATTTAAAGAAGTTCATCTGGTGCTTAAAAATGCCAGTTCAAAGCAGTTTTATGAATACCGTTTTGAGATGGATGACTTTCCGAATATAAAGATTAAAAATATCACCAATCTCCGGGAGACAGGACTTACCTTCGAGAACAACAAAATATCCGGAATTCCGTATGTAAACAGTGTCCATGATCTGGATATTGAATTCTATCATACCCATGATGAAGACAGTACGGAAATCAAAAAAGTACATCTGTTCGTGAATGCAGATCCGAAAGACCTTTGGAAGAATATTCCATCCGACACCAATGATGTTTACCATAAACCTGATGAAACCTCCTACGAAGGGAAATTTCTGGATAAAAAAATCACCATTGTTTCAAAAAGAGGACGTTCACATGCCCATGAAGGAAAATTCAGAGATGATGATTTTGCGGTGAACGAGCTTCCCGGAGGTTGGAGCATTGTTTCAGTTGCTGATGGTGCCGGCTCCGCAATTATGGCAAGAGAAGGTTCAAGATTGGCAGTCGTTTCTGTAAACAGTTTTTTCAATTCAGAAGAAATTTTAAACAGAATCGAACAAAATATTGAAATCGTTTATAATAGTTCTGATTCATCAAAAGAAATACAGTCCGAAGCCGGAGAAAATGTTTTAAAGCTCTTGTATAAAGGTATTCTTCATGTTTATGATATTTTGGATCAAACGGCAGCAGAGCATTCATTTTCTATAAAAGACTTCCACACAACACTGATTTTTGCACTGACAAAAAAGTTTGATTTCGGTTATGTCATTCTCACTTTTGGAGTGGGAGACTGCCCGATCAACCTGATCAGTCCTGATTTTTCTGAAGTAAAGCTTCTGAATCAAATGGATGTAGGAGAATTTGGCGGCGGAACCCGTTTTATCACGATGAAAGAGATCTTCAGTGATGATATGGTTTCAAGATTTGGAATAACCTGTGTGAATGATTTTTCCTATCTCGTACTGATGACGGATGGTATTTACGACCCGAAATTCATGACAGAAAACAAGCTTGAAGATATTGACAGCTGGAAAGCATTCTTTAATGATCTGGCCGGCAACAACGATGACCGGGCGAAAGTAGATTTTATTAACGACACCCATATTGATCAACAGCTTCTTGCCTGGACCGATTTCTGGAGCCGGGGAAATCATGATGACAGAACACTGGCCATAATCTATTAAACATGAAAAAAACCGTTAAAGTTGCTTCTATCCTGGATACAGCAAAATCTTATGAATACGTAGATGAAAGTCCGATTCGGGGCGGAGTGAAAGATGTCTATTTTTCGCCGGACAGGGAATATGTGGTGGCATTTTACCGCACTCCTCTGGATGCCGGACAGAAAGAGCGTATCATGAGGATTGTTTCCACTTATCTCGGAAATATACAGAACGGAAATTCATCGGATTATTTTCTGAACGAAATATTCAGATGGCCGTATGATATTGTAGAAAAAAATAAGCTGACAGGAATTGTGGTTCCTGTTTACCATAAAAAATTCTTCTTTGCGAAGGGATACATCGGATCAGATAATATCAAGGGTCAGGATAAGGTTGGGAAATGGTTCACTGCTCCCATGTTCAGAAACCAGCAATATCCGCTGCGGCTGGATCATTCGGAACTCGGAGATTGGCTGAGCTATTTTCAGATCACCATCAATATCAGCAGAGGGGTGAAAAAGCTTCATCAGATGGGACTGGCGCATTCCGATCTTTCCTACAACAATATTCTGATAGATCCAGTGACGAAATCTGCCTGTATTATTGATATAGACGGATTGGTTGTTCCAAAGCTCTTCCCGCCGGAAGTCATCGGAACGGCAGATTTTATTGCTCCTGAAGTTTTAAAGACCAAACATCTGAGCATGCAGGATCCCGGAAGGCATCTGCCTAATCAGAAGACTGATCTTCATGCACTGGCGGTGCTGATTTATATGTACCTGTTCAGAAGACATCCTTTGAGAGGAGGGAAAATCTGGGATCTGGATTCCGAAAAAGATGAGATCATTTCTATGGGTGAAAAAGCTTTATTCATAGAACATTTCCAGGATCCGTCCAATCAGGTAAAAGCTGACCACCTCAGAAAATGGGATGCATTTTGGGGCGATCCTCAGAAAATTCCTTTTACGGCTGCGGGTCCTTATCTTTCCGAACTGTTTAAAAAAGCATTTATAGACGGGCTTCACGATCCAATCAGACGTCCCACCGCCAATGAATGGGAAACTGCCCTGTTAAAAACCGCCGATCTGATTCAGCCTTGCCACAATCCGGAATGTACCGAAAAATGGTACGTCTTCGATAATACCAGTAACCCGAAATGCCCTTTCTGCGGAACACCACACCGGGGAACGCTTCCTGTACTGGATCTGTATTTTAAATTTGATGATGAGGTCTGGAAACCTGAAAACCACCGATTGATGGTTTATAACAACCAGTATTTATTCAAATGGCATGTGTCAAGAAAGGTCATCAGAAATGAAAATCTTACGATGCAGGATAAAATGCCGGTCGGATATTTCACTTTTCATGAAGGAAGATGGGTGCTGGTGAATCAGAGTCTGACTTCGATGAAGGATGTTACCGAACAGAAAGAGATTCCACCCGGATCTATGGTAGAGCTTACTGATGGAAAGAAAATACTTTTGTCTGCCGAAGAAGGAGGGAGGCTCATCTTTGTTACTTTAGCGAATCAATCATAATTTTTTTAGAGTTAATAATCTTTTTTTAACCACGGATTGCACAGATTTTCACGGATGTTTATGGATATTATCTGAATAAAAATCTTCGATTTTTTCTTAAAACTTCTGTGTGCTTCTTATTCACAAGGTATTTAACTTAGAAAAATAACTTAAGTGTTTAAAATCTTTTGTGACTTTTGTGGTTGATGTTTTTTAACCACGGATTGCACAGATTTTCACGGATGTTTACGCATATTATCCAGTATAAAAATCTTTGATTTTTGAGAACTTATGTGTACTTCTTATCCACCAAGTATTTAGCTTAAAAAATAACTTAAGTGTTTAAAAACTTCTGAGGCTATTGTGGTTAAACTAATCTAAAGCCACCTTGAAACTCCATAAAATAAGAATGCTCATCCTCATCCACAACTTTAAAGCCTAAACTTTTATATAAGTTTTGGGCCTTATTGGTTTTTAATACACTTAATGAGACTATTTTTTCTTCTGCGGAAGCTTCCTTCAGAATATCTGTTAAAATCGTTTTTCCCAGTCCTTTCCCTTGTTGGCTAGGGTCTATCTGAAGCTGCAGAACTTCTGTTTTATCCTCAGCTTTGCTGATCTTTAGTAATCCGGCAGGTTCATTGTTTAAAAGAATGATATGGGCTTTCTCAAATTGATACAGAATTCTCTGAAGTGTTGTTTCTTTATCCGTTGGGAGGTTGGAATCGGCATAGTGCGGATTCATGGTTTTTGTTCTTAAATCAAGAAGATAATCAATGTCGTTTTCTGAGGCTTTTCTATAGGTGATAATCATGTTCATAAGTTGTTTTTGAGATCCGGTTTTAAGCAATAAGGTGATCTTATTTTAGCGCGATCTTTAACCCCATTTCCTTTTTCATATACAGCAAAACTTCGGCATTTCCTTTTGCATCGTCTACAGGATGATGCGTGTGTTCTGTTTTACGGAGATGTTTCCATTGCGCGAAAGTATCTTTTTCCAGCCCGCAATACAGATCAGAAAGCCTTCTTGATGAATAACCGAAAGGATTTTTCCCGGTAAAATGATGAAAGTACCAGCAGATAAACATCCAGTCGAAACCGTTATTATCACTGATGAAAATAGGTCTTCCTTTGGAGTTTTTCTCAATCCATTCTTCAAATTCCAGCATCACTTCTTTTGGATCATCAAACTGCATCGTTTCTTCCCTGCTGAAGCCCGAAACAGCCAAAGCATCCGGATTGAATTTTTCCGAAACAGGTTTCAGTTTTCCGTAGAACGTAGTATCCAGTTCCTCATTCACAAGGACTGCTCCGAAACAGATCATTGAAAAATCTCCGGGAATCGGGCCATCCGATTCAATATCGACCATAATATAGCTCATCACTTTTATTTAATGAAACGAATATATTGAAAATTACCTCACGATTCTGAAGATTCAAACGAGTTCAAAAAAATCTCTTCTTCCGATTTTTACTTTTGTCTGTGAAAGTAATTCAATCTCTTCATCAGGATCCGTTATTTTGATATGATTAACCTGAATGCCTCCGCTTTGGATCATTCTTCGAACCGCCGATTTGCTGAGGTCACTTTTTAACTGACTGCAGAGTTCTACCAGTGTTATCAGCTTTTTTCTATGACGAAGTGAAGCTAGAGAAACAGGTTCATAGACTTTTTCTTCAGCATTTTTGCTTTGAAATTGGCTGCTGAAAAATTCTTCTGCAAGCTCTGCTGCTGCACGGTCATGGTATTGGGTAATGATATTCTTAGCAATCAGCTTCTTAATATTCATTGGGTTTTCACCATTCTCTAATTTTAATTTCAAATCAATTTTTTCTTCAGCAGAAAAATCAGAAGCCAGATCAATGAATTCATTAATCAGGCTATCCGGGATCGACATGGTTTTTCCAAACATTTCATTAGGTTCATCAGTCAGGCCAATAATATTGTTCAGCGACTTACTCATTTTTTCTTTACCGTCAAGACCCTTCAGAAGAGGCATACACATCACAACCTGCGCTGACATAAGATGAACTTCCTGGAGCTGTCTTCCCATGGTGCAGTTAAAAAGCTGATCCGTTCCGCCCATTTCAATATCACTTTCAATCTGTACAGAATCGAAGCCCTGGAGGATAGGGTACACAAGCTCATGCATGGCAATTGGAGTATTTTCCGTGAACCTTTTATTGAAATCATTCCGGTGCATCAACTGGGCTACTGTTACCTTTGACATCAACTGAATCACTTCTGAAAAGTTGAGTGCATCCAGCCAGTCGGAATTAAAAACGATTTTGGTTTTTTCCACATCAATGATTTTCGAAAGCTGAGTGATATACGTCTGTGCATTATGACTGACATCTTCAACACTTAACGGTTTCCTTGCCTTATTTTTCCCTGTCGGATCACCAATTCTGGCTGTAAAACTTCCAACCACAATCACAATCTGATGTCCCAGTTCCTGAAACTGTTTCAGTTTTTTGAGCACGACAGCATGGCCCAGATGCAGGTCCGGAGCGGTAGGATCAAATCCCAGTTTGATAATTAATTTCCTGTTTTCCTGTTCAGCCTGTTTCAGTTTCTCTTCCAGACCGTTTTCCGGAAGAATAATGGCTGTGTTTTCTTTTAGTGTGCTGATCATCTTCTTGATTTTAAATGAAAAAAAGCCCGGACAATGCTGTCCGGGCTCTATATATAATTAAATTATTCTTGTTAAATTACAGGTATAGAAAGTCTTCCCGAACGGTTCGTCGGGGCGTAATATTCACTGAAAAAAGGGAGACGCAATATGCTGTTTAAATGTTTCATCGATAATACAAATGTAAAAGCTTTTTATTAGTATTCCAATATTTAAACCATTAAGATCTGCTGTAAAGTTCCATATCAGTTAAGATTTTAAAAAAACTTACTGTTCTTAACAGTTTATCAATCTTAATGGTCTAAAATAAAGGTTTCAAAACAATTTTACTTATCGGTCGTGGAGCTAATTCCATGCCATAAATCTCTCATAAGTAAAATAAAGAATCATTATAAATAATGTGTATTTTATGATTTATTATTTCATGAGTTCTTTTATCTTGAAACAAAATGAACCAAAAATTCAAGGCTGGAATCTTTCGCTAAAAATTAAAATTTGATCCTAAAATCTCCAAAACTCGTGCGGATTTGCTGTAACCGTTTCAGTTGGATATGCTACCCGCACTCAGACAGTGGGAATTTTTTAACGGATCAAATTTTAATTTTTTTAAAGCTCTAGCTTCCGAGGCCGGTGAGCGAGGTAATCCGTAGAAATTTTAAAGGTTAAAAACCGGCTGCGAATATGTGTTCATGATCTGTTCTTTCCAAATGTCCACTTCCCCAGGAGATGCTTTATCAGCCTTATCAAAAAAGAAGTGTTGAATAATTTCAAAACCGCTGTACAGGAAAATTCCATTATCCGAAGTGAGGGTAAGCGCTTTGTCCATGCCCATACGTTCATATTCTTCGTGAGATTTTCCGTGGGTATTGATAATGACTGCTTTTTTCCCTTTTAACAGGCCCTTTTGTATACCCTGATCATATCGGTAGGCGAAACCGTAACTGAAAACACGATCAATATAGCCTTTCATAATAGCCGGCATTCCGGTCCACCAGATCGGATAGATAAAGGTAATCTGTTCTGCCCATGAAATATAATCCTGCTCTGTTTTTACATCATCCGAAACTTTTCCTGCCATCTGGCCCTGCATATCTTCCAGTGAAAAGACTGGATTAAATCCTATTGTGTTCAGATCTCTTATTTCGATCTCGTGATTGCCTCTCTCCAGATTTTCAATAACAGTTTGAAGCAGATGGTTGTTCAGGCTTTTTTCATTGGGATGGGCATAAATGATTAAATGTCTCATTGTTTTTAGTATTTAAATTATGAGACAAATGTAGAGCAGCAAAAACAGCAAAAATTGTAAGAAAACGAAATAGAATTATTCTGAACCGGAGCGGCAGATGTCTTTCTGAAATTTTAAATATTGGGATGGAGAAATATTTATAAAATGTTTAAAATCGTGGATAAGCTGACTCTGATCGAAATAGCCGCATTCATCAATGATACTGAACCATTCAATTTTTTTGTCGTTTCCCAGTTCTTTTTCAATGGTCGTGATAGCTTTCAGAAAACGAGTGTAGCGTGCTAATTCTTTGGAAGAATATCCTAACTGCTTTTTCTGTTTGAGCTGAATATTTCTTTCGCTTTGGCGGGTCTGTTCTGCAATGGTTTTAATGGGATTCAGGCCGTTGTTTTCGAAATGGCTTAATAGCATGATTATTTTATCCTGATCCTGCAGGTAAGGTCTGCAAAAGCTTAGTATATAATTGACTTTTTCTTCCGGAGAAGGTAAAACCGAGATCTGATGCCAGAGTTCCGTAAAACAATTGTCCTGCAAAAGCTTACCAGGATGTATTCCCTGGCTGGAAATCACAGCTTGTCCAAAAAACCGGTAAAATGCATCATCCTTAAAATTGGCAACAAGAATTGAAGTTCCTGCCGGCAATGTATATTCAATGGGTTGGCGTACTGGCCCTAAAACAATACACTGATTAACTTCAACAGTGGTTTGCTCTTGGGTTGTCATAAAAGCATTTTCTCCAAAGCAGAACAGCATAATCGTTTGGTAGGAGGGGAGCAGAGTTTTTGTAACAGGATGTGAAGAATTGTTTTTCGCGTAGTAAAAATGCGTGAATACGTTTTCGAATTCTTTTGGAACTGATATTTTTGACTGATGATATTCCGGGTTTAAATTCTGCATTGTACAGTTTTTTAATTCAGTTCTTTTTCCATTTTATAGTTGGTAAGACCAATTCCTTTTATGTCAACAGTCTGTTCGCTGATCACTTTAAAACCCATTTTCTCAAAGAAAGATCTTGCTGTTTTACTTACATCAGAAGAGAGTAATTTTTCCTTCCGAAGTGTGGCTTCCTGTTCTATAAAAGTATACATTTTCCGGGCAACTCCCTGTTGCTGAAAATCTTTGTGAACAAAAAGAAGATCAATATAATTTCCTTGATCGAGGGTGCAAAACCCTGCCATTTGACCATTAACTTTAGCTACAATAACAAATTGATGATCTATAACCTGGAGCCACCTTTCCTCATTTTCCGCGCCGGATTTCCATGCATTAATCTGATCGCTATTGTAATCGTGTTTACAGATAGCAGTAATGGTATCTGTAAAAATCTTAAGCATCTCCGTCAGGTCGTTGATATTTCCTTTTCTGATGATCATGATCTAACTGATATATTTTTCTTCATAAAGCTTCTGCTGTTCCTCAGCAAGCAACGGATAAAACAGGTTCATCTGTATCAATGCATAATATTTTACTGCTTCATCTTTGTTGAGCTTAAAAGCAAGGCTGTTATGAATGATCCAGTTATCTGCTATAATAAATATTTGTGTGGTGAGGCTTTTCAGAATAAAGTCAGGAATATCATCTCTAAAAATATTATTCTTCTGAAAACCCTTGAAAATCATCTGAAATTCATTCTTTCTGGTAATGTTAATGGATTCATACTGGGACTGTATGGCTGGAATATGATTTAAAATATCAAAGAAATTCATGAAAATAAACCGGAAAGAATAAAAGATTTCATACATTGAAAAAGTAAAATGATACAGATCCTCCAGTGTTTTATTTTCTATAGTCTGTAAATCATTGAATAAAATGTCCATTTTAATGACCAGTTCGGAAAAAAGGATTTTGATAATATCCTCTGAATGTTTAAAATGATAATGCAGATTTCCCGCACTGATGTTCAGACCGGCTGCAATATGTCTTGTTGTGATATTATTATAGCCTTTTTCATTGAACAGCTCCATCGCTTTTGACAATATTTTATCCTTGGTTTTCATGGTCCAAATATAAGAGAGTTTAAATCATATTTCAAAATTAGAACAAATGATCTAATTTATATTTGGCAGTTGTTAAAATCTGTAGTCGGGAAGGAAATCAAATTTTTATGCATTTAGGCTCAATGCACGTACTCTAAATAACAAAAACGGCGCTATAAAGTGTGAAGCTGAATAATTGATCCTTTATAAAATTTAGTCAGATCATACAGTTCCCCAAAGTAGTTCTGCAAAGCAAGATCATTATTCTCATCAGAACCTTTAGTCCGGAAATGATCTTCCGCAAGGGCATATAAAGACGGATAATCTGTTTTCAAATAATGAGAAAGAGTGGTAGAGTTTCCTTTTTCTTTTAAGGAGATGTCTGTGAAAAACAATCCGTAAAGAAGGAACTGATTGAAATGTTGAGCGTCTACCATAAAATCCAGTTTCTGTTTAGAGTAATTTTCGTATGCTGAAAGCATCTCCTGGAAAGTTTTTACATTCTGTTCTTTCGGAATTTCATAAAAAAGATCAAGTCCATGGATGAAAAGCTGGGTTTTAGCCTCTTCACGGTCAGCCGGATAAATGCTGCTGAACCACGTAAAAATGCTTGAAAGCTCCTCTTTCGAGAGATTTTCTACCGAGTCTTTTACTTTATTTTTGATAATTTCAAGACTTACTTTGGGATCAGCCTGAAGAAATTTCATGATATTTCCTTCTTCACGGCAAAGTTTATTGTACAAATTGATTTTAGCAATACTCGGATTCGTTTTGATGAAATAAAGTTCTTCTGCCATTGCTTTGTACCACATGATCTTTTTGTAAAGTGGTAACTAAAGATACAAAATATGTAGCGATTAAAATTAAAAATATTATGCAGTAAATTATTAATCACTTTGTATAGTTTCGTGAAGTGCAATTCTGTTTCCCTCAGAATCTTCAAATTCAGCAACAGCAAATCCATATTTTTCATTGATTTTTTTAAGATAGAGTATTTTGCCACCATTCTGAAGTACTCTGATCAGGTGCCGATCGATATTCTGCGTTTTAAAATAAATAATAATTCCATCTTTTGTCGGTTTGTACACATCACCTTTCGCCAGAACTCCGTAATACCACTGCTCTTTTCTTCGGATGGAAACAGGGAAATTTCGTAACCGTGAATATTGTCTTTTTCAAAGCTGAAATTAAAAACTGCGGTATAAAACTGCTCAGCACACTACATGTCGGTAACTGAAATTTTAATGTAGACAACAGGATTGGACGGATGCATAATCTCTTTTTTGGAATGACTCAAGATACGGATATCAGTAGTAAGGATGAATTGAGAAGTAGGGCTTTCAACATACTTTTAGTTTGTTTTTTGACTCCCTAAAATAAACTATTCTTATCTTTTCTTAAAAATATATAGATTTATCTATTTTTTATCTACATTTGTAAAAATTTTCAGGATGAAAAAAGAAAAAGTACAGGAAAGAATCATTAGAGTAGCCTCGGATCTGTTTTACAGACAGGGATTCAACTCAACAGGTATCAACCAGATTATTGCTGAGGCAGATATAGCCATAGGATCCCTGTACAATCATTTCTCATCCAAAAATGATCTTCTCCAGGCTTATCTGATCAAGGAAGAGACTGAGTGGTTCCAAGGGTTTGAAGAGCATTCGGCTAAAATTTCCGATCCGGGAGAAAAGATATTTTCCTTGATTGCTTACCGCAAAAAGCTTCAGCAGTCTTCTACATTTGCAGGCTGTCATTTCATTAAAATTATTGCTGAAGTGGGAGAGAGCAATCCAGCAGTTTCTGATTTTGTACAAAACCACAAGGAAAAACAGAAAGGGATGATAAGAAGTTTAGTCTATGAATATGCAGAAGGCAAAAAGAGTATCGACACTGAAATGATTACAGAACATATTTTCCTTTTGATAGAAGGCGCTGTGGTAACTTCTACAATCAATAAAAGCGCAGATTCTTTTGATCAGATCCAAAAAATGGTTAAGGCTCAGTTGTCTTAATTTTTTTTAATATTTAAAAATAGATATATCTATATAAAAATGAATTCTACATATTTGAAAATGATGGTAATACTATCCGGTCAGTTGCTTACTATCATGGATATTTTCATTATCAATGTATCCATTCCGTCTATCCAGCGTGACCTTCATGCTTCCAATGGCGAAATGCAGATGATGATTGCATCTTATCTTATCGGTTTTGCTTCATTTCTGATCACAGGAGGAAGGCTTGGGGATTTATATGGAAGGAAAAAGATCTTTATGATGGGTTTGCTATTTTTTATGCTGAGCTCTGTTGTATGTGGAATTTCGTCTGGTGCGGTGCTTCTTGTCATCTCCCGTTTCATTCAGGGGGTCAGTGCAGCGTTGATGTCTCCGCAGGTGCTGTCGATGATACAGATCCTGTTTGCCGGACATGAAGAAAGAACGAAGGCGATGGGCTGGTATGGAATCACGATTGGCGCGGGAACAGTTCTGGGGCAGTTTCTTGGGGGCTATTTCTCATCAATAAACCTGATGCAGGAATCCTGGAGACTTATTTTTCTTATCAATATTCCGGTATGTATCGTGGCGATATTTTTCAGTCAGAAATTATTAAATGAATCTAAAATCTCAGCTAAAAAAAATACTTTTGATTTCGCTGGTGTAATCATATTGGCTGCAGGGCTTTTCTGTTTTACGTATGCTCTTACCATGTCTGAACATCAGGGAATTCAATTTAAAAGTATAATAATGATGCTGTTTTCAGTACTCATTTTAATTTATTTTATTAAAAATCAAAAGATGAGGTTAAAGCACGGAAAACCTTACCTTATGGATTTTGGTTTATTCAACTATAAAAATTTCAATCTGGGGATACTGGCAGTTTCTTTTTTCTTCATTATGCTGGATTCTTATTTTTACATTCTGTCGCTGTTTTTTCAGGACGGGCTGCAGATAGGATCATTAGCGGCAGGAGAAATCATTGTTTTCCAGGGCTTTGGTTTTATTTTGGCCTCCCTGTTTTCTGCAAAACTGATTTTAAGATATGGTAAAAAGTTTTTAATAACTGGATTAGGTTTAATCATGACCGTTCTTATTCTTCAAATCCTTTTATTTGACGGGGAAACACCTTTTGTTGTGCTTTGTCTTTTGCTATTCTTTCATGGAATTGGCGTGGGATCTATTATTCCTTCATTGGCTAATATTGCTTTGTCAGGACTACCGGAAACACTTGCCGGCAATGCCTCGGGAGTTTACAATACTTTTCAGCAGGCCGCTGCGATTGTAGGAATTATTGTGGTGGGAAGTATTTTCTATTATTTTCTTGGAGCGAAGCCTTCTGCACAGCATTATTATGGAGCCTTCTCGGTGGCTTTGGCTGTCAATATTATCTGTCTTTTTATTGTCTTATTTTCGATAATAAAAGTTCCGGACCATATACTTCCCGTAGGAAAACGAAAATTTTTTAAATCCTAATTATTTTAAATGCTGTTCTATTACAGTTTCCAGAGTTTCCTGTCCGCCCAGTTCTTTTGAAAGAATCTTTCCGTTTTGGTCTACTACAATGAAAAGCGGATAGCCTCCGGCGTTGAGCTTCTTGGTGAATTCTTTGGTAGTGTCAAAATAGTTTTTCCAGCTGACATTGTTCTCTTGGAATATTTTAGTGGCCAGATCAATTCTCTGCTGCGTTTTTTCGTCTGCTACGCTGATGAAATTCACTCCTTTATCTTTGTACTTTTCATACAGTTTAACAAGTTCAGGGAGCTCTTGAATACAGGGTTTGCAGCTCGTGGACCAATAGTCGATCATGGTAATTTTATAATTTGAGAATACCTCTTTTGTGATCTTGCCTTCAGAACCGAAATCGATTTCGGGGAAATTTCCCCCTACATTCGTTGAGTTTTCAAGATACATTATTTTTTCAAAATCCTTAAAACATGATGAAGCTTTTATTTTTTTTGAGAATAAGGGAAGATCAGTTAAGTAACTTTTATGGAAGCCATATTTTGAAAAAACATCAATGATTTCCCAGAAGGCAGGATATGATCCCGGATTTTTTCTGATGTATGCTTTAAGGAGTTTTTCTTTAGTTTCAAGGTCTGCAGGATCATTTTTCTCAAAAGGCTTGAGTTTTTCGTCTACCTGTTGAAGATATTTTTTCAGTTTTTTATAATCATTATTGATGGTTGCATCAGGTGGCAGAACCAGCGTTAAATTCTTATCACTGACCTGAACTTTTAAATTCCCGTTTTCAATAAAAAATAGCTCGGACAAATAGAACCCCTTCCTATCTTCTTTAGAACTCATTATCATCATGGGCAAAGGGCAAGGGACAATTCCGCTGATGTTATTCTGAGGCAGGATTTTAATGAGTGCTCCTTTTGAATTTCCTATAGATTTTACATTTTTGTTGTTCTCATTTAAAGTAAGACTATACAGTGATATGATATTTCTTGAAGTGGGTGGTGGCGCTAAAAACAGGGAGTCTTTTTCAAATAAAGGTGCCGTTAATTCAATATTAAACTGTTCCTGGGAAAATGCTGAAGTACTTACTACAAATAAAAGGATTTGTAAAATTCTTTTCATATCAATGGTTTGGATCATAAAGATATTATTTCGTCATTGGGTATACAAATTTATTTGCTTTTTCAGATCTGCGTATTCGTATACAGTCTGGTTTCCAGAATCTTTTGTAAAAACAATTATTTTTTTACTGACTGTAATGCAATTTTTGCCATATTTCTGGTCATTTCCGTTGGCGAGTGGCAGTCACAGTTACTGAGTCCAATAACATACATATCTTCACTGGGAATATATACCCCCATACTTTTAAACCCAAAAATACTTCCGCCATGCTCCCTGTCCGGACTTCCATTGATGTCTTTAAGATGCCATCCGTAACCGTAAGTGAACTCTTCTCCGTTGTTTAATTTATACTTCTGGAAGGCTTTTTTTGTTTCTATTTGATTAAGAAGCACATTTTGGTTCAAAGCCTTTTGCCATTTCAGCATATCATCCACAGTTGACATTAAAGAGCCGGATGAAAAAGGAACACTGAAGTTGATGACTGTTCTGTTGACAAATCCCTGTTCTTTTTGGTGGTATCCATATGCTCTTTTTGGAATAAGCTGACGGTCGGTGGCATAGTAAGAATGAACCATGCCCGCTTTTTCAAAGATATTTTTTTTAATGAAATCTTCATAAGTCTGGCCTGATACCTGTTCAATAATATATCCTAGCACCACATATCCCGAATTATTGTATTCAAATTTTTCTCCGGGCGCAAAATCTACCGGTTCGTTTTTGAAAAAATCTACCATCATGGCGGGCTTCATTTCTTTCTGTGCAATCGTAGACAGAGCTTTCATTTTCGTAAAATCCTTGATTCCTGAAGTATGGGTTAGCAGATGGTGGATCGTGATTTTGTCTCCTGAAGGATATTCCTTGATGTATTTTGAAACAGGATCATTGACGTTTAATTTTCCCTGCTGTTCCAGCATAAGAATAGCTACCGATGTAAATTGCTTAGTCATGGAACCAAGCTGGAAAACATTTTCAGGATTCATATTGACATTCAGTTCCAGATTGGCCTTTCCAAAAGCTTTACGGTAAATGGTTTTTCCTTTATGAGAAACCATAAATACACCTCCGGGTCCGTTTGGGTCATTGAATTCAGTAGCAATTAAACTGTCTAGTTTCTTTTCATAGGTTTGTGCGCTGATATTGCAAAAAAGCAAAAGAAATGCTAGTACTGAAAATAATTTTTTAGTAATCATAATTATTATTTTGTAATGCAAAGATATAATATATTTTCATTACTATGTTATACTTTATAGTGATTAATAAAAAAATGACCAATGCGGTCATTTTTATTTTCTGTAGAGCGTTACAGCTTTGTTTTTATTCTTCGAAACTTATAGCTTCAAGCGTAATTTTGTATCAGAATCAGGTCCGTGTTTTTTATCATACTTAAGGGTCAGAATTTGTTTTTTTATGGAGTAAGTGCCCAGTCCGATAAGATCAATGTCGGCCTTGGTAAGCTGCTCAAAGCGGTTGTCCGGAAGCAGCGTTAAACATGATCTTTCTGTTTTTGTGCAGTATTTTCCAGTTTCAATAACCCGAGAAAAAAAGGTGTTAAAAAAGAAGATGAGTAAAGATGTACAAATTAGTTTTTTCATAAAAATGAATGGTGTACTGCCGTTTATCTTTGATTTTGTTTGATCGTGCGAATGAGTTTTTCATTGCGTCGGTCTGCTCTTGCACTGTTTAAGGATAAGGCAGCCCAGATGGCAGCAGGAAGCCAGCCAATGACAGTGATTTGCAAAATTAAACAGATGATTCCGGTAAGAATTTTCCCCCGGACCATGAAAGACAGAAAAGGAAGTAGGATTGCTAGTAACATGATTTTAAGTTTTGATGATATTTTTTATTGGGTTTTCTGATTTATAAGTATCAATACAATCCTATTTGTTACTAAATCATAAAATAATGAATCTGAATAAATAAAACTAAAAGCAATGAATTCAGAGAATCTTTTTTTGAATTAATACTTTCTGATTTTCACACTGGAAACTCCATCAATTTTTGTTCTTCCTCCCATTTTTTTTAATAAACCAGTTTCAGGGTTACGCCTAAATACAAAAACATTTCCGGTGGCTGCATTGGTTACAATTAAAAATTTTCCGGTCTCATCCATATCAAAAACTCTTAACTGTTTCCCGAAAGTCGGCTGATAACCAATGTTTTTTAATGTTCCGTCTTCAAGGATTGAAAAAATAGCGATATTATTTTCGTATCCGCGGTTAGAAGCGTATAGAAATTTACCATCCGGGGAAATGTGAATATCAGAACTTTCAAACTGCTCTTTGTATTGGTCTGTATGTGCATTAATTATCTGAATACTTTCCATACCGGAGTTTTCATACCGATAGGCATTGATAGTTCCAGATAACTCATTGATACAATAGGCAAATTTTCCGTTGGGATGAAAGGTAAAGTGCCTTGGCCCACTTCCTAATGCGGATTGTATATACGGTTGATTTGCCAGTTGAAGAGGCTCTGTTTTATCAGTGTCAAACCTATAAGACCTGATTTTATCGGCACCGAGATCTGGTAAAAACAGCTGCTTGAATTCCGGAGAAAAAACAGCTGCGTGGATATGCGACCTGTCCTGTCTTCCTTTATTGATACTTCCCTCTGAAAACTGAAAATTCTGTACATATGGATGTATCGTTCCATCTTCAGACAATGGATATACAGAAACGCTGCCTTCGGTATAATTGGAATTAACTAACCATTTACCATTTTTATGAACAGTTACGTAAACTGGATTTTCACCACCGCTTTTCTGGCTGTTTATAAAAGTAAGTGTTTCATCTTTAGGGTTGAATTTAAAGCTGCTGACACTTCCTGCATTGGGCGTTTTACTCTCTGTACAGACAAAAATGTTTTGACCGTTTGGGGATACAGTCAGAAATGATGGATTTAAAATTCCTTTTACAGAAGTTACTTTGGATAATCTTCCTTTTATGGTGTCCAATTTGTACACATACAATCCTTCTGTTGTTTTATTCCGGTTAAATGAACCAAAAAAGACGTATGTTTTTTGAGAATATAAATGGATGGAAGTTAAAAATAGGATTATTAGGCTTAGTGTATTTTTCAATTTTTCGGATGTATTATGGTGGTGGGCTTTATGGTCAATACAAATGTACTATTTCAATCCGGTTGTTTTTTTAATCCTTTATGATTTCCTCCTCAATATTGATTAATCTTTTTGACCAGGTATCTAATACACTTTTCCTCTCCTTTTCAGTAAGTCGCTCTACGGAATAAACTACTTCCGGCTGTACCACTGAAAAGCCAAGAAACTCGAGAATTCCGCGATGTATTGGAAACAAGATTGAATTTATATGTCCATATCTGTCATCTACATAATTTTTTTCAGGACCGCCGGTCGTCACAGAGAGCATTGCTTTTTTCCCTGCAGAAAATCCATTGTCAAAAATTTTTCCGTTATCATAGAATTTCCCCATTGTAAAAACCTTGTCGATCCAGCCTTTTAAGATGGCAGGGACCGAAAACCAATACAAAGGAAACTGCCAGATCATCATTTCACACCATTCGATTTTTTCCTGTTCAGATATAATATCCGGCATGAATGTAGACTGCTGTAAGGCAAATACCTCTTCGTCCTGCTGTTTGAAATAATCTGTATTTTTTAACCGGGTGAAATTTCCTTTTCCGCTTACAGGCTGGTAGTTATCTTGATATAAGTTAGTTGTTTTGACTTCGTGGCCTTCATTTTCTAAAGTGCTGATCGCAGTGTTGAACATAGCTGCATTGAAACTTTTTTCTTCAGGATGAGCAAGAATAATAAGTATTTTCATTTTTTCTAAATTTGTACTATAATTAATTGAGTTACAAAATTATTTTTAGTACACTGAATATGCAATAACTATCTAAACAGATAGGCTAAATAACATTAAAATGAAAACAGAATGCATTGGGGATCACGTGAAATTGAAAGGGAAAATATATCCTTGTACAGTAAGCCTTACCATGGATTTGGTAGGTGGAAAGTGGAAAACAGTTATACTTTACCATTTGAAAGACGAATCTAAAAGATATAGCGAACTTCGTAAAGAGCTGGCAACAGTTACCGAAATGACGTTGAGCTTACAGTTAAAGCAATTAGAAAAAGACGGTTTAGTATCAAGAAAAGTTTTTGGTAAAAAACCGCCTATTAAAGTAATGTACAGTTTAACAGATCTTGGAAAAACTTTTATCCCTGTTTTAGAGGCAATTACAGAATGGGGCAACCAGGTTGTTGTGAAAAATGGTGAATTTATAAATGTCCAGGAGAAAGAACCTGATTAACTTTTACTTTTAATCTATTGATTTTAAGTCATTTTTCACCTGCTTTTGGTTTACTATCTTATCAAATGCTGCTGGAAATATACGAAATGATGCTCAATAGACCTGCTCCAGTACTCCGTATTATGGTCACCCGGCTGGCTGATAAAAGTTACCGGGATTTTCAGACTTTCGGTTTGTTGTTTCAAACTGATGGAATTTGAATATAAAATGTCTTCTGTTCCGCAGTCAAAAATAAAGGCTCTTTTAAAATCCGGATGCTGTTTCAAAAGAGTAGATATACTGAATTGATTCCAATTTGTGGTTTTCGGATTACCCAACTTTTTTGTCAGGTCCTCTGGCATTCTGTTGTTCTGCCAGAATTGCTGGCTTACCTTCTGAAAATTCAGATAATCAATTTCCAGGGCCCCGCTTGTGGAACCTGCTGTATTAAAGTAATCAGGATGTAAAATAAAATACCGCAAGGCACCGTAACCACCCATGCTTAAACCGCTGATGAAGATATTCTTATCATCAATATTAAATGAATGATGCACTTTCGGGACTAATTCTTTGAAGAAAAAATCTTCATACTGCGAACCTTTGTTGATCGGGCTATTGATGTAATAAGAGGTAAAACCGTCGGGAGTAACAATAATAAAACCATATTGATCGGCCATTTTTTGTAAATCTGTAGTTTGTGACCATTGTTTGTAATTTTCGCTGTAACCGTGTAAAAGATACACCAAAGGAAATTTTTCTGTTTTATTATATGCCTTTGGCTTAAAAACCAGAATGGTGTCTGGTTGTGCTAAATATTCAGATTTTATAATCCATTTTTCCTGTGCTTTTAATGAAATTGCAGTCAATAATCCAATGATCGTAAAAATTACTTTGCTCATATTTTGTATTTTTATTGCAAAATTCGGCAAGCAATTTGTCGTATACAATAACGAACAAAATTGTGAGCTGTTAAAATGATGAGTTATGCGTAAAGAAAATTCCACCAATGCGATAAATGAGCAGTTCTTATTTCAAGTCTGTGAATTAAATTCAGCAATAGCAATGATTGGCGGCCGTTGGAAGTCACAAATTGTTTATTCCATTTCACAGGGAAACAACCGCTTTCATTTGCTGAAAAAGGAGCTGCCGAATATTTCTGAGCAGGTCTTGAGCAGGCAACTCAAAGAATTGGAAACACACGCAGTAATTGTCAAGAAAGAAATTCCCGAAACTGTTCCTATTGGGGTTAAGTATGTTTTGACCAATAAAGGTCAGGACTTAGTTCCTATTCTGGAAAGCCTTTGCGATTGGGGAAAGACGTATGCTGAGGGTAAAGAAATTTCAGTTTGTTCTTTGTTGTAGTTTTTGTGATGGTGTTACTTTGCCTCAAATCCATCCCGTATGGCTGCTTCAAGCACGTTAATGTTGATATCTTTTAAAGCCTTGAACTTAATGCAATACCCGGTCACGCTTGCCTTGCCGATTGTTTTTCCATACGTTTCAGCTAAGTAAGCCTTATCCTTGATGCTAAGGATATAAACAGAAATTCCGGTTGTGTTTGCACTGAGCCCGATTTGATAAAACTCTTTGATTTTTCCATCAGCATAGTGTATGGTGTAAAGTCCATATCCAATATTAGGATTGGCAACAGTTTTACCTTCATCGTTTTTACCATCCAAGAACCATAGTTTACATTCTGACATGATTTCCTGAATGATGCGGTGCAGCTCTTGCATGTCACTTCGTTTTGGCTCAGGCTGACTTGTGATATATTCTTTGATGTATTCCTGTATGTTCATATAAAATCACTATGTAAAATGCTTCGGCACTACAGCCTTCATTGGGAAATATTCATATGTATTTATTTCTCCTGCCGGGTCATTGACAATGAAGTCTTTTAACTCTTGTTCATTTTCTACCGCTATAACTCCCAATCCGTAAATTTCTTTTGGATCCATAACAGGCCCGAAAGCATATACTTTTCCTTGCTGCATTTTTTCTGTCCAGTAAGCAACATGTTCCATCATAATTGCCCTTTCATGGTCTGTCATGGTCGTAGCAAAGTCAGGTCTTGAGGGGTTTAAATAAACTGCATAAAATTGTTTTTCCATATTGTTTTTTTATTATCATCCATTATATTCTAACGGGCCCTGTTTTTTTATTTTTAAGGCTATATATTCAGGCTAATTTATACATTTTTATAGAGATGCAAATTAAAATTCAGATTGAAACACTTGTTTTTACTCTATGGTTCAGGTTTAAACAAGAAAAGAACAGCTATTCACTGTTCTTTTTATAAATTAATTAATATATTGATTATCCAAACGCCCTTTTCAACAAACTCTCCACTTTTGGCTCACTTCCTCTGAAACTCTTATACAACTCCATCGGATCCTTTGTTCCGCCGGAAGAAAGAAGAACTTTATATTTTGCAGCAGTTTCAGGATTGAAAATTCCGGTCTCTTTAAAATATTGGAATGCATCTGCATCCAGAACTTCTGCCCATTTGTAAGAATAATAGCCGGCAGAATATCCACCCTGGAAAATATGAGAGAAACTTGGACTCATAGCGGTTTCAGGATTAACAGGATAAAGTGTTGTTGCTTTTGTATATTTATCCTCAAAAGCCTTCACGCTTTCACCTTCTAATTCTTCAACTTTTGTATGATAGTTCATATCCAGAAGTCCAAAACCAAGCTGCCTCATGGTTTGGTAACCTTCCATGAAATTTTTAGACTGTTCAATCTTTTCGATCTTTTCATCCGGAAGAACTTCGCCTGTTTTATAATGTTTGGCAAATGTTTTTAAAAACTCAGGCTCGTAGCAGAAATTTTCCAGAAACTGAGATGGAAGTTCTACAAAATCCCATTTCACAGAAGTTCCGGAAAGGCTTGGATATTGTGTATCTGCCATCATCCGATGAAGCGCATGCCCGAATTCGTGAAATAAGGTTGTCACTTCCTGGAATGTCAGTAGACTTGGGGTATCTTTTGTTGGCTTGCTGAAATTGCAGACAATAGAAATATGCGGCCGGGAGTTTTCGCCGTCTTTTTTATACTGATTTTTATAGCTGGTCATCCATGCTCCGGCTCTTTTGCCTTTTCTTGGAAAATAGTCTACATAAAGCAATGCTTTGAACTTCTTTTCAGGCTGCTCTTTTCCATCTTCCACCTTCACACTTCCAGCCTCAGAAACCTCATATACTTTCACATCCTCATGGTATTTCGGAATATCATTTCTTTCCTCAAAACTAAGTCCGAAAAGTTTTCCTGCCAGGCCGAAAACAGCTTCCTGTACCTGGTTCAAAGGGAAATACGGCTTCAGTTCTTCATCATTAAAATCATATTTCTGTTTTCTCAGCTTTTCTGCGTAGAAAGTATGATCATATCCCTGCAATTCATCTATTCTGTCTGCTTTGGCAAGGGATTTCAGCTCTTCAATCTCTTTATCTGCATAAGGCTTTGCTTTCGTTAAAAGTTCATTTAAAAAATCAAAAACTTTTGCCGGAGATTTTGCCATTCTTTCTTCGAGAACATAATCTGCATAATTCTGATAGCCCAATAATTCAGCTTTCTGCTGCTTTAACTGCAGAAGCTCCTTGATGAGCTCCTGGTTGTCAAATTCTCCACTGTCAAAAGATTTTTTACCATTGGCCAGAGCAATTTCCCTTCTCAGCTCACGGTTTTCAGCATAGGTCATGAATGGAATATAGCTTGGATACTGTAATGTAACCACCCAGCCTTCCAGTTCCCTTTCTTTTGCTTCATCAGCATATTGCTCAAGGATGGCTTCCGGAATTCCTGCGAGCTCTTCTTTATTGATAATATGTTTAAAATAAGAATTGGTAGATGCTAAAACATTCTGCCCGAACTGAAGTGACTTCAAAGACAGATCCATATTGATCTTCTGCAGCTTTTCTTTATCCTCCTCATTCAGCAGAGCGCCACTTCTTACAAAACCTTTATAAGTTTCGTTCAACAGCATTTTTTGTTCTTCATTCAGATGGTATTTTTCTTTTTCGTCGTATACTTTTTTAATCTTACTGAAAAGAGCTTCATTTTGAGAGATCTTTGAAGAATATTCGGTTAAAAGCGGAGAAACTTCCTGGGCGATCTTTTGAATTTCGTCACTTGTTTCTGCAGAATTTAAATTGAAAAAAATATTTGAGACCACATCCAGCTGCTCACCTGAATAAGCCAATGCTTCAATGACATTCTCAAAAGTAGGTGCCTCGGGATTACTGACAATAGCATTGATTTCGTCTTCAGATTTTTTGATCAGTTCCGTAAAAGCAGGAAGAAAATCTTCATTTTTAATGCCGTTAAAAGGCGCTGCATGATATGGTGTATTGAATTTCTCTGTTAAAATATTCATTTTTCGATTTTTATATGAAAGGTAAATTTAATGATTCATTGGGAATCAGAGCTGAAATCCACAAAAATAATGCCCGGATATCGAGATGTGACAAAAAAACTTTATCTTTAATAATCTTGTCATATGAAAAGAGCCGGCGAGGGTGGAATGACTAATTTTGAAAACAGGGAATTATAAACTTTGGACAGCTATTAAACTGCTAGAGTTAAAAAATTAAAACAAAATAACTCAAAATAATCAAAAACTATGAAAACACTCTTAAAAATCCTTGGCGTAATCATCCTTTTAGCCGTAGTATATGCAATTATTGCACTGCTGGTTTTCGATAAAAATTATCACTTTGAGAAATCAGTCGTGATCAATGCACCGAAAGAAAAAGTGTGGCAGCATGTTGGCTCATTAAAAGAATACAATGTCTGGGATCCTTTTTCCAAAGCGGACAAGGATATCGTAATTACCTATTCCGGAGCCGGCGACAAAGTGGGAGATTCCTACCACTGGAAAGGGAATGATCAGGTAGGAGAGGGCGAGCAGTCCATCACTGAAATTGTACCCAATGAAAAATTAATTACAAAACTTCATTTTATCAAACCTTTTGAAAGTGACGCTAAAACTGCTTTTGTGTTAACTCCTGACGGAAACGGAACCAAAGTAACCTGGGCAATTGATTATGAACTGACTACCATGATGAAGATCATGAAACCTATGATGGATATGAATATGAAAAAGATGTTTGACCAGGGGTTGGGAAATCTTAAAAAGATTGCTGAAAAATAAAGATATAAGCCTTGTAGAAATGCAAGGCTTTTTTTGGGACCACACATTTTATTATCCGGGCTCAGGTTATTTTAAAAAATTATTATCTTTATGTAAAGATTAGATTCATGGAGAAGATCGTATTTGAAAAAAGTGATATAAGAAATTATGTGAAAACAGTTATTTCTGAAAAAATAGAAAAACTTAAAAATTTTATCGAGTTTACCCTGGAAGCAAGCCGTGATATTAAAAAGACCCCAAAATATGACAGTATGAGGGAGGAAATGCAGGAAGAAATTTATCAGATGCAACGTCAGCTGGGCGCTTTGAATGATCTTAAAAGAAATATGTCAAAAGTTCTGAACACTTCTACAGAAAAGATACAGCTGGGTTCCCTGGTAATTACTAACAAAGCCCGTTTCTATATTTCGGTTTCATTGGGAGAATTCTTTTATGAAGGCGACCGTTTTTACGCTATTTCCCCGGAAAGCCCTATGGCTAAAAAAATGATGGGAATGAAATCCGGCGATGCTTTTACATTGAATAATATCCACCAGAAGATTGTAGAGGTGATTTGATTGAGAATGCAAGAGCCAAGAATCAAAATGCCAGATAATTTGTAAACTCAGATACCCTCAAACTCTCAAATCCTTTCATTTCTATTCACGAATTATAAAATGAACAGAAAACAAAATTTACTATTGAAAAATCAGGCATAAATCAATAGAATGCATTCAATTACATATTGTAAATTTGCAGTATGAATCATGCAGAAATTTTAAAACAAATCATAGAGCAGAGGAGAAGCATCTTTCCAAAAGATTATTCTGAAACGGAAATATCCCAGGAAATCCTGGATGAAATTCTACACTCCGCAACCTTAGCCCCTAATCATAAACGTACAAAACCGTGGCGTTTTAAGATTTTTAAAGGAGAGGAAAAAGCAAAATTGGCTTCAGAAATGCAGGCTATTTACAAAGCAACACAACCCGAACAGACTTTTTTGGAGAAGAAATATCAGGACATTGGTTTTAAAATCAATAAAGCAGATGCTGTTGTTTCCATTGTGGTCAATTTCAGTGGTATGGTTCCGGAATGGGAAGAGATTGCTGCTGTTTCCATGGCCGTTCAGAATATGTACCTTACCTGTACAGCCAATAATATAGGCTGTTACTGGAGTTCTCCCGCTATTGTAAACCACCTTAAAGAATCTTTAACCATTGAGGAAAACCAGAAATGCCTGGGACTTTTTTATATGGGAAAAGTAGATTAAAGTAACTATATAAAAGTTGGATAATTTACCAATGAATTTCTAGTTTAAGAGAACCAAAAAACACTGTTATATTGCTAGATTGATAAATTGTTACATTTAATAATTGTTGGATAAAATTTTTTATATATCTTTGCACTCTTAAATATTTAACTGGGACGAGTTCCCATAAAATTCACAACATTATGTCAGTAAAAATCAGATTACAAAGACACGGTAAAAAAGGTAAGCCTTTCTTCCACATCGTGGTTGCAGATTCTAGAGCTAGAAGAGATGGTAGATTCATCGAGAAGCTAGGAACTTACAACCCAATTACTAACCCTGCAACTATCGATTTGAACGTTGATTCTGCTGTAAAGTGGTTAAACAACGGTGCTCAGCCAACTGATACTGCAAGAGCGATCCTTTCTTATAAAGGTGCCCTTTACAAAAAACACTTACAAGGTGGTGTTGCTAAAGGAGCTTTTGACGAAGCTGAAGCTGAAAAAAGATTCAATGCTTGGGTAGAATCTAAAGAACAAAAAGTACAAGGTAAAGTAGAAGGTTTATCTAAAGCTCAGGCTGATGCTAAGAAAGCTGCTTTAGAAGCTGAAGCTAAAGTAAACGAAGCCAGAGTTGCTGCTGCTGCACAAGCTGAGGCTGATGCTAAAGCTGCTGAAGAGGCTGCTAACGCACCTGCTGAAGAAGTTGCTGAAGCTACAGAAGGAGAAGCTCCTGCTGCTGAAACTGAAGAAAACACTGAAGCTTAAGAATAATCCTGTATGCGTAAAGAAGATTGCTATTTATTAGGAAAAATCACACGCAGACATGGCCTTGCGGGAAACGTTATCCTTAAACTGGATACCGACCAGCCCGAGCTTTACAATAAATTGGAATCAATATTCGTTGAAATCAACGGATTATTGGTTCCATTTTTTATTGCCAAATCGGCATGGAGTAAAAATGATGCTCTGAATCTTGCCTTTAAAAACTCTTCCGAAGCATTAGTAGACCAATCTTTAGGGAAAAACGTTTACTTACCGCTTGCTACCCTGCCAAAACTTTCAGGAAAGCAGTTTTATTATCATGAGATCATCGGATTCGATATCCTTGATGAAAACGATAAAGAATGCGGTGTGATAAGATCTGTAAATGACCAGACTGCCCAAAACTATTTCGTGACCAATCTGGACGGAAAAGAAGTGGTAATTCCGATCATCAAAGACTGGATCCTTGAGGTGAACCGGGAAGAAAGATTCATCAAAATGCAGCTTCCGGAAGGACTTATCGACGTCTTTTTAGTTTCTTCTAAAAAAGACGAATAATCAGCTTCTCAGATAATAGATCTGAAACTTACCCTCTTTCAATTTACTTCCTGAAAAATATTTCTCCGCTTTGATTTGTATAGGATCAGACGCGAATCTTTCTCCAATTTTATACATCCTATAAATACTATAATTAATCAGGTCATACTTCCGGGAAAACTATGGGAGACTATTACTCATTGTTTATTATTAATGGCCGGAAGCAAATACTCCTGAACAATTTTTTCTACCTGTATATGGGCATAAGGTCTGTTGTAAGCTTTTGCTGTAACTACGATCACAACAGGAATTTCTGTGAATATGATAATCTTGTTACCACCGTTTCCACTGGATTGGTAGGCCTCAAAATTCTGGTTTCCCACTTTATAAATTTTCCTCCAGAATAAATAGCCATACCCTTCAAAATCATGATCATTCGGAAAATAATTAGTGAAAGATTTCTTGATCCAGTTTTTGTCAATGATATTTTTGCCGTTCCATATTCCGTTATTTTTATAAAGCTGCCCGAATTTTGCAAAATCCAATGCTCTCATACGAAGTCCACCAGCCAGAGAAGGCTTCTGCTGTGGGGTAAACTGCCATTTGTAATTCGTGATTCCAAGAGGTTGAAATAACTTTTTCTCAGCATAATTTTCAAGGCCTTTAGGAACTTTTTTATCTAAAATATCTCCGGTCAGTACCACACCTGAAGTGAAATAATTCCAGGTTTTTCCGGGCTTGTTTTGTGTTGTAGGCAGATCCAGGGCAAACTTCACCCAATTCTCTGTAGGATACATATTTTCCTCATTGCCGGGAGAGCTTTCGTCTGCATCATTTCCGTCAAATCCGGAACTCATCGTCAGCAGGCTTTTGATAGTAATGCTATCTTTTCGAGGCGAATAATTTTTGAATTGCTTCAGATCATAAAATTCTTTCAGCATTTGATTTTCACTTTTAAAATATCCGTCATTAATGGCAATACCCATCAGAGCCGAGGCAAAAGACTTTCCTACAGAACGCGTGTCCTGCAAAGAATCTCTTCCGGACTGGCTGAAATATTCTTCCAAAAGAAGCTTTTCATTTTTGATGACCACAATACTGGTGATATCTCTGAACCTGTTTTCTGCAATTTTTGTATTTAAAAGCCTGATTTTTTCCTGATCCAATTTTTCATCAGACACTTTCCAGCCGCTGTTAGGTTGTATCTTTTGAATGGCAATTTGCTGCTCCGAGCTATTTTTGTGAGGAACTGTTATGTGAATTTCACCTGCAGCAATAGTATTTCCAACTTTTAGGGATGAAGTTTTTAAATAAGGTTTGACTTCAATTTTCAAAACATGATTTCCTTCCTCCAGTGCATCAATTCCGCCATTACCCAGATAAAATCTCATCCACATATATTTTCCCCACGAATCTTCATTTTTTGAACTTAATAGAGGAATTCTAAAGGTAGTTTTCTTTTTTTTATCTTCTGAAATTCCTGCTCCGGTATTCAGGTTTTCAGTGTAGATCAGCTTTTCGTCAACATAGAAACTGAATTGATAATTTCCTTTTTTCAGTAATTCATCTGGTGATAAAGAGGAATCAAGCTGATGTAAATAATTAACCAAAGAATTGTCCATAAAAATACGGATGTCAAGGTCTTTATCTTCCTGAAATACTATTGTTTTGAGAAAATCAGATTCTTTTATCTGGTCTGGAGAGACGGTCTTATCCAGGAAAACAATTTTGTTGATGTATTTTTTATGCAGAGGATGTATGATGGTGTCGGGGGCTATACTATTTTTGGACTGCCCTGAAGAGAGTCCGAAACTAAGAAGCAAAACAAACAGTAGAATAGATTTCATTTTGATATTTTATCTAAGCAAAAATATAAAGTCGTCCTTAGAAAAAATAGAACGAAATTAACATTGTTATTTCTTGAGAAGGTTTTTATACTGTAACGGGGTAATTCCTGTATTTTGTTTGAATGATCTGATGAAATGACTTTGATCTGCAAAACCGCATTCCAGAGCTACTTCAGCTAAAGACGGATAAGTGTTGAGAAGTGTTATGGATTTATTGATCTTCAGTTTTCTTATATATTCTCCTAAATTGCAATGAAAATGTTTCTGGAAATCCCGGCTCAAATGAACCGGATGTATATCTATAGTTTTAGAAAGATCTGTCAGGTTCAGTTTTTCCGTAAAGCTTTCATGGAGTATTTCATCAATTTTGTTTACCCAGCTTGGTTTTTTATCAGAGTTCTGAGCCCTATCGGATAATTCGCTGAAAATGTTGAATAAAAGCTCATGAACAGAAAGTTCAAAAGACGGATCATTCAATTTCGTTTCTCTGAAAATCCTGTACATTAACAGTTTTAAAGCCGGATTTTTCAAATTAAAGCTTCCTTCAATAGAATTTTTTGAAATCTGAAATTGTTCAAACCAGTTTTCAGTAATTTCAAGATGAAATCCTCTTGTAAAGATATCTGGTTTGATGTTGTAATGGGCATCTTCCCAATGATGATAAAGCAGCGTTCCGGCGGGACAGTCATAAGTTTCTTTTTTGTTTCCTTCTGTCATATTTCCCTGCAGCATAAAAGTGAAATAAGCATTTTCATGATAGTGCCAGTCGACGTAAGGATGCGTATATTCCGTATCCGTAATAGTCAGTCCATCGAAACGCAGGGTTTCATTGGTCTTTCCGAAAAATTCACCATTATGGAGGCTTTTCATATTATAGTTTTTGTTTTAAATTTTCAACCTGCTCATACATTTTATTGAAAAATATTTTTCTGTCGCGGTTTCCGGAAGTGTTCAGAGACTTTGAATTTTTAATCTGATGCTCAAAATAATTTATCGCTTCACCACAGGTTTTCTCATCATTTATCAAAATATACCCAAACATATTCACAGGTATAGCAAAAAGGGATTGGTGCGGATGGTGAAAAAAAATGTCATTGGAAAGATGCATCAGTTCGTTTTCATACAGGTGAAACTTTGGATTGTTTTCGGTCTTCTGTTCAATGTATTCTATAAGTTCTTTGAGCTCTTGCAGAATAATTTCACCTTCATTTTTTCGTAAAAGTCCGGTTTCGTAATAAAATAAAATCTGTTGCAAAATACTGGAAATAGTCCTGTCATTCCACAGTTCCACTATGCTTTGTGCTTCGTATTTTTTCTTGAGCTCCTGTGTGTTGGATTCAAAATAAGGAGGCGAGAACTGCAGAAAGGGAACGAAAACCTGTTTCGCGTTAAGCAGATTCATCCAGACATAAATTTTAAAACGGGAGAGTAAAGTATCTGAAAGCGTATAGAAAAAAGGAATATCTTTCGCAGAATAATAGATGGTCATTTCATCAGAAAGCGGCAGATTTTCAAAGATGCTGAGATTATTCTGGAAGAATGACTGCAAGTCTTCTGTTTCGTTCACCACTGAGGTTTTCTGAACCACAATCTGTTGATCCGAGGTGATAAATTGATTGAGGGAAATCTGATAATATTTGGCCAGTTCCAAAGCTTCTTCAAAACTGAATTTAGCCTTTATAGATGTCCTTCTGTGTGCCGCATCATAACTTATATTGAGGATATTGGCAATCTCATCATTTAAAGATTTGTTACCAATTTTTCTGCGGATTTCCTTAAGTAAAAGTTCCTGATACATGTTTTTGTGATTTTCACAAATATACTTCTTTATTTTAATTTTTTTTCGCATTCAGATTTGTGTTTTCCACAGATACTTTTGAAGTATAATTTTAAAACAATAAGTTATGGAAATAAAGCTTTTGATAATGATCGGCCTTTTTACAGGAAGTGTTATCGGTGCTCAGGATAGCTTGATTACTACATCGGATAAGACTAAGTTTATCGCTTTTTCCCCTTCGAAAGAAACTAAAAAGGTTAATGGAATGTTGATTAAATATTATGATGAAATTGATAATGAACTACAGCCTAAGAAAGTAAATGGCGTTGGCTTGGGGTTTAATGGATTGGGATTTTTTTTTCCTGTATTGCTTCTCGTCAATATTGCATCCATTGATAATTGGGCAATTAATGATGTTGATTTTGAACCCTTACCTGCTAAAATGAATACAATTAACGGAATGCAACTCTCTATCATCAATATGGAGCCTACCGTCACCAACGGTCTGGAATTAAGTTTATCCAGTAATATAAGTGCACCATCGGTAACTAACGGGGCTGCCGTTTCGCCGCTGTACAACTTTCACCATACCACAAAAGGTGTTGCCATTTCTACTTTTGCGAATGTGAGTCAAAAATGCAGAGGCGTCCAGATAGCCTTGATTAATGTGTGTAAAGATTCAAGGGGGATACAGATCGGTTTTTGGAACGAGAATGAAAAAAGAAAACTTCCCCTGATTAATTGGAATTTTAAAAATAAAAAGTCATGAAAAAGCTACCGTATCTGCTTATCGCAACCCGATTTATCCTTGCTCCGGTTATTCTGTTATTGGCGTATTATAAAGGCACAGAATCAAGGTTCTTAATTGTAGCTTTAATGTATTTAGGGTTATTAACGGATATCTTCGATGGAATTATTGCCCGAAAGATCGGTATTTCCTCAGAAAAGTTAAGAAGACTAGACAGCCAGACCGATCTGATTTTCTGGCTTTCATTGGGATTTGCGTCCTATTTTCTCAATCCTGGATTGATTAAAAATGAATGGCAGGGAATTCTTTTAATCTTCATCATGGAAGCGCTTTGCTATGTTGTCAGTATCTGGAAATTTGGAAAAGAAACCTGTACCCACGCTTTTTTGTCAAAAATGTGGGGTTTGAGTCTGCTGATTGCTTTTACCTATTTAATAGGATTTCAACAAACAAACTGGGCGTTTTATCTGGCGGTAGGATTAGGATTTGTATCTCATATTGATGTTATTTTGATTGTTCTGCTGCTTCCCAAATGGCAATACGATGTACCAAGTTCCTATCACGCCTGGAAAATCAGAAACGGAAAAGAACGGAAGAAAACCGTATTCTTTAATTAGAGATTGTATCTAAGGAAGCGGGAAGTTTAAAAGTATTACTGTCACTCGTTTTCATTGACTTTTTGCAGCTTGGTGAACTGTCTAAGTCTTATCCTTGTCAAGGTTCAAAACCTTGACAAGGATGCCAATCACGAACATACAGTCACTTCCAGCTTCCTTCTTCCAGTTTCCAAGCTCCCAATTTACTTTAAATAATATCCATAGCATAGTTTTAGATTCAATATTTTGATAAATGATTTTTTTAAAGGACAGCGTAATCACCAAGTTGCGCTGTTTTTTTGTAACTTTGCAGACGTTAATTTTTATAAGAAAATTTATAATCAACAAATGAAAAAGCAGACGATTAAAGAAATCCTACAGGATTACAAGAAAGTATTACATCATGACATTACGGTTTACGGTTGGGTAAGAACATTCCGCGCCAATCGCTTTATAGCACTAAATGATGGTTCTACAATTAATAATTTGCAAATTGTTGTTGATTTTGAAAATTTCGATGAAGAAATTATCAGTAAAATCAGTACAGCTGCCTCATTAAAGGTAGTAGGTGAAGTTGTAGAAAGTCAGGGAGCCGGACAGAATGTGGAGATTGTAGCTAAAAAAATTATTATTTTAGGAGATAACTTTACGGAAGACAGAGATAAAACGATTCTTCAGCCTAAAAAACACTCTCTGGAAGTTCTGAGAGATCAGGCCCATTTAAGATTCAGAACGAATTTATTCGGAGCTGTTTTCAGAGTGCGTCATGCGGTTAGCTTTGCGGTGCATTCATTCTTTAACAAAAACCAGTTCTTCTATATTAACACACCCGTGATTACAGGAGCCGATGCGGAAGGAGCAGGAGAAATGTTTGGAGTAACGAACTTTGACCTAAACAATATCCCAAGAACTGAAGACGGTGAAATTGATTTTGCACAGGATTTCTTCGGAAAGAAGACCAACCTGACGGTTTCCGGACAGCTTGAAGGAGAAACTGCAGCAATGGGGCTGGGCAGAATTTATACATTCGGACCTACTTTCCGTGCGGAAAACTCAAATACAACAAGACACCTTGCTGAATTCTGGATGATAGAGCCGGAAGTGGCATTTAACAACCTTGAAGACAATATCGACCTTGCAGAAGATTTCTTAAAATATGTGATCCAGTATGTTCTGGACAATTGTAAAGATGATCTTGAGTTCCTGGACAAACGTTTTGAGGAAGAGCAGAAAGGAAAACCAGAAAAAGACAGAGCAAAAGAAGGACTTATCGAAAAACTTCAGAATGTTATAGCTAAACGTTTCAAACGTGTAAGCTATACGGAAGCAATTGAGATCCTGATGAACTCAAAAGAAAATAAAAAAGGAAAATTCCAGTATCCGGTTGAAAACTGGGGAACGGACCTTCAGTCTGAACATGAAAGATACCTGGTGGAAAAACACTTTGAAAGCCCGGTAGTATTGTTCGACTATCCTAAAGAGATCAAAGCTTTCTATATGAAACTAAACGATGACAATAAGACCGTTGCAGCAATGGACGTTCTTTTCCCAGGTATCGGAGAGATCATCGGAGGATCAGAGAGAGAAGCAAGATTGGACGTACTTAAACAGAAAATGGCAGATATGCATGTAGACGAGCACGAGCTTTGGTGGTACCTAGATACCCGAAAATTCGGTTCTGTACCGCATGCAGGCTTTGGTTTGGGATTGGAAAGACTGGTTCTTTTCGTAACAGGAATGACCAATATCAGAGATGTAATTCCTTTCCCTAGAACGCCGAAAAGTGCTGAGTTCTAGATCAATAAAAAAGCCTTAATATAAAAATTAAGGCTTTTTTTATTTTCTAATAGTTTATTATGTTAATAAGTTAATGCAAAAATCATGCTAAATGTGTTTTTTGTCGAATTAATTTATTAAATTCGTAGATATGTTATGTTAAAACACAACGACTAATATGCTTAAACAACACTTACAACTCAAATTAGGACAGAAGCTGGCGCCTCAGCAGATTCAGTTGATGAAGCTTATTCAGCTTCATACACTGGAATTTGAAGAGGAGCTGGAAAGAGAGCTAGAGGAAAATCCTGCTTTGGAAATTGTAAAGGAAGATCCTAAAGAAGATGAATATTCTTCTCTTGAAGATGCTTATCAGGATGAAGGAACAGAAAGTATTCAAACGGATTTTGACGTCAACGAGTATATTTACGATGACGAACCTAGCTATAAAACTGCATCAAGCAACTATTCTCCTGACGATGAAGAATTCGACAACGAAAGTCTTCTTACCGAAGGGCAGTCCTTGTACGACTATCTACTGGAGCAGATCCATTTGGTCAATATCAATGAAGAAGACGAGAAGATTGCTGAATATGTGATTGGAAATTTAGACACTGATGGATATTTAAGAAGAGAGATCAAAGCGATTGTAGATGACCTTGCTTTTTCTCAGGGAATTTATACTACCAAAGAAAAAGTGGAAGATATTCTGGAGAATTATATTCAGAAGCTTGATCCGCCAGGAGTAGGAGCAAGAGGTCTTCAGGAATGTCTGCTGCTTCAGATTGAGAAAAAAGTAAGCTCTGATAAAGCGGTTTCTCTGGCTGCCAATATTTTAAGATATCAGTTCGATGCTCTTACCAATAAGCATTATAACAAGATTATCCAGAAATATGATATCGAAGAAGATGACCTTAAAGATGCTTTGGACGAGATTTCCAAACTTTCACCAAAAGTAGGAGGAAACTTTGATACACAGACGATCACCATTAATCAGGAAATTATTCCGGATTTTGTGATCCAGGTGAAAGATGGGATGGTAATTCCGATGCTTAACAGTAAAAATGCGCCAACTCTAAGAGTTTCTGAAGAATATAAAGATATTTTAACTACCTATTCGCACGATAAAAACTCTTCTGAACATAAACAGGCGGCGTTATTCATCAAACAGAAATTAGATGCGGCAAAATGGTATATAGATGCTATTAACCAGCGCCAGAACACCCTGTTGCAGACGATTACAGCTATCGTAAAATTTCAGAAGGATTATTTTATTACTGGTGACGAAAAATCACTGAGGCCAATGATCTTGAAAGACATTGCTGATATTACCGGATTTGATATTTCTACCATTTCAAGGGTAGTAAAAAGTAAATATGCAGATACCTCGAACGGAATTGTTTATCTGAAAGATCTTTTCTCTGACAGCCTGACCAATGATGATGGTGAAGAAGTTTCTACCAAAGAAATCAAGACTCATCTTCAGGAAGTAATCGGAAAGGAGAATAAAAGAAAACCCCTTACAGATGATGCGCTGGTAGTGATGCTGAAAGAGCAGGGCTATAATATTGCCAGAAGAACGATCGCTAAATACCGCGAACAGCTCAATATTCCGGTAGCGAGATTAAGAAAAGAACTTTAATAAGTTTTCTATACATAAGTAAAGCCCAGTATTTCTGGGCTTTTTTGTTTTTAAAGTGAAAATATGCTCGATCTGCAAGATATTTTTAACGCAAAGTTTTATTATAATATTTTCCTTAGGAACGCTGTTTCAATTTATCCAGTTCCAGTTCTTTTATAGAAATCTCACGCATCTCTACTTTTCTTATTTTTCCGGATATTGTCATTGGGAATTCATCCACAAATTTCCAGTATTTCGGAACTTTATAATGAGCAATTCTTCCCTGGCAGTATTCTAAAAGTTCGGTTTCTGATACCTCAAATCCTTTTCTCACTTTTACCCAGGCCATGACTTCCTCTCCGAATTTCTCACTCGGAACCCCGATGATCTGTACATCCAGTATATTTGGATAAGTGTATAGGAAATCTTCAACTTCTTTAGGCGAAATGTTTTCACCGCCGCGAATGATGAGGTCCTTTATTCTTCCGGATATGGTAATATAGCCATCGTCATCCATTACGGCCATATCGCCGGTATGCATCCATCGGGCGTCATCCAGTACTTTCTTTGTATTTTCCGGATCATTCCAGTATTTCAGCATTACGGAATAGCCTCTGGTGCATAATTCGCCGTGTTCACCACGTTGTACGGTTTTCCCGTTTTCATCAATAATCTTTATTTCAAGATGGTCCTGCACGGTTCCTACAGTACTGACCTGTTTTTCCAATGGCGTTCCTATCAGCGTCTGTGTAGAAACCGGAGACGTTTCCGTCATTCCGTAACAGATACTCATTTCTTTAATGTTCATCAGGCTTTCCACCTTTTTCATGATTTCGGGCGGGCATACAGACCCAGCCATTACGCCGGTTCTTAAGTTTGAAAAATCATAGGAGGGAAAATCCTTCACAGCCAGTTCAGCGATAAACATTGTTGGAACTCCATATAAGGAGGTACATTTTTCTTCAGAAACTGTTTTTAAAGTAATTTCAGGATCAAAGCTGTCATTAGGGATCACCATGCATGCGCCATGGGTTGTACAGCATATATTTCCGATCACCATTCCAAAGCAATGATAGAATGGCACAGGAATACAGACACGGTCTTTCTCCGAGTATTTTAAGCGAATGCCGATAAAATATCCGTTATTTAAAATATTGTGATGGGAAAGAGTAACACCTTTTGGAAAGCCTGTTGTTCCGGATGTATACTGAATATTCACGGGATCATCAAATTGTACATGCTCTTCAAAGCTGTGAAGCGTATCATCCGAAATATCCTGTCCGTTGTTCAAGAAATCTTCCCAGTTGTCATCAAAGAAGATTTCATGCTCCAGGCTGGGGCATACTTCCTTGGCATATTCTACCATTTCCTTATAATTGCTCGTTTTAAAGCTTAAAGAAGAAAACATAAACCGAATTCCGGATTGATTGATCACATATGTAAGTTCGTGTGTTCTGTAAGCAGGATTGATATTGACCAGTATGGTACCTACCCGGGCTGTAGCATACTGAAGCAAAACCCATTCATAGCGGTTCGAAGCCCAGATTCCGATTCTGTCTCCTGCTTTGGCTCCTAAAAAGATTAAAGCTTTAGCAACAGCGGTGGTCTGATTATAAAATTCCTGATAGGTAGCTCTGTAATCCTGATGAACACAGACTAAGGCTTCATGGTTTGAGAATTTTTCAACAGTCTTTTTAAGATTCCCTCCAATGGTTTGTCCCAGTAATGGAATAGCAGAGGCTCCATAGACGTAAGATAATGGCATAGTTTAAGATTTGGTGGAATAAAATTAATGAAAAATCTTGAAATGATGCCTGTCTATCTAATTTTCCTGAGATTCTATGTCTTTAAGCTGTTTTAGATTTTTGTCCAGTTTTCTAATGATAATCCCATACACAAGCCTGTAGTAGAGCCAGATCAGCAGGACACATAATACCGTACTTACAATGATTCCAATAATAACAATAATAAGGTTGGTATTATCCGGCCGTACGTTTTGGGAATTTAATACATAGAAAATAAAGGCTGTGAATACAAATGTAAAAGCTACCAGCAGCGCGATGCTGATAAGGATAAAAGCATTCACTGTTTTCTTAAACTTGATGATCCGTATAATAAGACCTTTTAGGTTTTCTTCGATCCTTATTTTGCGGTAATTCTGATAAAACTTTAGGACAAAATAAGCTGTAATTAAAAGACTTAAAATTTTTATGGCTAAATAAGCATGGTCAAAATTAGTTTCTATTTCAGGGGCTTTCTGAGCTCCCAGTTTTTCTAAGATCTTACGGAAGCTATCCGACTCCTCGTCCTGAAAGAAATAAAATAATCCTAGAACGGAAAAGAATAAAAATTCTGCCACGCTGATCCAAAAAATATACTTCACGTAATTGCGTGATTTTTTGTTCAGCATCTGAAGAATCTCATTGCTGTCGTATTTTGGCTGAACAGGCTGCTCTTGCCATGTTTTCTTAAAACTGTCTAAATCAAAATCAGGCATATTTTTGCATCTGTTCTTTAAGGGTTTTCTTTAATCTGTTCATTTTTACACGCGCATTAACTTCGGTAATCCCTAGGTTTTCTGCAATATCCTTATAAGGCAGGTCGTCAAGATACATCATTACAATTGCTCTTTCTACATGGGGAAGTGTTTTAATTACGGTATACAGAAGCGATATCTGCTGCTGCTTATCGTCGTCGTCCTCTACAAAATCCCTGTGATTGATATCCAGCTCGTTCGTAAGAAGGCTTTTGCTTTTTTTTCTGAAAAGTGTAATGGCTGTATTAAGCGCTACGCGGTACATCCACGTAGAAATTTTAGAATTTCCTTTGAAAGAATCGTAGCTTCTCCAAAGCTGGAGGACGATCTCCTGAAACAGATCTTCTTCATCTTCAAGAGAATTGGTATACAAGCGCGAAACTTTAATAATCAGGCCCTGATTATCCTTAATAAGCTGCGCAAATTCTTTTTCCCTGGAAGTCATAGATATATAATGGCACGAAGATAATAATAATGCGGTAATTTGTTGATATATGATCGTATAATTTGTTCATTTGAAAAGGCCCTGCATTTTAAGATTTCAAATTGGCATGTTTCCACATTCTCAATTGTCGAAATTATCGTGTATCTTTGCAACCGCGAGAAAATCGGCTTGTTGATTCCTGTTTCGGCAGGGGTAGGAAAGTCCGGACACCATAGAGCAGCAAAGCGGATAACATCCGTCACCCGTGAGGGTAGGACAAGTGCAACAGAAAGCAGGTACAGTTCGGCTGTAGTGAAACCAGGTAAACTCTTTGCGGTGCAATGATAAGTATATCGGTTCTTTTCAGTAATGGAAATAGGGGCGGCTCGTCCTGAAAGCCGAGGGGTAATCAGCTCAAGTTTTACAGCAATGTAAGACGTAGATAAATAACAGGCACTTCTTCGGAAGAACAAAATCCGGCTTATAGATTTTCTCGTGATTTTTATTCAATACAAACTGTTTAAAATAAAAAAGCGGAGATCAGTCTCCGCTTTTTTTATGGATAAATACTGAAATAGGTTACCTTTCCGGTAGATGTTGTAATGGTAAACCATTCTGCTTCTATCCCGCTGCTGGCACCTATCTGATATGCGTTTGCCGTTACACCTGCATTAATTGCAACAGCAGGATCTCCCACGAGATAGGAATCAATGGCGTTTCCGGAGCTGTCACGCAGCGTAAAATGAAATGAAGCCCACTCGTTAATAGCTGACATTGTAGATGTTATAAAGCTATGATTGTAAGGATAAGATGCGTTATTGGATGTATTGGTAGGATCAGTCACATTCCACTGCATCATATTCATAGGGAAAGGCGCCAGGCCGGTGGTGCCGAAAGAGGCGTAAGATGAAGAAATTCCTGCCGGCATTGTATACGAACCAAAAGTACCGTTTGGAGAGGCATACATATATTTAATCAGTCCGGGAGTCGGGCTGCAGGTCATCAGTCTTCCTACTGCATCATAGATATTATAGTTATTAAATACAAAAGAAGAAGTCTGGGCTGAGGAAAGTATTCCCGCTAAACCCAATAATAAAGCTGCTGTTTTTTTCATGGATATATTTGTAGATAAGTTGTTGTTTCAGTACCTGTTGTAATGGTAAACCATTCTGCAGAACCGTCCGGAGTAGAAAAATAATCAACACTGGTGACGCATGTATTCGGGGTTGCATCTCCCAGGTTCGTGTTGAATCCGAAAACCTTGTTGCCTGTTCCTGCATAATACATGGCAAACTTAGACGTCACCCACTTGGTATTGTTGGCGATTACACCGCCCGGCATAAGGCTGGGGTTATTCCATTGTCTTACGGTTGCTGGTGATGGCCCAAGTGTTACAAGCCAGCTGGTGATAGGATACAGGGAATTACTGAACTGGTCTCTGTAGTTATCTATCTTCCAGGCAAGGCTGTTGCCCATATGTGAATTGGCAGGGACAATAATTGTGGCAGGATCATTGTTTATGACGGCCGGAACACAGCCGCTAAGATTGATGGCCATAAGATTTCCGTGATAATCGTGAGGGGAATAATTGTTAAGCATGAACATCCCTTGGGAATAAGCGAACGACGTTGCAGTGATTCCCAATATGGTTAATAACTTTTTCATTATTTATCAGATTTGATATTCTTACGGATCTCGTCACTTTTCTGCATATAAATTTGTGTAGCCCATACAATAATCTGGCTCATGTCGCCACCGGTTTTTCTCATTAATTCGGTCTCGGAAACTCCTGTGGACAGGATTAATTCTTTGGATGCGGGAACAAGAAGAGCCTTTCTTCTGTCGCTCAGTTCGGAAGTATTTCTTTTTCTTTCCTCTTCGGTAGGTCTGTTTTGCGGATCACCAAGACTTTTAAAAGCTTTATCGAAGTTTTCCATCTGTGGAGTTTTCATGCTTTCCACCGTATTGACAGCATTTCCTTCATTGTTACATGAAACCAAAGTTAAAGCGGCAAAAGCTGCCGATAAAAAAAAAATTTTCATAATTAATTAGAATTTAGATTTGATTTTTTGATTAATAAAGCTGGATATATGTGGTCACATTACTTCCGCTGGTAATGATAAACATTTCCCCGCTGTTAAGTCCATTTGGGGTCGTAAAATAATCAGGATAAGTATAACATGGATTTCCTGCTATAGCTATATTAGCACTAAAACCAACAACATTATTATTGGTTCCTGCATATACCATCCCGAATTTAGTTATACCCCATCTCGTATTGTTTGAAAACGTACCTCCGGGAACTAAAACCGGGTGATCCCATGGTCTTACATTCGTGGTGTTGGGAGAGGTTCCGACACTCCATTCAGCCATCGGATACAAAGAAGAAGTATACTGATCCCTGAAGTTATCATATTGGAGCTGGGTTCCTGTTCCTGTATTGGAATTGGCGGGCACTATGATAGGAACATTGTTGACCACTCTAGGATAGCATGGGGCAAACATATTGTGTGCAATTACATCTCCCCTGTAATCATAAATTGTATAATTATTGATAATAAGGGTTCCTTGCGCATATGCAGCTATGGAGGCTGCAATACCTAATATTGACAAGATCTTTTTCATTATTTATCAGATTTGATGTTTTTACGGATTTCGTCACTCTTTTGCATATAGATCTGCGTAGCCCATACAATAATCTGGCTCATGTCGCCACCGGTTTTTCTCATTAATTCGGTCTCGGTAACTCCTGTGGATAAAATTAATTCTTTGGAAGCCGGAACGAGAAGAGCTTTTCTTCTGTCGCTCAGTTCGGAAGTATTTCTTTTTCTTTCCTCTTCCGTAGGTCTGTTTTGTGGATCTCCCAGGCTTTTGAAAGCTTTATCGAAGTTTTCCATCTGTGGAGTCTTCATACTTTCCACCGTATTGACAGCACTTCCTTCATTGTTACATGAAACCAGAGTTAAAGCGGCAAAAGCTGCCGATAAAAAAAGTTTTTTCATAATTAATTAGAATTTAGGTTTGATTTTTTTGACTAATAAATTTGCAAATAAGAATAATCTACATTTCCTGTAGTAATATTGAACCACTCTGCATCCCCATATGGCGTTGATATATACCCTGTGGCACCTGTACACGGATCGGGAGATTCTCCGATCAGCCCGCTGAAAGATGGTTCCGGTGTGGAAGTTCCTGCAAAATACATCTGAAACTGTGAAGAAGCCCATTTCACATTCGAAGCAATAACTCCTCCGGGTGCTATACTTAGATGGTTCCAGGCACGTATCTGGGATGTAGTAGGGCTCAGCTGTACTGTCCAGTTTGTAGTAGGATACAATGAGCCGGTAAACTGGTCTCTGAAATTTTTATAGGCAAGTTCCTGACCATTACCTGTATGCGAATTGGCAGGAACAGTAATCGCCGCAGGTGTGCTGGATGTTACATAGGGATAGCATCCTCCTGAAAAATTGTGAGCACTGATATTTCCCTGGAAATCGTAAGTGGTAGAATAATTATTAACAATCATCATACTGCTTTGGGAATATGCAACTGAGAACAATGCTAAGGAAAGAATGGTGAATATTTTTTTCATAAGGAATTCAAATTAATAGATTTGGATATAAGTATAGGTAATTCCACCACTTGCTATGGTGAATATTTCTGCACTATTGTTTCCTGTTGAAGTCGTCATATTGTCAGAGGCACTGTAGCAGTTGGAGTTGCCGGCAAGAGTGATGGCACCGTTAAAATTATCCGGAGCAAGGGTTGTTGTTCCTGGATAATACATTACAAATTTGGTGGTGGCCCATTTTGTATTGTTTGAAAGAACCCCGCCGGGCATTACGGCTGGGTGGTTCCATAACCTTGGTATGCCGGGCGCAGATGATGTGCTGACGTGCCATTCCGTCATCGGGTATAAGGAAGAATTGAATTGATCTCTGTAGTTGGTATATCTCAGCTCCTGACCATTGCCAATATGAGAATTGGCGGGAACCGTTACCATATCCGGATTGTTGGAGCTGATGTAAGGATAGCACCCTCCGGCAAAATTATTAGCTACTATGAATCCTTTGAAATCATATTGTGAATAGTTGTTCAGAATAAGCGTTCCTCCTTGTGAATAACCGAAAGAAAAGGCTGCTAATCCCAGTAATGTTAATACTTTTTTCATGATAATTATTTTTAAGATTTGATGTTTTTACGGATTTCATCACTTTTTTGCATGTAAATTTGAGTTGCCCAAACAATGATCTGGCTCATGTCGCCGCCTGTTTTTCTCATTAATTCGGCTTCTGTAACCCCTGTGGATAGAATTAATTCTTTAGATGCAGGAACAAGAAGAGCCTTTCTTCTGTCACTCAGCTCAGACGTATTTCTTTTTCTTTCCTCTTCCGTAGGTCTGTTCTGTGGATCACCAAGGCTTTTAAAAGCTTTGTCAAAGTTTTCCATCTGTGGGGTTTTCATAGTTTCCACCGTATTGACGACAGCGCTTTCATTATTGCATGATGCCAGAGTTAATAGGGAAAAGACTGATGATATAAGTAGTTTTTTCATAAGTATTTAAATATTTGTTTTTTTAATTACGTTAAACTTCTGGTTGTGTAACGGGAATTAATAGATTTGGAAATAGGTAACCTGTCCGCCCGTTGTTGTGATGGTAAACCAGTCTGCAGAAACAGTGGTATTGGGCCCTGTCTGGGTTGAGCTTAAGAAACCGTTGGAAAGAATCGGATCCCCTACCTCAAAAGTATCATATGTATATCCCGTGGTATCTGTGAGCCTGAAAGCAAAGCCCATCCACTCATCAACAGGAGTAACCGCTGTGATTATAGGATGATTGTACGGATAATTGCCGGTGTTGGAACTGTTTAAAGGATCGATATAGTACCATCCGGGAATGGGAATGGGATTCGGGCTGCCTGTATTATCGAATTTGTCATATTTCGTGTGACCTCCTGCAGGAATAGTATATACTGAGTAAGGAGGATTCGGAAGGGCATACATATAGGGCTGAGACGATCCTGTGCCGGCTGATCCTACTGTCATAAACCTGCCTTCAGCATCATAAGCGCTGTAATTATGGATTACTATTGAGGAAGATTGTGCAGAAATACCTATTCCTGCTAGCATTCCTAGAATAACAGTTAATTTTTTCATACTTTAATAAATTGAATGGTTAGTGTTTATTTATCGGATTTAATATTTTTTCTGATCTCATCGCTTTTCTGCATATAGATCTGCGTAGCCCAGACAATAATCTGGCTCATATCGTCACCTGTTTTTCTTGTCAGTTCAGATTCTGTCACGCCTGTGGATAGAATTAGCTCTTTAGATGCCGGTACAAGAAGTGCTTTTCTTCGGTCACTCAGCTCAGATGTATTTCTTTTTCTTTCCTCCTCCGTAGGTCTGTTCTGTGGATCTCCCAAGCTTTTGAAAGCTTTGTCGAAGTTTTCCATCTGCGGGGTTTTCATACTTTCCACCATACTTACAGCAGAACTTTCATTGCTGCATGAGGTTAAGATTAATAAGGCAAAAGCTGCCAGTAAAAAATGTTTTCTCATAAAGAATTAGGATTTAATTGGATAAACTGATTAATATATCTGTACATATGTAGATGTGGTAGTACCGGAAGTAATCGTAAACCATTCTACCATTGCCTGAGGTGTGTTGAAAATATTGGGAACAGGATTGCATGTATAAGTAGTATCTCCCACAGCTCCTACCGATAAAGATGTTCCTGACTGATAAAACTGAAATTGAGAGACCACCCATTTCGTATTGTTGGAGATTGTTCCTCCCAGGGCAAGACTTGGATTACTCCCCAATCTCAGGGTCGCAGGCGAAGATGATGTAGATACTTTCCAGGTCGTCCCCGGAATATTGTAGCTGTTGTAACTGACAGAATTACCACCGGAAATTACAAGCTCAGGATTGTCTAAAGCGACATAAAAATAACATCCCGGTGTAAACAGATTGGCCGCAGTAACTCTTGTATGGAAATCATACGATGTATAATTGTTGATAACAAGAGGCCCACCCTGTGCATAGGCAAAAGATAAGGATACCAATCCTAGAATAGCTAAATACTTTTTCATAATTATTTCTCTGATTTTAAATTTTTTCTGATATCGTCACTTTTCTGCATATAGATCTGCGTAGCCCAGACGATAATCTGGCTCATATCACCGCCTGTTTTTCTTGTCAGTTCAGCTTCTGTAATGCCTGTGGATAGAATTAGCTCTTTAGATGCCGGAACCAGAAGGGCTTTCCTCCGGTCACTCAGCTCGGACGTATTTCTTTTTCTTTCCTCTTCCGTAGGTCTGTTCTGCGGATCACCAAGGCTTTTAAAAGCTTTGTCAAAGTTTTCCATCTGTGGCGTTTTCATGCTTTCCACAGTATTTGCAACAGTATTTTCATTGCTGCATGCTGCTAATGTTAAAACGGCCAGTAAAGCCGATAAAAAGATTTTTTTCATAATTAAGTTGTATTAATATAAGGTAAATGATTAGTGAAATTGGGGCATATGATATCCCTCGGAGAGCAAAACTGTTGCTTTCCGTAAGGGATGTTCAATAAAATAGGCAGCTGCAGAACAGCTGCCGTTTATCTAGAATATCTGCAGGTAAGTGGTCGGGCCGCTAGGCGTGGTTATTGTAAACCAGTCTGCGCTCGAAAAAGCTCCTGTTCCTGAAGCTGTGAATCCTGAATATACCACAGGATTCCCAAGCTGATACATATCAGTTCCTAATGATGGATCTGTCAGCCAGAAATGGAATCCACCCCATATATTGGAAGGGTTCATTACCGTTGCAATAAAAGGATGGTTGTATGGGTATGTTCCGCTATTGGCAGGGTTGACAGGATCTGTGACATACCATGTTGTAATAGGAAGAGAAGCTGTACCTGATGTACTGAATGTATTATATTGTGTAGTAACTCCGGCAGGAACAGTGTAGGTACCGTAAGGAGCATTAGGAGCTGCAAACATATAAGGACCGGGCACTCCCGGTGTACCGGTACGGAGTCGGCCTACGGCATCATATGCACTATAGTTTTGTATAATCAGGGGAGAAGTCTGGGCAAAAGAAAGAACTCCTGCCAAAGCTGATAAAAGTAATGATATCTTTTTCATAGTAATAAGGGTTATTGGATGATCAGGTAAGTGTAAACATCTGTTCCGGAAGTGATGGTAAACCATTTGGCGCTTCCCCACGATGTTGTAACAGTGTCAGGGGCAGTATTACACGGAGCGGCAGTTCCTCCGATATCCCCATTGAAGTAGGTCTCAGGTACTGAAGTTCCGGCATGATACATCTGGAATTTAGACATAGACCATTTTGTGTTATTGGAAATAACGCCGCCCGGAACTAGGCTTCCATGATTCCAGGGTCTTGGTGAGGCAGGGGATCCTGCTCCCAAAATAACATCCCAGGTAGAAATCGGGTAACCGGAAAAAGAATATTGATCTCTGTAATTCTCATATTTTACAATAGTGCCTGGCGGTATGATTATGGGGTCAGGATCTTTGGAGATAACTAACGGATAACATCCTCCTCCTACGTTGTTATTGGCATAAATAGTTCCATGGAAATCATAATTGGAAGTCAGATTCTGAATGATCAGAGTTCCTCCCTGGGCGTATGCTGAGGAAACAGAACAGATCCCCAGCAGGAGTAGCAGCTTCTTCATGATCTATTTCTCAGATTTTAAGTTTTTACGGATCTCATCACTTTTCTGCATGTAGATGTTGGTGGCCCATACAATAATCTGGCTCATATCGCCTCCTGTCTTTCTCATTAATTCGGCTTCTGTTACGCCTGAGGAAATAATAAGTTCTTTGGAAGCCGGTACAAGAAGTGCTTTTCTTCTGTCACTCAGTTCGGAAGTGTTCCTTTTCTTTTCTTCTTCGGTAGGTCTGTTCTGAGGATCACCAAGACTTTTGAAAGCTTTGTCGAAGTTTTCCATTTGAGGAGTCTTCATACTTTGTACAGTATTGACAGCTGCTCCTTCACTATTACAGGAGATAATACTTATTACAGCAATTGCTGATAATAATAAATGTTTTTTCATAGCTAAAGTTTAATGATTGGGGGTTAAAAATTAATTTTTGATAAATTTATAAAAAAAACTAATATGAACAACATATTATTCACTTTTTAGTGTCTTCTATGTTAAATTTATTTTATCTTATTTAGCTACGACGTAATAATTTACACTTATGTATTATTCACCTTCAAGGGTTTTTTTTGCTTCGGCAAGCTCTGTTTTTTCCTTTTCTCCAAGTTGAGGATACTTCAGATCCATCTTCTCCAGAGTATCAATAATAATCTGTATAGCGGCTACTCTTGCAAACCATTTATTATCTGCGGGAAGTATATACCATGGGGCGTGATCCTTTGAAGTTTCGTTGATAGCGGTTTCATAAACTTCCATATACTTTGGGAAAAGCGCTCTTTCAGGAAGATCTGCGGCAGAAAATTTCCAGTTTTTTTCCTGTTCATCAATTCTGTCCAGAAGCCTCTTCTTTTGCTCGTCCTTAGAAACATTTAAAAATATTTTCACAATAGTAGTTCCGTTCTGTGCCAGGTGCTGCTCAAAATTTCGGATACTTTCATATCTGTTTTCCCAGAATTTTGCATCAAAATCCTTTACAGAAGACCATGTTTTCTCGCTGAGGTTATATTCAGGATGGACCTTACATACCAGAACACTCTCATAATGTGATCTGTTAAAAATACCAATCATTCCTTTCTGCGGGAGCGCCAGATAATGTCTCCACAGAAAATCGTGGGAATATTCCTTTGAACTTGGAGCCTTAAAGCTGGTAACATTGCATCCCTGTGGATTTACACCTCCGAAAACATGCTCTATCAAACTGTCTTTTCCCGCTGCATCCATTGCCTGAAGAACCACAAGCAGGGATTTGCTGCCATCAGCATAAAGCTTTTCCTGCAGTTCGCGCAGTTTTTCTTTTTCAGCGATTAACAACTGCTCACCTTCTTCTTTTGTGAGCTTTCCTTTATACTCTGTTGAAATTTTTTTTATCGAAATTTTTCCCTTTATCAGGAAATCATCTGAAAAATTGGTATCCATATTTTTTAATATTTAAAGATTGAAAAATTGAAGATTTAAAGATTAAGAATTAAAAGGTATTATTAACTAATATCCAAATTTAACTTCTAAATCTTACTTAAATGTAATAAAAAAACCGTCTTCATATGAAGACGGTTTTTTTATTTTTTTAGTAGAGATTACTTTGCTGCTGCTTTTTTAGCAAGTTTAGCCGCTTTCTTTTCAGCTTTTGCTGCTGCTTTCTGCTCTTCAGCTGTTAAAGGCTTTGGTTCAGGAGCATTAGCGTCTACATTACCTTTGATGTAGATTACGCTTCTGCTGTTAGCAGGGTCATTAGAGAAAACTTCGATCATTTTATTGAAAGGTCCGTTAAGAGTAGTGTTATATCCCACTTTAATCTTAGCAGATTTTCCTGGCATAATAGGATCCTGGCTGAACTCAGGTGTAGTACATCCACAAGAAGGTTTTACATTAGAAAGGATCAAAGGCTTGTCACCAGTGTTTGTTACTGTAAAGAATCTTGTACCGTCAGCACTTGGCTTAATAGTACCATAGTCAAAAGTAGTTTTGTCAAACGTAATTGTTTGTGCAGATGCCAATGCAAATGTTCCGAATAATGCAATTCCTGCAATTAATTTTTTCATATTCTTGAATGTTAATATGTTTGTTAGATAAATTTCAAGAAACAAAGTTAAAAATTATTTTAATTCATACTTAAAATTTTTTTTCTTTAGACTATTTTTGCAAATTGTAAGCAAAAGAAATAGAATTTTATGCAGATTTCAGAAAAGTACAATCCACAGGAAACTGAACAGAAATGGTACAACTTCTGGATGGAAAACAAATTTTTCCATTCGGAACCCAATGAGAAACCACCATATACTGTGGTAATTCCTCCGCCAAACGTAACGGGGATATTACACATGGGACATATGCTGAACAATACCATTCAAGATGTTCTCGTCCGCCGTGCAAGAATGCAGGGCTTTAATGCCTGCTGGATTCCGGGCACAGATCACGCTTCAATTGCCACTGAAGCCAAAGTTGTTGCTAAACTGAAGTCTGAAGGGATCAATAAATCAGATATTACCCGTGAAGAATTCTTAAAGCATGCCTGGGAATGGACCGATAAATATGGAGGAACTATTCTTGAACAGCTGAAAAAGCTGGGATGTTCATGCGACTGGGACAGAACCCGTTTCACCATGGAAGAAAAACTTTCTCAACAGGTGATTAAAAGCTTTGTAGATCTATATAATAAAGGATTAATCTACAGAGGTTACAGAATGGTTAACTGGGATCCGGAAGCAAAGACCAATATTTCTGATGAAGAAGTAATATTTAAAGAACAGAACGGAAAACTATATTTCCTTAAATATAAAATTGAAGGGTCAGAAGAATTTCTTTCCGTAGCTACAACACGTCCCGAGACTATTTTCGGGGATACTGCCGTATGCATCAATCCTAATGATGAAAGATATGCTCATCTGAAAGGTAAAAATGTAATCGTACCGATTGTTGACAGAGTAATTCCTATTATTGAAGACGAATATGTAGACATTGAATTCGGAACCGGAGCGTTGAAAATTACGCCTGCCCATGATACCAACGACTACGAGATAGGGCAGAAGCATCAGTTAAAAATGATCGATGCTTTGGATGATGACGGAAATCTTAACGAGCACGGTTTACACTATGCAGGTAAAAACAGATTTGATGTAAGAAAGCAGATCGCAAAAGAATTACAGGAAAAAGATCTTTTACTGAAAGCAGAAGATTATGTAAATAAAGTAGGAACTTCAGAAAGAACAGGTGCAGTTATTGAGCCTAAAGTTTCAGTTCAGTGGTTCTTAAAAATGTCTGAAATTGCTAAGCCTGCATTGGATGTAGTAATGGATGATGAAGTGAAATTCTACCCGGAAAAATTCAAGAATACCTACAAGCACTGGATGGAAAACATCCGTGACTGGAATATCTCCCGTCAGCTTTGGTGGGGACAGCAGATTCCGGCATTCTACTACGGAGATGGAGAAAATGATTTTGTGGTTGCAGAGACTAAAGAAGAAGCTTTAGAATTGGCAAAACAAAAAACAGGAAATCAGGAATTAACTCTTGAAGGTCTGAAACAGGACGAAGATGCTCTTGATACCTGGTTCTCATCATGGTTATGGCCAATGTCTGTATTTGACGGTCTTCTGGATCCTGAAAATAAAGATATCAACTATTATTATCCAACCTCTGATCTGGTTACAGGTCCCGATATTATTTTCTTCTGGGTAGCCAGAATGATCATGGCCGGACTGGAATACAGAAAAGAAGTTCCGTTCAAAAATGTTTATTTTACAGGAATTGTAAGAGATAAGCAGAGAAGAAAGATGTCAAAATCTTTAGGAAACTCTCCGGATCCGCTTGAACTGATGGATAAATATGGTGCAGATGGAGTTCGTGTAGGAATCTTATTGAGTTCTGCAGCAGGAAATGACCTTCTCTTTGACGAAGATCTGATGCTTCAGGGAAGAAACTTTATGACGAAAATCTGGAGTGCATTCCGTTTAACCCAAGGATGGAACAGAGAAGATAAACCATTGAACGATTCAGATAAAAATGCAATCGAATGGTTTGAACATAAATTAAATAAAACAATCGGGGAGATTGAGCAGCAGTTTGAGAAATTCAGAATTTCTGATGCTTTACACCTAATTTATAAACTAATTTGGGATGATTTCTGCGGATGGTACCTAGAAGCAGTGAAACCAAACTATGGGGAAGGAGTTTCTGAAGAAGTGTATAAGACAACAATAGCCTTCTTTGAAGAGTTGATGAAACTTGTTCATCCGTTTATGCCGTTCCAGTCTGAAGAAATCTGGCAGCTTATCTCGGAAAGAAGTATTGAAGAAGCTTTAATTGTTGCTCAGCAGAAGAAAGCTGCAGTATTTAATGAAGAGATAATCAAAAACTTTGAAACTGCTGAAGAAATCATTTCCGGAATCAGAAATTACCGTCAGACCAAAGGAATTTCGCCTAAAGAAGCTGTTGAGGTTTATACAAGTGCCTCAAACTTTGAAAATGAAGCGGTGATCAGAAAGCTGGCTAATGTTACTGAAATTCATTTCGGAGCAAAGACAGATAAGCCTAGCTTTACATTCCTTGTTAGTGCAACAGAAATTTCTATTCCTCTGAGCGAAAATTTAGATTTGGGTGAAGAGAAAAAGAAAACAGAAGAAGAATTGGCTTATTTGAAAGGATTTCTAATCTCTGTAGACAAGAAGCTTTCCAATGAAAAGTTTGTAGCTAACGCTAAATCTGAAGTTGTAGAAGTAGAGCGCCAGAAACAAAAAGATGCTCAGGATAAAATTGCAATTCTGGAAGAGAAACTGAAAAGTTTGTAAATTTAAAAGATAGACAGTAAGTTTGTCGGAATGTCAGGCTGAGCACAGATAAAAATCTGCGAACGAAAGTTCACGAAGCCTGATATCTTAAAATGAAACAATATTTTGTATATATTTTAAAATGTTTCGACGGCTCTTATTATACAGGAGTTACCAATGATATTGAAGCCAGATTGGCTCAGTATCAGTCTGGAAAATTTCCTGAAAGCTATACACACAAAAGAAGACCCGTAGAATTGGTCTTCTTTTGTGAATTTAATGACATTATGCAGGCTATTTTATTTGAAAAACAAGTGAAAGGATGGAGCCGAAAGAAAAAAGAAGCGATTATAAATGATAACTGGGAACAGTTAAAAGAATTATCTGTTTGTAAAAACAAAAGTCATTCGGATAATTTGGAGCAAGATCAAAAAGGCTTCGACTCCGCTCAGCCTGACAGTGTAAACAACAAAAATTAAAATGACACACATAGACAACATAAAAAAACTATTCTCAAGAAACTTCGTGGAAAGTCCTTTACTGGAAAGCTTTGAAGTTGGGAAACTCTATCTTTCCAGTGGAAAGCTCGTTGCCTGTGATCCTTTGATCACAAATGACATGTTGCCTTTCACAACAGAATTTCCAAAAGGTAATTTCTCTGTTTTACTACATAAAGAAAGAGAAAGCAACTGTGTTGCGTATGCAGAAGTTATTTTCAGCAATACAGAAATTACAGACTGGAAAATGGCTGTTACTGAAGGCCAGGATATCAAAGATCTTGCTGAAGAGGAAGTTTTCGGATATCCTGTAGAAAGCGGAATGGGATGCCTGATGGATGTAGATACCCAGCATAGCCTTAACGAGCTTGAAAAAAAGTTGTATCACAATAAAGGGGCAGATTTCATGGGAATCTATGAAGAATTTTTCCATGATTATTTCTTTGATGAGAAAGGAGCTATAGACCAGTATGCATTTCTGAAACCTGCTGAGGAGCATCCCGGAACAATCTTTGCCTTTGAAACAGGATATGGCGAAGGGTTTTATGCCAGCTATATTGCATACGACCAGGATCACAAACCTGTGAAGATAATTACCGAATTTATTGAAATAAGTTAATTAAATTAGTTATTTTTGAACCTAGTTCTCTGAAAACATTATATTAAACTCAGATAAAAGCACCAATGAAATTCTCATCAGAACAACCCAAAATTATTGTAGTAGGCAGCTCATCAATTGATCTCGTTTTAGAAACCGAAAAAATTCCTCAATCCAATGAGACGGTTCTAGCTGTCAAATCAGATAGTTATTTTGGAGGAAAAGGGGCCAATCAGGCGGTGGGAACTGCAAGGCTGGGAGCCAGTGTCTATTTTATAGGATGTGTGGGGATGGATCCTCTTGGCCAGCAGATCATGAGAAATCTTGTAGGTGAAGGTGTAAATGTAGGCTTTGTCCATGAAACCGATATGGAATCTACGGGAACAGCATATGTAACTACCAGCCATGGAAATGCAGCCATCGTAGTAGTTCCTGCTGCTAATAAACACCTCAGCATTCAGCATGTGGAAGATGCGGACCGTTATTTTAACAGTGTGGATCTTGTTCTCGTTCAGCTTGAAGTGGCGATGGAGGTAGTAGAATATGCAATCCGAAAAGCTAAAAAATACGGAAAAAAAGTAGGCCTTTATGCTTCGCCGGCGATGAGAATCAGTGAAGGAATTATAGAAAATGTAGATTTTATTGTGACAAAAAGTAGTGAACTGCATACTGTTTTCGGTGAAGATAAGCGAGAAGAGATCCTTAAAAAATATTTCAATAAGGTTTTCGTAAGGGATGATACCAATTCAACGGTTTATTTTGACGGAACGGAAATGAAGTACTATAGGAATGATAAAGACGAGACGGTTTACAAAATGGGAATGGGAGATGCCTTTACTTCAGGATTTGCTGTAGCACTATGCCACGGAAATTCTATCGAAGATTGTGTGAAATTCGGTAATGAAGTTTCTTCGAGGGTTTCCGGAGGGAAAGGTTCACAGACCGGACTTCCCAGAATGTCGGATTTCCTTTCCTAAAGCTATTTGCCGCATATTGAAAGCTGTAAACTTAACATAAAAATATAAGTAAAATCTCCACTTTTATAGTGGATTTTTTCTTTTTATAATATGGAAAAACTGGAACTCATTACAAAAGACCATATATCTCTGGCAGCTCATCTTTTCAGGCCTGGAAAAAGTAACGGAAAGCTGCTTCTGATCAACTCTGCAACAGGTGTAAAGCAGCAGGTGTACTTTTCATTTGCCCATTTCTTCTCAGAACATGGATTTACGGTCCTAGCTTATGATTACAGAGGAATAGGACTGTCAAAACCGGAAAACATGAAAGGTTTTAAAGCCTCCATGAGAATCTGGGGTTCTGAAGACTATAAAACGATCACTCAATATATTAAAACAGAATTTCCGGAATATAAGAAGTATTGTCTTGGACACTCGGTCGGGGCATTGATTCTTGGTATGAATGAAGATTCCATGATGTTTGATGAATTCATTTTTGTGGGAACTCAGAATGCATTCGTAGGAAACCTGAAGATTCGCACAAAAATAGAAGCTTATCTTGGCTTTGGAATTGTTCAGCCACTAACCACCAGATTATTAGGCTATTTTCCGGCAAACTGGTTTGGACTTGGAGAAAGTCTGCCAAAAAATTGTGCATATGACTGGAGAACCTTAATTTTAAACAGGAAATCAACCAACAGGCTGTTGGAGAAAATTGATGACTATTCTAAAACATTGACGCAAAAAGTGTTTGTGATCCGGGCAGAAGACGATGTATGGCTGACTGAAAAAGGAGTATTGAGCCTTTTGAACAATACATATCCTAACCTTAGACCTATTTACAGGCTGATAAAAGCCTCAGAATCTGATAAAAACGAAATCGGGCACGTCAATTTTTTTAGAAGTTATAACAAAAAACTCTGGAATATTATTTTAAACGAATTGGCAGATAAATGAAAAGTACGATCGAAAACACTGTAGAATTTGTAAAAGAAAAATTAGAAGGCGCCGAAGCCGGGCACGACTGGTATCACATTGAAAGAGTATGGAAGCTGTCGAAAAAAATAGCGGCATCAGAAGACTGTAACCAGGAAGTTGTGGAGCTTTCCGCATTGCTGCATGATATTGCTGATCCAAAGTTTCATAACGGAGACGAAACCATTGCTCCAAAAATAGCAAGAGAATTTTTAGAAGAACAACAGGTTTCTGAAGAAGTGATAGAAAAAGTTTTATTTATCATTAAAAATATCTCGTTTAAAAACAGGGGCGAAGTTCCGGCTGAATTGCCAATTGAGCTTAAGATTGTACAGGATGCAGACCGTATAGATGCGATAGGTGCTATTGGAATTGGAAGGACGTTCAATTTTGGAGGCTTTAAAAATAATCCGATGTATGACCCGGAAGTTCAGCCAAGTCTGAATATGTCTAAAGATGAATATAAAAAGTCTAACGGAACAACGATTAATCATTTCTATGAAAAGCTTCTGCTTTTAAAAGACCTGATGAATACTGAGAAAGGGAAGGAGATCGCTCAGCAAAGGCATGATTATATGCTGGGATTCCTGGATCAGTTCTACAAAGAATGGAATGTAGATTAACATTCCTCTGAAAAATCTTAAATCAGTATCTTTGCAGTATGGTATTTATCATTTTTGTTATCTTTTGGGCTTGTGTCCTTTCTTTGGTTTTATTTAAAGTAAAATCGGGAAGGCTGGCAAAATGGGCAAAGCTGTTCCGTATCCTTACACTGGTTTTTTCAATCTCAACGTTTACGTATTGGTTCATTAAAAAAAGTGCGGTAAGCTTTGTAGATAATTCTGTAGGACTACAGGTGGTCAATAAGCTTCCACAGACACTGGATTTTTATCTGATCAAAGTGGATACTGCCAAAATCCAGAATCTGGAACCTAAACATATCGGGAAAATACGTCCGGAATATTATAGGATAGAATATCTTAAAATGGACCAATCCGACGAATACTGGATCATAGGATATTTAGGCAAAAAGAATATGGTCTATTTCTCCCAACATGCTGTTCCAAACAAAAATATTGACCAGATTGTTGAAGTCCAAAACTATATCAACCAGAGTGTAAAACTTTCGGAAACAGCAAAAAAACAGGTGGAGACCTATAACTATGAAAATGCAAAGCTGGGAATCTGGGTATCCTTAGATCTCCTGCTCCTCTTCCTGAACCTCGTACTTTTGTTAAGAAAAAATAAGCAATGAGTAATAAGCAATAAGTAATAAGCAGTTTTTTTAAACCTTATTACTCATTGCTTATATATTATGGATAATCAAGAATCTGCATGACTTGTTCCTTAAATTCTTCAGGACAGTTTTTAATCAGCTTATCTTTATTGTGCTTACTGATCTGGTGGGGTTCCAGCCACTCGGTCCGGTTGGAACTCAGACTATGGTTATCGTAGACTCTTTTTATTTTATGATCCTCGTAAAACGTATATTCATCACCGAGCCACGTACTGGCAATACTGATTGTGCAAATTTCTTTTTCCATGACATTTGTTTTTAGGATACTGTGCTTTATAATGAACATCAGTATATCCTAATTTACTGTTTTTTTTCAACAAAAATAGCTTTTTAAGCATCTTTTTGCAGGTCTGGCTGAAAAATGCAACAATTAAAAACTTATTTGGTTAATTTAGTTAAAACAGAGTTCCGTTATTATCGGTGGCCATTTGCGGGATATGTAGATCGGTTTTCCATTCCTCATTCATCTGTTTAATGAAATAGGCGGAAAGTAGGGGAGACGCTTTTTCAATATTCTGATGAACAAAGAAGTATACATTCTGCAGACCTTCTTTTTTCCATTTTGTCAGACGTTTCATCCAATCATCCAGCCTTTCATAGTCGCTTTCAGCATTGGCGCCAACATATCGGATAAAAGCGTTGGGAGTAGTGAGGCGCATATGGAGCATATCTCTTCTCCCGGCAGTATCTACAATAATATTGGTAATGTTGTTGGCTTCAAAAAGCTCGCAGGTTGTATTGAAGATCTCTTCATCAGAGAACCATTCCGTATTGCGGAGTTCAATAGCAAGAGGAACTTCCTGAGGCCAGTCTTTTACAAATTTTTCCAGCCTGTCATAATCTTTAGGTTTAAAATTATCATGAAGCTGTAAAAAAGCCATGCCTAGTTTCTGATCAAAATTCATGATGGCCGATGCAAAATTGGTTACCGGTTCAGTAACGTCAATCAGTCTTCTGAAATGCGAAACAGTATTGGTGATTTTTGGAAAAAATTTAAAATTTTCAGGCGTCTTTTCTTTCCAGACCGCTACCTGTTCTGGGGTAGGCATTCCGTAAAAAGTAGCATTCAGCTCAATAGAATTAAACTGTTTGGCGTAATAGGTCAATTCGTCCTTGTTTCCTTTAGGATAAAATCCTTTAAGATCGGTTTTGTTCCATTTTGCACATCCAATAGAAATATTTTCCAATCCTTTTTTATTCTGACTTAGAATTTCCTTAGTTCCGGAATGATCTTTAGGAAGTGTAAAATCTATTTTTGAAGGGTCTTCTACCTGGCCGAATTTCATATCTATATTTTTAGGATTAAACGAGTATAACAAATATAAAACAAAACCGCAGAAATTTTCTGCGGTTTTATCAAATTAATGTAAATGATATTTTATTAGAATAAAAATATTATTTTATAGGTATAGCAACAATACTCACATTGTCATTAGTGGCTACTCCAAATTGTCCATTATAGGAGGAGCTGGTAACATTTGATAATCGTCCGGTTAGAACTACGGTGTATGTACCTGCAATTAGCTTAAGAGACATATTGGGAGTCGTATTCATATTTCCTGTTGTACCACCTGCGGCACTGGCTCCTGTATAAATACCGGAACTCGGACCATAGGCAGCTCCTGTAGTTAATGTAGAACCGGCAGGTAGTGCTGTAAACTGCCAAAAAACACGATATAGTCTTGGTACCCCATCTGTTATTGCATTTCCTGTAGTGGTTGTTAAACTTGCTGAAACATTTGCGCTGAAAGTAACTAAAGAAGGTCTGGTTAATGTAAAATTAAACGTACTTAAATTAGTATCAACATTAGTTACAGCATTAGGCACTGTTATCGTCGCTGATGTAGCCACACCGTCTGTACCATCTGCTCCGACCAGTATACTAACATCATTTGTGCTTAATGAACGTCCCCATTTTGCACCGTCATTTATATATTCGCCAGGATAAACCTCATTACCTGCAGATGATGTATTGGTTGCCGTATTATATACTTTCATACCTGCCACATGTGCGGAAAGCGGAGAGGCAAGGGCTGTAGAAGTAAGAGTTACTCTTGGAAATAAAAGCCCTTTTGATGATGAGCTTAATTCTAATAATGCATTGGCATTGGGTGCTGTAGTTCCTATTCCTACATTACCTCCATTAATAACTGTAAGGGCTGTGGTTCCATTGGTCATAAGGTTGACAGGAGCTGTACTTCCCGTAGATGAACCTAAGAACAGTCCCGTAGAAGTTCCTCTAATGGCAACTTGCGCTGCTGACCCTACATCCTGAAAAATATCAAGGAAAGAGGCGGCATTAGAAGACCATGTCATACTGGAACGGTTGGTTCCCTGAACAGTGGCCTGACCATCAGTAGCCGTGTGAAGAAGTCTGAAAAACGGTCCGGATGCAGTATTCTGGAATCTTAAAAAATTGGTTCCCATTTCAACCGTTCTGTTTCCGGCAAGTGTTCCGTCTGAGTTATAAATATTAACATCATTTCCTGTATTTATTTTTACCCAGACAGATCCGTCAAATGAATAATACCCAACTGCATTTATGTTGGCAGCGGTTCCTGTTTGAGTTCCCGTTGCAATGCTATTCACATAAATGAGAGTCGAAGTAGGAACAGAAGCCATGCTTTGCGCTCTTTGTCTGTCTACACGGGGTATTAGCAAACCATCTACGTTGGTAGTGGTTCCTGTTGCATTTTTAGCAGTTACATCTAATGTTGCAGCTGGAGTAGATGTATTTATACCTACTTGTGCGGAATAAAATAACGGGAAAATAACTATCCCGAATAACACATTTTTTTTCATTTGTTTATTTGTATTTAATTGAAAATTATTATTTTAATAAGGCCGAAAAGATATTAATGAATTTTAAATTCATTAATACTTTTTATTTAAATCAAATTGGAAATGGATTTATAATATTATTCAGACTTCACGGGAGTCAGTTAAATCCTATGAACTAACTTGTACCCAGGTTGTATAAATCTTTAATAATCAGTGTAGAAAGTTTTACAATTCAGTATTTCGCAGTGAAATTCATTTAAACAGTATAATCAATAATGTTTTATGTACTTCCTTTTATAGCAACTAATATCAAAAACTTACGAACGAGTCTGTCAATCTTATTTGTATCTTATGAAATACAAACAATAGAGAAGGGATATAATGTAAAATTTAATTTCATAAATGTGTGTGTGTTTGTTTATATAAAGTTAATAAATATTTTTATAAAAAATGATTTCATTTTTTTATATACTAAATAATCTATTGGAGGTGTAAGATTTATTTTTAATGATCTTCTACTGGTCTGAATTTCATGATTAAACTGATATAATAAAACAAAAAGCTGGGACATTTTTGTTTGTTCCAGCTTTATTTATTATTGAACTGTCTTGTTTGTCGTCTTATTTTACTCCCTGTGTTACCATTCTGTTCGAAATAACAGAATAAATACAACCTGTGGTTTTTAAATTGACAGTAATAGTAGCGGGAGTAGACCGGTAAGCAGTATCACCATATGGCTCAATGATCTTACCGTTTGAGTCTTTTACAGTTCTCCCCTTTATCGTATAGGTCATCGTTGCTGTTCCTATAAATCCGCTTGAAGGATTGAAGGTAACAATACCTGTCGTTTTATTATAAGTCCATGTTCCCTGTGGAGTCACTTTTTTACGGTACAGCGTAAGATCTGTATCATTGTTTTTTGTAAAACTGAATGTCGAATAATCAATATTAGAATTGCTTCCGGTTGGTGGGGTCGTAACGCTGATAGGGCCTTTATAAGCTATATCATTAGTGAAGACAGGAATATTAACCGGTTGTAACTTACACGTAGAAGCTATATCATCATTAGCAACAGCGGCATAAGGAAGAGTAAGCTTTACATTTCTGATAATATGCTGTTGATAAGCTCCTCCTGTAGCTGCTGCAAAACCAAGCTTCAAAACAGCCGGAACCGTTGCATCCAAAGTTTGAGGAGTAGCGGCTCCTTCAACATCCGAAGTATTAAAATCAGTGATCTGAGGATTGGCATTCTCGGTATAAGGTACTGAAGTTTTGTAGTGGTAATAATTGATGACATTCACAGGAGTTCCGTTCTGTGTAGTCTGGATATCCACTTTTATATCAAACCCGTCTGTTGTGGTCGGAGTTGTAAAATGGGGAATTAGATCTAGGTATACTTTCCTGAACTCTCCGGCGTTGTTTCTGAGGTCAAATAAAGAGGGAAGTGAATTGGAAGTCGCAAGATAGCTTCTGTCAGTTTGCAGGATTCTTCCTACCGCACCTGAGTTGCTTAAGGTAGAACGGGTAACCAATACGGGATATCCGGTATATCCCAATCCTAAACCATTGGCATTAATGGCGGCTCCTCTTGCCCCTCTTAAAGTGACATGGCTTGTTGCCTGGCTCCATGCTACCCCCGCAATACCATTTACTCTGGATTCACCCTGAAAACGCTTCGATTTAAAATTTCCGAACTCATCCAGGGCAATACCCAGATAAGCCCCAGATAAACCAGCTTTTCTTTGGCTTGCATAGGTATTTTGTGTCCTGTTATAGGAATATCCGATACCGGCACCAGGTGCTCCAATGGTAGGGCTTGTTACTGCTCCGTCATAAAGGAAAAAAGACAATCCGTCTCCATAGGCACCACCCAAGGGTGTTCCATTTTTCATGTCATATTCAAATTCAACATGAAGCCCGTTTACCGAAGTAAAAGTTCTTCCGTTGATAAACAATCCTCCAAACTGTCCTGAGCTTGCAGGAGTAAGCTGTATTCCTGTAGAAGTATGGGAAGCGCTTCCTTGTATCGAAAGTTCTGGTGCCGCAGAAGCATTCATTAATGAACTTGAATAGGAATAAAACCCATAAATACTTGCTACCTCAGTACTATCTGTCTGTGCATACGCGAAGTTGGTAAACAGAACGAAAATCAGGCTCATCCAAGACAGCCCTTTTAAATTCTTTTTCATAGCTGCTTATTTTACAACAAATACGATGTTGATGAAAGATGCTGAGGTAGCATTTGATAAAACATCATAATTTAATACACCTGTGTTGCTGATGCTGTTTATTTTGAAAACAGAAGTATCATAACCCGTTACATAATAGTGTAAATCTGTTGCGTTTGGAAAAAACGGAATCGCAGCCGGAGCTGATGTGCTTCTTGCATTTGCCGGGATATTGGAAAACTGGTTTTTATATAAAGTATACAGATCCTTTGTCTGTCCTGTTGCAGGAGTAGTTGTGTCAAAAACTACGCTCGGCATGTAAAAGAACTTAGCAACATACGGAGAAAGGCATACCCAGTCCGGAGCGGCAGGCGTTCCTACATTTTGACTGATACATTTTTTGTTGGTATCAAAAATAACGAGTCCTGTTGCTGGATTGGTAACTGTTGCTAGATTGCTTATTCTTGGTAAAAGAAGTCCTTTAGAAGTGCTTGTAATGTCTAAAGCTGAGCTTGGATCAGGTGTAGAAGTGTTAATACCCACCTGAGCAGTAATGGTACAAAAAGCCATTACCAAAATTAAAGTAATAATCTTGTGCATTTCGAAATAATTTTTTTGTGTTGTTTTTGTGTACTATTAGCAAACTTCCTGCCAATAGTAAATTAATTGTTTAATTAAATTTTTTTGTTATTTTATATTATAAATAAAATTTGTTAAATTCATCGTTTAGCATTTATACAAAGCTGTTTTTTTGTGTTTTTTTCTATTTATACATTTTGGTATTCCTGTATTTTATTTGTGTTTTTTTATGAATACCTATTTCTTTTGTATAATCTGGAAATGAATTATTATAATTAATTTCTGTTTTTGATTACAAATGTTTAATATTAAATTATATCATATTTATTCAGAATATATCTGCTTTATATATTTTAATAAAGCTCAAATGATCTATTTTTCTTGCTGATTTAATATTAAATACTTTAATTTGGAATCTGTGTTTTTTAATAAATTTTCAACAAATGTAATATAAAATTATGAAAGATAATACTTAGAAATTATTGCAGCAGACACTTGATTCACTATTTGGTGAATGTAGAGTGAGTATTTTAAGCATTAATGAAGGATTAATGAGAAGTTTTGTTTTTCTAACTTGAGCGTTAAAATTTGTTAAAATTTTGATATAAACAAAAAGCACACTTTTCAGTGTGCTTTTAATATTTAGTTAGTTCATTACAAATTGCTATGCCTCACAAGCGGAGCAGGTCACAAAATTGACCATCATTTCTTTAGAGACAGAGGAGCTTCTTTGGTAATAAAGAGTTTTTACACCTTTTTTCCAAGCCTCGATATAAAGATAATTGACATCTTTTACAGGCATTGTAGATGGAATCTGTAAGTTCAGAGATTGAGCCTGATCAATATATTGCTGTCTTTGAGCAGCCTGAGAGATAATTTCCATAGGAGAAATCTCTTTGAACGTTTTGAATACTGCTTTCTCTTCGTCTGTCAGCTCTTTAAGATGCTGTACAGAACCATGGTTCAGCATGATCGTTCTCCAGGTTTCTTCATTATCAAGACCTTTTTCTTCAAGTAATTTTGCCAAATATTTGTTCTTACGCATAAAGTTTCCTTTGGCAAGACCTGCTTTATAATAGTTAGAAGCAAATGGCTCAATTCCAGGAGAAGTCTGTCCTAAGATCGCAGAACTTGAAGTGGTAGGAGCAATAGCCATTGTGGTGGTATTTCTCAATCCGTAACCTTTCAGTAATTCCGGCTCTCCATAGATGTTGGCTAATTCTCTTGAAGCAGTTTCTGCCTGCTCTTTGATGTGTTTGAAAGCTCTCGCATTGAATTGAGTTGCCTCAAAACTTTCAAACGGGATCATATTTTTCTGTAAATAAGAATGGTATCCTAAAACTCCCAATCCAAGCGCTCTGTGACGCAGTGCAAAGTTTCTGGCTCCCTGCAGGTAGTAGTTTCCTTCTGTTTTTTCAATGAATTCAGTCAAAACAGCATCCAAGAAATAAACAGCTAATTTTACAGCATCAGTATCTTTCCACTCGTCATATAATTCCAGGTTCATAGAAGATAAACAGCAGATGAAAGATTCTTCTCTGGTAGAAGGAAGCATAATTTCGGAACAAAGATTACTTGCATTGACAGGCATTCCTAAGTCCTTGTAAACCTGAGGTTTGTTTCTGTTAACATTATCGGTGAAGAAAATATATGGAAGACCTTTTTGTTGGCGGCTTTCAAGAACTCTTGCCCAGATTTTACGCTTATCCATATCCCCATCAATCATATCCTGCATCCAGTAATCAGGAACGCAGATCCCTGTAAACAGGTTCTGGATCGGGCTACCGATATCTTTGATGGATAAGAATTCTTCAATATCGCCGTGGTCAATATCCAGATAAGCAGCAAAAGCACCTCTTCTTACGCCTCCCTGAGAAACTACATCCATTGCTGTATCGAATAATTTCATGAACGAAACCGCTCCTGAAGATTTTCCGTTATCCGTTACGGCAGTCCCTCTGTTTCTAAGCTCTCCAAAGTACCCTGAAGTTCCGCCTCCGATTTTCGTCTGCATAATAACTTCACCCATTTTGTGAGTAATTCCTTCAATGCTGTCAGGAATGTGAACATTGAAACAAGAGATAGGAAGACCTCTTTGTGTTCCCATGTTCGCCCATACAGGAGATGAGAAACTGATCCATCCTTTGGTAATCATTTCTTTGAAAGCAGGTTGTAGTTCCGGCTTGTATAATTTTTTTGCAGCTGCAGTGGTAATTCTGTCGATGGCTCCGTCCACAGTTTCTCCTTTCAACAGATATCCTCTGTTCAGCATCTGCTCAGACTCTTCATTGAGCCACCATATATTTGAATTTTGTTCTTCCATAGATGTTATATTTTCGAATTCCGGAACAGTGTTTGTACTCCGGAATTTTGTTGCTTTTTATATTGATTGTAATATTTCCACTTTGTGCGTACCGTTCAGTCCGCTTTCATCTCTTAATCTTTGAAACTCCTTAAAAGAAGGAGTATTCAAAACCTCATGCTGAACCTCTTCATTAATGTAGTTTGAATAATGTAAAAAAGTAACTCCGTCTTCTTTTACGTACACCTTATATTCAAATGTCTCCTGATCCAGATTTTTAAAATCATCCAGAAACTTTTGAATATGGGTTTTGTTTTCTGAAACATATTCAGGCTTTACGGTGTAGGTTACAATTACATTGATCATTGTTGTACTTTGAATTTTTTGTCGCTGTAAAGAATGAAGAAACTTTATTTGAATGATATAATTCGATAGGCTCAGTTTGATATTGCTGATACTATCTGCTTTGACGCTCGCTTCGCTCGCGCTACATTCACTTATATTAAAACAAATCGTTCGCTGTAATACTCTTGTCGTGTTTTGTATAATCTACCGGTCTTTTAGCAAAGAAATCATCCATTGAATTTGCGAAAACTTCTTCCTCAAACCATTTCATTGGACGGTATTGCTCAGGGGAAACATTGTAACGGGTTTCCATATCGATTTTCTTTAAGCTGTCGTCTACACGGTATTTCATGAAGTTCAGAAGATCTTCTTTTGAGAAAACGCTTAATTCTCCCAGTTCGAAGATCCAGTCAAGGATTTCACCTTCCAGCTCAATGGACTGATCTACCAATGTGTAGATGTCTTCAATATCTGAATCTGTCAACAGATCAGGCTGTTCTTCACGGATCTTGTTGATCAGATAGATTCCTGCATTGGCGTGAATCTGCTCGTCAACGGATGTCCATGCGATGATATTGGAAACATTCTTCATATACCCTTTGAATCTTGTGAAAGAAAGGATGATCGCAAATTGTGAGAATAAGGATACGTTTTCGATCAGGATGCTGAATAATAAAAGAGAAGATACATATTCTTTCGGTGTTGTAGAATTGGCGTGTTTCAGAACGTTTGACAGGAAGTCAATTCTCTTTTTCACGGCAGGAATTTCTATAACATTGGAAAATTCTTCGTTATATCCTAATACCTCTACCAATCGGGAATAGGCTTCAGAATGACGGAATTCACATTCTGCAAAAGTAGCTCCAAGGCCGTTGAATTCAGGTTTTGGCAAGTGGTTGTATAGGTTCCCCCAGAATGTCTTTACAGACACCTCGATCTGTGCAATGGCTAAAAGTGCATTTTTTACAGCGTGTTTTTCGTGCGGCTCTAACTGCGAATGAAAATCCTGAACATCTGCAGTAAAATCCACTTCCGAATGCACCCAGAACGATTTGTTGATCGCCTCTACAAACTGAAGAACCTCAGGGTATTCAAATGGCTTGTAACTTACTCTTTTATCGAAAATTCCCATATTAAAATAGCTTTAAAAATTAAATAATCTGCATCACTGTGGATAACGTTGAAGTAATGCTTAACTTCTTGTATGTTTGGTATTTACGTGAGAAACATATTCACATTCATGAGTGGAGGTTTCTTGTAAAGAACTAATGACAAAGTTCGAAAAAAAGAACTGATTTTGAAAGGGGTAAATAGTAATTGGCTGAGTTTTAACTGTAAAAGTTTTCCACATTTACATGAAACCAGCACGGATAATGGCTTAGACGGGGGTATGAGTAAAAAATAAATGAAAAATTAAAGTTACAGTTAAACACTTTTCCTTAATGTACTGTAAATAAAGGTTTAAAAAGTTAAACAATAAAATATTCGAATAAATTATTGTTCTTGTAACAAATTGAAAATAACACCTACTTATTGGGTATAAAACAAGCATCACTTCATGTTAGTAATTCAGGATTTACATAAATCATACGATACGGGGAAAAGCAAACTGCACGTTCTTAAGGGGATTAATCTTAATATTTCCGAGGGCGAGTTTGTTTCTATTATGGGAAGTTCCGGTTCCGGGAAATCTACACTTCTTAATATCATCGGTATTCTGGATGAAAAAGATTCGGGAACATATGAGCTGGATAATGTTCCGATTGAGCATCTGTCTGAAGTGAAAGCTGCAGAGTACAGGAGCAAGTTTCTGGGTTTTATTTTTCAGTCCTTCAACCTGATCAGCTATAAAACAGCTCTGGAAAATGTAGCGCTTCCTTTATATTACCAAAACGTTCCGAGAAAAGAGCGTAACCAGAAAGCATTGGAATATCTGGAAAAAGTAGGTCTCGGGCAATGGGCAGGACATCTTCCCAACGAGCTTTCCGGAGGACAGAAGCAGAGAGTAGCCATTGCAAGAGCGCTGATCACAGATCCTAAAGTAGTTCTGGCCGATGAGCCAACCGGAGCGCTGGATTCAAAAACTACGCACGATATTATGAAACTTCTTCAGGATATCAATAATGAAGGAAGAACCATCATCGTTGTCACCCATGAACCAGATGTAGCCGCACAGACGAAAAGAAACGTAATACTGAAGGATGGCATCATAGAAAGTGATGAGTTTATCAAGCAGATTGTTTTGTAAACTGTATTGATTTGAATTTGATAATAAGATAATTTGAAAATTTAGAGCCTGTTTTTTAATCTTTAAATTTTCAATCTTTAAATACTAATAAAAATGTTTGACCTAGATCGTTGGCAGGAAATATTCAGTTCTATTCGCAGTAATGTATTGCGGACGGTGCTTTCGGGGTTTACAGTGGCTTTGGGGCTTTTTATTTTTGTTGTTCTTTTCGGAATAGGGAAAGGGCTTCAGAATGCCTTTACCGAAGGTTTTGCAAGAGATGCACAGAATCTTATCACGATCTATACCGGTAAAACCACGTTGGCCTATAAAGGACTTCAGTCTGACAGAACGGTCACCATGGATAATGAAGATTATGATTTCCTGATCAATACAGATAAAGAAAAAGTAGGTGATGCCAGCCCAAGATATACCACAAGTTTAATGGTAAAATACGGAAAGGAAAGCGGTACTTACCAGATTAACGGAGCGGAACCGGGAGAAAAGGTTATTGAGAACAGGAAGATGCTGGACGGGCGCTATCTTTCGCCTATGGACCTTGCAAGAAAACAGAATGTAGCGGTGATCGGAAGGATGGTTCAGCGTGACCTCATCAAGAACGGAAGTCCGGTGGGAAAAGACCTGAATATCAACGGAACCATGTTCAAAGTAGTAGGGGTATTTTCCGATGACGGAGGAGACTGGGACGAAAGACATATTACCGTTCCTATTACAACCCTTCAACAGATGAAAAAAGGTTCGGATACCGTATCTACCGCATATATTGCCTATAACGAAAAACTAACACCCCAGGAAGCCATAAAATATGGGGATGAGCTTAAAGACCGCTTAAAAGCCAGGAAGAATGTTGCTCCTGACGATGAAAACGGAGTCCGTGTCTGGAATAATGCCCAGAATATGAATGAAACCTTCCAGTTTATGGCCGTGCTTACCCTTATTGTAGGCTTTATCGGACTGGGAACATTGCTGGCAGGAATTATCGGGATCAGTAATATCATGGTGTATATCGTAAAAGAAAGAACCAAAGAGATTGGTGTACGTAAGGCTATTGGAGCCAAACCGAAAAGTATTGTAGCTCTTATTGTACAGGAAAGTGTGGTGATAACGGTAGTTTCAGGAATTGTTGGAGTGGCAGTAGGTGTATTGGCGCTTAGTTTAATAGGAGACAGTCTTGAAGAATATTTCATCAAAAGCCCGAGTGTAGGGTGGGGAACCATCTTTATGGCATTTATAGCTTTGGTGTGTTCAGGGCTTATTGCAGGATTCGTTCCGGCATACAGAGCTTCGAGGATTAAACCAATAGAGGCGTTAAGAACTGAGTAGTGATGCGGTAAACAGATGATTCTTACGACATCATCATTGATCAATTATCAATCATCATTCATATATTATTTTAAACTTATAACTCAAAGAAGTGAACATTTTATTTAAAAAAGATACTTGGCAGGAAATTTATTATTCACTGAGGAATAATAAGCTCCGCACGTTCCTTACCATGATTGGGGTAGGTTGGGGAATGTTTTTGTATGTGAGTCTTCTTGGAGCGGCAAAAGGGATGGAAAATGGTTTCGATAAGCTGTTCTCCGGATTTGCGACTAACTCTATTTTTCTTTGGGCTCAGAAAACCTCTATTCCATATGAGGGATTTCCGAAAGGAAGGGAAGTTCATCTGCAGTTATCCGATATGGATATGCTGAAAAGAAAAGTGTCTGCTATAGATTACATCTCTCCGCAAAATGCTAGGGGAAGCTTTACCGGAACACCCGGTGAATCCATGTCAAGAAACGGTAAAAACGGCACCTATTCCCTGACGGGAGATTATGCGGTAGGAAATAAAATTTCTGAGAAAAAACTTATTTTCGGACGCTATCTTAACGATGCTGATGTTATGGGAAATAAGAATGTAGTGGTGATTGGGGAAGAGATTTATAAGAATTTCTTTGATGCCAAGAAAAAAGAAAATCCCGTTGGGAAGCAAGTCAATATAAAAGGACTGTTCTTTAATGTGATTGGTGTTTTCAGAGTGAAAAAAGGAGGTGGTTTTGAAAATGACCGGACTGCTTTTATTCCTCTTTCAACCTATACAAAAATGTATAACGCCGGAGAACAGATTGATATGTTTGCCATCGTGAGCAAGCCCAATGCTAACGTTAATGGAGTAGAAGAAGACGTAAAACTTGTACTGAAGACTAAAAATAAAGTATCTCCCGAAGATACCAATGCTTTCGGAAGTTTTAACCTAGGTAAAGAATTTAAAAAACTGACAGGTTTCCTTACAGGAATGCAGCTTTTAACAATCATCGTAGGAACACTGACGATCCTTGCAGGAGTTATTGCCATCTCGAATATCCTTCTGATCACGGTAAAAGAAAGAACAAAGGAAATCGGGATAAGAAGAGCTTTAGGAGCAAAACCAGCTGAAGTAAGAAACCAGATTCTTCTGGAAAGTGTTGTTATTACACTCTCTTCGGGGATTCTCGGATTCATGTGCGGGATATTTGTTCTGATTATTTTAAATATGGTGACCCAGAACCAGGATGAGTTTCCATTTTATAACCCAACCGTAAATTATGGAAACGTATTCGGAGCCATGGCAGTAATGGTGATTCTTGGCTTGATTATCGGGATGATTCCTGCACAGCGTGCAGTAAAGATCCGGCCGATTGAAGCCCTAAGATCAGAATAGTAATATGTTAATTTGAAAATAAAATAATTTGAAAAAATAATGATTGGCTTTAATGTTTAAATATTTAAATCCTCTCAATTAATTTTTCTCCTTTTAATCGTAAAAAATAAACTAGATATATGAAAAAGAAATTCACTTGGAAAAAAGCCATTTATATTGTACTCGGGCTTTTATTTGCAGTGGCATTGATCTTCGGGATTGGGTATCTCGTAAAATCAAATTCTAAAGAAAGTGAAGCTTTCCTGACCAGAAAACCAAAATACCAGGACATGGAAGATAAGGTGATGGCGACAGGGAAGATCATTCCAAAAGAAGAGATCGAGATCAAGCCGAATATTGCAGGAATCATTGATAAAATTCTGGTGGATGAAGGAGATAAGGTAACGGCAGGACAGCTGATTGCTACAGTAAGAATCATTCCTAATATTGCTGATGTAAACAATGCTCAGCAGGAAGTGGTGAATTCTCAGCTGCAGATCAGCAACGCTAAAATGAATGTGGATAATATGCAGAAGCAATATTCTATGCAGGAAAAACTGTACAAGCAAGGCGTTATTTCCAAGCAGGAGTACTTGAACTCTCAGCAGCAACTGTTTTCACAGCAGCAGACCCTTAGAAATGCCAACCAGCAGCTGGCTACAGCTCAAAAAAGATTACAGATCGTAAAAACGGGGGCTACTCCGGAACTTCAGGGCCTTGCAACAACGCAGATCCGTTCCAAAGCAGCAGGTACTGTTCTTGAAGTTCCTGTAAAAGTAGGAAGCCAGGTAATCGAGGCTAACTCATTCAACGCAGGGACAACCATCTGCTCCATTGCAGACCTTAATTCTTTGATCTTTCAGGGAGAAATAGATGAAGCTCAGGCAGGAAAACTGAAGCAGGGAATGGATATGAAAATCGTGATCGGTGCCCTTCAGAACAAAACATTTCCGGGAAAACTGACCATGATTGCTCCTAAAGGAAAAGATAATCTGGGAACGATAAAATTCCCGGTAGAAGGTGACGTAAATAACCCTAACAACGAATACATCAGAGCCGGATTTTCTGCTAACGGTGAAATTGTCCTGAAATCTGAAAAAAATGCATTGCTTTTGGATGAATCACTTATCCAGTACGAAAAGAAAAACGGAAAAGATACCCCTTTTGTAGAAGTGAAACAGCCGGATGGAAAGTTCAAGAAAGTATATGTGAAATTAGGGGCCAGCGACGGGATCAATGTTCAGATCCTTTCAGGAATCACCAAAGACTCTGAAGTGAAAGTATGGAACCCTTCCGATAAGGACAAGGAAGAGCTTAAAGAAAAGAAAAAATAGTAAACAATCACTATATATTTAAACTGTAAGATCCTGGGAAATTTTTTCTCAGGATTTTTATTGTTTAAATGGATGTAATGGATATTTTTAATAAATTGTCTTACAAGAAACAGTAACCATACAATCTCATAACTATGAAGAAAAGCTACCTGATTCTCTTTTTCTTTATCATTGTAAAATTCATCCTCCAATATTCTCTGATCAGCTCCGAATATGAGTTACACAGAGATGAATACCTCCATCTGGATCAGGGCAATCATCTGGCTTGGGGATATCTTTCCGTTCCGCCGGTGAATTCATGGCTGGCCTGGCTCGTTAAAACACTCGGAGGGTCCATATTTTGGGTGAAATTTTTCCCGGCATTCTTCGGAGCAATGACCATTGTTGTTGTATGGAAAATTATTGATGAGCTTCAGGGTAGTTTGTATGCCAAAATATTGGCTTCAACAGGGATCCTGCTTTCAGTACTTCTTCGCATCAATTTGCTTTTTCAGCCGACTTCCCTGGAGGTATTGCTATGGACCCTTATCTATTATGTTCTGATCCTGTATTTTAATTCCGAAAAAGTAAAATGGCTCTACCTTGCTGCGGTGATCTTTGGGATAGGCTTTTTGAATAAATATAATATTGTCTTTTCCGTATTGGGAATTATTCCTGCCGTTCTACTGACCAGACAAAGAAAAATATTTGCTCAGCCTCATCTTTATGGTGCGGCCTTCGTAGCTGTATTAATTATGCTTCCTAATCTGATCTGGCAATACAAATTCGATTTTCCAGTTGTTTCACATATGAAAGAACTTTCGGAAAGACAACTGGTTCATGTTGACCGGTTCGGTTTTTTTAAATCCCAGATCCTTTTCTTTATAGGCTCGTTATTGGTCATTATTGCAGGCTTTTATGCGTTGTTATTTTACAAACCGTTTGAGAAATTCAGATCTTTCTTTTGGGCATATGTCATAACTATTGCCCTGTTTTTATTTTTCAAAGCTAAAGATTATTACGCTGTTGGGATTTATCCGGTTTTCATAGCATTCGGGGCTGTTTTTCTGGCGCATATCTTTGATAAAAGTTGGAAAAAGTTTCTTAAGCCTGTTTTTATCCTTGTTCCTGTACTTCTGTTTCTGCCTCTGTATAATCTTGCTTTTCCCAATAAAAGTCCGGAATACATAGTCAACCATCCTGAAAAATATAAAAAAATGGGATTGCTCCGCTGGGAAGACGGTAAAGACCATCCGCTGCCCCAGGATTTTGCAGATATGCAGGGATGGAAAGAGCTTGCCCAAAAGGTTGATAAGGAATATTCTCAGCTTTCAGAAAGTGGCAGGACTTTGGTTCTTTGTGATAATTATGGACAGGCAGGAGCTGTTAATTACTATTCCAAAAAAGGAGTACAGGCAGTTTCCTTCAATGCGGATTACATCAATTGGTTTGATCTCAGTAAAAAATACGATAACCTGATCCGGGTAAAAGAATTTTCCAAAGAAGAAGATGAATTAAAAGAGACAGGTCCTTATTTCGAAAACTCCAAAGCCGCAGATTCCATTGTCAATAAATTTGCCCGTGAAAAAGGAACTACAATCTTTAGTTTTAAAGGAGCAAAAATTGACATCCGTACAAACATCAGGGAGGAAATTAATGAGGTGAAGCACAGATATTAACACTTAATTAACTATAATGGATCATATCATAGGGTGAAATATTTTCTAATTTCGCTGTAATTGTAATGCCCTATGAAATCACTATCCAAAATTTTATTTTTATCCTCAGCTTTGTTATTTTTAAGCTGCAGTTCTCAGAAAGAAACTCAGAAGGCCCAAGTAGTCTATAAAACAGATAACCTCTCCATCATTCAGCTGTCCAATGGTATTTATCAGCATATTTCCTATCTGAACACAGACTCCTTTGGAAAAGTAGAATGTAATGGGATGATTGTGAAAGACGGAAATGAAACCATAATCCTGGATAGCCCTGCCAATGATAAAAGCACAGAGGAATTGATTTCATGGATTAAGAATAACCTTCATTCCAAAGTGAATGCTGTTGTGGCAACCCATTTCCATGATGACTGTGTAGGCGGACTGAAAGAGTTTGGTAAAAATAATATTCCGTCTTATGCCAGCAATAAAACCATTGAACTGGCAAAGCAAAATGGAGCAAATGTTCCGGAGCATGGATTTAATGATACCATCACACTGAATGCCGGAAAACACAAAATTTTGGTGAAATACTTTGGAGAAGGACATACAAAAGACAATGTAGTAGCCTATATTCCTGATGAGAAAGCAATGTTCGGAGGTTGTCTGATCAAAGAAATGAATGCTACAAAAGGATACCTCGGAGATGCCAATGTTCAGGCCTGGTCCCAAACCGTTGAAAAAGTAAAAGCCCAATATCCTGATGTCAAACTTATAATTCCGGGACATGGAGAAACAGGTGGGATAGAACTCCTGGATTACACCATAAAACTCTTCAAAAATAATTGATTCACAGATTATATTCGACAATAAATATGACTGACAGCTGATTTTAAATTTTAATAAGTTTAAAATCAGCTGTTTCTTTTTTTAATCTTTTTATTATTGTAATAAAATATTAACGCAACAATATTGCATTAATGAGATTTTATTTTAACTTTGTGATGAGAAGCGAACAGCTGAAAAACAGACTAACATCCAATATTATTTAGTAAAATGAAAAATTTCGAGGTTATTATTATAGGCGGAAGCTATGCCGGGTTATCAGCAGGAATGTCTTTAGGAAGATCATTAAGAAATACCCTGATCATAGACAGTGGGAAACCATGTAACAGACAGACGCCCCATTCACATAACTTTATTACCCATGACGGAAAAGCGCCAAAAGAAATTGCTGATCTTGCCCGCAAGCAGGTCGAAGCATATGATACAGTGAAGTTTCATGAAGATTCTGTCATAAAACTGAGAAAAACTGATGAAGGATTTGAAACGGAAACTTCTGGGGGCGAAAAATTTTACGCTAAAAAACTGATTTTGGCATCAGGAGTGATTGACCTCATGCCTGATATTCCCGGATTTACAGAATGCTGGGGAATTTCAGTTCTCCATTGCCCGTACTGCCATGGCTATGAAGTGAGAGATGAAGTAACCGGAATTTTTTCAGATGGTGATATGGCCTTTGAGTTTTCAAAACTGGTATATAACCTGACAAAGAACCTCTTCATATTCAGTAATGGCCAATCGGCTCTTTCAAAAGATCAGAAAAACAAACTGGCCCAGAATAATATCATTCTTGTTGAAGATGAAATTGAAAAAATAGAGCATGAAAGCGGAAACATCCGGAAAGTCATCTTTAAAAGCGGAAAAGAAATCTCCTTGAAAGCACTGTATGCCAAAATACCTTTTGAGCAGAACATCAATGCTTCAGGATATCTTGGCTGTGAGCTTACCGAACATGGGTTTATCAAAATTGACTCTATGCATAAAACCAATATTTCCGGTGTTTTTGCTTGTGGTGACAATGTCACCATGATGAGGTCTGTAGCCAATGCTGTTGCCCAGGGAAATTTCACAGGAGCTATTGTCAATAAAGAGCTTGCAGAAGAAAGTTTTTAATTATATATTATAAATTGGTGCCGTCCCCGCAGAAATTTTCTGTGGGGATTTTTTACTTAAAATTTTGTTGCTAAAATATATTATCGTAATATTGCGATATAATAAAAAGTATGGGAGCTACAAAAACAGATTTCTTTACAGATGAGCAGAATAAGATCGCTGTCATAGCAAAAGCTTTGGGACATCCGGCAAGAATTGCCATCATTGAATATCTTCTGAAAGTTAATGAATGCATCTGCGGAGATATTGTCAATGAATTGCCTCTTGCACAGCCTACCGTTTCCCAGCATCTGAAAGAATTAAAGAATGCAGGCCTAATCAAAGGAAACATTGAAGGCAATTCTGTATGTTACTGTATCGATGAAAAAGCGTTCGAAATTTTAAATGCTTTCTTTTCAAATATTATTTCCACCGTTAAAAAGCAGAATTGCTGCTAAATTTTTTTGAATTGAATCATCGTAATATTGCATTATAACAATTAAAATATTGAATTATGAAATTATCAGACATTAAAAGCATTTTACCAGGCTTGGAAAATGTAGAATTCCAACTGGAGGACGGAAGATTTGTACCGGAACACTTCCACGTTACTGAGATAGGAATGGTTACCAAAAACTTCATCGATTGCGGAGGAACCATCAGAAGAGAAGAACACATAAATTTTCAGCTCTGGAATGCAGAAGATTACGAACACCGTCTTAAACCCGGAAAATTATTACATATTATTAATTTGTCAGAAGAGAAGCTGGGAATCGGAGATTTTGAAATTGAAGTAGAATATCAGGATCAGACTATTGGAAAATATGATCTGGAATTTAACGGTAACAACTTTATCTTAAAAAATAAACTGACGGCTTGTTTAGCTACAGACGCCTGTGGAATTCCTCAGGAAAAGCAAAAAATAAGCTTAAGCGGGCTGAAGGCTAATCAGGATTCTAGCTGTACACCAGGTTCGGGCTGTTGCTAATATTAACCTTTATAATGACTGGAATGTATCTTAAATTGACAAAATATATAGAAGAACTTCTTTCTATAGAGATCGGCGAAGAAAGAAAAGCTGTTCTGCAGCCATTAATAGATTTTGTAGAGCAGAAAAAAAGAAATCAAGAATCAATATCTATTAATTTTATCTGTACCCATAATTCCCGGAGAAGCCATCTGGCACAAATCTGGGCACAAACTGCATCCGCCTATTTTAAAATCTCTAATGTAAACTGCTATTCCGGAGGTACAGAGACAACTGCTTTATTTCCTAAAGTTGTTGAAACATTGATGGAAGCTGGCTTTCATATTTGGAAATTAAGTGAAAGCGAAAACCCTGTATATGCTGTTAAGTATTCTGAAAATGCTTTACCTGTCATTGGATTTTCTAAAAAATACGATGATCATTTTAATCCAAATACAGGTTTTGCTGCAGTTATGACCTGCTCCCAGGCAGATGAAGGATGCCCTTTCATTTCAGGTGCAGAGAAACGTATTCCTGTTACCTTTGAAGATCCGAAAATCTCAGATAGCACGCCTGAACAAACCAGAATATACAGAGAAAGAAGTCTACAAATCGGGGCCGAAATGTTTTACGTTTTTTCCCAAATAAATCATTAAAAATGAAGACCAAATTAAAATTTCTTGACCGGTATTTAACTCTTTGGATTTTTCTGGCTATGATCATCGGAGTCGGTTTGGGATATTTTTTTCCTGGTATCTCTGTAATAACAAATTCATTTTCTTCAGGTACGACTAACATCCCTTTAGCTGTCGGCTTAATCCTGATGATGTATCCACCTCTGGCGAAAGTAGATTATAGCCTATTGCCACAAGTGTTCCGGGATAAAAAAGTAATATCTGTTTCGTTATTATTAAACTGGGTCGTAGGTCCAGTCTTGATGTTTGTTTTAGCTGTTATTTTTCTTAAGAATGAGCCGGATTTTATGATAGGGCTCATTCTTATAGGCCTGGCAAGATGCATTGCCATGGTTATTGTCTGGAATGATCTGGCAAAAGGAAACCGGGAATATGCAGCTTTGCTGATCGCCTTAAATAGTATTTTTCAGATTATATCCTATAGCTTTATGGTATGGCTGTTTATTAATATTCTTCCTCAAAAATTAGGATTGGGTAATTTTAATGTTTCTGTACCTATCAGCGACGTAATGGAAAGCGTTTTAATTTATCTGGGAATTCCTTTTTTAGCCGGTTTTCTAAGCCGTTATTTTCTTACGAAACTCAAAGGAAAAGAATGGTACAGCCAAAAATTCATTCCAGTCATATCACCTGTTACTTTATACGCCTTATTATTTACGATTGTCTTAATGTTTAGCCTAAAAGGGGATAAAATATTGGAACTGCCCATGGACGTGGTAAAAATTGCAATTCCACTGATCATTTATTTTGTATTGATGTTTTTTATTAGTTTTTCAATAAACAAATGGCTGAAAGTTCCTTATGATAAAAATGTCTCCATTGCTTTTACGGCGACAGGAAATAATTTTGAATTGGCTATTGCAGTAAGTATTGCTGTTTTTGGAATTCATTCCTCACAGGCTTTTGTAGGAGTTATCGGTCCTTTAGTGGAAGTTCCTATATTGATATTATTGGTTAAAGCAAGTTTGTATTTAAAAAGCAGGTATAAATTGGAGTAAAAAAGTCACCATTGATGGTAAATTACTGCATAATGCCTGAAATTTTATTCCAAAATCGGATTTTAGGATAAAGAAATCTTACAGGAAATTCCGTACATTTGGGGTGAAAAATTTCAAAAACTAAAAGTAAAATGGACATTATTTTCGACCTGATTGAAAAAGAGAGACAAAGACAATCCCATGGATTAGAGCTTATTGCATCAGAAAACTTTGTTTCTGAGAACGTAATGAAAGCAATGGGAAGTGTACTGACCAACAAATATGCTGAAGGATATCCCGGAAAAAGATATTACGGAGGCTGTGAAGTAGTAGATGAGGTTGAAACATTAGCCATCGACAGAGCAAAAGAGCTTTTCGGTGTTGACTATGTTAATGTACAGCCGCATTCAGGATCTCAGGCGAATGCTGCCGTTTATCTTGCCGTTTTGAAAGCAGGAGACAAAATCATGGGTATGGATCTTTCAATGGGAGGACACCTTACTCATGGTTCAGGGGTTAATTTCTCAGGAATTCAGTATCAGGTGGTTTCTTATGGTGTTCAGAAAGAAACAGGACTTATCGATTACGATCAGATGAGAGAGGTTGCTTTGAGAGAAAGACCGAAAATGCTTATTGCAGGTTTCTCGGCCTATTCAAGAGATCTTGATTATGCTAAATTCAGAGAGGTTGCAGATGAGATCGGGGCTACACTTTGGGCAGATATTGCTCACCCGGCTGGTTTAGTGGCCAAAGGGCTGTTGAACTCTCCGTTTGAACACTGTCATGTAGTAACGACTACTACCCACAAGACTTTAAGAGGTCCAAGAGGAGGAATGATTATGATGGGCAAAGACTTTGAAAATACATATGGCCACAAAACGCCGAAAGGAGAAACAAAAATGATGAGCCAGGTATTGGATGGAGCCGTTTTCCCTGGAATTCAGGGTGGGCCGCTTGAGCACGTTATTGCTGGTAAAGCAGTTGCTTTCGGAGAGGCATTGGATGGTCAGTTCGAGACCTATGCCAAGCAGGTTAAATCTAATGCACAGGCACTGTCAAAAGCTATGACTGACAGAGGCTTCAATATTGTAAGCGGTGGTACAGACAATCACTTAATGTTGGTAGACCTTAGAAATAAGAATGTAAACGGAAAAGAAACAGAAAAAGCTTTAGTGCTTGCAGATATTACATGTAACAAAAATATGGTTCCTTTTGATGACAAGTCGCCATTCACCACTTCCGGTATCAGATTGGGAACGGCAGCGATCACGACAAGAGGCCTTAAAGAAAACGATATGGATACGATTGCGGGACTAATTTCTGATGTGGTTGACAATATTAAAAATGAAGAAGTTATTGCTTCAGTAAGAAAGAAAGTAAATGAACTGATGGAAGGCAAAGCCCTGTTCAACTATTAATTTGATTAAAAAACATTATAATAAAGAATGGGCATCTGTCCATTCTTTTTCATATCTATTATGGAGAAGAAATCTTTCACCTTTGATGAAATAAAGCTGAAACTGGTAAATTACTGCGTTTATCAGGACCGCTGTCATGCAGAAGTTGAGCAAAAAATGAGAGAATTTCTGCTGATTGATGAGGCAAAAGATGAAATTATCCTCTACCTTTTGAAAGAGAATTATCTTAACGAAGAAAGGTTTACACGCAGCTATATCAGGGGAAAGTTTTATATCAAGCACTGGGGTAGAAATAAGATAAGAATGCATCTTAAGCAAAAACAGATCTCGGAAAAGCTAATTAACAGCTGTTTTGATGAAATAGATGAAGATGATTATGAAAAAATGATCAGGAAAATCTTCGAAGATTATTATTCCAGGCAAAAAGGAATGCAGGAATATCAGAAAAAATCTAAAACAATAAAATATTTAATGAGCAGAGGCTTTGAATATGAAAAAATAAGTGATACTTTTGACGAAACATAAATAGATAATTGAAAAAAGAAAAAATTTGGCTTTCACCTCCTCATATGGGAGGAAGTGAGCTTGAATATATACACAACGCATTTGATACCAACTGGATTTCCCAATACGGCTCTAACATAGATGAATTTGAAAAGAGCCTGGAAAATTACTTAGGCAACAATTCGCATGTCACAGCTTTGTCTTCCGGTACTGCAGCTATCCATCTGGCATTGAGATTATTAAATGTAGAAGAAGGAGATTTTGTGATCTGCCAGTCTTTTACCTTTGTAGCCTCTGCCAATCCTATTCTTTATCTTAAAGCCATTCCTGTATTCGTAGATAGCGAAAGCGAGACCTGGAATATGTGTCCAAATGCCCTGGAAGATGCCGTAAAGCATTGCATACAGCAAGGAAAAAAGCCTAAAGCTATTATTGCAGTATCCTTATACGGAATGCCCTTTATGGCAACAGAAATACTCCAGATCTCAAGAAAATATGAAATTCCTATTGTTGAAGACAGTGCAGAAGCACTGGGAAGTAAATATAAAGGACAGCCCTGCGGAACTTTTGGAGACCTTTCTGTTATAAGTTTTAACGGAAACAAAATTATTACAACCGGTGGCGGCGGAATTTTGATCTCAAGAAATGCACAATTCAAAAGCAGAGCACTTATTCTTGCAACACAAGCCAAGGATAATGCAGAATTTTACAGCCATTCTGAATTAGGATATAATTACAGAATGGATAATATTGCAGCAGGGATCGGAAGAGGACAGATGGAAACACTGGACGAAAAAATCAAACAGAAAAGAAAAAATCATGATTTTTATCAAGAACTGGTGAAAAATAATGAAAATATTGAGCTGTTTTCTGCTCCCAACAATGACTTTTTTTCAAACTATTGGCTTAATACCGTTATTTTAAAAAATGAGCTTTCAAAAGAAAAGCTTAGAGAGATATTTTCACAGAATGATATAGAAACCAGATATCTATGGAAACCAATGCACCTTCAGCCCCTATATAAAAAGTGTGATTTTTTTGGAAATAATTTATGTGGTACACTTTTTGACACAGGACTTTGCCTGCCGTCCGGGACCAATTTAACAAATGATTATAGATCTAGAATTTCTGAAGTTTTAGAAAATGAAATTCATTAAATTTGTTTAAAATTTAAGGATAGATAGGATTTTATTTTATTTTTGTATCCATTCTTAAAGAATTAATATTAATAAAAGCAGGTGTTAACCTATTTAAACATGAACACATATTCAGACAATGTATAACTCTCTTAGAAAAAAAATATTTGGAGGTGATAATGTTGTCAATCTCTCAGACGTAAGATATCTTCCCAGATGGATAATACTTGTAATAGATATTATTATTCTGGTAATGTCTTTATTTCTTTCTACTTATACTATTGAAAAAATTACCCAAAAAGAGTTTATTTATCATGAAGATAAAAGCATTGTTTTTGCCTTTATTATTTTGATAAATACAATCTTTATGTATTTTTTCAAAACTTATGCAGGAATTATAAGGCACTCTACGTTTATTGATCTTTTCAAACTGCTGATTTCCTGCTTCTGTACTATGACAGTAGTAGGATTAGTCAACCTTATTTATTTCTGGTCTACAGGCGGAAAGTTTATACTGACACCATTCCTGATACTCTACTTCATCATTTCTTTTATGGGACTGTTTCTTTTCAGATTGTATGTGAAAGAATTTTTTCATATCGTCAGAGAATATAGAAGAAGTGCTCTAAAAAAGAGGATTTTGGTATTGGGTATTGATGAGCAGTCTATTGCTATAGCCCGTGCTATTTTAGATAATCCAAGCTTGCCTTATCAGGTAGTAGGATTTCTTACGCAGAGAACAGACTCCAAAAGGGCTTCTTTATTAGGAAAGCCTATCTATGAGAAAAGCAGGATTGAAGAATCTACAAAAGACGATCTTATTATTGACGGAGTCATTATTGTAAAAGAAATGATGTCTAAAGATGAAATGAACTCATGGGTTAATTTATTTTTAGAAAAAGACTTAAATATTTTCAAAGCTCCATCTGTACAGAAATTAAGAGACAGTGACTTGGGGGGAGCAATCAGGAATCTTCAGATAGAGGATCTTCTTAACAGGAAACCAATAAAAATAGAAAGCGAAGAGGTCAAAAGCAGACATTTTAATAAAAACATCTTAGTGACTGGTGGTGCCGGATCTATCGGAAGCGAAATCGTAAGACAGGTAGCTCAGTTCAATCCTGCATTGATTGTTGTACTGGATCAGGCTGAAACTCCGTTATATGATATTGAACTCGAAATGAAGGAAAAATTTCCTCATATCAGATTTAAATTTGTTTTGGCTGATGTTTCAAATATACATAGAGTTGAACCTATATTTCAGATCTATAACTTTTCAATGGTGTACCATGCTGCCGCTTATAAACATGTTCCATTGGTTGAGGAAAATCCTAATGAAGCTATCCGTGTTAATGTTTTAGGTTCAAAAAACATTGCTGTTTTATCAAGTCGTTATAAAGTCAACAGATTTGTAATGATCTCTACAGATAAAGCTGTAAATCCTACCAATGTAATGGGGGCTTCCAAAAGGGCCGCTGAATTATTCGTTCAATCCTTACAGCATGTTGAAGGAAATAAAACAAAATTTATTACAACAAGATTTGGAAACGTATTAGGTTCAAACGGTTCCGTTATTCCACATTTTAAACGACAGATTGAAGCTGGGGGACCAGTGACGATTACCCATCCTGATATCGTAAGATATTTTATGACAATTCCTGAAGCTTGCGAACTAGTTCTCCAGGCGGGAACAATGGGACAGGGAGGAGAAATTTTTGTTTTCGATATGGGAGAACCTGTGAAAATACTTGATCTTGCGAGAAGAATGATTAAATTATCAGGTTTTGAACCTAACATTGATATAAAAATTATCTATACAGGTCTTAGACCAGGTGAAAAACTGTATGAAGAGCTTTTAAGCGATAATGCTAAAACACTTCCTACTCATAATGAAAAGATCATGATTTCTAAAGATCCAACTATGGAATTCCTGGAAATAGAAAGCCTCATTAAGTTGATTACTGATGCTTCTGTAATGGAAGATAAAGTAAATGTGGTCAAGCTTTTAAAAACAATTGTTCCGGAGTTTAAGAGCAATAATTCTGTGTATGAACAATTAGATAAATAAATGAATTATAAATGTATATTTGTACAATTTAAGAATATGAAAAGTAAAATATTGGTTGTATTAACTGCGCTTTGGTTGGTGTCTTGCAAAACGAATCCAAATGCGAAAAATGACCTAAATTATATGCAGAATATAGAAAAGGTAGCTATTGAATCATCTTCCAGAAATTCTAATAATACAATACAAGTTGGTGATCAATTGGTAATATTGATTACTGCTAAAGATATGGATGTTGTAAAACCGTTCAATCAAAACTACTCTTCATCTGAGATTATCCAAACAAATGCCTTCGCTGGTGGAAATACTCCAAATCAAGGAGTTACAAGTATTTCAGGGCCTACCTATATTGTTGATAATAATGGTGAAATAGATTTTCCAGTGTTAGGTAAAATTAATACAAATAATAAAACATTAATTGAACTTAAAGATGAATTAAGAAGAGAATTGAGTCAGTTTATTATTAATCCTACTGTAAATATAAGGCTTGCAAATTTTAAAGTCACTGTTTTGGGAGAAGTAAATAAACAAGGAGATTACACTATTTCCAGTGGACAGGCTACTGTTTTAAATGCATTAGGTTTAGCGGGGGACCTAACTATATATGGAAAAAGAGATGATGTATTGGTAATAAGAACTGAAAATGGATTAGTGACTCATGGAAGAATTAATCTTAAGGATGCCAATATGATTAATTCTCCTTACTTTAATTTAAAACAGGGCGATGCTATTATTGTAGCAGCTACCAATGTAAAAGATCTGGCAGCTAAACAAAATCCAAATACAGGGATTTACTTAACAGCATTTTCAATTGCAATTACAGCGGCAGCTGTTGTTGTAAGTTTAATAAAAAAATAAATTATAGTAAATTAATTGATTATAGCGTTGAGGTTGATATTTTGATTTTTGAGCTGACAAATTAGAAGTAGAAATGAAGATGAAATAGTTATTTTAGATAAAACTAATCTGAAGATAAAAGTATGATTCTATTTTATTGTAGTTTCCCATCATGATTTTTTTAAGCTCAATTTTGGGATACTAAAGAGAATGCTTTTATCTATGAAGCTAAGCTTGTATAGATAGAATTTAATTGATTCGAGATAATATATAAAAATACAAAAGAGTATTTACTTAACAAGGTGAAAACACAATTTTAAATTTAGATAATGGATAATCCAACTGCAGAGGAATCAAAAGAAATAAATATTCAAGAAATAACAAAGCCCTACTTGAAAAGATGGTTTTGGTTTATAATTATTCCCATAATATCTTTAATTATAACTTATTTCTATTTAAAGCTAGCAACTCCAATATATAATATTAAGTCATCTGTACTTATAAAAGATGCTAAAAAAGTACCCTCTGTAGCGGGCGACTTCGGTGTTTTACAGGATTTATCAGGCCTTGGGGGTATGGGAACAAATAGTATTGAAAATGAGATAGAGATCTTTAAGTCTAAAAAATTAATGGAGCAGGTGGTCAATAAATTAAGGTTACACACATCAATATATTCAAAGTATAATTTTAGATCAAAAGAACTTTATAAAGATACATCCCCAGTAATAATTCAGGTCATTAACGAAAAGCTCTATGAGAAAGGACCTAAAGAGCCTATTTCTATCAAAATTTCGGGACAAAATGTAATTTTGAGTAGTAAAGAATTACCTGAAATTGAAACTCAATTTAATAGAACTATTAGTCTACCCTATGCAAATTTGATAATTTTAAAAAATCCAAACTTTAATAAAATAAAAGCAAAGGAAATAGGAGAATTATACTTTACTTATTCTACAGTTGAAAATTGTGTAGATGGTTTACAGAAGATGCTAAAGGTAAGTTTATTAAATAAAGATGCTACTGTCATTGGGTTATCTTTAGATTATTCTAACATAGATAAAGCGAAAGATATTGTTAATAGCCTTGTGGGTGCATATAATAATGAAGCCATTTATGATAAAAATTCAGAATCCAAGAAAACAAAAGACTTTATTGATGAGAGAATTAATATAATATCAACTGAACTTGGGCAAGTAGAAAATGAAAAGGAAGATTTTAAGGCTGCTAATAATATTACTGACATAGCTACTGAAGTGAAGATTAATCTTGAAACTTCGGCTGAGGCTAGGGCAAAACAAATTGATTTGGAATCTCAACTTGAATTGACAAATAATTTAGTTGATTTTATGGGCAGGCAAAGTACTTCTCAAGTATTACCCTCTAACATTGGTTTAAATAATAGTACTGCTACTGCAAATATCACCGCTTATAATCAGCTAGTTTTAGAACGCAACAGATTGCTTGAAAATGCTACACCTCAAAATCCACTAATTATAGATTTAAATAAGCAGATATTAGCTTTGAAAGGATCTGTAATGGAAAGCTTAATTAAAAATAGAACAGGACTTCAATTGGCAAAGAGTCAATATGAGAGTGAACAAAATAAAATTAACTCGAAAATTACAAAAATTCCATCTCAGGAAAAGAAATTTAGAAGTATTGAAAGACAACAACAGATAAAAGAAAATCTTTATCTATTGTTATTAGAGAAAAGAGAAGAAACAGCAATTTCTTTAGCTGTTACTGCTGATAAAGCTAGAATTATAGATTATGCATATGCTTCTTCCAGACCTGTTGCTCCTAAAAAAAATATTTACTTAGGGGGAGCATTATTTATTGGATTATTGATACCTTTTGGTTTGATCTATGTAAGAGAGCTGCTGAATAATAAAGTCAAATCAAAGCATGATTTAGAATTCCTATCCCGAGGTAAGGCTGTAATAGGTGAGATTCCTAGTCTCAATAAAGGGCAAGATGAACTGATAAAACTTAATGATCTCTCACCTTTAGCCGAAGCATTTAGGATTCTAATTACAAATATGAATTTTATGCTTCCAAAAAAGGAAAAGGCAAAAATAGTTTTTGTTACATCTACTGTAAAAGGTGAAGGAAAGACATTTATTTCTGTTAATTTAGCCCTTACCCTTGCAACACCAAGTAAAAAGGTACTTATAATTGGCTCTGATATTAGAAATCCTCAACTTCAGAGATATAATACGGCAAGAAAAGGATTATTAGGGCTCACTGAATATTTGTACGATAGTAAGGTAGACATTAGTAAAATTGTTCATTTATCAACATTTAACCCTTATCTTGATGTCATTTATTCTGGAAGTATACCTCCTAATCCTACAGAGCTTCTTACGAATGGTAGATATGAACAATTAGTTAGTGAATTACAAGATAGTTATGATTATATAATATTAGATACAGCGCCTTTAATGTTAGTTACTGATTCTTTCCTAATCGCTGAAATGGCTGATGTAACATTATATGTGTCAAGATCTGGTTATACAGAGAAAGCATTAATGGAATTTGCAAATAACAGTATTGATTCAGGAAAAATAAAAAATGTTGCGTTTGTATTGAATGATGTAAATAAAGACTTTTTAGGCTACGGTAATAAATATGGTTATGGATATAATGCTGAGGAAACAAAATGGTGGCAAAAAATATTTAATAAATAAAAATGTCTATAATAAATGTTATTTTAAGTGGTGGAATAGGTTCAAGGCTTTGGCCTCTTTCGCGAAAACGGAATCCTAAACAATACCTTAAGATATTTCAAGGTGAATCTTTGTTTAGTTTAACAATTAATAGAAATAAAAATTTTGTTGATAGTTTAACAATTATATCAAATTCGGATCATTTTAAAATTGGAGAAGAATGGCTTAGAGATATATGTATACCTGTGCAATCAATTATAGAATCTATTCCGCGTAACACTGCTGCTGCTGTTGCTTTGGCTTGTCTTGCTGCTAAGCCGGAAGACATTTTGTTGGTGACCCCTTCGGATCATATAATTGATTGTGCTCCCTCTTATGAAAATGCTGTTCAAGAGGCGATTTTATTAGCTACGCAAGGGTACATTGCGACATTTGGGATTAAGCCTAATAAACCTGAAACTGGATACGGGTATATTGAATACAAGGGTAATGATGTTTTAAGATTTCGAGAAAAACCAAATAGAGAGACTGCTATAGAGTTCGTTAAAAGTGGAAATTTTATGTGGAATAGTGGCATGTTTTGTTTTAAAGCCCAAACAATGCTTGATGAACTGCTCTTTCATGCTCCTGAAATATTAGATACTGCAAAAAATGCGTGGGACAATAAGGTTGATAGTACTTCTATATCTGCAGAGCTAATGAAGATTATCCCATCAAGAAGTATAGATTATGCTGTGATGGAGAAAAGTAAGAAAATAAAAATGGTTAAATCTGATTTTTTCTGGTCTGATTTAGGAACTTTTGATTCTTTATATGATTATCTTATAAAGAATGGACATTCAGTTGATGAAAATGGAAATATGTATATAGGAGATGAGAAAAAATTCGCCCAATTTATTGGATTTGAGAACTCTATAATTGTTGATACTTCAGATGCTATATTGGTCTTAAATAAAGAAAATTCTCAAGATGTCAAGTACATATATGAAAATCTTGAGAGAAAAAATCCTGGCTTAACATAGCTTTAAAAACTCTCTGAACTAAATAAGCTTTAAATAATTAATAATAAATATAATTTAGAACACAAATATGGGGAAAATAGCACTAATTACCGGAATTACTGGACAAGATGGATCCTTTTTAGCTGAATTTTTGATTGAAAAAGGGTATGAAGTTCATGGCATTATACGTCGTTCATCATCTTTTAATACTGATCGAATAGAACATCTTTATTTTGATGAATGGGTAAAGGATATGCATCAATCTAGATCGATAAATTTGCATTATGGGGATATGACAGATTCTAGCTCATTAATGAGAGTTATACAGCTTACCCAGCCTGACGAAATTTATAATTTGGCCGCTCAGAGCCACGTTAAAGTTAGTTTTGATGTACCAGAATATACTGCTGAAACAGATGCTGTAGGAACATTGAGGCTTTTAGAAGCTATAAGAATTTTAGGAATGGAAAAAAAGACTAAAATATATCAAGCCTCTACATCTGAATTATTTGGCTTAGTTCAAGAAGTTCCTCAAAAAGAAACTACACCTTTCTATCCTAGAAGTCCATATGGCGTTGCTAAGCAATATGGTTTTTGGATTACAAAAAATTATAGAGAATCCTATGGTATGTTCGCGGTAAATGGTATCCTTTTTAATCATGAAAGCGAAAGAAGAGGAGAGAATTTTGTCACAAGAAAAGTAACACTTGCTGTAGCTAGAATTGTTCATGACTTGCAAAAAAAGCTTTATATGGGGAATCTTGACTCCTTAAGAGATTGGGGATATGCTAAAGATTATGTAGAATGTATGTGGCTTATGCTTCAGCATGATAGACCTGAAGATTTTGTTATTGCAACAGGGGAAATGCATACAGTACGTGAATTTATTACTAAAGCTTTTAAAGTTGCAGGCATTGAAATACACTGGGAGGGAACAGGAGTTGATGAAAAAGGTATAGATAATGCTTCGGGAAAAATTCTAGTTGAAGTAGATCCTAAATATTTCAGACCTGCTGAAGTTGAACAACTTTTGGGAGATCCTACTAAAGCCAAAACAATATTAGGATGGAATCCGACAAGAACATCATTTGATGAACTTATAGAGATCATGGTTAAACATGATTTAGAATATGTAAAAAAGAGTTAGGCGAATATGGAAAAGGATAGTAAAATATATATAGCAGGGCATAAAGGCTTGGTTGGCTCTGCAATTTGGAAAAAACTTTCTGAAGCTGGCTATTCAAATTTGATTGGAAAAACTTCTAAAGAGCTTGATTTAATGGATGCTGCTGCAACAGCAACTTTTTTTGAAGAAGTGAAACCCGAATATGTTTTTCTAGCTGCTGCTTATGTTGGGGGAATTATGGCTAATAATAAATATAGAGCCGACTTTATATATAAAAACTTACAAATTCAGCAAAACATAATTTACCAATCTTATAAACACAATATTAAAAAACTTCTTTTCTTAGGAAGTACATGCATTTACCCCAAAAATGCTCATCAGCCTATAAGTGAAAATGAACTTCTCACAGATATATTGGAATATACTAATGAACCTTATGCTATTGCAAAGATAGCAGGAATTAAGCTTTGTGAAAGTTTTAATATCCAGTATGGGACAAATTTTATTTCCGTAATGCCTACAAATCTTTATGGTCCTAATGATAATTTTGATTTGGAGAAAAGTCATGTTCTTCCAGCCATGATTAGAAAAATACATCTAGCATATTCATTAATGAATGATAATTGGGAGGCTGTTCGTAAAGATTTAAATAGAAGACCAATTGAGAGTATTTCAGGTTCTGATAGCAATCAGAGTATCGAAAATATTTTGTCACAGTATGGAATCTATAAAGACAGAGTTGAACTATGGGGGACTGGTAAACCTATGAGAGAATTTTTGTGGAGTGAGGATATGGCTGATGCATGTGTATTTTTAATGCAAAATATTAATTTCAATGATGTTATAGAAGGAGTAGGAGAAGTTAGGAATACTCATATTAACATTGGTACAGGTAAAGATATTACTATTCACAATTTGTCCAATTTAATTGCGAAAGAAGTAGGTTTTGTAGGTAATATTGTCTTTGATTCTTCTAAACCTGACGGGACAATGAGAAAACTGGTAGATGTGTCAAAGTTGAATTCTTTAGGATGGAAGCATACCGTTGAGATTGAAAATGGAATTAAAGAGATTTACAATTGGTATATTAATAATTTGTAATGAATATCGGAAGAAGTGATATTGTTTGGAATTATTTAGCAACTTTTTTTAAGATTGCTTCTTCTGCCTTACTACTGCCCGTTATTTTAAATAAAATGCCGGCAGAAACTGTAGGAATATGGACTGTATTTATTTCTATTACGGCATTTTCTTATCTTTTGGATTTTGGCTTCAATCCATCCTTTGCCAGAAACGTTACTTATGTTTTTAGTGGAGTGAAAAAATTACAATCAAATGGTTTTGAAAGTAATTTATCGGAAAACGAAATAAGCTATCCTTTATTAAAAGGTCTAATCATTGCAATGCGGTGGTTTTATGCTAGACTGGCTGTTATATGTTTAATTCTATTATCTATACTAGGAACCTTTTATATTTTTACATTACTTAAAAAATATAATGGATCTCATTCTGAAGTTTATATTTCTTGGGCAATTTTGTGTGCTATAACATCTTATAATTTATACACACTTTATTATGATTCCCTCTTGGAGGGAAGAGGTATGATAAAAAGATTAAAACAAATTAATGTCATCGGACAAATTTGTTATCTGGTATGTGCAGCGATTTTAATCTGGATGAATTTTGGGCTTATTGCTATTGTTTCAGCTCAGTTGTTATCCGTTTTGATAATACGTTTTTTTTCTTATCGCAGTTTTTACGATGCTGAAATAACAAAAAAATTACAAGCATGTAAAGGAAGTCCTCAAAAAGATATACTTAACTCTATTTTTCCTAATGCTGTGAAAATGGGTTTAACCTCATTAGGTGGATTTATGGTAACTAAGTCTTCTCTTATTATCGGGTCGTTTTATTTAACGTTAAATGATATAGCATCTTACGGTATAACAATACAGTTGGTAAGTGTTGTTTCAGGATTAGGTAGTATATATATACTAACTTTTATACCTAAAATAGTAGACTCTAGAGTTAAAAATAATATAGATTTTATTAGCTTAATTTATAAACGTGGTATTATTTTTCTGCTTTTTACTTATTTCGCATGTGGATTTATGATAATCGTGGCGGGACCTTACATTTTAGAAATCTTAAATAGTAAAACTCACTTAATGTTGTCTTCACTGATAGCACTGCTTTTATTTTCGTCATTATTAGAAACAAATGTATCTATGGCTGGAGCTATACTTGTAACTAAAAACTCTGTTCCTTTTTTCAGAGCATCACTTCTCTCAGGGCTGGCAATTGTAGTTGGGTTATTACTCTATTTTATTTTTTTTGAAAAAAATGTTTTAGGAATGATTCTAATCCCTTTTATAGTAACTTTAGTTTATCAGGGCTGGAAATGGCCGTATGAGGTATTAAAAGATTTGAAAATAATTAAAAAAAATAAGAATGGCTGAAGTAATTATAATTTCTTATTTTTTTCTAAGTTTTATTTCTTTATTTAGTATTTTGGAATATAAAACATTCCCGGTAAAAAACTTTTTGATTTTTTTTGTGGCCGTAAGTCTAATTCTCATTGCTGCTTTAAGACCTCCATTTTTTGACAGGGATTATGGTTTATATTATTTTATGTTTTTAGATCAATATGAAACAGAATCAAAAGAACCTTCATTTAATTTTATTTTATTTTTCGTAAAACAATTTTTAAAACCTGATTTTGATTATTTTGTTCTGATATATGCTATTCTGGGAGTAGGTACTAAAGTTTATGCTATAAAAAAATATAGTGAATTTCCTTTATTATCACTATTAGTATATTTTTCATATTTGTTTTTGCTACAGGATATGACCCAAATTAGAGCTGGAGTAGCCTGCGGTTTAATTTTATTATGCATAAAACCTCTACAGGATAGAAATTGGAAACTCTTTTTAACTTTAGCTTTAGTAGCATTTCTATTTCATTATTCTGCTTTTTTTGTGTTTCTATTTTGGTTTATAAATCCTACAAAAATTAATAAAAAAGTTTACGCATTCTTGATTCCAGTATCTTATATAGTGTCTAGTGTGTCATCTGGAACACTAGCAATGGTTCAAGACTATCTTCCTCTTTTTATGCAAAAAAAAGTAAATGCTTATGATTTCATAGATGGTACCGAATTAAATATTTTTAATGCATGGCAGCTGATGAGAATTGCAATAGCCTACTTTGCACTTTATCATTTAGATAAATTGGAGCGATTGAATAAATACAGTATACTGCTGTTTAAATTTTATATTTTTAGTATTTGTACATTTGCACTATTGTCCTTTAACCCTGTTTATGCAGGACGAATATCAGATTTATTTATAGCAGGGGATATTCTTTTCATTCCAATAGTTTTCTCTGTTTTAACACCTAAATTGTTAGGGAGAATCATTGTAATTGTGATAAGTTTCGCATATTTTTATTTAAACTTTTTTTATATAGGTATTTTTAAACCTTAAACAAATGATGGAAGTATCAATTATTATTATTAATTATAATACAGAAGAATTGCTGAAAAAATGCATAGCTTCGATAATTTGTAAGACAGAAAATTTAGTATACGAAATTATCGTAGTAGACAATCATTCTGAAAATAGCCCTCATAAAATGTTAGCAGAAAATTTTCCAGATGTAATTTTTGTACCCAGCACAGAAAATCTAGGTTTTGGAAAAGCAAATAATTTAGGAGCATCATATGCAACAGGAAAGTATTTATTTCTTTTAAATAGTGACACTATCTTGATTAATAATGCGATTAAAGTGTTATTTGATTATAAAGAAAAAGATATAAGGAAAGAAATAGGTGTTTGTGGAGGAAATTTATTTACACAAGATATGAAACCGAATTTTTCTTTCTCTATGTATTACCCTTCTTTATACTCGATAATAGCCTATCGTCTTCATTTATCATTTTTATTGAATAATGAAATCTTTAATTTTATAGGTACACCAAAAGAAGTTTCTATAATAATTGGAGCAGATCTCTTCATGGAAAGAAAATTATTTAATGATCTAAATGGTTTTGATCCGGCGTTTTTTATGTATGTAGAAGATGGAGAATTACAACTTAGAATAAAAAAGAAAGGTTTAAAAATGATGTCTGTTCCGGAAGCAGAAATTATCCATTTACAGGGAGCATCTTCAAGTACTTTTTTCAAAATGAAAACTGAGTTTGATAGTTATTTTTACTATTTCAAAAAACAGTTTAACAGAAAAAGTCAAAGTAGGTATAAGAACATCGAGCTTTTTTCAAATTCTCTCAAATTGTTTTACTTTATCTTGATAAATAATAAGTCCAAGAAAAAAGATTATTTAGATATCCTAAAATATATTTATGCAAAACAATAATTCAAAATTGTATAAAATTCTTCACAATCCTATCTTGTATATGTTAACTTTTCTAAGACTTTTAGGGAATGTTTTGCTATATCCGGTTAATATCATTTTATTTAAAAAAATAGGTTTTTTATCATATGTATCACTAAGAAGTTCAATAAGAAATCATAAAAATATTAAAATAGGAAAAAAAGTACAGATTAACCCTTTTGTTACTTTATGGCCTATTAAATTAGATATAGGTAATAATACACAAATTAATCCGGGAACAGCGGTCTACGGAATAGTCTCAATAGGTGAGAATGTAATGATTGCACCTAATTGTATGATTGCAGGAGGAAATCATATGTTTTCACAAACCGACATACCTATGATCCAACAAGGCTCAAGTGAATATGGTATTATAATTGAAGATGATGTTTGGATAGGTGCAAATTCTGTGATTACTGATGGTGTTATTATAAAAAAAGGAAGTATAATTGCGGCAGGAGCTGTAGTAACAAAAAATACCGAACTAAATTCTATAAATGCTGGAGTACCTTCAAAAATTATAAAATACAGAAAATAATGATTTATGTAAAAATATCCGGAGGGTTAGGTAACCAACTTTTTCAGTATGCATTTGGTCAATATGCTGCTGGAATATTGAATACGGAGGTTAAATATTTTTCACAAACTAGAATAGATAATAAAAATTTCACTAAAAGAGAGCTTGATATTCAACAGTTTGATCTGCCAATTCTTTTTGAAGATGATTTTGATGAAAATTTATATTATAGATCTAAAGGAGCTTTAAGGTCAATTGAACGTAAGTTAATTCAAAAACTTCCTTTTCTTAATCGTAAACATAGAGTACAAAATGTGCACATTCATAGCCCAGAAGTGTATATAAATAATCATTGTTATTATGATGGTTATTGGCAGAATGAAATGTATCCAAATTATATTTTCAAATTGTTAAAGGATAAGATTAAACTTGATTCTAAATCTTCTATTAAGCTTGAAAATTTAATTTTAAGAATTAAGAATTCAAACTCTGTAAGTATTCATATCAGAAGAGGTGATTATATAAATATAAAAGCTAATGCTAAAATTTTTCAAATATGTACCAATGATTATTATAATAGATCAATTAAGTTTATTAAAGAAAAAGTAGATAATCCTATCTTTTTTATTTTTACTGAAGATAAGGAATGGGCAAGGGAGAATTTTAAAGGAGATGAATTTTATTTTGTTGATGGAAACACTGCGATTGAAGATATGTTGCTTATGAGCATGTGTGAGAATCAAATTATAGCAAACAGTACTTTCAGTTGGTGGGCTGCATGGTTAAATTCAAACGAGACCAAAATAGTAATAGCGCCAGAAGATTGGTATGTTAATTTTTTAAAAGATAATGTACAGCATTTTATTCCTAACAATTGGGTTAGATTATAATGATTGGTAAGTATAAATTAAAAATATGAATGAGAACATTTTAGTTTCAATTGCAATTCCGTTATTTAATGCAGAGAAGTTTTTAAGTTTTACCTTAGATTCTATTTTGAACCAAACATATAAAAATTTTGAATTAATTATTACTGATGATGGTAGTACAGACAGATCTATAGAAATTGTAAATTTGTATAATGATCCAAGAATAAAATTGTATATTGATGGTATGAATAAAGGAATATCTTTCCGGCTTAATCAGCAGATTGATTTGGCCAAGGGGAAATATTTTATAAGAATGGATGCAGACGATATTATGTTTGAAGATCGTATAGAAAAACAGATAAAATTTCTAGAAAATAATCCAGATGTAGATGTGGTAGGTTCCTCAGCGGTAATAATAGGAGATGATAATGAAATCATTGGATATAGATCGGCTTATATTCCCAAATCATATGATGAAGCCTTGAAAAAATCTACGTTTATACACCCTACAGTAGCAGGTAAAACAAAGTGGTTTCGGAAGTATAAATACGATGAGGGACTCATTGGAGCGGAAGATTTTGATTTGTGGCTTAGAAGTAGAGAGTTCTCAGTATTTCAAATAATAAAAGAACCCTTACTTTTTTACAGAGATCCATTAAAATTTAAGCTTAAAACATATAACTTTCGTTTAAAACAGCAAAGAAAAATTTTTAGTAAAGATAATTATTTGAAAAAAAATAATATTAAACAGAAGAAAATAATTTTGATTTCATATATAAAAAGTTTTTTAGCTTTTTCTATAAGTATAGTTGGACTGGATAACTATTATATTGCTAAGAGAAATTCGAATTCAGATATTAATATGGCTCTTAAATATGAAGAAATTTTAAAAAAAATGTTGACTAAACATTAAAATATGAAAATAAAAACACATTTGATTTTTTGTTACATTTTATTAGCAAGCTTTTTTAGTTGCCAGGATCCTTCTTTCACATATAAAGATCCTTCCAAATCATTGCTTAATACTTACAAATCCAGAATGCTAATTGATAACAAAAAAAATTATAATATTATATATTATGATTTAACCCAATCTTTGCCAGCAAATTATTCTAAAAATGGAGATGTAGATTATACAGACATTATTCAAAACGTTTTAAATGAGAAAAGGAATGTCAAATTTCCTAATTTCCCATTGCTTATCAACAGTAAAGGACTTTATTTAAGAAGTAATTCTAATATTTATTTTCAACCTCAATCTGTAATTTTAACAAAACCAGATAGCTCACCTAAAGAAGATATTGGAAGTATTAAAGATTGGTATGATATCATACGAATTTATAATGTTGAAAATGTTATTATATATAATCCCAATATTATTGGCGACAGAAAAAAGCATATAGATAATAGAGGAGAGTGGGGGGCAGGAATAGGAATAAGAAATGCTAAAAAAGTTTCTGTTTATAATGCAAATATAAAAAATACTTGGGGAGAAGGACTTTTTATTGGTTCTGAAGATGGTGGATATTGTGAGGAAATCAATATTCGGGACTTGAGAGTAGATTTTGCAAGAAGAAATGGAGTTGCTGTTACTTCTGGAAAAAATATTTTTTTAGATAACATACTGGTTACAAATACTTACGGTACGAATCCAATGTTTGGTATTGATATAGAACCCAGCTGGCACAAAGATATTATCGACAATGTAAATCTTAAAAATATTATAACATTTAACAATAATAATGGCGGGCTCTATATTGTCCTTTTTGGTTTTTCAACAGATGATATAAAATATAGGAGAAATGTTAGTGTTAATATAGATAATTACTTCAGTGATGATTATAATTATCCTTTTGGATTTCTGACAAGTAAAGTGAAAAGTAAATATGAACCTACCGGAACTATCAATATTACAAACGGAAATTGGAAAATTTTAAAAGAAAGTTTTATAGATCTACAAAATGATAATAAAAAAGTTAAATTAAACATTAAAAATATATCGACGGTAGATTATAAAAATACAAAACGAACTCTTAATAGGAAAAACTACTAACAGAATATATTTTGGATAATCATAAAGTTCTTCACATTATAACTGTATCTTTTACAATTAATCATTTTTTTGGAAAACAGTTTAAATATCTTAGCAATAGAACAAATAATCGTTATTTTCTTGGATGTACACCATCAGAAGAGTTTTTTCAGCTGTCAGATTCTTTAGGATATGTGCCATTTCCTGTAAATGTTACAAGAAGTATTAGCCCGATTACAGATTTAGTAGCAATTTATAAGATCTATAAGTTTATACGTAAAAATAATATAGAAACTGTTGTAGGGCATACTCCAAAAGGTGGTATGGTTGCTATGATTGCTGCTTTTTTTGCCAGAACTGAAGATAGAGTGTATTTTAGACATGGCATTATTTATGAGACAAGTACAGGGTTAAAAAGACTTTTACTTAAAAATATTGACAGACTTTCAGGAACATTGGCTGCCAAAGTTGTTTGCGTAAGCCATTCTGTAAGAGAATTTAGTAATACTGATCGTTTAAATTCACCCTCTAAGAATATTATTTTAGGTTTGGGAACTTGTAATGGAATTGATACTGAAAATAAATTTAATCCTGAAAAACAAGACTTGTCATTAGTTAACCGTATTAGATCTGATATAAAAATTGATGAAAAAGATTTTGTAATCGGTTATGTTGGCAGGCTAGTTAAAGATAAAGGAATTAATGAGCTTATTGAAGCTTGGCAAATATTGAAATTAAAGTATGCGAATTTAAAGCTTCTTCTAGTTGGGCCGATTGAGGATAGAGATTCAATTAGTGAAGAATCAAAAAAAACTATTGAAAATGATCCTCTTATTATACATACTGGATTTGTATTAAACGCAGCACCATATTTTAATTTGATGGATATATTTGTGTTACCTACCTACCGTGAAGGTTTTCCAACTGTTTCTTTGGAAGCTTCTTCGATGAATTTGCCAGTACTAATTACTAAAGCAACCGGATGTACTGAGTCAATCATTGAGAATAAAACAGGGCTTTTTATAAAAAATGATTCTTCGGATATCATTCAAAAAATAGAATTTTATATTGAAAATCCAGACATGAAAAAACTTCATGGGTATGAGGGAAGGAATTTTGTACAACAAAATTTTGAAGAAACTAAAATATGGGATTTAATACATGAAAATTTAGGTTATTAAAATGAATATTATTATCACAGGAGTTTCCGGGTTTATAGGAGAAAATCTATCAAATTATTTAGTCGGGTGTGAATACAATCCCTCAAGATTGTCTTTGAGAAGCAATTGGAAGCTTGCAAATACTTCAGACGCTATAATTCACCTTGCAGGAAAAGCTCATGATACAGAAAATACTTCTTCAGATGAAGAATATTTTGAAGTAAACACAGAATTGACAAAAAAAATATTTGATGAATTCTTAGATTCCGAAATTAGTGATTTCATATATTTTAGCAGTGTAAAAGCAACAGCAGATACGGTTGAAGGAATTTTAGATGAAGATCACATATCTAATCCTCAGACGCCTTACGGAAAATCAAAACTTTTAGCAGAACAATATTTATTATCTAAAGATCTGCATGAAGGTCAAAGGTTATTCATCATTCGTCCATGTATGGTTCACGGTCCGGGAAATAAGGGAAACCTAAATCTTTTATATAAAGTAGTGGAGAAAGGAATTCCGTGGCCGTTGGCAGCATTTGAAAACGAACGCTCTTTTCTAAGTATTGATAATCTCAATTTCTTGATATTGCAAATACTTAAAGATAAAAATATTCAGTCAGGAATTTATAATTTTGCAGACGATGAAAGTATTTCTACAAATGATTTGATAGAAATTATAGGAAAGGCTTCAGGCAGAAAAAGCAAACTGTGGAGGTTGCCTTCCGGAATGATTACTGCAGCAGCAAAATTAGGTGATATATTAAAGTTGCCTTTAAATTCTGAAAGATTGAAAAAGCTAACGGAAAGTTATCAGGTTTCTAATGAAAAAATTAAAAATGCTTTGCGTATAAAAAAACTTCCTGTTTCTGCAGAAGAAGGACTTTTTAAAACAATAAAAAGCTTTAAAAACACATGATGGAATATATAATTATAATAATTATCTTATTTATTGTAATACTGTTATATTTTAAAATAGCTGATAAATATAATATTATTGACAAACCCAATCACAGAAGTGCACATACTCAGATTACATTAAGAGGAGGAGGGATTATTTTTCCTGTAGCATTTGTTATCTTTTGTTTATTCAACCTTAATGAAGCCGTACAGAACTATTGGTCCTTTGGATTAGGACTTTTGGCAATTTGTATCATTAGCTTTGTTGATGATGTTAAAACCTTATCAAATAAAATCAGACTTTCGGTTCATTTAATTTCGGTAATTCTGCTTTTGTATTTTACAGGAGCTTTTAGCCTAATGTCTTTTTGGGTTTGGCCTATTTTATTTGTTATGATAATAGGAACCTTGAATGCTTATAATTTTATGGATGGAATTAATGGAATGACAGGGATTTATAGTCTTATAACTTTAGGTTCATTAGCATATATTAATAAGAATATTATTCAGTTTACAGATGAAAATTTTATCGTATATCCGATTTTGGCATGTTTGGTTTTTTTGTTTTTTAATTTTAGAAAAAAAGCGAAATGTTTTGCAGGAGATGTCGGAAGTATGGGGATAGGCTTTTGGGTAATAGGCCTTGTCACACTCCTTATTATGAGAACAGGTGAATACAAATATATCCTGTTACTTTCAATTTATGGAATGGAAGTAGTTCTTACGATTACAGAAAGGATACTGTTAAAAGAAAATATTTTTGAAGCTCACAGGAGACATTTATATCAGCTTTTTGCCAATGAGAAAAAAGTTTCACATTTAATAATAAGTTCAGTTTATGCTATTTGTCAGTTATTAATCAATATATTTTTAATTTATTCACAATTTCCTATTTGGTTCATAATTTTGATTATATTTATTCCACTTGGAGGAATATATCTGAGCCTAAAATGGAAACTTAAAAAGGAATATAATTTATAGAAACATAAGATGAAAATAAAAGAAACACTCTTAAAAGATTGTTATATCATCGAGCCTACAATTTTTGAAGATGATAGAGGATACTTCTTTGAAAAGTATAATGAAAAAAAATTTGAAGAATTAACAGGAATGAATGGCCATTTTGTTCAGGATAACATTTCAAAATCTTCATATGGTGTGCTCAGGGGACTCCATTTACAGAAAGGAGAATATGCTCAGGCCAAACTAGTGTCATGCTTGGAAGGAAGAGTTTTTGATGTAGCAGTTGATTTGAGAGAAGATTCACCAACATTTGGAAAATGGTTCGGTATCGAATTGACTCCAGAGAATAAGCTTCAGCTTTATGTTCCCCGGGGATTCGGACATGGGTTTTCGGTTTTAAGCGAAACAGCTGTTTTTTCTTATAAATGTGATAACTTTTACAATAAAGAATCTGAAGGAAGTGTTATATGGAACGATCCGGATTTGAATATTGATTGGAAGCTTCCAATCGAATCTATCATACTTTCTGAAAAAGACAGAGTGCTCCCTAATTTTTCCGAGAAAAATTTTTAAATAATATATTGATAACCACTTTCCTAAAGTGGTTATTATTTTTTACACCTCACTCTTTTATATTTTGTATCTTTGCACACTCAAAATCAAAACGATGCGCACAAAATCTGTAGGGAAGAAGAAAATCAATGTGGTTACACTTGGATGCTCCAAGAATGTATATGATTCTGAAGTATTAATGAGTCAGCTGAAAGCAAATGGAAAGGAAGTGGTTCACGAAGGCCGCGGAGATATTGTAGTAATTAATACATGCGGATTTATTGATAATGCCAAGGAAGAATCAATTAATACAATTCTTGATTATGTAGACGCAAAAAACAGAGGTGAAGTCGAAAAAGTTTTTGTTACAGGCTGTCTTTCCGAAAGATACAAACCGGATCTTATTAAGGAAATTCCTGACGTAGATCAGTATTTCGGGACAAGAGATTTGCCCATTCTCCTAAAGCACCTTGGTGCAGATTATAAACATGAATTGGTAGGAGAAAGACTGACAACAACTCCCAAACATTATGCGTACCTCAAGATCTCAGAAGGTTGTGACCGACCTTGTTCTTTCTGTGCGATTCCTTTAATGAGAGGCGGACATATATCCACGCCTATCGAAAAATTGGTTTTGGAAACTCAAAAGCTTGCAAAAAAAGGAACAAAAGAGATTATTCTTATTGCGCAGGACCTTACTTATTATGGTCTGGACCTTTATAAAAAACGTGCGCTTGGAGAACTTTTAAAAGAGCTTGTAAAAGTTGAGGGGATAGAGTGGATCCGCCTTCATTATGCTTTTCCAAGTGGTTTCCCAGAAGATGTTCTTGATATTATCCGTGAAGAGCCTAAAGTTTGTAATTACATTGATATCCCTCTTCAGCATATCAATTCAGATCTGTTGAAATCAATGAAACGTGGAACAACTCATGAAAAAACAAATGCATTATTAGCTAAGTTTAGAGAAAAGGTTCCGGATATGGCTGTTAGAACTACCTTGATTGTAGGTTATCCGGGAGAAACAGAAGAAAGATTCCAGGAATTGAAAGACTGGGTAAGAGAGCAAAAATTTGACAGGTTGGGTTGCTTCACCTATTCTCATGAAGAAAATACAGGAGCTTATGTCTTAGAGGATGATATTCCACAGGAAGTGAAAGAAGCAAGAGTAGAAGAGATTATGGAGCTGCAATCACAGATTTCTTGGGAGAAGAATCAGGAGAAGATTGGAAAAACTTTCAGATGTATATTTGATCGAAAAGAAGGCAATTATTTTATAGGAAGAACAGAATTTGATTCACCTGACGTAGACAATACTGTTTTGGTTTCGGCCGATGAAACTTACATTTCTATAGGAGAATTTGCTGAAGTGAAAATTACTTCTGCAGAAGAATTTGACTTATATGGGGAGTTGATTTAACAATCTAGTCCTGTTGCAATTATAACAATTGTATGGCTTTAGCAGATAATTAAAAATATTAATAAAATTTAACATAATTAAAGTAGCTATTAATTTAATGATTAGGCTGATTTTCAGGTAGTTGGTGTTTTGCCTGGTAAAACTCTTTTATTTTTTTTATATAAAATGAATAAATTTGAAAATTATGTCTTAAATTTGCGCAATAAGCAATGTTTTAAAATCAAATGCTTCAATAAGTTATCTATCTAATAATGTTAAATAGGAACTTTAATGTTTAGCACAAGTTGGGATGCATGTCCCATTTGCAAATATTGATGGAAAATAATGTAATTTAAAATCTTTAAAAACTTATGAAAAAATTTTTATTAACAGCGACAATGCTCGTTGGCCTTTCGGCAGTTTCCAAGGCTCAGACAACGGGTCGTGTAGGTATTAACACAACTACACCAGCCGCAACACTAGACGTAGTAGCTAATACTACTGACAATGCTAGACCTGATGCCTTACTAGTCCCTCGTTTGTCAAGAGCTCAGTTAGCAGCTAAAGATGCAGCATATACGGCTGCTCAGAATGGTGCCCTTACATTTGTTACCACTTTAGATGGTAGTGCAGCTGGTAAGACAGTAAATGTAATTGGAACTGGCTTCTATTACTATGATGCTCCAAATTCTGTTTGGGTTGCTGTAGGTGGTGGTGGTTCAACACCTCCAAACTTCCAGATTCAGAAAGGTAGACTTCACTCTTTAAATGCTCCTATTACATGGGCATCGGATGATTATTCTGTCGTTACTACTGCTATGGGAGGAACTAGCCAGCTATTATTGCCTGCAGCCACGTCACTGCCATTAAACTCAGTAAGATGTGTATCTGCGAATGGCCCAGGTAACGTGGGTTGGGATCCTGCAGCGGTTCCAGGTATCACTAGAGGAATGAATAGCATACCATCAACGGTAACTTCAGGTGGATCTTTCTGCTTTATTGTAGTGAGTAATGCTGGTGTAAATAACTGGGGTATTCTTTCAGGTAGATAATAACAATCATTAAATTTTAAACAGATGAAAAAAATCATATTAGCACTGTTTGTATCACTAGGTACATTGGCCAGTGCACAGGCTTTATCTAACGGTGTAATTGCAAACACTTTCCCTAATGAAAACATTTTCTTAGATGCCTCTACAAATAACAATGCTGCAGTAAATGACGGTAAAGGTCTATTGTTTCCTACAACAGATCTAACAGCTTTTACATTTAAAGTAGCTAGTTTAGATGGTATTAACTTCCCTTCTGCTTATGATGGCATGATAGTTTTTAATATTGGTGTTGGTAACACGCTTACAAATGATGGCGTTGTTTCTACACCAGTAAGCCGTGGTTTCTATTATTTTGATAACCCTAATAAAAGTACTGATGTTACCGGAGGTAGATGGCTACCAATAGGAGGTGGTAATGCCAAATTTGACGTAACCGCTGCTGAAACAGCTACAAATACATTAGTAGCAAATAAGCAAGTTTACGCTATTAAAGGGACATTTAACGCAACAGGAAGTTCAACAGCTGTAAATATCCCAGCGCCGACGGGTATGACTGCTTTATATGGTATTACTATTTATAAAGCGGGTACAAACACTGTATATGACAGAAGCTTGTATTCTTATACAATTGCAACTACTGCAGGAAATGCAATTACAGGTTCGCCAAGTATGTCAGTGGTTTATCCTTCTGGAACATATGACTATGTAATAGAATATTTAAAATAAGATAATACTTATATCTAAATATAAATTAAAACCAATGAGAAATCATTGGTTTTTTGTTTTAATATGATGAAGTTTATTAATAAGAAGAATCCTTAATATTCAAAATCTCATTTGGTACTTAATTTGAATATGAAGAAGAATGTTTAAAATGAAGATTTTACTAATTATATTTTTTAAACATAGAAATTGATGTTTAATCCATTCTACTGTTAAAACCTTTGTTAAAATAAATATAGAGTGATATATGCTGTGCTCTTGTTGACTTCTATTAAGCGCTTCTGTCCATTTGATATCATAAAATTTTTATTTTTTCGAGTGAGCTGTACTTATATTTTAAATTTTCATTGAATATTTAAAATACTGATTATCAATTATTTGTATAGTTCATATTTTGAATTTTTTTGACAATAAGTTAATTATATTAACTTTTAGGTTGTTTTTTTAACGTTTTTTAACAGTGCTATCTAAAACCCCTGATAATAGGGACTTACAGCTCTTGTTAACATATAATTTTGTTTTCATTAACGGTTTTTAACATATGGAGTAGGGACTTAACAACATTCCTTATACTTTTGCTCCGTCAAAACCAATAAAATTCAAGATGATGAAAAGATTCATTCTCGTAATCATAATGATGATTTCAACCTTAGGTGTTTATTCTTTTACAGGTAATACCTTAGATGCGAAGAAAACAAGTTATGCATCGTACTACCACGATAAGTTTAATGGTAGAAAAACAGCAAGCGGAGAGATTTTTAGTAACTCAAAGTTCACTGCTGCAAACAGAACGCTTCCGTTTGGGACTAATATTAGAGTTACCAATCTGAACAATGGAAAACAGGTGATAGTGAAGATCAATGATAGAGGACCTTTCCATGCATCAAGAGCATTAGATATTTCTAAAGCTGCGTTCGATGAAATCGGGGATACCAATCGTGGTACCATTCCGGTTGAATATGAAATTGTCGACTAAATTTATGATTTAAATTTATAAAAGCCAGCTGAATCAGCTGGCTTTTTATTTTTAGTCTTTCTATACATTAAATTCCAATAAAGCTGGGCAGTGATCAGAATGTACAGCTTCTTTTAGAATTACTGCTCGTGAGAGCTTATCTTTCAAAGTATAGGTTGCGAAATTATAATCCAGTCTCCAGCCTTTGTTCTTCGCCCGGGAATTCTGTCTGTAGCTCCACCACGTATAATTATCGGGCTCATTATTGAAAAAACGGAAACTGTCGATCAGTTCACATTCCTCAATAAAACTGGTCATCCATTCTCTTTCCATTGGCAGAAAGCCGGAAACGTTCTTTAAACGGACCGGATCATGAATGTCAATAGCCTGATGGCATATATTGAAATCGCCGGAAATAATAAGGTTAGGAATCGTTTTTCTCAACTCCTTTATATAAGCCAGGAAATCATGGCAGAACTGCATTTTGAAATCCAGCCTTTCAATATTGCTGGCAGACGGAACATACACTGAAATGACAGAGTATCCGTCAAAATCTGCACGGATGATCCTGCCTTCATTATCATAGCTTTCGATACCACATCCATATTCAATATGGTTAGGTTTGATTTTAGACGCAATTCCGACGCCGCTGTAGCCTTTTCTTACGGCAGAATGCCAATAGCTGTGATAACCGACTTTTTCGAGACTTTCAATGTCTATCTGATCGTTTCCTGCTTTACTTTCCTGAATACAGACAATATCCGGATCAGCAGTTTTCAGCCATCCCAAAAAATCCTTAGTAAAGGCAGCCCTGATTCCGTTAACGTTATATGTGATTAACCTCATGAGTTTTTAATGAAATTTAAAATGTTCGTTATATTTTGATGGAATAAATTCAGTGATATCATAATCTGCTACCTGATGAATATAAAAAGGATCTTCTTTAATGATGTCTTCAATTTCATATTTAGAAGCTGCATTGGCAAGAATAATTCCTCCCGTTCTCGGTTCTTTTCTTCCGGAAGCAATGAAGTTTCCGGAGGCGTAATGTTTTTCAAGAAAGTTATTGTGTTCCGGGATCAACCGTTCCACATTTTCCAGGTCACTTTTGTAGGTCAGCGAGATAATAAACATTGTTTTTTTGCTAAGATATGAACTCTTTAAGATTATTAAAAGTGGTTATAAAAAGAGGCGGCAAAAATCATTCGATTTTTGCCGCCTTAAACCCAAAATTTAAATAAACTATGAAAAAAACTACTTGGGTTCTAAAATGCTGATAGGAATAATACACTCTTCCAATGAAATTCCTCCGTGTTGGTATGTCTCTTTATAGTAATTCACAAAGTGATTGTAATTCTTCGGATAAGCCAGGAAAATATTGTTTTTTGCAAAAATATATTTCGAACTTAAATTCCCTTTTGGTAGAAACAGTTTTTCAGGGTTGGTAACGGCCCATACATCACTGTCGTCATAGGTTAAACTCTTTCCTGTTTTATAACGGATATTGGTTGATGTTTCACGGTCTCCAACTACTTTACTAGGTTTTTTAACGTATACTGTTCCGTGGTCTGTAGTGATCACAAGTTTGTATCCACTTTCTGCAGCCGCTTTAATAATCTTCAGCAATGATGAATTCTCAAACCAGTTAAGCGTAAGAGATCTGAATGTTTTATCGTCCCTGATTAGCTGGTCTACAATATGATTATCTGTTTTAGCGTGAGAAAGAATATCAATAAAGTTGTAAACAATTACCAGAAGGTCATTATTTTTATGCTGGTTGAAATCATCATAAATCTTTCGCTCAAAATCCGCATTCAAAACTTTAAGATACTTCATAGATTTAGACCCTAAACCAATTCTTTTCATTTGGTCTTCCAGGAAATCGCGCTCAAACTCATTCTTATTTCCCTCTTCATTATCATTGAACCATTTATCCGGAAAACGCTTCTCAATTTCAGAAGGCATCAGTCCGGCAAAGAAAGAGTTTCTAGCATACTGAGTGGCTGTAGGAAGAATACTGTAATAATAATCTTCCGATATTTTATTGTAATATTTTGTGAATAATGGTTCAATAACCCTCCACTGGTCAAAGCGGAGATTATCCACCATAAGAAGAAGAACCTTTTCTTTCTCTACCTCGGGCTTTACTTTTTCTTTAAAAAGAGTATGGCTCATTAATGGTTTGTCAGGATCCGTAAGCCAACTTTCGTAATTTTTTTCAATGAATTTGGCAAACTGGATATTGGCTTCCTCTTTCTGTGATTGCAGAAGATCGGAGAACTCATTATCCGCTACCTTATCAAATTTAATCTCCCAGCTTAGAATCTTCTTATAATATTCTGCCCATTCCTGGTAAGTTCTGATATAAGAAAGTTCCATAGACAGGTTTCTGAATTCCTGCTGGTACTGGAGAATTGTTTTCTGCTCTACAAGATTATCCTCCTGAAGATTCTTTTTTAACGACAATAAAATCTGGTTAGGGTTTACCGGCTTTAGTATGTAATCAGCAATCTGAGATCCGATGGCTTCTTCCATGATATGTTCCTCCTCACTTTTTGTTACCATCACAATCTTTAAAGAATTATCTTTTTCCTTAATCATGGGAATGGCTTCCAATCCCGAAATGCCGGGCATATTTTCATCAATAAGCGTTAATGCGAATTTCTCTGAATCCATTAGTTCCAGAGCTTCATTCACGTTGTTAACAGGGGTTACCTGGTAACCTTTTTTTTCTAAAAATACGATATGGGGCTTGAGTAAATCTATTTCATCATCTATCCATAATATCTTTTCCGACATAATTTATTTTTTTACATGGTTATAGCATCAAAATGTTGACCAATCCCTTTTAAATTCTCACAAATTAGAGACAACAAAAGTTAAATATTAGTTAAATGAAAATCCTGCCATTATTATTGACATTCAATTCATTTAAAAACCGGTCTTTATATAATTTAAAGCTCTTTCCAGAACTTCATCTTTTCCTTCCTTTATGCCTGTTATAGTGGGCTTTATGACAATATCGGGGATAATTCCTATCCTTTGGGTTTCCCTTCCGTCAGGATAATATGCTCCCAGTCCTGTAAAACAGGTATCCAGATCCGCAATTTTAAATCTGATCACATCCCCGTTGGCTCCCGAAGTATTACTCCCGATTACCTTAGCTTTTGGGTGCTGCTTAAACATCATAGCAGTGGTTTCTGCCTGGCTCTGTGTATTCTCATTCACTAAGACCACAACATTTCCTTTGTAGTAATCCGGATTCTTTCTGCCGATGCTGCTTTTTGCGCTATAAAATTTACTTAAATATTCCGTCTCAGGGAAATTAAATTGATAATAAATTGATTTTTCCGGAAGAATCAGCTTGCTTAAAGGAAAAATGGTCTGTTTAGGATAATTTCTGAGATCAAAAATGATGGATGTTGTTGTTTTTAAATCCCTATACATATCGTTCAGGTCACTTTTTTCAATACTACCCATATTGACATAGCCTGTTTTCTTACTTTCATCCAGAAATTTCCACTTCGGCTGAACAGTTGGTGTTTCCCTGACAATATCTTTAAGAAGATAGGTTTTGGCAGTAACAGCAAGGTTTTGTCCGTTGCGCTCTATTTTTAAGGCAATAGAATCATTATTACTGAAAAGAAAAAGATGTTTCACTTTTGAAATCTTCCCCCAGGAATTGGAAGCCGGAATATATTTTCCAAAACTGTTGACCATCTGAGGAATTGTCCGCCCATTGACGTCGTAAATGACATCTCCGGCTTTCAAAAATGTTTCTTCGTTCAATTTATTTTTAATGATCTTCGTTACCATCAGTTTTCCTTCTGCATAAATATATTCCACAGGAACTTTTCGTCTCCCATATTGATGGGCATTGAAGGTAGGTGAATAAAGAAAAGCATGCAAGTCATCAATTTTTGCCACCAGTTCCGCAAGAGCCAAATGATAGCTTTCATCATTATTAATATTGAGGAACTTTGGGATCATTTCCGTTAAGACATCATTCCAGTTCTGATCTGTTTGATACTTGTATGGGAAAAAGTATTCTACCAGATTCCAGTATCTGAACAGTTCCAGAAGACCGATTTCTTTTGAAGTGAATTGTGAACCGTATGAATTTTCATTCTTAAAGTAAACCTTTTTTCCACCTTTTCCGAAATAATGACTGCTGCCTGAATTTCTGTTCTTTTGAATAAAAAGCAACTTTTGACTTACCTCTTGAGTGAATATTTCTTCATTTCCAATCCAATTCAGATCAAAATTTCTTAAAAAATAGACCTTTTTTTTATCTTCTTTCGAGCATTTTTTACATTCCTCCACTTTTCCAAGACTGCTGATCCATTTGGAATATAATTCGTTCAACTGATTTTTATCTTGGATATGCTCAAGCTGTTCAATTTTTTGAAAAAGCTGCTGATCCCAATCAAATTCCCCTTTTGCAACACGGGGATGATAGTATTTTAAAAATCCCCAGACTTTACAGAGTGATTCTAATTTTTGAGTTTCAGATAATGACTGCGCAGAAAAATGTAAGCTGAAAAAAAATAAGATGAAAAGAGAAATTTTTCTCATTAAAATGAAGCATTATTTATGCTATCAAAGATATATGTTTAAAACAGAATATGGCGAAAAACATCTGTGTAAATTTGTGTAATCTGTGGTTAAAAATAAAAACATAACTCACATACATATCTTCACAAGTATCACAAATAATTACTTCATGGGCCATGCAGATAATATGTTTTCTCAAGTTTGAATTCTTTAATAGCAATTTATCATGCTTAAAATTTAAAATCCCTAACTTTGTTTACTAATACCAAAGTTTCAATGCAGAATAAGCTAAAGATCATTAACGACCCCGTTCATGGTTTCATCAGAATCCCACACGAAATTTTATTTGACGTTATAGAGCATCCTTATTTCCAGAGACTGCGCAGAATCGGACAGACCGGACTTCTGAATCTGATCTTTCCGGGAGCCACCCATACAAGATTCCATCACGCTTTGGGAGCGATGCATTTGATGTTTACGGCATTAGAAACCCTACGCCAGAAAGGAGTTAAAATTACTGAAGAGGAAGAAAAAGGAGCCATGCTTGCCATCCTGATGCATGATATTGGTCATGGGCCTTTCTCTCATGCATTGGAAAACATGCTGATGGACGACTGGCATCACGAAAAACTTTCACTGCTGTTAATGAATAAGTTAAACGAGGAATTTGATGGGCAGCTTTCTATAGCTATCGAAATGTTTCAGGGAAAATATCATAAAAAGTTTTTTAACCAACTTATTTCCTCCCAGCTTGATGTCGACAGGCTTGATTATCTGAACAGGGACAGCTTTTTCACAGGCGTTTCTGAAGGAAACATCAATACCCAAAGAATCATTTCTATGATGAATGTCTGCAGCGAGGGCGAGTTAGTTATTGATGCCAAAGGAGTCTATTCCATTGAAAACTTTCTGACAGCCAGAATGTTTATGTATTGGCAGGTATACTATCATAAAACATCTGCATTGGCAGAGTTTCTTTTAGTTAAGATCCTGGAAAGAGCAAAATATCTGATTTCCGAAGGGATGGATCTGCCTGCCGGGGAAAACCTGAAATATTTTCTGAATCGTGGAAAAAGTTCTGCTACCGATGAAGATATTTATAGATTTACGCAACTTGATGACAATGATATAATTCATGCGATGAAATCCTGGCAGGATTCAGAAGACTTTATTCTTTCCTATTGGTGCAGATGTGTGATCCAGCGAAACCTTCCGAAAACGGTTATCTCAACACGTCCTTTCAAACGAAAATTTATTGAGGAAAAAATAAAAAACACCAATGAATTTTTCGGAATCAATAATGGAAAAGAGCTTGTACACGAGATTAAAAGAAAATTACTGCCTTATGACACCAAAAAACAGCCAATTTATTTACTCCAGAAAAACGGTAAAAAGATTAGGTTAGAAGAGTCACAGGACCAGTTATTGTCTGGGCTTATGGTACACAAGACTACCCGGTATATTCTTACCTTTCCAAGAGATATTTCCCACATAATATCTTAAATAATCTTAAAATTCACGTTCCTAAAATCAAAAAATGTTTGCGAATTACAGAATTTCTTATCTTTGCAGAATATGGAATTTACAGCTTCGCAAATTGCAAGTTTTATTGACGGACAAATAATAGGCGACGAAAGTACGGTTATTACAGGGGTTTCACCAATTGAGAATGGTGAATCAGGACATCTTTCTTTTATAGCACAGGATCGATTTTCACATTTTTTAAATACCTCAAAATGCTCCGTTATTATTGTTTCGGAAAAACTTATAGATAAAGTTGATTATAATCCTACCTTAATTGTTGTAAAGGATGCCTACCTTTCTTTCCAGGTTTTAATGAATCTGTACCAGGAAATGCAGGGAAGAAAAGAGGGAATCGAAACCGGTTCTTCTATTCATGAGACTGCAGTAATTGGAGAAAAGGCCTATATCGGAGCATTTACTTATGTTTCGGAGAAAGCTAAGATTGGAGAAGGTTCTCAGATCTATCCGCAGGTCTATATTGGGAAAGGAGTTAAGATTGGTAAAAACTGTAAAATCGACAGCGGCGCCAGAATCTATGACTACTGTATTATCGGAGACAATTGTGTGATCCATTCCAATACGGTTGTAGGTGGCGACGGATTCGGCTTTCAGCCTACTGCAGAAGGATTCAAAAAAATTCCTCAGCTAGGAAACGTGATTATCGAAGACGATGTAGAGATCGGTTCAAACTGCAGCATCGACAGAGCTACAATAGGGTCTACCATTATCGGAAAAGGAACAAAGATCGATAACCTGATCCAGATCGCACATAATGTGAAGATCGGGCAGAATAACGTTATTGCGGCACAGGCCGGAATTGCAGGATCTACTACAATTGGAGACTGGAATCAGATCGGTGGACAGGTAGGAGTAGTTGGCCATATTAAAATTGGGAACCAGGTGAAAATTCAGGCTCAGAGTGGCGTGAATTCCAGTGTTAATGATAAAGAAACATTGTATGGGTCCCCGGCGATAAGCTACAATGACTATCTTAGAAATTATGTCCATTTCAGAAATTTCACTGAAATTGTAAAGAGAATAAATAATCTTGAGGATATCTCAAAAGATAAAACTAATGAGTGATATGCAAAAAACACTCCAGAAAGAAGTAACACTTTCTGGAATTGGCCTTCATACAGGTAAAGAAGTAAAACTTACCATTAAACCAGCTAAAGAAAATACAGGTTTTGTGTTCGTAAGAACAGATCTGGAGGGACATCCTCAGGTAGAAGCTGATGTTAATTATGTAGTAGCGACAGAAAGAGGAACAACATTAGAGAAATTAGGTGTAAAAATTACTACTTGTGAGCACCTTTTGGCTGCATTAGTGGGGTGTGATATTGATAATGCCATTCTTGAAATGGATGCCTCCGAGCCGCCAATTTTAGATGGATCTTCCAAATTCTTTGTAGAAGCTATTGAAAGTGTAGGAATTGCAGAACAGGGTATTGCCAGAGAATACCTGGTCATCAAAGAAGTGCTGAGCTATGCAGACCCTGCATCGGGATCAGAAATTACCATTATTCCTTCGGATACCTATGAAGTGACTACTATGGTAGATTTTGGAACTAAAGTTTTGGGAACTCAAAATGCTACCCTTAAAAATATTTCAGAATTTAAAGACGAGATCTCTTCTGCAAGAACATTCAGCTTTTTGCATGAATTGGAAATGCTTTTAGATCACGGTTTGATCAGAGGCGGAGATATCTCAAACGCTATTGTATATGTGGATAAAGATCTTACACCTGACACCACAGAAAAATTGAAAAAAGCATTCGGAAAAGATAACGTTTCTATCAGACCGAATGGTATTCTTGATAATCTTACGTTAAACTATCCCAACGAAGCTGCAAGACACAAATTACTCGATGTAATTGGCGATTTGGCATTGGCTGGTGTAAAAATAAAAGGTAAAGTAATTGCGAACAAACCGGGACACTATGTGAACACCCAGTTTGCGAAAAAACTGAACCGACAGTGGAAATTGCAAAAGAAAAAAAATGTTCCGGATTTTGATTTAACCAAAGAACCGGTTTTTGATATCAACGGAATTATGCGTCTTATGCCGCACAGACCACCGTTCTTATTGATCGATAAAATTCTTGAACTTTCAGATTCCCACGTAGTAGGCCTGAAAAATGTTACCATGAATGAGCCTTTCTTTGTAGGACATTTCCCCAAAGAGCCTGTAATGCCAGGAGTATTACAAGTGGAAGCTTTGGCACAGACAGGAGGTATCCTTGTATTGGCCAGCGTTCCGGATCCTGAAAATTACTCCACTTATTTTATTAAAATAGATAAAGTAAAATTCAAGAGAAAAGTAGTTCCCGGAGATACAATGATTTTCAAAATTGAACTCATAGAGCCTATCAGAAGAGGAATTGTACATATGCAGGGATACGGATATGTGGGAGACACAGTGGCTGTAGAAGCAGAGTTAATGGCTCAAGTTGCAAAAAATAAAGTTGATTAAATGATTCATCAATTAGCCGCCGTAGATAAACGTGCAAAAATCAGCAAAAACGTTATTGTAGAACCGTTTACTACAATTGCAGGGGACGTGGAGATCGGAGAAGGAACTTGGATTGGTCCTAATGTTACCATCATGGATGGAGCCAGAATAGGTAAAAACTGCAGAATTTTTCCGGGAACGGTAATTTCTGCAATTCCTCAGGATTTAAAGTTTGATGGTGAAGATACCCAGGTAATTATCGGTGATGAAACAACAATCAGAGAATGCGTTACCGTAAACAGGGGAACAAAAGCTCTCGGATTTACTAAAATCGGTAAAAACTGCCTTATCATGGCAACTTCTCATATTGCACATGATTGTGTGATCGGAGATCATGTTATCATTGTAAACGGTTGCGGTATTGCAGGACATGTAGAAATTGGAGACTATACTGTAATGGGAGGTCTTAGTGCTGTGCATCAGTTCGGTAAAATCGGGAAACATGTAATGATTTCCGGAGGAACTCTGGTAAGAAAAGATATTCCGCCCTATGTAAAAGTAGCAAGAGAGCCTATGTCTTATGCAGGAATCAACTCGGTTGGTTTGAGAAGAAGAGGGTTTACTAATGAGAAAATTTTTGAGATCCAAAAGATCTACAGAACAATTTTCCAAATGAAAATGAACGTTTCTCAGGCTGTAACTTACATTGAAAAAGAAATGCTTCCAACTGCTGAAAGAGATGAAATCCTTCAGTTTATCCAAAACTCACCAAGAGGTATTGTAAAAGGATACGGAACAACCAAGGAAAGTAATTAATACTTTACCTGAAGTAAAAAACTAAAATAAAAGATAACATAAATTAATGGCAACAAGCAACGATATCAGAAAAGGACTTTGCATTGAGTACAGTAACGATATTTTTAAAGTAATAGAATTTCTTCACGTAAAACCGGGGAAAGGACCTGCTTTCGTAAGAACAAAATTAAAGTCAGTAACTAACGGGAAAGTGATTGATAATACTTTCTCTGCAGGACATAAAATTGACGAAGTAAAAGTAATCACCAGAAAGTTCCAGTATCTCTATGATGATGAGAACGGATTCCACTTTATGAATAATGATGATTTCTCTCAATTATATTTGAACAAAGAAATGATTGAAAATTCACAGTTCATGAAAGCAGGAGAAGAAGTAACGATCATTCTGAAAGAAGCTGACGAAACGCCGCTTTCTGCTGAACTTCCTCAGTCTGTTTACCTGGAAGTTGTTGAAGCTGATCCGGGAGTAAAAGGAAATACAGCTACCAATGCTCTTAAGAACGCAATCGTTGAAACCGGAGCCAGAGTGATGGTTCCTCTATTCATCGAGCCGGGAGACAAAATTAAAGTAAGTACAGAAGACGGCAGCTACTTAGAAAGAGTAAAATAATAATAAAATTTACATCAATTCGGTTTGCATCAGCAGTCCGAATTTTGTTTTTATAAGAAAACCAATTGTTATGAGATTCCATTCTCCACAAAAGCTCAAAACTATTGCCGATTTAATAGGCTCAGAATTTGTTGGCCCTGAAGACTTTGAAGTCTTGGGAACCAATGAGATTCATATGGTTAAGCCGGGTGACATTGTTTTTGTCAACCACCCGAAATATTATGATAAAGCATTAAATTCTGCAGCAACGATTATTCTGATCGACAAAAAGGTAGAATGTCCGGAAGGAAAAGCACTTCTGGTTTCTGATGATCCTTTCAGAGATTTTAATAAGATCAATACCCACTTTACAAGAATATATAATTTCACTGAGGAGCTTCACGACGTAGAAATCGGAGAGGGAACAAAGATCCATCGTACGGCTGTTATCGGAAATAATGTTGTGATCGGAAAAAATACTTTAATTTTTCCAAACGTTGTTATTGGAGACAGAACGGTAATTGGTGATAATGTTGTCATTCAGTCAAACACGGTTTTAGGAGGTGATGCATTTTATTACAGAAAGCTGAATGGAAATTTTGACCGTCTTATTTCGGTTGGAAATGTAGTCATCGAAAACAATGTAGAAATTGGAAATGGTTGTACGATAGACAGAGGCGTTACGGATTCTACCGTAATCGGGGAGGGTTCTGTTTTAGATAACCAGATTCAGATAGGACACGACACCGTTATCGGAAAAAAATGTCTCATTGCATCACAGGTGGGAATTGCAGGCTGTTGTATTATAGGAGATGAAGTAACACTTTGGGGACAGGTAGGCATCGCTTCCGGAAATAAAATTGAAAGCGGATCTGTTATTCTTGGTAAAACAGGAGTCAACAGAGATCTTAAAAAAGGAACCTATATTGGGATGTTTGCAGAAGATTTCAAAGGCTATTTGAAAAAAGAAGTAAAGCTGAGAAATCTCAAATAAACTATTCACTTGGTTTTGTCTAAAATCAAAGAAAAATAAGTAAATTTGTGAGCATTAATAAAATATTTAAATAAATTAAAACATCAATAAAATGTCAATTTTAGTAAACAAAGATTCTAAAGTAATTGTACAAGGATTTACAGGGAACGAAGGTACTTTCCATGCGGGCCAGATGATTGAATACGGAACCAATGTAGTGGGAGGAGTTACTCCGGGAAAAGGAGGATCTGAGCATTTAGGAAAGCCTGTATTCAATACAGTAGCTGATGCCGTTCAAAAAGCTGGAGCCAATGTAAGTATCATTTTCGTACCACCTGCATTCGCTGCTGATGCGATCATGGAGGCTGCTGAGGCAGGTATCAAAGTTATCGTATGTATTACTGAAGGTATTCCTGTAGCGGATATGGTGAAAGTAAAATCTTACATCGCTGACAGAGACTGCAGATTAATCGGTCCAAACTGTCCGGGAATCATTACTTCTGAAGAAGCTAAAATTGGTATTATGCCAGGATTCGTTTTCAAAAAAGGTAAAGTAGGTATCGTTTCAAAATCAGGTACCCTTACTTACGAAGCTGCTGATCAGGTTGTAAAAGCTGGTTACGGTGTTTCTACAGCAATCGGTATTGGGGGTGATCCAATCATTGGTACTACTACAAGAGAAGCTTTGGAACTATTCATTAATGACCCTGAAACTGAAGCGGTAGTAATGATCGGTGAGATTGGTGGTGGATTGGAAGCTGAAGCTGCAAGATGGTATAAAGCCAGCGGATCTACTAAGCCGGTTGTAGGATTTATTGCCGGACAGACTGCTCCTAAAGGAAGAACTATGGGACATGCTGGTGCTATTGTAGGTGGTGATGAAGATACTGCTCAGGCAAAAATGCAGATTATGAGAGAAAACGGAATCAATGTTGTAGATTCTCCTGCAGATATCGGTGTTACAGTTGCTAAAGTTCTAGGATAAGACATACAAAAACAAAACATATGAAAAAACTTTTATTAACCTCAGCATTGGCCCTTTCAACTCTGTCGTTTGCCCAAATTGATTTTGCAAATACAAGATTTGGTGTCACGGCAGGAGGTAATTACTCCAGAGTAAGAAATGCCCATAACCCTTCTGGTCCAAGATTCGCGTTCCAGGGTGGAGCTTTAGCTCTTATCCCGGTAGGAAAAGCTAACCAGTTCTTTATACAGCCCGAAGTCGTGTATTACGGTGCAGGAGAAACCGGAAAAGATAAAGATGCTAAAGGAAAAGATGGTTATGATGCAGTATATGGTAACAATTATCTGAGCGTACCTATCTATTTTAAAGGATATTTTTCTGAAGCAGAATCAGAATTCTTTGGAATGATAGGACCAAGATTTAACTTTTTGATGAGTCAGAATGTTAAAAATGCTCCTATAAGTAGACCATATTATGATCCGGATGTTACCGATCCTCTATATCCGTCAGTAAGTGGAAAAGCATCAAGCTTTAACCTTGCTTTAGGATTAGGAGTTGGTTATAGCTATAAAAGACAGCTGGAAGTAGCTCTTAAATATGACTTAGGTCTTTCAGATACTTATCCTGATCTTGCAAAAGAAAAAGGAGGTTCTGATAAGAAAAAGTCCGAGCAGGTGATCAGCCTCAGCTTAAGCTATATCTTCAAATAGAATAACTCGTTATTCAATGATAAAAAATCCCAGAAATTAAAATTTCCGGGATTTTTGTTTTTAATAGAAGTATAAAGTTAGTTGGAAGAGAAAAGTTATTGAGTATACCAAGAACAACCGGAATCACTTCCGGTAAACTTCCATCTTCCTTCTTCAGACTTCCATCTATGAGTTTATTAACCTCTGATCCACTTCCAGATCTCCTTTAAAGTCGCTTTATTCCCATACATCAAAATCCCTACACGATAGATTTTTCCGGCAAGGAATATCATAAGAATGGTAGTTCCCAGCAATAATACAATAGACAAAGCAATCTGCCACGCAGGAACGCCGAAAGGTATTCTCGCAATCATGGCAACCGGAGAGGTAAACGGGATAATAGACAGCCAGAAGCCCAACGGACCGTCAGGATTGTTCATCAGGGAAAAGCTGCCATACATTCCTAAGGTAAGCGGTAAAATAGCAAATAAGGTGAACTGCTGGGTCTCAGTTTCATTATCTACTGCAGAGCCAATGGCTGCATAAATGGAACTGTAAAAAATATATCCCAAAAGAAAAAATACGATGAATACAAAAATGATCAGTGGGAAATTCAGTTCCAGTAAACTGTGTGAAACCTGTGTTGCGATCTGGGCAATATCCAGCTTACTGGCAATCTCCTCATTGCCTCCCGGAATGTTCTTTTGGAAAGAAGAAAATCCGGTATTTAAAACCAATGCACCTATAACAGACATGGAGATCCAGATCAGGAATTGCGTCAAAGCAACCAGTGTTACCCCTAATATCTTACCCATCATCAGCTCAAACGGCTTCACAGATGAAATAATGATCTCTACCACACGGTTGTTTTTCTCCTCAAGAACACTTCTCATAACCCTTACTCCATAGATAATAATGAACATGAAAGTTACATACATCAAAAGGATGCTTAAACCGCTTTTTACCCCAAAAGCAAGATCAGAATCTTCCTTATTATTATCAGAAACATTAATGGTTTTTAAAGTAAAACCTTTGTCAAGGCTGTTCAGTTGGGCTTCTTCAATACCGAGCTGCTTGATTTTTTCCTTTTTGATCACATCCGTAATATCAGAAACGATCTTCTGTTTCGTATCAAGGCCCATTTTGACATTCACGACGAGTCTTGTACTATTTTCAAGTCCGGTATAGTCATGATCTTTCAATTCGGGAAGGATCAGGATGCCATCCAGAGATTCATTATCCTTCAGGTTATTGATCTTAGCTTTCTCATCCGCTGCAGAAACAAATACATAATTCAGCTTGTCATTAGATTTTAGCTTGTCTTTGAAAAGCCCGCTTTTATCCACAACCTCAATAATGCTGTGGGATTCGTTGGCTTTAAACATTAATCCGATCACTGCTCCAAACCCAACCAGTAAAAGAGGAGCCAGCAATGTTAATATAATGAAGGATTTTTTCTTAACCTGCGTAAGAAACTCCCTTTTTGTAATTAAAAAAATATTGTTCATAAAAAATTAAGAATGGTTACTTACAGCATTAATAAACACTTCATTCATGCTCGGAATTCTTTCGTCGAATGATCTTACTTTTCCTACGTTGACAAGGTCCAGAAGAATATCATTTTGCCTGCTTTCATTTTTCAGATCGAAAGAAACCATATTGTTTTCATTAGAGAAATTAAAAATATCATAGCTGTTTTTGAAATTCTCAAATTTTATTTCATCTACTTCAGAAAGAGTGACTCCAAAAATATTCTTCTTAAATTTTTCTCTTACATCAAAAACTCTTCCGTCAATAATTTTTTTAGAATTGTTGATCAGCGCTACGTAATCACACATTTCCTCGACACTTTCCATTCTGTGGGTAGAAAGAATGATCGTAGTTCCATTATTTTTAAGATCAATGATCTGGTCTTTAATTAAGTTGGCATTTACCGGATCAAAACCCGAAAAGGGCTCATCAAGGATCAGAAGATGCGGGCGGTGAAGAACCGTAACTACAAACTGGATCTTCTGTGCCATCCCTTTCGAAAGTTCCGAAAGTTTCTTTTTCCACCACTGGTCGATGTTCAGTTTTTCAAACCACTTCTTGGCTTCGTTCAGAGCATCATTCTTACTCATTCCTTTCAGTTCCCCGAAATAAAGGATCTGATCGCCCACGCTCATGTTCTTATACAGTCCTCTTTCTTCAGGCATATAACCAATGTCTCTGATGTGGCTGGGATTAAGCTTATTTCCATTAATGAATACATCTCCGGAATCGGCTTGGGTAATTTGATTGATAATACGGATGAAGGAAGTTTTCCCCGCTCCATTCGGGCCTAGAAGACCATAAATACTGCCTTGTGGTACATGGATGCTGAAATCATCCAATGCTACTTTCTTCCCGGCACTATAGGTCTTTCTGATATGTTCAGCTTTAAGCATTAAATTGTTTTTAACAATGAGTATAAAAAAGTCCTTAAAGTTACGGAAATATTAAGGCAGAACTGATGCAAAAGAAAAAATCCTGATGATTATCAGGATTTAATTTTATTGTTTTACAATTTGAGTAACCTTTTGGGTATTATCGCTTAAAATATAGCGAATCAGATATTTCCCGGGTTTCAGTTTTTCAATATTGATTTCTCCGGAATTCATGTTGACAGAGTAATTGGCTACCTGCGTTCCTAAAATTGAATAAAAGGTAACACTCTTGATCTTTAATGCAGAATCTTTTGCTTTGATCAAAAGGAAATCTTTTGCAGGATTTGGATATGCTACCAATACACCGTCATCAGACTTCTGTGTGATGGAACCCGGCTCTCTCAGCTGTGCCTGCATATTGTTGGAAAAACCAACGAAAGCGCCCGTAAATAGAAATAAAAGTAAAAGTTTTTTCATCAAATTATAATTTCTCGAATGTATTAAAACAAAAATAAACAATTCTACAATTCTATACAATAGTTTTTTATATAAGTTGTAGTAAATTTGTAGAAACTTATTCAAAAAGTATTCCAAAATGATACATTCAAGAAATAGAAGACTTAGAGTTAATGAATCTATCAGAAGTTTAGTAAGAGAAAATAGTCTTACAACTGATGATTTTGTAATGCCGATTTTCGTAATGGAGGGCGAAAACCAACAGGAAGCGATACCGTCGATGCCGGGGATTTTCAGGAGGAGTATAGATTTAACGGTAAAAGAATGTAAAGAGTTATTTTCTTTGGGTGTAAAATCTGTCAATCTGTACATGAAAGTGTCAGAACATTTGAAAGACAATACAGGAAAAGAAGCCTGGAACAAAGACGGGCTGATGCAGCAGACGATCAAAGCCATCAAAGATGCAGTTCCGGAAATGATTGTGATGCCTGATGTCGCTTTAGATCCTTATTCGATCTACGGTCATGATGGGATTATTGAAAACGGAAAGATCGTGAATGATGCTACCAATGATGCACTGGCAAGAATGTCCGTATCTCATGCTGAAGCCGGAGCTGATATTGTGGCGCCAAGTGATATGATGGACGGAAGAGTACTGGCAATTCGTGAAGCTTTAGAGGAAAGCGGATTTATCGATGTAGGAATCCTTAGCTATTCAGCAAAATATGCAAGCTCCTTCTATGGACCTTTCAGAAGTGCCCTGGACAGTGCCCCGAAAGATAATATGGAAATTCCGAAAGATAAAAAAACCTACCAGATGGATTTCCACAATTCCCGTGAAGCGCTGAACGAAGTATTCAAAGATATTGATGAAGGAGCCGATATTATCATGATCAAACCGGGACTTCCTTATCTGGACATTGTTGCTAAAGTCCGTGAAGCTATTGATCTTCCCATAGCAGTTTACAACGTGAGTGGAGAATATGCCATGGTAAAAGCAGCTGCACAGAATGGTTGGCTGGATAATGATAAAACTATTATTGAAAGCCTGACATGTTTCAAAAGAGCAGGAGCAGATATGATTTTTACTTATTTTGCGAAAGAAGCAGCAATGATTCTGAATAAATAAAATAATTACTGAACAAAATAAACTGCCCCTAATTTGTATTTCAGGGGCAGATTCTATTATTGACAAATAACTAAATAGTAATTTGTTACATAATATTGAAATCTTTTCCTTTTGTGAATTTTGCTGCAAAAGGAGCCTGGTTTCCGGAGTATTTCAAAACAAAATGTTTCTTGGTATCCGTATTTATTTTAGCATCCACTTCTACATTCTGTGTCTGAAAACTCACATCTAACCCCACTCCCGATTCTTTTTCAAGGAAGATTTCTACACTTTCAGCATAAAACAGGGAAGTGCTCAGATAATTGAACTTAATATTCTTTCTATAGGTTTTAGATTTACTTTGTGTAAATAGAGAATAATTTTTCAGAATCTCAATTCCGGGAGAATCAATGTTGGTAACTCGGGATTTGGTTACGCCGTTTACTCTCACTGAAAAGCTTTTGGCGTTTTTAATATTTCCGTTCACCCCGATATTGAATAAAGACGGAAGCGACAGGCCGTATTCAACCATGCTCTCTTTTGTGAATTCAAAATCAGGGATCAGTGCAGGATGCTTAGGCGTATTAATCAGTTGCTCCTTTACTGTATTAAGAGCATCCCCCGAAAACAGGTATCCGATAAGGTTGTTTCCTGTAGTTCGCCAGTTTCTCCCGTTCCATTCGAAAATCTCACAAAGCAGTGTATCTGTGGATGAATGGGGAAGAAGATCCATATCCTGCCATTTGAAAACTTCCTTGGCATAAGGTCTTCTGTCGACAATATTAATACCCAGATCCAGCGCAAGAAGATCTGTCAGGTCTTGATTACTTTCCATATTATTTTAATTCTTGGTTTGGTCGTATAAAATTATGAAATAAAATAATTCTTACAACCAGCCTTTTCTTCCGTAAACATAAGTATCATCAAACTGCTTATCGCTCATGAACAGGTATAGAATCCCTTCAATAAAAGGAATAATAGAGGCTGCTCCTAAAGTGACAATATTAAGGACAAGCTGAATTACACCTTCTTTCGTATAGCCAAGATAGAATTTATTCAACGCCAGCCAGCCTACGAGAATTCCCAGTATTGCTGCCGGAATTTTCTTTTCCGAACGGTAAGGAACATTATTCTGCTGATTTTGATTCTGGGTACCTTCTGTTTTTGTATAACCGTAATTTTCCATTGTTAATTTATTTGTGATGAGTAAAATGATTTCTCAATACGTCGGATAAAACCCTTAAGAGTTACAGAATAGCAGTTTAAATAATTACTTTCACTAATGTTTTCATGCTGAGGAGATTCGGAGTTCTATAAGGCCTGACCTATAAACAATATAAAAATTAAGATTATTCGCTTAAAAACGACAGGTACATTTCATAATCTAAAATTTGAATTCAAAAAAACTTTATCTTTGCTCCTATGATTTTACGAGGAGAAAACTTAATCAAAGAATACGGTCCTAAAAAAGTAGTAAAAGGCGTTTCTGTACAGGTTCAACAGGGAGAAATTGTTGGTTTGCTTGGTCCCAACGGAGCAGGAAAAACCACTTCGTTTTACATGATCGTAGGACTGGTTAAGCCTACTTCAGGGAAAATTTTCCTGGATAAACAGGAGATCACTACCGATGCCATGTATCGCCGTGCTCAAAAAGGAATCGGGTATCTGGCACAGGAAGCTTCAGTTTTCAGAAAGCTGTCTGTAGAAGACAATATTATGGGTGTTTTGCAGCTTACAAAGCTTTCAAGGCGTGAGCAGCAGATTAAATGTGATGAGCTGATTGAAGAGTTTTCACTGCAGCACGTACGTAAAAACAGAGGAGACCTTCTTTCGGGAGGGGAAAGACGTAGAACCGAAATTGCACGCTGCCTGGCCACAAGCCCTAACTTTATTCTTCTCGATGAGCCTTTTGCCGGAGTAGACCCCATTGCGGTGGAAGATATCCAGAAAATTGTAAGAAGCCTGGTAGATAAAAATATCGGAATCCTGATCACGGACCACAACGTACAGCAAACCTTAGCCATCACCAATAAAACATACATCATGTTTGAAGGAAAAATCCTGAAAGAAGGGCTTCCGGAAGATCTTGCCAATGATCCGCAGGTAAGAGAGGCCTATCTTGGTGAGAACTTTGTGTACCAGAGTATTTTAGACAAACCGAAAAAGAAAAAGTACATTTATAATATCTGGGCAGGTAACTTCGATTCGAAAGCGCAGCTGCAGGGATTTGTAGATGATAACTTTGGACAGTATGACGATCTGAGACTGATGTACGGATTTGAAGACATCAGCTTCGCATCGCTTGCCAATTCTGAGATCGAACATATTTTCAATGATGTAGTAGATAAAAATGCTAATAATTCATTCGTTTTCCAAAGAAAAGAACTGACTTCTCAATATCCTCTGGAGCAGGCGCAGGCTGAATCCAAAGCTGCCAGCAAACCAGAGCTGCATTACCTCACAACCTATTTTTACGAGGGATAAAAATCACATCTGTAATAAAAGCATTTGCTGAAAAATAGAATAAAACGTACCTTTTCTCTCGGAAACGGTACGTTTTTTAGTTAAAATAACTCCTATGGCAAAACCCTTTAACAGAACAGTTACTTTATTCGGGATCTACAAACAGCTCGTTCCATTTATAAAACCTTACCGTTTGATGATTTACGGGACGCTCTTTCTCACTTTTTTAGGAGCTCTCGCAGCACAGGTCAATCCTATTGTATTAAAATATACGGTGGATGAGGTAACAGAGCTTACCCATCTTCCGCATCCGATGTCTGAGGGTATTCATATTCTGGTGGTGATTTCCATTATTTTGCTTGGAAAAGAACTGCTGAATATCTTTATCAATTTCGGACAGAAATTTTATGGTGAAAAAATAAGGATTAATGTAAGCTCTGTTCTGGCTCAGTCAGCTATTGATAAAATACTAATGTACCGGGTGGCCTATTTCAATGATGAGAATCATGAATCCGGGAAATTACAGATCAGGATAGACCGCGGAATAGAAAGTTTAACAAGGCTGGTACAGAATTTTTTCATCGATATACTGCCGCTTTTTTCCAATGCCATTATTGCCCTGATCATCATGTATATGCAGAATGTATATGTAGGGATGGTTTCTACGATCATTGTCCCTATTTATTTTTATATAAGTTCACTACAGGCAAAAAAGCTTGGAGGAGTTCGCCGCCAGCTTAGAAATCAAAGGGAGAGAAAAACTTCAGGGCTTTTGAACCTGATCAATTCTATTATGGTGATCAAAAGCTTTGTCCGTGAAAAATTTGAAGGAAAAAAACAGTACGACCTGCAGATGGAGCTGATGGAAAGCCAGATGTTCACTAGAAAAACCAACTTTATTTATGATGGTTTAAAAACATTCATCGAGCAGTTCGGTGTGGTTTTAATTATTCTTTTGACTGTTTATCTGGTGCTGGATCAGCAGATGACTATTGGGGCGATCATGCTGCATATCATGCTGTTCAATAATATATCGGCACCTATACGCCAGCTGCATAGGATTTATGACGATATGAACGACGCCATGATCTATGCTGAAGGCTATTTTGAAATCCTTAATGCAGACGATGAGAAAGAACCGAACGGAACTTTTATAGAAAAGGAGATCAAGGGGAATTTTGAATTAAGAAATGTAGATTTCAGCTATCCGAACGGAACAAAAGCCCTGCATGACGTATCCATGAAAATAGAGAACGGAAAAACTACTGCATTAGTAGGGTTGAGTGGGGCCGGAAAATCAACGGTGATTAATCTTCTCTGTAAATTTTACCTTCCGGATTCCGGAGAAATATTACTGGATGGAGTCAATTTAAATAATTTTGACAATACCTTCCTGAGAGACGATCTTGGTCTGGTATTACAGAAAAATCATATTTTTCAGGGAAGCATTGAAGACAATATCCGATATGGTGACATGAATGCCAGTTTCGAGGAAATTCAGGCAGCGTCAAAAAAAGCCTATCTTCATGATCAGATTCTGGATCTTCCGGATGGTTATCAGCACGATGCTACCCAGCTTTCCGGTGGCCAGCAGCAGAGAATTGCCATTGCCAGATTATTCCTGAAAGATCCACCTATTATTTTCCTGGATGAACCAACTGCCAGTCTGGATGCTATTGCTACTGAACAGATCAAAAATTCATTGGATGCCATCAAAGAAGGCCGTACCGTGGTTATTATCTCTCATTCACTGTCGCAGATCCTGGATTCTGACACTATTTATGTGATGAAAAAAGGAAGGGTAGTGGAAAGCGGAACACATGATGAGCTGGTTCAGATGAATGGAACATACCGTGAGATTTTCGATGCCTCGGCTAGAAGTTTGAATCTGGATAAGCTGGTAAATTCTTTTAAAGATAACTGATCTTATGCTTTTTATTTCTCGCAGACCATACAGGCTCCGCATATTTTAATTAATGAATCTGCCAAATCTGCTCAATCAGCGAGAGAATATATATTTTCCATGGTAAACTTTTGAGGGCTTAAATAGAGATTAAACGCAAGATTTTATGGTAAGACTCCATATTTAAAAGTTCTCACCATAAAACTTTGCGTTAAAAAAATACAATCAATTTACTGTGCTTTTTCAGCAACCTGATAAGCACCTACATCCGCTCCAAAGGCAATGTTGATTCTATTATAACTGTTGATTGCAATCACAGCCATGGTAAGATCCAGTATTTCAGTTTCAGAAAAATATCTGCTGACTTCCGAATAAATTTCGTCAGGGATTTCTTTACCATTTAAAGAGGTTAAACTTTCAGCCCAAAGCAATCCGGCTTTTTCTCTGTCTGTGTAAAAAGAGCATTCTCTCCATGCGCTTACCAGAAAAATTCGTTGTTCAGTTTCACCTTTGGCTCTTAATTCCTTGGAGTGCATATCCAGGCAGAAAGCACATCCGTTTATCTGTGAAACACGGAAATACAGAAGCTCCAGAAATGAACTGTCGAGTGATGAATGCTGTACCTGAAACCCCATATTGTGGAGGGCGTTTACAGCTTTGTTTCCCATTGCAAATGCATTGATTCTTTGTGACATAATAATTGGTTTTTTGATTAATTATGAAACAAATGTAGACCGGAATTTTCCGGAATTTTTTAACATTTGATAAAAAACTATTTCTGTGCTCTGATCCGGCTTAAAGAAACCTGGGTGATCCCAATATAATCTGCCATGTCCCCAAGACTGATTCGCTGGATAAGATCAGGTCTTTGCTTCAGAAAATTGTTGTATCGTTTTTTACCGTCGTCCTCAAGCATTTCGCTGATCCGTCCCATCATATTGATCGGAGCTTTTGAATACAGTTTACTGAAAAGTGTTTCCGCCGTATGGTATTTCTTACAAAGTTCCTCAATAACATTTTTGTGTATGCGCAAAACTTCACATGGCTCCAGTGCAACGATCATATATTTTGAAGCACTGCCCGTCAGAAAACCGTTCAGTTCTGTGAAAAAAGAATTTTCTGCAAAAAAAGTCATGATAAAATCTTTATCTCCGTTATCAAAAAATAGCTTTACCAGACCTTTCTCAAGAAAATAAAAATACCTGCAGGTTTCATCTCCTTTTAAAAGAAAGTCACCTTTTCTGTAAGTTTTTGCTTCTAAATTTGATGTCAGAGCTTCCATTACAGATTGTTCCGGTTTTATAATACTTTCAATGGTTTGAGTGAAACGGGGAGAATTCATATTCAACAATATTGCTTATAAAGAAATTAAATATAATAAAAAAGCACCTAAATTTATATTCTGTACACCAAAAAAGATTGATAGATTTGCCATAACAATATGAACGATCACTATCTTAAAAAACTCGACAGAGTAACGGCTATTCTCACACAATTACAGTCAAAACCGACCGTAAGGGCACAGGACCTTGCTGCAAAATTTGATGTCAGCATCCGTACGATCTACCGGGATGTGAAAACGCTGGAAAATGCCGGAATTCCCATTATAGGAGAAGCGGGAAACGGCTATTCCCTGATGGACGGTTATAAGCTTCCGCCCATTATGTTTACAAAAGAAGAGGTATTGAGCTTCATCACTGCGGAAAAACTGATGCAGAAATTTTCTCACCAAAGCCTTGGAAGCCATTACCAGATGGCCATGGAGAAAGTCCGCTCTGTGCTTCGGAATTCAGATAAAAATCTGATCCTGAATATTGAAAAACAGATCGATGTTTATAATCACCATCCACAGACAAATGATACGATCAAAAATGTGATACCCACCATTCTGGAAAGTATTGCAGATAAAACACAGCTGATTATTGAATATAAAACAGTTGATTCCCGGGTAACGAACAGAACCATTGAAGCTGTTGGTATTTTCTTTGAATTCAATTATTGGTACATTATGGCTTTCTGTACCATGAGAAAAGATTTCAGGCAGTTTCGTGTTGACAGGATTTTGCAGATTTTCAAAACCCAGAACCCTTTTTCCCAGGAATATGGACAGATCAATGATTACAGAAGGTATTCAAGCGGAGAGAAAACCAGGGTCAGGCTTTTAGTTGAGAAAAAAATAATAGGACATATCGTAAATTCCAGGAGATATTATGGGTTTATTGAAGAAACGAAAACGGAAAATGGAATGGAAATGATCTTTGATACAGAATGGATAGATGAAGGTTTTCCGAGGTGGCTGATCACTTTTGCAGATTATGCAACTATTTTGGAGCCGGAATCATTAAAAACAAAGCTCAGAAATTTGGTGGAAAATATTTCAAAAAGTTTGGAATGAAAAACATAAGCTCGGGCTTCACATTCGTGAAGCCCGAGTTTTAGAAATTTATATCATCTGAATAAAAAATTTCACTTCAACTGAATGACAAAAATCAGAAACAACAAAATCGGGGTGTCTATACTTAATGAATGGATAATTTGAATAATTTTGATTCTGCTGTTTCATCTTTTTGCCTGGATTGAATTATCATTTTCAGTCTAAATAAAGGCATTAATGATCCTAAAATCTCTCCCAAAAAAAAGGAGGTTCAATTCCTAATGCTCTCAGATAGGTATAACCCTGTCCGCGGTGATGAATTTCATTATCCACGAAATAAAGAATATTCTGATATACCGGGAATTCATACTGTCCGAATAAATTGAAGGTTTCCTGGAAACGCTCTTCAGTAATCAGGCTGAAATAGTGGTTGATCACTTCTGTTTCTTCATCCCATTTTTTCAGGATATCTTCTTTTGTTTTTGGGTTGAATCCTTCCTCATTGTAAGCTTCCATGTTTTTATCAACTATTCCTTTCAAAGCAGATCCTCCGATACTGATCAGTTCTACTGCCAGCTTTGCGAAAGGTCTCATGCCTCCTACAGAGAATTCAAATAATTCTTTTTCAGGAAAAGCTTCTATTACTCTTCTTGTCAGATTTCTGTGTCCTTGCCAGTGCTCTAATAATTGATCGGATGTCATGAACTGTTTTGTGGCTGTTGCTGTAGTTGTCATAATTGTATTGTTTAGTTTGTTATTGTTGATACAAAGGTATGACAGCATTATGACAACAGTTTGTCAGTAGGATTTTTGATATTAAAAAAATATTTTATTTCTTTTTTAAAATATCTATACCTGTTTTTCCGTTAGAGAGAAAATGTATGGGTAAAAAAAATTGATCCCTATTAGAATTTTAAAATGAAGAAGTATATTTTACCTGTTATTCCAGCTCTTTTATTACTGTCATGTAATAAAATCGAAGAAAAAATCGACCAGACTGTTCAGAAAACTACTGAAACTGTACAGCAGAAAGCTCAGCAGGCAGTTGAAGAAACAGTAAAGAAAACAGTCAGTGAATCAATTAATTCTTTAACGAATTCCCAGGATGTAAAGTTCAGCCAGGTATTTCCCGATGATGGAAAGCCTGTAGTTTCAGAAGAGACCGGAAAGAAATTTAAATTTCCTAACGGTTCCGAAGGCTATATTTTCAAATATAAATCCGATATCGCAGTACTGCTTCCCTTTCTGGAAAAGCAGCCTTCTTCCGACGAAAACAAATCAGACAAAACAGCCCGTAAAATAGACGGACAAAGCATCATTGACAAAATAAGTTTTGTCTCAAAATTCCTTCCTGAAAATACTATTGATACCAGTTTCCTGGAGGATATCAAAAACGATAAAAATATAGAATATTATAAGCTGAAAAGGTTTCCCAACAACAGTACAATAATCTATAACCCCAAAAACCAGACCGTCATACAATATGTAGAGGTAAATAAATAATTTGTAAGTGACCGGATTTTTCCGGTCATTTTTTGTACACAGTCATTGCGAGCCATTCGCGAAGCAATCTCAATCTGTTGAAAACTACGTATTAGCAGGGATGAAATCATTTTTATTTCTTATGTCTACTAATCACTTTTTCAGACAGAATAGGAAGTTATTACTATTTCTTTTTCAGATTATTAATAAGCTACTTAATGTTTTGTAAATCAATTCTTAATTTTTACAGAATAATATGTTTTGCATAAGTTGGGAAAGGGATTTTTATTATATTTTTATTTTTTGTGTTTAATATTGATATTTTTACTAGATTTATTAAATTATTAACAATATATGAAAAGAAAATTATTTAATAAAAAAATCTGTGTATTAGTATTAAGCGGAGCGGGTACTATGGTATATGCTCAGGAAGGTGTAAAAGAAAATAGTATAGATGAAGTTGTGGTTACTACAGGTAGAACTAAACCTAGAACCATAATTACATCAGCAATTCCTATTGATAATATTTCGGCAGTACAGCTAAAATCCACAGGACAAATTACTTTTGATAAAGCTTTGACGTACTCGGTACCATCTTTTAATTCATCACAGCAAACCGTTTCTGATGCAACGGCTCATTTTGATCCGGCAGATTTAAGAGGATTAGGGCCTTCCAGAACATTAGTTTTGGTTAATGGTAAAAGAAAAAATCAAAGCGCTTTAATATATGTAAATGATACGCCGGGAAAAGGTGAGGTAGGTACGGATCTGAAAAGTATTCCATCTGCGGCCTTACAGAATGTAGAGGTATTGAGAGATGGTGCATCTGCACAATATGGCTCTGATGCTATTGCAGGAGTGATCAATATTATTCTTAAGAACAGCGTTGGAAAAAGTACAGTCAATCTTTTTTCAGGTATTACTTCAGAAGGAGACGGCTTTAATATCGGAGCAGATTTTAATACAGGAATCAGAGTTGCAAAAAATGGAAGTTTGAACCTTACATTGGGATATTCTTCCCAAAATAAAACTAACCGTGCAGGTTCTGTTACAAAAGATGAACTTTTTGGTGTTGATAATGCCTGGACGCAGGCTAATCCTGGTTTAGGAATGATTATAGGGCAGCCGGAGACAAAAGTTGCTAATATGTTTGTAAATTTTGAATTGCCAACAGGTGAAACAGGCAAGTTTTATGCTTTTGGTGGTACAACTTACAGGAATGGAACTAGTTTTGGCTTGTATAGAACACCCTATTGGGTAACTTCAGATTTTGGTTTATTAACTCCAAAAGGGCAACCTTATAATGGATTTCAGCCGGAATTTAAAACGGATGTTTATGATTATAATTTAACCTCCGGGTGGAAGGGAATGTTTGGAAAATGGAGTTTTGATGGGAGTGCAACTTTTGGCTCTAATGCAGTAGATTATGTTGTAGGAAACACGATTAATACGTCTTTGGGAGCAAATTCACCAACCCGTTTTAAAGCAGGTGGTCATCAGTTTAGTAATATTATAGGAAATATAGACATCAACCGAAATTTTGGTGCATTTGTTTTAGGAGCTGGTGTTGAAGTACGTAATGAAAACTATCAGGCGAAGGCAGGAGAAGAGGCATCTTATATAGGAAGTGGTGCAGAATCGTTTCCAGGACTGCAGTCTCAAAATGAAGTCAATAAAAATCGTCAGAATATTGGAGCTTATATGAATGCTGAATGGGATGTTACGAAAAACCTGTTACTTGGAGGAACTGTGAGATATGAAAATTTCAGTGATTTTGGAAATAATGTTTCCTGGAAAGGAAATGCAAGATACAAGTTGTTAGATGATAAATTAGTTTTCCGTGGGTCTGTTTCTACAGGATTTCGGGCACCTTCATTACACCAGATTTATTATTCCAATGTTCAAACCAAAATTACAGGGAATACGGTAGCTAATCAGGGTACTTTTAACAATGACTCTCAAATTGTAAGATCAGATCTTGGGGTACAAAAATTAAATGCTGAAAAAGCCTTTAACATTACTGGGGGATTTGCCGTAAAACCTTTTAAAAACCTGACGATTACAGCAGATTATTATAGAATAAAAATTAAAGACCGGGTACTTTTCTCAGGAGATATTGGTTACAAAACCGGTGCTCCGGGTAGTCCGGATATAACAAACCCTGTGGAAGTAATATTAGACAATAATAAAATAACCTCCTTAAAGTTTTTCACTAATGCTGTAAATACAGTTACTGAGGGGATAGATTTCGTAGCTAATTATTATACTTCCGCTATTGGCAAAGGAAGATTGGGAGTTATTGCTGCTTTCAATTATAACGAAACTAAAATAGTAGATAATATTGCCGTTCCGCCTATTTTGGCTGAAAATGATTACTCGGAAAACTTTTTTGATAGAAAAGAACAATCTAGAATTACCTCTGCAAGGCCAAAAACAAAAACTATTCTTAGTCTTTCGTATGACATTTCAAAGTTTAACTTTAACCTTAATAATACTTATTTTGGTTCTGTTACATGGCAGCATGCAACTGATCCTGTCAAAGATCAGACATTTTCCGGTAAAGTAATTACTGACATCGTTTTAACGTATAAAATCACCAAAGATCTTAAAGTTTCCGGAGTCGTAAATAATTTATTTAATATTTATCCGGATGTAATAGACAGCAAAGGCGATGTAGTAACAGATCTTGGAGGAAGGTTCAAATATCCTTGGGAGGTGAATCAGTTCGGATTTAACGGAACAACTTTTCAGCTCAATGTTAATTATACTTTTTAATCTATAAATAAAGGAATTGGCGTTTGCTTTGTCATGCTTACCAAAGAGGAAGCAATCTCAAAAGATATAAAAACCCACATGTACAAATATTAACTGACATTAATTCCTAATGTCAGTTAATCATTTTTTCAGATAGAATAGGAAGTTATTACTACATTTTACTTTTTACATTGTACAAAAAAAAGTACTTTAGTAGTATGAAAATTTATACAAAGACAGGAGATAAAGGTCAGACTGCATTATACGGCGGAACAAGAGTTTCCAAAGCCAGTGCAAGAGTGGACAGCTACGGAAATATAGACGAGCTTAATTCATTCATTGGTATTTCTAAAAGTCATATTGAAGATGAAGAGGTTCTAAAACAGTTGAAGAAAATTCAGTTTGATCTGTTTACGGTAGGCTCAGAAGCTGCAACGCCGGTTGATAAATTAATGTTGGCCAACGGAAAATCCCGTCTGCCACTGATTATTTCAGACACTGAGATCGAAGAGCTGGAGCAGTGGATGGATGCCTTTGAAGAAAAGCTGGAGCCCCTTCAATACTTTATTCTTCCCGGTGGTGGAAAATCTGCAACATTTTTACATGCTGCAAGAACCATCTGCAGAAGAGCGGAACGTTCCCTGGTTTTCCTGAATGAATCTGAAGAAGTACGTCCAGAGCTCATCAAGTACCTGAACAGGCTTTCTGATTACCTTTTTGTTTTAGCAAGATATATTTCAAAAATCAACAACAAACCGGAAGAATACTGGAATCCGAATGAAAGATAAAGCATTACTTTTCATCAACGGAGACCATCCCAAAACTTTTCCAAACCCGGATCAGTATGGCTTAATTGCCTGCACGGATGGCGCTTTTCATTATCTGAAGCAGTTGGGTTTTCCTTTAGACAAGCTGGATTTTATTTCCGGTGATTTCGATTCCCATTCAGGAGCAGATGAAGATGTTTACCAGGAAAAATTTATTCTTACCCTGGATCAGGACAAAACAGATTTTCATAAAGCTTTGGAAATTATTTTAGAAAGGGGATGTCTTTCTGTAGATGTTTTCGGGGGAAGTGGCGGCGAGCAGGATCATTTTTTAGGGAATCTTACCGTTGCTTATGCATTTAAAGACCGGTTGGGAATAAAATTCTATGATGATTTTTCTGAATATTATTTTGTTCCGCAGAATTTTAAAATAAAAGGAGTTAAGAATAGAATGATCTCATTGTATCCTTTTCCGTCGGTTGAAAATATAACAACAACAGGATTGAACTGGCCTTTGACCAACGGGAATTTAAGTATCACTTCAAGAATAGGAACAAGAAATTTTGCGGTTGAAGATGAAGTTTCCATTCAGTATCAGTCCGGAGATCTGTTGTTTTTTGTAGGAATTAATGAAATAGAATATCCCGGAATATATTGAAACAATTCATAAAGATATCGGTTCTGCTTATCGCAGCATTTTGTGTTTTTTCCTGTAAAACACAGGATTTTATCCAACCTGAATATGGGAAAAATAAATCAGGGAAATCTATTGAAATCAAAAAAGTATACAATTTCAGAACAGTCGGGAATATTAAAAATATTGAAGGCAGAACTTTAAAAGCAGGAAAATTTTACAGAAGTGGTCATCTTCACCAATTGAGGAAAAGATCCTTCAAAGAAATGCAAAGCCTGGGAATAAAAGAAGTCATTGATCTTAGAAATTCAAAAGAAATATCTGATAAGCCGGATCAGCTTCCCGATGGCATCATTTATAAAAAATATTCAGCCTTTAAAGATGAGGGAGACCAGCTGACCAAAGCGAAAAAGCTTGTTTTAAAAGGAAAAGTTAATGGTTCCGATGCTGATAAAAGAATGATTGATTTCTACCGTGAATATATAACGGAAAACCCGGAAGTGATCAAAAAAATCATCACTGAAATCCTGGAATCCGATCAGCCGGTTCTCTATCACTGTACCGCAGGAAAGGACAGAACAGGAATCACAACGGCTTTAATTCTGACTATTCTAAAGTTTGATAAAGAAACAATTTACAATGATTATCTTTTATCCAATAATTACAGAGAGAAATTGGTCCTGAAAAGACTAAATCTAGCAAATAATCTACATTTTCTATATCCCAGAATGGATGTGAAGGTCCTTGAAAAACTGAGCTGGGTAGAAATCGCTTATCTCGATGCAGCTTTTGATGAAATCAATAAGAAATATGGCTCCACCGACACTTATATTCAACAGGTATTGGGAATTTCGGCAGATAAGAGGGAAGAATACATTAAGAAGTTTACAAATTAATAATCTGTTCAGGTTTTTGTCTGATCCTGTTTTGAAATTTATAATAAATTTAACGCTTAAAAATCAAACTTTTTTAGCAATTTTGCATTTCGTAATTCACTTGTCAAGAAATGAAAATAAAGTACTCGGAACTTATTGATCAGACATTATATTTTCCTACGGAAGAATTTAATGTTTCTGAGAACAATTTGTTATTTCACGATGTTCCTTTAATGGAAGTCGTTGAAAAATTTGGCACCCCGCTAAAAATTAGCTACCTGCCAAGAATTTCTCAAAATATCCAGAAGGCGAAAAGCTGGTTTAAGGAAGCTTTTGAGAAAGCCGAATATAAAAAGAATTATACCTACTGCTACTGTACAAAATCCAGTCATTTCAATTTTGTGCTTGAAGAAGCTCTTAAGAACGATATCTCTATCGAAACTTCTTCAGCATATGATATGGACATTGTAAAATCTCTTTATGAGAAAGGAAAAGTAGATAAAAATATTGAAGTCATTTGTAATGGATTCAAAACCGATGATTATCTGGTGAAAATTTCAGAAATGATCAACAGTGGCTTTGAAAATATTACCCCAATCCTGGATAACTACCGTGAGCTGGATAAGCTTACCGAAAGTATAGATACCACTTTCGATATCGGGATCAGAATTGCTTCAGAGGAAGAGCCTAAATTTGAATTCTATACCTCAAGATTAGGAATCGGGTATAGAGATATTATCCCTTACTACAGCCAGAAAATCGCTGAGCATCCGAATGCAAGACTGAAAATGCTTCACTTCTTCATTAATACAGGAATCAAAGACACAGCTTATTACTGGAACGAATTATATAAATGTCTCCGTGTATACGCACGTTTGAAGAAGATTGCCCCGGAAGTGGATTCACTGAACATTGGTGGTGGTTTCCCGATCAAAACATCTTTAAACTTTGAATACGACTATCAGTATATGGTAGAGGAAATCGTTTCTCAGATCAAAAAGTTCTGTGAAGAAGAAGGAGTAGAAGAACCTAATATTTATACGGAATTCGGAAGCTTTACCGTAGGGGAAAGCGGTGCAAACCTTTATAAAATCATCTCTCAGAAACGTCAGAATGACAGAGAGAAGTGGAATATGATTGATTCTTCATTCATGACCACACTTCCTGATACATGGGCAATTTCAAGACACTTTATCATGCTTCCATTGAACAGATGGGAAGATACTTATGAAAGAGTATTCTTAGGAGGACTAACCTGTGATTCGGATGATTATTATAATTCTGAACAGCATACGAATGCAATCTATCTGCCGGTTTTCAGCGATACAAAGCCTCTGTATATCGGATTTTTCCATACGGGAGCGTATCAGGAAACAATCGGAGGATATGGTGGAGTTCACCACTGTCTGATGCCTCAGCCGAGACACGTCCTGATCCAGAAAGACGAAAACGGAGAACTTCAGTACGAAATTTTCCGTGAAAAACAGGAACCTGAAGATATTCTGAAAATTCTGGGTTACTAGTTATAACGAGGAACGGGAGTGATAAAGCAATCTCATCTTCATAATCTTAACAACTTAAATTGCTTCTTAATGTTTCAATTTTAATCATTAAGATTTTTGTGAAAAATAAAGCTCTCAACATTTGAGAGCTTTTTCTTTTAAAAATATTTTGAAAGCTTATCCAGCTCCAGTTCTTCATAATCTGTAACTACGATATCCGCTAAAGTATAATCCTGATTTTTTGAATGCGGGCTTCTGTAGGCAGCACAGAAAATTTTCGCCCTGTTGGCGGCAAGGATCCCGTTGGTGGAATCTTCAATAACCATGCAGTTTTCTACCGGTTCTTCTGCCATTTGTGCTGCGAGAAGAAATACTTCAGGATGAGGTTTGGATTCCTTTAGAGCGGCACCGCTTATTTTCCCGCTGAAATAATCTTCAAGCCCGAATTTCTCAAAAACCATATTGATGGTCGTCATTGTAGCCGAAGAAGCCAGGATAAGTTTAATGTCGTTTTCATGATAATGTTGGATCAATTCCCTTACTCCCGGAATCAGATCAAATTCCTCATCATTATCAAAATAATCTTTGAAGTATGATCTTTTAATGCCGGCAATGGCTTCGTGGGTTTGGTTTAAACCATATTTCTGAATCAGCGTTTCACAGACCCTTTTTGTGGAAGCTCCTGTGAAAGAAGTGTAAAGATCTTCGGAAACAGCAATTTCCAGTTCGTTGAAGGTGGCAAAATAAGCTTTTCTGTGCAGTGGTTCCGTATCTACAATAACCCCGTCCATATCGAAAAGAACAGCTTTTAAGGACATATTTTGTTTTTTACAAAAATAACTTTTAAAATTTAAACATTAAAAAGATTTTAGAATTAAAAAATTCGGAGCTCATCACTCTTGATTTATAACTCAACGACTATTTGTATCTTTGTGAAATCATTTAATCTTTAAATCATTTAAATTTTTAAATAAAACATGAGAACATACGCAGGAATTCCTGAAGAAAATGCAACGTTAGAGAACTCTAAAGTAATGCTGGTAACTGTTCCTTACGATGGAACTTCAACATGGGGAAAAGGAGCTGATAAAGGCCCTGAATTATTCTTAGATGCTTCAGAAAACATGGAGCTTTATGATATTGAAACAGGAACTGAGCCTTTCCTTGACGGTGTATATCTGGCAGGAGAAATTTCTGAAAATTCAAGTCCTGAAGCAATGACAGAAGCCGTTTACCAAAAAACAAAAGAGCTTTTGAACAACGAAGGAAAAGTATTTACACTTTTCGGCGGGGAGCACTCGGTTTCTATCGGTTCTATCCGTGCGGTAGGAGAGAAGTTTGAAAATCTTACTGTTCTTCAGCTGGATGCTCATACCGACCTGCGTCCTGAATTCCATGGATCTACTTCTAACCACGCATGTGCGGTTTTTGAAGCGAATCAGAAGCATAACCTGGTTCAGGTGGGAATCCGTTCCATGGATGCTGAAGAAGCTCAATATCTGCCGGAAGGAAGAGTATTTTTTGCCCATGAGATTGCGAACAATGACAACTGGATCAATGATGTTTTAGAAAAAGTTTCAGGAAACGTATATATCACCATCGACCTTGATGCTTTTGATCCGTCAATTGCTCCTTCTACAGGTACTCCGGAACCAGGTGGACTTCAGTGGTACCCAACTCTGGAATTGTTGAGAAAAGTATTTGAAAAATGTAATGTAGTAGCGTTCGATATTGTAGAATTAATGGATTCTCCGATGGCTAAGCCAACAGCTTTCTTAGCAGCTAAATTATATTATAAAATGCTTGCTTACAACCATATTTATAACAATAACTAAAATTCCGCAAGAATCAGATTTTTTCTGCCCTATATTCTTTGGAAATTTGTGAGGTAAAAAAGAAATAGTATGTCCGCACAAAGTCAGATAGATTATAACAGAATTGCCAAAGCGATAGAATATATCCAGAGCAATTTCAGGCTTCAGCCAAGTTTGGAGGAAGTGGCAGAGAATATTCACTTGAGTCCGGCTCATTTCCAGAAGATATTTACAGAATGGGCAGGAACAAGTCCTAAGAAATTTTTACAGTTCATCAGTCTTGAACATGCTAAAAGTTTACTGAAGGAAGAGAAGGCGACTTTATTTGATACCGCTTACGAGACGGGACTTTCCAGCACAAGCAGGCTTCATGACCTGTTTGTGAATATAGAAGGAATGTCTCCGGCGGAATATAAAAACGGCGGAAAAAGCCTGAACATCAATTACAGTTTTTCCAAAAGTCCTTTTGGATATGTAATGGCAGCATCTACGGAAAAAGGGATCTGCTATATGGCTTTTGAAGACGATAAAGAAACAGCATTGGGGAATTTATATGCTAAATTTCCCAATGCTTCTTTTTTTGAAAAACAGGATGCCCTGCAGAAAAATGCCCTCTCCATATTTGATAAAGACTGGACGAAGCTGAACACGATTAAACTTCATCTAAAAGGAACAGATTTTCAGCTTAAAGTATGGGAAAGTCTTCTTTCTATTCCAATGGGGAAACTTTCCACCTATGGAAATCTTGCTGAGAAAATAGGAAACCCGAATGCCTCAAGAGCTGTTGGAACAGCGATTGGCAGCAACCCTGTAGCTTTTCTTATTCCATGTCACCGTGTGATCCAGTCTACCGGAAATATTGGAGGTTACCGATGGGGTAGCGGAAGAAAGCAACTGATCGTGGGGTGGGAAAGCTCGCAGGTTTACGCTGGAGATTAGATTCCGTGTTGCCTTAATCTGATTTAAGTTTTGGCTAAAGCCAGATTGATGTTTTTATTTATAAAACGGACTAAAGTCCGTTCCTATTGATATAAATACTGCAAATCATATATTTAAAATATTATTACAGAATAAAAATCTTAGTTTTTTTCAAAAACTTAAGTGCAATTTATTCAATGTTTTAATAATAGCTTAAAAACTAAAGTGTTAAAAAAAATTACGACTTTTATGGTTAAAGAATTAATTAAAAGTTACTAGTCCATTATACTTTTTACAAATCAAAATCATGAACAGCCTGTTTGAAGAAATATCAGAATATCCTTTGAATATTCTTCCGCGTGACGGAACCGTCCATTATTATGGAAAAGTTTTTAGTAAGGAAAAATCAGATTTTTTCTATGAATATCTGCTGAGTCAGATCCCCTGGGAAAATGACGAGGCAATGATCTTCGGTAAATTAATTTTGACAAAAAGGAAAGTAGCATGGTTTGGCGAGAGAGCTTTTGAATATACCTATTCAAAACGGACAAAATTGGCGAAATTCTGGACTCCGGAACTGTTAGAATTGAAGAAAAAATGTGAAGAGGTTTCAGGCGAGACTTATAATTCCTGTCTTCTTAATTTATATCACGACGGAAGTGAGGGAATGGCTTATCACAGCGATGGCGAAACCGATCTTAAGAAACACGGTGCTATTGCTTCTCTGACTTTTGGGGCGGAAAGAAAGTTTTTATTTAAGCATAAAACAACCAAAGAGAAAGTAGAAATATTTCTTGAAAACGGAAGCCTTCTGATCATGAAAGGAACAACTCAGGAAAACTGGCTGCACAGACTGCCGCCGACCACCAAAGTGAAAACGCCACGGGTGAATCTTACGTTCAGAACGATTGAGGAATAAAAAAAGATGATAGTTTCGGGAGCCTCAGCCACCATCTTTTTGTACAGAAATTATTAACGTCTGTTGACTGAGGTTCTTGAAGTCAGCCGGTCCATAATAAAAAAATCCGGTCGCTGAGGTTTCCCAAACGACCGGATTTTTATGTTTTCTGATATATATCTATACTTGGCTGGTGACTGAGGTTCTCGAAGCTACCATTTCTTTCTATTTCAATACTTCAGCTTCAATAGAGCTGTCATTATACACCTTGATGAAGGCTTTTGTATAGTCGTCTTTCGTTGCAAAATTTGGATTCTCCATAAATTTCTGAGGGTTGATTGCAAAAAGCGGCCACCAGGTGCTGCTGATCTGGATCTGGATCTTGTGTCCTTTTTTGAAAGTATGCATCACATCCTGCAGCCTGAAATTCACTGCAGTTTTCTGGTTGGGAACCAATGCTTCTCCCTTTTCTCTTGAATTTCTGAATCTGGCAGGCATGATCTCGCTTCTTACCATTTGATGGTAGTTTGGATAAATCACACCGTCTTTCTTCTCTGCAGGTTTAAAATCTTCAGGGTAAACATCAATCAGCTTTACTGCAAAATCTGCATCTGTAGAAGTGGAAGCAATATTCAGTTTAGCCATAATCTCTCCCGCAAAACTGATGTCTTCCGTTAAAACATCTGTTGTAAACGTTAAAACATCAGGTCTTCCCACTGCAAATCTCTGATCTTCAGACATATAATTTTTAGGAGTAAATCCATTGAAATCTTTCAGGTTATCAGAACTTAAAACCGGATTGTTCGGGTCGCTGTAATATTCTGAAAACCCTTGGCCTGCTGCATTTTTTAAAGTGCCGCCTGCCAGGTAGAAATTAACTTTCTGGGCATTTTTTGGGGGATAAGAGGCAAATTCTCTCCATTCTTTAGAACCTGTATCATACATCAGGGCTTCCGGAAGTCCGGCATCTTCTTTCGTGTTTCCTTTTAAATAATGATTAAAAAACTTAGTTTCAATATTTTTTTGGTAATACGTTGCAATGCTGTCTCCGAAATAGATCTGGTTGTGGAAATGTTTTCCCTGCTCCTGAGCCCATGCTCCGTGAGAGAAAGGTCCCATGACAATGGTATTTTTGGCTTTCGGACTTGTTTTTTCTATGGTTTTGTAAATATTCAGAGGTCCTGAAAGGTCTTCGGCATCAAACCACCCTCCAACCGTCATTACGGCATGGTTTACATTTTTCAAATGGGGAAGCAGGCTTCTTTTCTGCCAGAATTCATCATAGTTGGGATGGTTCATGATTTCGGTCATGAAGAAATTGTTCTGATAATATTTTTCATAGCCATCTTTCAAAGTACCCATGTCTCGGTAAAACTTCAGACCGTCTTCCGAAGTTTGCTTTACAAAAGTATCCATATACCAGGCCTTGTTTTCAGGCTTTGTTTTCTGAACTCCAAAAACAGGGAATGTTCTGAAATAGCCCAGCATGAATCTGCCGTTGTGAAGAAAATCATCATTCCAGAAGTCCGAAATAGGAGCCTGGGGAGATGAAGCTACCAAAGCCGGGTGCTGTGCCAGTATGCCTGCCGCTGTATAAAATCCCGGATATGAAGTTCCGTATTGTCCTGCCTTACCGTTATTGTCTTTGATATTCTTTAAAAGCCATTCTATGGTATCATAAGTATCCGTGCTTTCGTCCACATCTTTTTTGGTTTTACGGTCCACCTGAGGGGTCATATTGGTAAAAGCACCTTCACTCATGTATCTTCCGCGGACATCCTGGAAGACAAAAATATACTTATCCTTCATCAGGAACTGGTTAGGCCCCAGTTTGGTTCTGTATTCATTTTCTCCGTAAGGAGCAATGCTGTAGCAGGTTCTCTGCATCAGGAAAGGATATTTGTTCTTATTTGAAATATCTTTCGGAATATATACCGCTGTGAAAAGCTTTACTCCGTCACGCATTGGGATATAGAATTCCTTTTTGGTGAAATTATCTTTTACGAAAGTATCCTTCTGGTCTGTACTCTGTGCAATTCCAAGGATAAAAAAGAAAATAAATAAAATTGAAATATGGATCTTCATAAATAAAATTTACCGCTAATTTGGAAATAAAATGGCTTTAATATACCTTATAGACACAATCTTTCAATGGAAAATAGAAGGAAATAAAAAACTATAAAGCTCTCAAAGTATAAACACCTGCCGGATCTGTGGGGAATTATAAAAAAAAACATCCCCATTTGGGGATGTTTCGTAAATATTTATTGAAGATTAACTATTTGAAAAATTAAGCTTTTAAATATCTTGAATAAGCATAACCTTCCTGACCGTCATCAGTTTTCACTTTCCACCAGTCATCAGAAGTCTGCTCAATCAAAGTTACCGATGATCCTTTTGCAACTTTTCCTACTACAGCAGCCTCAGTAGAAGGCTCCTGTCTGATGTTCAGATTAGAATCTTCCGTAGCTACCGTTAAAGAAGCTCCTGAAGTTAATCCTGCTACCTGTACATCAATATTGATATCTGAAGCCGAATAAGTAGAATCAATGGTTCCTAAAGCATTCCATACTGCATCTTTCGCTGCTGTGCTGGAAGCGTTTCCAGTAACATAAAGAATACCATCCTGCTCCTGAACCTGAAGGTTAGAAATTCCTGCAGACTGAGCTGCTGAAACAACACTTGAATATTTATCTTGTAATGTGCTCATCTTAAAATTATTTTACCACTAGGTTATTGTTATACTTTCCGATTTTCAAAGCATCTACAGATTCTTTGATTTTTCTTGCCTGAGGGCCTGAAACATTTCCTGTAAGCGTAAGTTGTCCGTTTACAACCTCTACTTTTACAGATGGGAAATCTTTAACAGCATCCTGAACTTTTTTCTGAACCGCCGGATCTACAGCAGATGCTGTTTCCACTGGTGCAGCTGTAACCGGAGCAGCTACAGTAGACATATCCATCACTTCTTTTACACCATTAATTGCTTTTAATTTTGCAATCATAGCATCTTTAGACTGCTGATCTTCGAAAGTTCCGCTTAAATGAGCTACTCCTTCTTTTACTTCTACAGAAGCATTGGGATTAGAAGTTACCACAGTTGTAGCCTGAGTCTGAAGATCGGCATCTGAAATTTTCTTTTTGCAAGACACCGCTCCAAAAGATATAGCTACAGCTAATGCAGCCATTGCGATAGTTTTTTTCATAGTTGTATATTTATTAATGTTGTTAATACAATCAAATGTAATAATAAAATTTGTACCAAAATAATAAAAGCTTAATAAATGTTTCTTAATTTTTTTACAATATTTTCGGAATCAGTGATTTAATTTTAATGTATTATAAACTTAACCCAATCTTAACCGAATTCAGACAAAATCTTGTACCAATTGAAAAACTATTATATTTGTGGGAATTGAACTATTTATATGAAAGGACAGAATAAACTTTTTATTGCCATTATCATTGCGCTTATCCTGGGAGTAGGAATCGGAGGTCTGGTACACGTACAGTATCCTGAAAGTGCCGAACCGTTTTCCAAAAACATCAAACTGTTGGGAACCATTTTTATCAGGCTCGTACAGATGATTATTGCACCGTTGGTTTTTACTACGCTCGTCGTTGGAATTGCCAAAATGAGTGATATCAAAATGATCGGGAGGGTAGGGACAAAAGCCATGCTGTGGTTTATCAGTGCTTCCTTGGTTTCTCTTTTTATAGGACTGGTATTGGTCAACTGGCTGGAGCCGGGACATGTAACCAAACTGCCTATCCAGGATGCAGCTGCCGCAGAAGATCTTTTAAAAAGCAGTAAAGGGTTTTCCTTGGAAGACTTCGTAAAGCATATGATCCCTAAAAGTTTATTTGAAGCTTTTGCTACCAATGAGGTGCTTCAGATTGTTGTCTTTTCCATTATGTTTGGGGTAGCCCTTGCTAATTTAGGGGAAGAGTATTCAAAGCCGGTAGTTAAACTTTTTGATATTATTGCCCATGCTATTCTTAAAATGGTAGGCTATATCATGTGGTTTGCACCACTTGGAGTTTTGGGAGCTATTGCTGCCGTAGTGGCAATGAACGGGTTTGAAATATTCAAAGTTTATGCAATTTACCTGAGAGACTTTTTCTTTGCATTGGGTGTACTTTGGCTTGTTCTTCTATTGGTAGGCTATCTGATCTTAGGCAACCGTCTTTTCGAACTCCTTAAAAGAATAAAAGCCCCGTTACTGATTGCTTTTTCAACAACAAGTTCAGAAGCCGTATTTCCAAAACTGGTGGAAGAGCTTGAAAGATTTGGATGTAACAATAGAGTTGTATCTTTCATCCTGCCTTTAGGATATTCATTCAACCTTGACGGAAGTATGATGTATATGACGTTCGCCTCCATTTTCATTGCCCAGATCTATGGTATTGAAATGGAAATTGGGCAGCAGATCACAATGCTTTTAGTTCTGATGCTTACGTCGAAAGGAATTGCCGGAGTTCCGAGAGCTTCTTTGGTGATTATCGTGGCAACATGTTCTATGTTCGGAATTCCGCCGGAAGGTATCGCTTTGATCCTGCCGATCGACCATTTCTGTGATATGGGAAGAAGTATGACAAATGTATTAGGAAATGCATTGGCCACTTCCGCTGTTTCCAAATGGGAAGGACAGCTTGAAAATACACCTCAGGAAGTTTAATCGCACATGACAAAACAATATATAGAGAATCATAGACAATATTTCCTTACAAAAGGCCTTACCGTAATCAATTCGGTCTTTTCTGATGATGAGATTGAAAAGATCGCAAAGAGCATTCGAAATGCTGATAAATCGAGAGAGAATTTCAGAAAATCCGATGACCTTTTTGCTGTAAGACAGTTCCTGAAAGAAATTCCGGAGGTTAAAGATCTGATATTTAACGATACCATTAAAACCATTGTAAGAAAACTTTTCGGAGAAAAGTATTTTGCTGTAAAAAGCATTTATTTTGACAAACCGGAAACCTCAAACTGGTATGTGGCGTATCATCAGGATCTGACAATTTCAGTAGATAAAAAGCTGGAAATGGAGGGCTTCGGACCTTGGACCACTAAAAAAGATCAGTTTGCTGTACAGCCGCCTCTGTCGTTTCTTGAGAACATATGTACCATCAGGATCCATCTGGATGATACGGATGAATATAACGGAGCATTGAAAGTTATTCCGGGATCTCACACCAAAGGAATCTACAGACCGGAAACGATAGACTGGAGTGAGGAAACGGAAAGATTCTGTGATGTACAGAAGGGTGGGGTCATGATTATGAAACCTCTTACGCTTCACGGTTCCAACAGAACTACCGATGGCAGGAGAAGAAGAGTGATCCACATAGAATTTTCTGATATGGAGCTGCCACAGGGACTAAAATGGTCTGAAAAATTAAATTAAAATCAGCTATAAAATGGTATCAGACGAACATCAATTTCCGGCCATTGATTCAAAAACTTCTAAAGGCTTGACTTTGGCTATTAAAGTTTTTTTTTCAATATTCGCCATATTGACACCGCTGATGATGATTTTAATGGTATGGTTTACCTTAGCTTCAAACAGCATTAAGTTTGAAATAAAAATTTTAATTGTTGTATTAGCGATATTAGTTATTGGTTTATTTGTATGGCTTTTGATGGTACAAATAAGAGAAAAATCAACCACCAAAATAATTCGGGTAACGGTTGACAAAACAGGAATTCATCATTATAGTAATCAGGGCTTAGTAAAATCAATACAGTATAGTCAACTGATGCCAAATCCTGAAAACGGAGAATATGACATTTTTATATATCTTGACCAGAGCGATACTGATATGGATTTGTGTTTTTATGTATTCGATGATGCAGTAAATAAAGTGGTAAGGAAAGCATTATTCATAGAAGGAGATATTGTAATTATTAATGGAAACTCATTAAAAAAACATTTCCTAAAAGGAATTAGTCTGTTCAGACCTGATTTGAAAATTGCGCCCGGTGTCCTGGATTTATATAATCTAAAGAAAAACTTATAGACACCTATAAAAAATGCACTTCAATTTCGAAGTGCATTTTTTTTGATTAGTAAAGATAGAATTAATAAAATTGAAATTCAGCCATCTTAGATTGCTGTTTTCCAGCTTCTTTACCATTATTTAACAGAAATCTCATCAATAAAAATATAAGACTCACCGCCAGCTCCCTGATGCCATTCCGGAAGCTTTCCGTAGTAGTACGCTTTTACCTTGATGTATCGGGCTTCCGTCGGAAGAATTTCTGTTCCGAAATCCCTGATCTGTACTTTTTCATCTTTAGGATCTATGGTAGTATCTAAAGTTTTCAGAAGAACAAAGTCTTTCCCGTTCATGGAAGCATAGTATTCCACTTTTTTAGGCATCAGGATCCAGGCTTTGCTGTCCTGAAGATAAGTGGATGATAATTTAGTAATCTGTTGTGGAGATTTTAAATCGATCACTGCTTCAAAATCCTGTCCCTGATAGCCGTGCCATTCACCCTTTCTCCAGTTCACATCACCGTTGATGCCGTCGATAAGAGCCAGTTTTCCATTGGCGGTATATTGTGGATTAACTTTTGAATTGATAGTAATATCCCAATAATTGGGTCTTCTGTTGAAATTGGCTACAGTAACAGAGCTTTTTTCTCCATTTCTTTCCGAATAGGCAAGAACCTGAGTGGTTTTGCTGATGGTGAAAGGTCCTTTATAGGCTGTGAAGGTTTTTCTTACGTTAGCATCGCTTTCGCTTAGGGTCATATAATAGACTTTATCAGCAGGGTTCAGTGGAGTAATCTGTACTTTTGCGGAAAAATCAAAGATTCTGTCGGAGGCAATAACCGGTGCCGGAGTCAGCTGTGTATATTTAAAATCTTTTGACGGCTTGCTGTTTTCAAAACCTAATTTCTGCAGTTCGGATTTGCTGGTGTTCTTGCTGATCACTTTTGTACTGCCGTCTTCCAGATGAATTTTAACCTCATCAAAATAAGGTGTAGTTGTCTGCCATTCGGGCAATCCCGGCGTTACAGAATAAATTCCCATTGAGCTTAAGATATACCAGGCGCTCATCTGACCACAGTCTTCATTTCCGATAAGCCCGTCCGGCGTATTTTTATAAAAATGATCAAGGATATATTTAATCTTCGCATCCGTCTTTTCCGGTTTCCCCACATAGTTGTATAAATAAGCAATGTGGTGGCTTGGTTCATTCCCCTGAGCATACTGCCCCATCAATCCTGTGATGTCTGCCTGCTCTCTTCCCGTTGTTTTATCCGGTGCCGCAAAAATAGCATCAATGAACTGTTCAAATTTTTCCTTTCCGCCATGAGCTGCGATCAGTCCCGGAATATCCTGTTGTACCGAATAGGAATAATGCCATGAATTTCCCTCCGTGTAATTATTGTTGACTTCCGCCGGATCAAAAGGTTCATACCAGTTTCCGTTCTTTCTCGGCTGCATAAAACCGTTGTTCGGATTGTAAAGATTTTTCCAGCTCTGGGAACGCTTCATGAAATACTGATAATCTTCTTTTTTGCCTAAAATCTTAGCCATTTGTGCAATACACCAGTCGTCGTAGGCGTATTCTACCGTTTTTGAAACACTCTCGTGTTCATCATCAATACTGATGTAATTATTCTGTTTATAAGCATTTAAGCCAAAAATATCCAGCATGGCAGAATTTTTAGACGCTTCGAATGCTTGTTCATAATCAAATCCCTGAATGCCTTTCGCCATTGCATCTGCAATTACAGAAACAGAATGGTAACCAATCATGCATTCCGTTTCATTGGAAGCCAGTTCCCAAACCGGAAGTTTTCCGCCCTGCTCATACTGCTTGATAAAAGTATTGATGAAATCGGCTGTTCTCTTTCTGTCGATCAGTGTCATCAGCGGATGAGCAGCTCTGAAAGTATCCCAAAGCGAGAATACAGAATAATAATCAAAGCCTGCTGTTGTATATAGCTTATTGTCTCTGCCTCTGTATTTTCCATCCACATCCATATTGATATTCGGTTGGGTAAAAACATGGTAAAGAGCTGTATAAAAGACAGAAAGTTTATCCTTATCATCAGATTTTACTTCAATTTTTGACAGTTCCTTATTCCAATCAGTTTCGGCCTGTTTTTTTACAGTTTCAAAATCATTGGATTTTCCTTCTGCCATCATATTTTTTTCCGTTCCTTCATAACCTGTGGGGGAAACAGCCACTTTTACGCTGATCTTTTCTCCTTTTTTAACATCTCCCGAAAATGCCAGAGCCAGTTTTGTTCCTGTGAAAAGCTTGTCTTCCTGCTTTCCGTTAACCTCTTTCTTTGAGATTTTCATTGGTTTTGAAAATTCAATTCTGGCGTAGATATACTGATTGGTTGCCCAGGCTTCACTTCTTCTGAAAACTTCTATAGTTTTGTCATCAATAATCTTTACTTCACCTTCAAGCAGTTTATCCCTGTGGTTGAGGTCCAGAATAATATTAGCCTTACCTGAATTATTAAAAATATATTCATGGTAACCGACTCTTTTGGTGGTGGTCAGGCGAACATCAATATTGTTTTTATCTAATTTGACGGAATAAAATCCCGCAGAAGCCTTTTCATTTTTGTGCGAAAATTTTGAAGAATAATCTTTGTAATTAAGGCTTGCATTTCCCATCGTAGGCATCAGCATAATATCTCCGTAATCCGAAACCCCTGTTCCGTTGAGATGCGTATGCGAAAAACCATAGATCACAGAATCTGAATAATGATAACCGCTGCATCCGTCCCAGCTCCCGTCTATCCTTGTATCCGGAGAAAGCTGAACCATTCCGAACGGAACAACGGCTCCGGGAAAGGTGTGGCCATGACCTCCGGTTCCTACAAAAGGATTTACATGCTGCGAATAATTCTGGGAATAGATAATCTGGGCAATACATAGTGAGAAAACTGCCAGGCTTTTTTTCATATCATAATTTTATATCAACGAATATATTAAAAACATTAGATCGGAATGTAATAAAAGAAGGCCGGAATTGTGAGAAGCAGGAATAAAACCTGTGCATATTTCGCAGGATTAAGTTTTGGCTAAAGCCGGATGAATGGTAATAATATATTGGTTAGTGGGCTAAAGCCCATCCTTTTTGAATTTATATGGATTGCTTACACCTTTTAATCTTAAGACCTAAACTTCTCCTTCAAAAAGATCATCTAAATAATTTTGTTGATCAACTTCCGTTCGGTCTGTCCCCAAAAATTTTTTCCAGGCTCTGGACTCATGATATACAATGCCCATTTCCCAAACACAATATGTGGGAAGATGAATTTTATTCCTGTCCCAGACTTCAAATTTTCCTGAGCCATCATAATAAACGCTTTCCCATAGTTCGTTTTCGCTCCTCCATGTGCAGACCAATAACAGGTAATGCTCACCGCATCTGTGCATAATGACAAAACCCAGGTCATCTTTATTCTGGAAATTTTCCTCCGCATTTTCGATGCAGGTTTTTGCATTGATAATATCCTGAGCAGAAACTGCAGACGGATCTTCAGCAAGGTCATACCATTTGAATCTTGTCTTTCCTGGCACAAAAACACCTTTGGGAGATGCATATTTAGAAGGATAGCTGTTGGTATTCATAGGTTATTTTTATGGTAATAAATTATATTGTAAGAGTGAGGATAATAGAATTTTTGTAATCTTATTTATCACATCGGGTTATAGATTTTATTGATTCTAAATTGTCGAAAAAATACGTAAATTTGTGAACAATTTATATTTAGTATGTTGACGAAAGAAAAGGTTCAAGATTTCCTTAAAGAGATAGAAGTAGACGATTTGGTGAATAACTTTCAAATCATGGGTAATGATGTTTATATTGACATGACTGCCCATTCACCGGCAATGCACGAAAAGAAAAAGCTGGAGGCAGCTATGAAGCAGGCTTTTGCCAGTGAGTTTGGAGAAGATATTAATCTGAAATTAAAAATTGTTTCTCCGGAGCCCAGCGAGATTCAGCAGAGCCAGATTAAAGGTAAGCAGATTGCAGGAATTCAGAATATTATAGCTATTGCTTCCGGAAAAGGAGGTGTAGGAAAATCTACAGTGGCTGCAAATATGGCAGTTACTTTAGCTAAAATGGGTTTCAAAGTAGGATTACTGGATGCTGATATCTATGGACCGTCTGTTCCTACGATGTTCGATACGGAAGGTGAAAAGCCGATCTCTGTAGAAGTTAACGGTAAAAGTATGATGAAGCCTGTAGAAAATTACGGGGTGAAAATGCTGTCTATAGGATATTTCTCAGGAGCCAATCAGGCTGTAGTTTGGAGAGGCCCTATGGCTTCCAAAGCTTTGAATCAGATGATCAGAGACGCAGCATGGGGTGAACTTGACTTTTTATTGATTGACCTTCCTCCGGGAACGGGGGATATTCACTTATCCATCATCCAGGAAGTACCTGTAACCGGTGCTGTAATTGTGAGTACCCCTCAGCATGTAGCATTGGCAGACGTAAGAAAGGGGATCGCAATGTTCCAGATGGAAAGTATTAACATTCCGGTTCTTGGATTAATCGAAAATATGGCGTATTTTACGCCGGCAGAACTTCCTGATAACAAGTATTACATCTTTGGACAACAGGGAGCTCAGTATCTTGCTGAAGATCTGGGGATTCCGGTATTGGGAGAGATTCCATTGATCCAGAGTATCAGAGAAGCGGGAGATGTCGGAAGACCGGCTGCGCTTCAGGAAGGATCTAAAATTGCAGAGATCTATACCGAAACGGCAAGAAATATGGTGGAAAGTCTTGTGGAAAGAAATAAAAACCTTCCGCCTACAGAAGCTGTAAAGATTACCACTATGGCAGGATGCTCGCCGAAAGCTAAAAAATAATGATTTTCAATTAAGTTTGAAAAAACCGAATTGAACTAAAGAAATATGGAAACAAATATAACACACGAAGATACAGTAACGAGAGTAATGGAAGCTCTGGAAAGCATCAGACCGTTCCTGAATAAGGATGGAGGCGATATCGAGCTTATTGACGTGAAGGATAACCAGGTTTTTGTAAAACTTTTGGGTAACTGTTCCGGGTGTTCGCTGAATTTTTCAACCCTGAAACTGGGCGTAGAAAATACCATTAAGCAACATGCCCCGGAAATTGAAAAAGTAATCAATGTAGAGTAAAAAATTACACGAAATATTTTTTTAAGACAGGTTTTTTCAGCCTGTCTTTTTTTGTGCTCCCATTTCCTGATACTATTTTTAAGGGTTATGTTTGATGAGCATTTTAACGTTCCACGATTTACACTTATAGCTGTCTTTTATACTGATTTTTATTGGCTTTATTTATTTTTTTTAATTATATTTGTTAAAAACGCATCTTATGTTTGAATTTCTGCAAAACTTAGAGCCACTGCAACAGGGGTTCTGGTATACAGCCATAGCAGCTAGCCTTATCTTTCTAATTCAAACGGTTCTTACTTTTGTCGGAGGCGGCCACGGAGATACAATTCATGCTGATTTTAGCGGCGACAGCCATGCTGACAGTCCTTTTCAGTTATTTTCTTTCAGAAACCTGATCAATTTCCTTTTAGGATTTGGATGGAGTGGTGTAGCATTCTATGGTTCAATAGGCAACAAGTCACTGTTGATTTTTGTTGCAGTGCTTGTAGGAGCCGGATTTATATTTCTGTTCTTTATTCTTATCATGCAGATCCTTAAACTTACGGAAGACAATACGTTCAAGATGGAAAACCTGATTGGAAGGGCAGGAGAAGTTTATCTTACCATTCCTGCAGATATGAGCGGAAAAGGCAAGATCACCATTTCTGTGAACGGAACCAGCCACGAACTTCCTGCAATGACGGAAGCAAAAGAAAATATTCCGTCCGGTGACTCTGTGAGAGTCACTTACATCTATGACAAGATTCTTGTCGTTTCAAAAATTTAATTATTATCAACCATTTTATAAAAACTATTTATGGCAATACCAGGAAGTCTTATTTTAACATTAGTTATTGTACTTGTACTATTCGTCACATTTTTGGCCCTTATCTCTAGGTACAAAAGATGTCCTTCGGATAAAATTTTGGTTATTTACGGTAAAACAGGCGGTACCTCAGCAAAATGTATCCATGGAGGTGGTGCTTTTGTTTGGCCCGTTATTCAGGATTTTGCTTACCTTGATCTGAAACCCATTTCTATAGAGGCCAATCTTACCAATGCCCTGTCCAGACAGAATATCCGTGTAGATGTACCATGTAGATTCACCATCGCCATTTCTACAGAACCGGATTCTATGGGAAATGCAGCAGAAAGATTATTGGGACTGGCTCAGGAACAAATCCAGGAGCTTTCCAAAGATATCCTGTTCGGGCAGCTTCGTTTGGTGATTGCTACGATGACAATTGAAGAAATCAACTCAGACAGAGATAAATTTTTAGACAATATTTCTAAAAACGTAGATACGGAATTAAAGAAAATCGGTTTAAAGCTGATCAACGTGAATGTAACGGATATCAGAGATGAGTCCGGATATATTGAAGCTTTGGGTAAAGAAGCAGCGGCAAAAGCTATTAACGAAGCTATTATCAGTGTTGCCGAGCAAACGAAGATCGGGGAAACCGGAAAAGCAATTGCCGACAGGGAAAAAGATACTCAGATTGCAGAAACCCAAAGAGACAGAGACGTAAAAATTGCCATCACGCAAAAAGATAAAGAGATCAGTATTGCAGCGGCCATAAAAGATGAATCTATCGGTAAGGCGGAAGCGGAAAAAGAATCCAGAATTGCCACCTCACTAGCAAATTCCATTGCAGTAAAAGGGGAGAATGAAGCTAAAATTACCATAGCCAACTCTGATGCTGAAAGAAGAGAAAAAGAGGCGGAAGCATTAAGAATTGCCACTGCAGCAGAAAAAGTACAGGCCGCAAGATCTTTGGAAGAATCTTACCTTGCAGAACAGAAAGCGGAAGCCGCAAGAGCAGAAAGAGAACGTTCTACGCAACAGGCCAATATTGTAGTTCATGCAGAAATTGCAAAACAGAAAGCCATTATTGATGCGCAGGCTGAAGCTGAGAAAATCAGATTACAGGCAAAAGGGGAAGCAGATGCTATTTTTGCTAAAATGGAAGCGGAAGCAAAAGGTCTTTACGAAATCCTGACCAAGCAGGCTGAAGGTTACGATAAAATAGTACAGGCTGCAGGAGGGGATACCAACAGTGCCTTCCAGTTACTGTTAATTGAAAAACTTCCTGAATTGGTTAAAACTCAGGTGGAAGCCGTTAAGAATATTAAAATCGATAAAATTACGGTTTGGGACAGTGGAAACGGACAGGACGGAAATGGTTCTACCGCTAATTTTGTTTCAGGAATGATGAAAACAGTACCGCCGCTGAACGATCTGTTTAATATGGCTGGTCTTAATTTACCCGAATATTTAAAAGGAAAGCCAGATGAGGTACAGAAAGAAGTTGTACTGGTTCCCGAGAAGAAAGAGAAAAAGAATTTTGATGATATGAATCCGGAGCCTGAAACTCCGAAAGCGTAACATTAAGATAATGGATATACCTCGGGCGGAAAGCTTTGCTTTCCGCCCGAGGCTTTTTATTTTAAAATAACTTTTACGTGGTGATCTGCAAAAATCTGAAGTATCTTATCAAATTTAGTTTTAAATATTTTTTTGCTTCTTTGATGATTAAGCCAGGTTAATTTTGACATAGTTTTTACGCCAAATCCTCCGCAGAGGCAATCATTCAATGCCCCAAATCCACGTCCGAAATATCCGCCAATACCGTTAACTTCTTCTCCTAAAGTACAGAAGAAGCCATCTAAATTATGAAATTCATTTCCGTCGATCTGAATACTGATATTTTCTTTTACCTGGCCTATTGTCGTTGTGTGAAGGGCATAAACAAGCCAGCCCTGTAATTCTTCTTTCCTGAAACTTTTCCAGATATTCTTTTGGACAATTTCATTATTGAGCCTCATTTTCCAGGCTTTATGATAACCTGGAGGATGACACCATATTTGTCCCAATAAAGTGATATTATTTTTTTGGGACTTTACTATTCTGATATTGCTAATAAAAGTCTTGGTTACAATAGATTTTTTATCATCAAGCAAACAGATGAAACCGTTGTTTTCATAGATTTTTGCGGCATTTTCTATTGCTGATATCAGATTAGAAACGTTATCAACATTAATGAGCCGTACGGTACGGTAAATAATAGCCGCAGGGCTTTCAATATTTTTTACGTTGTCAATAAGGGCAATGATTTCCAGTTCTGTTTCACTGTCAAAGGCAAATCCAAACATATTTTTTAATTATTTCAGGGCATTAGTAAGGGAGTAAATTTACTGAATTTACAAGTCAAAAAAAAAAGCCCCGGAAATCCAGGGCCTTTCAATCAACTCAATCAGATATTCTATTTTACAATAACTCTCTTGATGTGACCTTCTGATGTTTTCACAAGGTAAACGCCTGCAGAAAGCTTTGAACTATCTATTGTTAAAGCATTTTTCTCCTTTCCAAGCATCTTTCCTGACATATCGTACAGCTCATAATCCTGTGCCCTGTTGAAATATAATGTATTTCCTTTCGTTACAGGGTTAGGAAATACATTGAATGTCGCTCTATCTGTTTTTATTTCTCCGGTTCCTAATGTTATAGGAGAAGCAACTTCGTACAGTGATAATGTTCCGCTGATTTCGTTGGCAATAATCACATAGCCTTTTCCGGTTGTTGTATTTCCTGGAGCGATGTAAGTGATGCCTTCAGGTCCATTATCACCACCGTAAGCTGAGGTAGAACGGGAATGCTTGTAATCCGTAAACGTAGGATTATTGGGATCAGTAATATTATAAACCATTACTCCTCCGGTTCTTTCTAAAGTGATAAAAGCATAAGTCTGTCCATTGATGGTGCCCAAGGCAACCCCTTCCGGTTCAGGACCTTTGGCACGGCTTCTGTTTTTAACACCGTTGCTTTCATTATCAGCATTAAAAATAAGTGGATGCTTTGCGAAAATGTATCTTTCAAAACGGTCACCGCTGTCATACACCAACTGTTTTGTATCTGCATTGAAAATAGAGAACGAACGTGCTCCCAAAGCTGAGATCTCTTCAAATTCTGAGTCTGCATCTGTATTTCCTGTCGCGCTGGAAACCCTGAATCTTCCTAAATTATGGGAAGCCCTTAGAACAGATGCCTGGGGAAACAACACAGGATCTAAAGTATAAGTATTAGCCCCAACTGTTGTTCTTTCACTGTATCCGGAAAGATCTTTTTCATCCCCTTCATTGGCTGTGACGATATAATTGGTAGTTCCTATTTTGTAATTCTGTACTGCATCAGGAATGTAGTAGGCTTTTACAGGCCAATTGGCGATCAGTACCTCACCATTATTATCCGAAGCATCAAAACCATTACCCGGAAGGCTCATATCTTTCTTACCTAATCCCCAGATTCCTGTAATTGCTTTTGTGGCTAAATTGATTTCGGCGATTGCATTATTTTCCTGTAGCGTTACCCATGCTTTCTGGCTGTCTGAACTTACCGTAACATATTCAGGTTCCAGATCCTGGGAAAGAGTATTGTTTGTTCTCACTTTTCTCAGCCCCGTTGCCATCAAAGCGGCTGTCTGGGAATCGAAACTGTTAAAATTAAGGGTTGTAACATTACTTTGCGTAAGATTTCCGATACCACCCGAGATATCAATGATGCTGATCGTTCCCTCAGGATCTGTGGTATAGGCATCATTGGGCTCACCCTCATTAGCCGTGATCACTTTTGTTCCGTCCGGAGTGAAAGTGATCATATCAGGAAGAGCACCTACAGTGACTTGTTTCAGGAAGTTTCCGTTAATATCAAAAAAGACCACGGAACCGTTCTGTTGTGGATCTGCATTCGGGGAAGCCGTTGCAATGATTCCGTTTTTAACAGCGATACTTGTGATTCCTCCATAAGGGGCCATATTCACCGTTCTAACTACAGAAAGAGCATTAGGATTAGTGAAATCAATAATATCAAAAACATCCGTGATCGAACTGATGGTAAATAATTTCTGGCTGGCCGGGTCATGAACGACAATCTCCGTAGAACTGTTGTTATTTCCTGAAGGATCAAAACTTCCGACATAGTTCAGCTGAATCTGCCCTGAAGGAACCGGTGCAGGCTTATCATTATCCACAATATAAACAGTGGCTGTATTATCTCCGGAAATAGCCGTTCCAGTTGGATTTTCAAGGCTTACCACGAAATATTCTGCCTGCTGTTCTTCCATCGTATCATCAATGATCGGGATATTGACTGTGTAACTTGCTGTAGAAGGTATAATATTGATCGTCTGATTGGCTAAAGTGAAGTCATTGCTGTCTGCCGTACTGAACGGTGCCGGCTTTACCACAAGATTGACTGTAGCTGCGGAAGGATTGATTACATTGATCTTGAACGCGAGAGTTCCTGCATTTTCATTAACCTTAATGAAGTTTTTATCCAGAGAAACCGTTGTTACCGCTGTAGCAAAGGTACTGGAAGTTATTGTTGTTACTTCATTGTCACTTATATCCTCAACCGTATTGGGTTTTAAAGCCAGGTAATAGGTCTGTCCGGGAGTAAGTGCTGTTGTCGGAATTACTGTAATCTTATTACTGTTAAAAGTTGTAGTGAAGGGAACCTGAGTGCCTGAAGCATTTCCAATACGGAACTCTACAAGGCTTTGTGCATTAGAATCGTTGATCGCGGAATTATCAGTAAGTCTTACATTTTCATTGAAAGAAATAGCTGGGTTTACCGAAATGGAAGCATTATTTGTGTTGTGAGCAGGAAAATAGGCAGTCGTTGGAAGTGTAGTATCTATTCCTCCGGTAGCGGTGCCATCTACTGTAAAATTGTCAAAACGGTTATTTCCTCCCGTTCCACCTCCTGTGGCGGAAAATTCTACTTTTAATTTAAAATTCGGATTGTTGGAAACTCCTGAAACTGAAGAAAAATCAAAAGTGATCAGTTGAGGATCGGTATCTTGAGGATTAACAGTCTGATACGGAACAAAAGTAGTTCCATCTGTCGAATAAGACCAGGTCTGAGTTCCTGCCCCCTGACCGGATCTTCTTGTTGTGAATTTTACAATAGCATTTTGATACCCTGTTGTAGGAAGATTAAACTGTAAAGCTCCCCCGATTGGATTGTTGAATCGTAAATGGGTTCCGGAAGGATCGCCGTTTCTTGTATTTAAATTGGCAATACTGAAATTTTGTCCTGTCCCACCTGCAAAATCGATTTCGCTGGTCCCGCCTGCTACAGCAGTAAGAGATCCGCTGACCAGAGTGGAAGAGGGAGTTGTAATAGATGTGGCTGAAGCATTGTTGTTGAAATTCCAGTAATGGATAAGTGTCTGTCCGAAAAGTCCGCCCTGAAGGAAGAATGCGGCAATGACAGATCCTTTTAATAGGTAATTGTGGGTCATTTTTTACTTGCATTAGATGTATGCAAAAATGAACTTTATATACGGCAAGTATTTTAATGGAGTTTTAAGAAATGTTTAATAAAAAGGTAACAGTTATTGTGAAAAGTCAAAAATGGAAAGAAAGGTATATGAAAAAAAGGCAAAATTGCAAACCAACTGATCTGCTTTCTAGGTTTCTTTTATTTTTACTGTTTACTCAGTTACCTTGCTTCCTGAAATATTCAGTGTTTTATCCGCAGAAGTTTTCCCTTCCAGAGGATGTTTCTGCATATATAAAAATCCTGAAACAGCCATCAGAACCAAAAGTATAAAAACAACAAGAACTATTCTTTTTAACATATCCCTCATATTGCTAAATTTTTAATGTCCCTAATTTCCAAAGTAGATGTAGGATAGCCTCTATGTACGGCATTGATCATTGCTCTACCTACTTCGTGTAAAGTTAATGATTTTGAAGGTAATAAAACAGGAAAAACCCAAATAAATGGTTTAAAGAACCATTTCACATTAATCTGGCCTTCAACGGGTTTCATGAATCCGGGGCGGAAATTGAAGGCGTTTCTGAAACCCATTTTTTTCAAAGCATTTTCTGTCCTGCCTTTTACCCTTGCCCACATGAGCTTTCCGCTTTCTGTACTGTCCGTAGATGCTCCTGAAACATAGTTGAAGACCATTTCCGGATTTTGGTTCAGAACTGCTTTGGCAAAATGAATCGTAGTATCGTAGGTGATTTTCGTGTAATCTTCTTCGCTCATTCCCACGCTGCTGATTCCTGCACAGAAGAAACAGGCATCATAGCCTTTAAGATTTTCATCATTCAGAGATATGGACAGGAAGTCCGGAATTAAATATTCTTTGAGTTTAGCATGTGTTTTTCCGGAAGGCTTTCTGCTTACACTTAATATTTCGGAAACATTAGGATTTTCAAGGCATTCCATTAGAACACCTTCACCTACCATACCGGTCGCACCTGTAAGAATTATTTTAATCGGATTCATTTTTTTCTGTTGATATTATGTATGACGTACTACGTTTAGTTTTACTTTAAATGTACAGTAAAAATTTTACAATTTGAAAGATAATACTAAAGAGTAGCTTTAGAGGATGAAACCTTCCGTCATTGTGAATGATGTGAGCAATCTTTTTAATAATCTTAATCACTGGGATACTTTTAATGTTTTAAAAATTTAAAGATTGAGATTACTTCAATGGCATAAAAATAAAAACCAGCCAAATGATGGCTGGTTTTCAAATAATATAGAGTAGAAATTTACTTTTTTTCGTGCAACTGGCTGTAGATATTGTGGATAAGCCCATCAGCTACGGAAATTTTAGGAACAAATATCCTGTTGATATCCGACCAGGACATGACGTTATTGAAGATCCTGAGAGCATGAACCAGAACATCGGCTCTGTCTTCTCTGAGGGTATGCTTGGTCATCCTTTCCTCTACAGAAAGCTCATTAAACTCCTTATAAACCTTTTTAAGATGGGAAAGTGTCATCGGTTTGCCGTCTTTAGTCTTACTCATCGAGAAAACCTTATTGATATTTCCTCCGGAACCGATAGCTACAACAGGCTTTTTACTGACTATATTCTTTTTGATCTCATCCTTCATTTCCTGCCAGTTTTCCGGTGTTACCAGATTGTTCAGAAGACGGATGGTTCCGATATTGAAGGATTTTTCGTAGACCATTTTTCCGTTTTCGTAAAAAGTAAGTTCCGTGGAACCTCCTCCCACGTCAATGTACAGATAGGCAAACTCTTTATCAAGACCTTCAGCAACATGGTTTTCATAGATAAGGGTAGCTTCCTCGTCACCGGAAATAATTTCTATATTGATTCCCGAAGTTTCCTGAACTCGTCTGATGATTTCATTTCCATTGGAGGCATCACGCATGGCACTGGTGGCGCAGGCACGGTAATGCTCTACTTTATAGATCTTCATAAGGTCGCTGAAAATTTTCATAGAATCGACGACCATTTTTTCTCTTTCCTCACCAATCATTCCCATGGTGAAGACATCCATACCCAACCTCAAAGGAATTCTTAAAAGATTTAGTTTTATAAATTCAGGTTTCCTGTTGCTGATCTTTACTTCATTGATCAGAAGTCTGGCGGCGTTGCTTCCTATATCTATCGCTGCAATCTTCATTTTTTGCTTGTTTTAGCTTTTAAATATTTGTAGGTTTCTATTTGAGAACGGCATTCCTTTTTATCATTCCTCACATACTCGTTGCTCAATTTTTTGTCTAAAATACGAGCTTTTACGTTATCTCTTAACTGAATGTCGAGAATATCTTTCAATTCCTTCTTCAGTTCCTTATCTGTGATCTTTGCAGCCGCTTCAATTCTGTAGTCCAGATTTCGGGTCATCCAGTCGGCAGATGAGATGTAAATGTCTTCTGCACCTTTATTATAAAAATACATAACCCTTGCATGCTCCAGGTATTCGTCGACAATACTTATTGCCTTTATTTTTTCTTTAAACTCTTTTTGGTTGACGGGGCAGTAAATTCCTCTTACGATCGTTTTTGTAATGACTCCGGCTTTTGCAGCTTCGTAAAGCTTTTCAATAAGGGCTCTGTCACTCATGGAATTGGCCTTAACGATGATCTCTGCTCTTCTTCCTGCTTTGGCTTCTTCGATTTCCTTATCTATCTGGTGAACGATCTTTTCGCGCATGAACTGTGGACAGATCATTAAATTTTTACAGGTTTTCAGAATCGGAAGAAAATCATCTTTTGGTTTTTTCAGGACATTAAATACTTTATTGATATCCGCCATGATGCCACGGTCTGAAGTCATTAATAAATGATCACCATATATTTTTGCCGTTTTTTCATTGAAGTTCCCGGTGCTTACAAAACCATACTGGAGTGTTTTATTGTGTGCTCTTTTTTTGATTACACAAAGCTTAGCGTGTACTTTTTTATTCGGGAGGCCTACCAACACGGTAATTCCCTCAGGCTCAAACATTTCTTTCCACTTAAGATTGGATTCTTCATCAAACCTTGCCTGAAGTTCCAGCATGACCGTTACTTCTTTACCATTTCTGGCGGCGTAGATCAGGGCATTGCTGATCTTTGAATTACTGGCAAGGCGATAAGCAGTGATCTGGATAGATTTTACATCTGGGTCCATGGCAGCTTCGCGTAAAAGATCGATTACCGGATTGTATTTGTGATAAGGAAAAGTAAGCAGAACATCTTTTTTCAAGATAACATCAGTCACTCTTTCTCCGTTTTCAAAAGCCTGATGGGTAAAAGAAGATCTTTCCTCTGGTCTTTCATACGTTTCAAAAACATCAGGAAAATCCATAAAATGTTTGAAATTATGAATTTTTCCTCCCGGAATAATGCTGTCTTTTTTTGTTAAATTCAATTTTCGGATAAGAAGTTCCAGTAAAGCCTTGTCCATATCCTTATCAAAAACAAAACGGGTAGGTTTTCCCTTTCTTCTGTTTTTAAGTCCCTTTTCTATTTTTTCTGCAAAATTGGTCCGGATATCATTGTCAAGATCCAGTTCAGCATCTTTCGTTACTTTAAAGGCATTGGCAGAAAATTCGTCATAGCCAAAATAAGAAAAAATATGCGGAAGGTTGAATGTAATAACATCTTCAAGCAGCATAACGTTTTTTTCTTCCGGATCTTCCGTAGGCAGCAGGACAAATCTTCCTACAAAACGTGACGGAATTTCAATAATTGCATAATTGCTAGAATACTGCCAGTCTTTTTTTCTCATGGCGACACCCAGATAGAGGCTTTTATCCCTCAGATAAGGCATCGGAGTATTTTCATGAAGCAGGATAGGGATCACATTGGATTCTACTATTTCATCAAAATATTGTCTCACGAATTCCTTCTGTTTGGCGGTCAGGTTCTTAGAGGTTTTAATAGAAACCTTAAGCCCCGCCATTTCAGCTTGAATATGCTTCCAGGTTTTATCAAAATTCTGCTGTTGTCTGATCACAATTTCGTTAATACGCTGAAGAATCTTTGATGGTGGCTGATAGAAAGATTCAGCGATCACTTTTTCTTTAAAATCCATTGCCCGCTTTAACCCTGCCACACGTACCCTGAAAAATTCATCTAAATTGTTGGAGAAAATTCCCAGGAAGCGTATTCTTAAATGTAAGGGGACATTTTCATCCATAGCTTCCTGTAAAACCCTTTCATTGAAAGCAAGCCATGTAATATCTCGCGGATTGAAGTGTACTGACATTCTAAAGTTTATATTTTATCAAAAATAGCAATTCGTACAGTTTAATCTGATATTTCTAAGGTTAAACTTTGATTAATTTTTTAATATTCTCAATGTTCAAACTGTCTTGAATAGTACAATTTAACATAATCTGGCGGATGTTGTTTACTTTGACCATTTTTGATTCTGTCATTTTGTCACAAAATAGGATATGGTACAGATATTGAGAAATTGAGAGTGTAAATTAAAATATAAAAATTAGAAAAAATATAAATATTATGAGTAAAATAATTGGAATTGACTTAGGAACAACCAACTCATGTGTTGCTGTAATGGAGGGTAAAGACCCTGTTGTTATCCCTAACGCGGAAGGTAAAAGAACGACTCCATCTATCGTAGCATTTACAGAAGATGGTGAGAGAAAAGTAGGGGATCCTGCAAAAAGACAGGCTGTAACGAATCCAAAGAAAACTGTATACTCTATCAAAAGATTTATCGGAACTCATTTTAAGGAAGATGCTAAAGAAATTTCAAGAGTACCTTATGAAGTAGTATCCGGACCAAACGATACGGCAAAAGTAAAAATCGACGACAGAGAATATACACCACAGGAAATTTCAGCAATGATACTTCAGAAAATGAAGAAAACAGCTGAAGATTATCTTGGACAGGAAGTAACAAGAGCGGTAATCACGGTTCCTGCATATTTTAACGATGCACAGAGACAGGCTACTAAAGAAGCTGGAGAAATCGCAGGTCTTAAAGTAGAAAGAATCATCAACGAGCCTACAGCTGCTGCATTGGCTTACGGTTTGGATAAAAACCATAAAGACCAGAAGATTGCTGTATATGACCTTGGTGGAGGTACTTTCGATATCTCTATCCTTGATTTAGGTGACGGAGTATTCGAAGTATTATCTACTAACGGTGATACACACTTAGGAGGTGATGACTTTGATGATGTGATCATCAACTGGATGGCAGATGAATTCAAGGCTGAAGAAGGAGTAGATCTTAAATCTGATGCTATTGCACTTCAGAGATTAAAAGAAGCTGCTGAAAAAGCAAAAATCGAGCTATCTTCTTCTGCTCAGACAGAGATCAACTTACCTTATATCACAGCGACAGCGACAGGTCCTAAGCACTTGGTAAAGACTTTAACTAAAGCTAAATTCGAGCAATTGGCTTCAGATTTAGTAAGAAGATCTATGGAGCCGGTAGCAAAAGCATTGAAAGATGCAGGTTTATCAACTTCTGATATCGATGAGGTAATCCTGGTAGGTGGTTCTACAAGAATCCCGATCATTCAGGAAGAAGTGGAAAAATTCTTTGGTAAAAAACCTTCAAAAGGAGTTAACCCGGATGAGGTAGTAGCTGTTGGAGCTGCAATCCAAGGAGGAGTATTGACAGGAGACGTAAAAGATGTATTGCTTCTTGACGTTACACCACTTTCTCTAGGTATTGAAACAATGGGTTCTGTATTCACGAAATTAATTGAAGCGAACACTACGATCCCAACTAAAAAATCTGAAGTATTCTCTACAGCTTCTGACAACCAGCCGGCTGTAAGCATCAGAGTAGGACAGGGAGAAAGACCAATGTTCAACGATAATAAAGAAATCGGAAGATTTGATCTTGCAGATATTCCACCTGCACCAAGAGGAGTTCCTCAGATCGAAGTAACTTTCGATATTGATGCCAACGGTATCCTAAGCGTTTCTGCGAAGGATAAAGGTACCGGAAAAGAGCAGACGATTAAGATCCAGGCTTCTTCAGGTCTTTCTGACGAAGAAATCGAAAGAATGAAGAAAGAAGCTCAGGAAAACTCTGCAGCAGATGCTAAGAAAAAAGAAGAAGTTGAAATCTTTAACAAAGCTGACGGATTGATCTTCCAGACTGAAAAGCAGTTAAAAGAATTCGGAGAAAAGCTGTCTGCTGATAAAAAAGCAGCTATTGAAGCAGCTCACGGAGAATTGAAAACAGCTTTCGAAGCTAAAAACGCAGACGATGTGAAGGCTAAAACTGAAGCTTTAGATGCAGCATGGATGGCCGCTTCAGAAGAACTGTATGCAGCAGGACAACAGGCTCAGGGTGCAGATGCAGGAGCTCAGAATCCTGGAGGAAATGCAGGAGGTGCTGATGATGTACAGGATGCAGACTTCGAAGAAGTTAAGTAAGTAGCAATTATCATCGGTTAATATCGATTAAAATAAATTATCAAATCGCTGTAAATTTAATGTTTACGGCGATTTTTTTATTTTACATTATATCTTTGCAGTCTAAATTTAAAATACTTTAAATAAAACCATGAAATCATTTTACAGTTCTCTCATCTTACTTTTATTTTCATTCTTTGTTCAAGCACAGAATTACGATCGCTTTAGCACTGGATTTTCAGAAACCATATCTTCAAAAATATTGGGAGAAGATCGGGAAATTCTAATACATATTCCAAACAGTAATGGTGGAAGCAAAATAAAAGACAGAGGTCGTTACCCAGTAATTTATTTGTTGGACGGTAATGATAATTTTAATAGTGTCGTAAGTATTACCGAGCACATGGAAGAAACAAGCCTAGCTCCGCCAATGATTGTAGTTGGGATAGTACATTCTAATAGAATGAGTGAATTGACAACAAACTCTGATGAAGAATTTAAAGGATTTGTCGGTAAAGGAGAAAACTTTATGTCTTTTGTTGAAAAGGAGCTTATTCCTTATATTGATTCAACTTATCCTACCACATCATATAAGACATTTATAGGTCATTCAGTAGGAGGTTTAACAGTGATTAATACATTACTTCATAAACCTAATTTGTTTAATTCGTATGCTTCTCTAGACGGAGCATTGTGGTGGAATAAGGCAAAGGTTGTAGAAGATGCTAAAAGCATTTTAGCCAATCAGAATTATGAAGGAAAGACATTGTATATTGCTATGGCTAATCGGTTGGAAAAAGGAGTTGATACGGTAAGTGTGATGAAAGATACGAGCGGGAGTACAGATCTTATCAGGGGCAAACTTAAGGTTTATAGAGGAACTTAAAAAATCGAATCGAAATCAGCTACGTTACAAATACAAATTTTACGAAAATGATAACCATCCATCAGTAAGACTGATCGGTGAATATGATGCACTTCGATATATCTTTGATTTTTATCGTCTTAAGATTTATGACAGTGAGATGGGCGATCCAAACTTTAAACTAGATTCAATAGTAGTTGCTCACTACGAAAATGTATCTAAACAAATGGGGTATATTGTGAATCCAAATGAGAATTTGGTCAATAATTTTGGGTATCAGATGATGGCAAATAAGCAATTCAAAAAAGCAGAATCATTATTTAAACTAAATATTATAAACAATCCCAAAAGTTGGAATTGCTACGATTCTATTGGAGATCTTTACCTTGCCATGGGAAACAAAGCAAAGGCAATAGAATCATTTAAAAAAGCGTTGACGCTAAAAGAAATTCCGGAAACAAAAGAAAAGTTGGAAACGTTGTTGAAAGAAAAGAAATAAAATGATAGGCTTAAAATCTTTGCTAAGTCTTATCATTTTGTATCATAAAATTTAATTAACGATTTACAATGGGAATTATTTTCGAAAAAGTAAAATAAGGATTAATAATCCCAGACTATAAAAATCCCCGAACTCATGTTTGGGGATTTTTGTTTTTTAAATACATTTTTTCTAAATAAATGAAATATAGATATTCACTTTTATGTAAATTAGTGTCAGTAAAACCAAACCAAAATTTAAATGAAATTTTTTAAAGTAATCATCGTAGCATCTTTATTCCTGTTTCAGCTGAATGCTGCTCAGGAAAAAGCCGATATAGAATTGAATAAAGCTCTTGCAGAAGCCAAAACCCAAAAGAAAAATGTTTTGCTGGTATTTCACGCTTCATGGTGTGGCTGGTGCAAACTGATGGAAAAAAATATGAATCTTCCTGAAACAAAGCCTATTTTCGACAAGAAATTTGTAACGACTTATATTGATGTTCAGGAAAGAGGAGAAAAGAAAAAGCTTGAAAATCCCGGCGGGCAGGAACTGATGAATACCTATAAAGGAGAAAATGCCGGACTTCCTTTCTGGCTGATATTAAATCCGAAAGGAGAAGTGCTTGCCGATTCATTCGACAGTAAGGGGGAAAATTTGGGGTCACCCGCAACTCCTGAAGAAGTTTCTTCGTTTCTGGCCAAGTTGGAAAAGAGTTCAAAAATGAATAAAGAGGAACTTCAGATCATCCAGAAAGTCTTTGTGAAAAAAGATAAATAAAAAGAAAACTCCCCTGGCAATTAGTCGGGGGAGGTTGTTCTCAGATCAAATAAATGTATGAAAGGATATTTCTATGATCTGATTACACATCGTCAAAATTTGTAAATTTTTATAATCAGTAGCTGACTAAAGATCAGTATCTCCGATGATTATCAGCAGCATCGGATCATTTTGTAAAAGTATGTATTTTGCACCATATGGTGAAATATAATTCAATAAAATATCTGTAAAGCATAATAATATTTTGTTAAGTCTCCGTTTTGCCCAATATTTCAAAAAACTTAAATAAAAAGCTCCTCAGACAAGATGCCTGAAGAGCCTATTTACAAATTAAATTATTTTACTTACCGAAAAAGATCTCGTCCTGTTTCTGCTGCTCATGATAGATAAGCTGAAAATTATCAGGCATATTCTGATAAAGAAGCTTCCAGTGCTGGATCTTTGCATGTTTTTTAAAGCTTTCCAAAGATCTTACAAACAGGTTTTCAATGACGGTTCTTACATAAGAATCGCCGTTTCTGTAGATCCAGTCCATCAGTTTGATGTGATGGGCTACAATGTAGATCTTTGATTCCTGCAGCATATCCTTCAAATAATTGATGGTAGCCTGAATAACGCCGGCAAAGTTTTCCTGAACAGATAACTGTGTAATTTCATTTCGAAGTGGCGGATAGAAAAATTTTAAGTATTCAACGGCTATTTTCTTATTAATAGCCTGCATTTGTACTTTCATCATAACTAATATTTTTCAGTACTTATCTTTCAGCGAAATGTATACCAAAATTTACAGCATGGCAGCAAAAATAAAAACTCCTATAATCACTGCGATGTGAGTAGCCAATACCTCTGCATTGTGTCTGTTAGTCGTGGTTTTCAATGTTTTCCAGTCTGAAATTTTTCTGATTTTTGTTTTCATAACGTATTGATTTTGAGTGGTTTTGATTTTTGAATAAAAAATGCTTTTGTAATGAAACACATGAAATATGTAACAAAATTTATGTGCCATGGTTGTAAATCTGTCTTGAATAGCTCTGCTGTAAATCTTTTGAAATGTGACTAAAGATCACTTTTCTATATTCTAGGGTGCAGAAAGCTGTAAAATTGTCCAGAGAATAAATGAAAATTCCTTCTACTGCGTTTTTTAATGCAATATCTCCTTCTGTATAAATTTTGTCCATTTTCTGAAGACTTTTAAATAGAATACTCCTGTCATCCTGTCGGACCATATTTTTGATACGTTCTGTGAAAGTACGAATCACACTGTACGAGTTCTGGGGCATCGTTTTCGTAAGTTCGTTTTCAAAGTCAGGGATAATTTTTGAAATTTCCCGGACAGCTTCTGAATAGTTCATATGATTAATGATTTTGTTCTAAGACTTTAATGATGGCTCCAAAGATGAAAATGGTCAGGAAAGCCATGAATAGCATATGGTAAGGTTTCAGCCATTTCGGAGTTTTCGGACCTCTGCTTTTTAATCTTCTTAGCTTGTCGATGCGGTTTAAGGTATTTAAGTCCATATTATATATTTTTAAAATAATGAAGCGAATGGCATTCCTTTGAAGCGATTTTTATTTAATTAATTGAAAATCAAATAATTATTTAATTTTAATAAAAATATTCGATCTTAAAAAACATGTCAAAATGATAAGGTTTTTATCAAAACGAAATGAAGGAACTTATTTATGATTTAATTATCTGCTTCATCTGCAAAATCTGCGGGAAAACATAAACAGTTGATATTTTAATTTTTTATCTCTCACAGATTTTGCAGATGGAGCAGATTTTTTTAGTCTTAGTTTATCAGTTGACAAAACTTAATGTAATATCAATTTTTGGTTTTTGGGATTATTTTATTTGTATGATGGAAAGAATAGAATGAATATCTTTGCACTCCAAATTATTCAGGACATGTTTTCAAAAATTATAGTACACAGAGTAGGAAATAAAATCAACGGAGAATCTTTAACGCTGTCTCAGGAAGAGCTGAAGCTGGAAGAAGGAATGGCAGAATTGCTTGAAGATTACTTTTTAGGTTCTTTTAAATCAGAAGAAACCTTCAATTTTTACAGTGACACGTATTTGGTCAATAATCCGGTATACAGTTCAGTATCCGAGATCTTTGAAGACAAGGCCAAATTCCTTTGGGAATCTGAAAATATTGCAAAACATCTTTTTGAAGCGGCTGAAAATCCAAGAGTTCAGGGTGGGGAGCTGTTTATTGTACTTTTCGAGGAAGAAAGTGACCGTCCGGATAAAGTAGATAAGATCGGGATCTTTAAAACCGAAAAGAGAGAATCTTTCCTGAAAATTTCGCCTAAGGAAGAAACATTTGATATTGAAAAAGACCAGGGAATCGGTTTGTCTAAAATTGATAAGGCAGCTTTGATCTATAACAATAATAAAGAGACCGGATATGTACTTTCTGTAGTTGATAATAACAAAAACGGAGATATGTACTATTGGTTCGAAGATTTCCTGAAAGTAAAACAGCGTGACGACGAATATTTTCATACCCAGGAAGCCCTGATGGTGTACAAAGATTATATCACGAAACAGCTTCCACAGGAATTTGAAGTTTCCAAAGCAGACCAGGCAGATTTCCTCAATAAATCCATCAATTTCTTCAAGGAAAAAGAAGAATTTAAGCTGGATGATTTTGCCAATGAAGTATTGGGAGACCAGCACGTCATTGAAAGTTTCGTGAACTTCAAGACCGATTATGAACAGGATATGCAGGTGAATATTGCTGAAGAATTCCCGATCAGTGAAGCAGCAGTAAAGAAAACCCAGCGTCATTTCAAAAGCATTATCAAACTGGACAAGAACTTCCATATCTATATTCACGGTGACAGGCAGAAGCTCGAAATGGGAGAAGATGACAAAGGAAAATACTACAGACTTTACTTCGATAAAGAAGTTTAAAAAGAGAAAAGCCCATTAAAGAATAATATCATAACTTTATATCGCACCGCAAAATAAACAGTTATGAAATTTATGATCATTTTCTGGACGCTTTATATGCTTTTTTTCTGCATACCATTTCCGATCTTTATTTATATGACGACTTCGGAAATAACAACGGAACCGAGAAATACATTGGCAGTGAGCTATGTATTTCTCGGTTTTTCTTTGTTAATATGGCTGTATGTCTTAGCTTTTCTGATCAACAATCTTCTTATTAAAACCTTTAAGGAAAAAAATACTATCAGCTATATTTTGCAGAACGGACTTCCGAGGGAAGCGGAAATTACAGACTATAAGCTTGTAAAATATAATCCCAGAACCAATATCAATCTCATCCATATTGTGCTTTCTTTTCAGAATCTCCGCAATACACTGATCCGGCACGAAATGATGTTCTATGATACAAAACCCCAGGAAAAAAGATTTGACGTCGGAAAAATGGTTAAAATACTTCTGAATCCTGATCCATCGAAAGAGCCTTATTTTATTCTAAGCGGGGCACAGACTAAATTTAAAGTTAAAAATATGATCTTGAGGATCTTATTTGTGATTTTTATGATCGTTTATGTCATAGGTCTGTACGCTTATTTTTACCTCAAGGAATCATTTGATTTCGGCTGGAGGTTCCTTACCTTTATGCATCCAATTATTTTCAGCGGGGTCATGTTTATTTTAACCCTTTTGGTATATAAGCTGATCGTTGGAAAATTTATAAAGAATAAAAAAGAAGAACAGATCCTGTTTGCCGGGAGAAGTGCTCAGGCAGAAATCATCAGTGTCAGTCAAACCGGATTAACAGTGAATGATCAGCCCCAAATCATGTTTCAAGTTAGATTTAAAGACTTTAAAGGTATTGAACATATGACAGTCTACAAAAAGATTGTACGGCTTCTTGATCTTTCTTCTGTTCCAAAACAAGGAGCTGTAGAAATCCTGTACAACGAAAACGATCCTAAAAAAATAACGATACCGGGAATCTAGAATGATCAAAAATAAATAACCGGAACTCAGGTAAAATAGAAAAAAGCGGATTGGCAATTTGCTTCCTCCGCTTACTTTTATGTCCTTTTATTTATTCCTTTTCTTAAAAAACAATGCTCTTCCATACTCATAATTCATCCGGGCAATATTCAGCACAGAAATTCCCTGAGGACATTCCACTTCACAGGCTTCCGTATTGGAGCAATGGCCGAAAAGTTCATGATCCATCTGGGTAACCATATTCAGGACACGTTCGCTCCTTTCCTCCTTACCCTGAGGGAGAAGGACCATGTGGGTGATTTTTGCCGAAGTGAATAAGGCAGCACTTCCGTTTTTGCAGGTGGCTACACATGCACCACACCCGATACAGGCTGCAGAATCGAACGCTTCCTCAGCTGTTTGGTGAGTCACTGCTATAGCTGTTGCATCAGGAGCCTGACCCGTATTCACCGATACAAATCCGCCTGAAGAAATAATCCTGTCAAAAGCCGACCGGTCTACTTTAAGGTCTTTCTTCACCGGGAAAGCTTCTGCCCGGAAAGGTTCGATTAAAATAGTTTCACCATCTTTAAAAGACCGTAAGTGAAGCTGACAGGTCGTTGTATTTTTTAAAGGACCATGGGCAATTCCGTTGATCATCATACCGCACTGTCCGCAGATCCCTTCACGGCAGTCGTGATCGAATTCTACAGGTTCGTCGCCTTCCGTAATGAGCTTTTCATTTAAAGTATCCAGCATTTCCAGGAAAGACATATGGGGATTCAGTTCTTTCAGGTCATAACTGACCAGTTTCCCTTCGCTCTTTCTGTCTTTCTGTCTCCATATCTTAAGATGTAAATCCATAATTTCTGTTTTTTATTTGTAGCTTCTTACTGTCGGCTGTATTTCTTCAAATATCAACGGTTCTTTAATTAGTTCCGGTTCGGCACTTTCGCCTTTCCATGCCCATGCTGAGATAAACTGATATTCGGTATCATTTCTTAATGCTTCTCCGTCCGGAGTTTGAAATTCTTCGCGGAAGTGGGCACCACAGGACTCATTCCGGGTTAAAGCATCATAGCACATGAGCTCACCGATCTCGAAATAATCGGCTACACGTCCTGCTTTTTCTAGTTCTGAATTCATTTGATTATCCTGTCCGGAAACCCGTACATCTCTGTAAAATTCCTGTTTTAATTTCCTGATTTCTTCTATCGCGTATTTCAAACCATCTTCATTTCTGGCCAGACCGCAGTAATCATATAAAAGTTTCCCCAAAGTTTTATGGAAATAATCAACTGTTTTGGTTCCTTTAATATCCATGAAACCCTGGATCTGTTCTTTCACCGCTTTTTCTGCCACATCAAACTCAGGAGCATCAGGTGAAATTTTTCCGGTATGAATCTCATCGGCCAGATAATTGGCGATGGTATAAGGCGCAATAAAATAGCCGTCCACAGAAGCCTGCAGCAATGAATTGGCTCCCAGTCTGTTGGCCCCGTGATCCGCAAAATTAGCTTCTCCCAAAGCAAACAATCCGGGAATAGTGGTCATCAGCTCATAATCTACCCAAAGCCCACCCATTGAAAAGTGAGCAGAAGGAGAGATCATCATCGGTTCATTATAGGCATTGTATCCTGTGATTTTAAGGTACATATCGAATAAATTGCCATATTTCTCCTGAATCTTTTCTTTTCCCTGTTCTCGTATCGCTTTGGAAAAGTCAAGATAAACAGCATTTTTCAAGGGCCCGATTCCAAAACCGGCGTCAATTCTTTCTTTGGCGGCACGGGAAGAAATATCTCTTGGAGCCAGGTTTCCAAAAGCAGGATACCGGCGTTCCAGATAATAATCTCTTTCGTTTTCCGGAATATCATTGGGCGGTCTGGTTTCATCAGCTTTTGAAGGAACCCAGATCCTTCCGTCATTACGCAATGATTCTGACATTAGGGTTAATTTAGACTGATAATCTCCCGATTGCGGAAGGGAAGTAGGATGTACCTGAATCCAGCTCGGGGAAGCCATTAAAGCTCCTTTTTTGTGAGCCCGCCAGATCGCAGAACCGTTACAGCCCATCGCTAAGGTTGAGAGATAATAAATTTTTCCATAACCTCCGGTTGCCAGAATAACTGCATGGGCAGCATGTCTTTCAATTTCCCCGGTATCTAAATTTCTGACAATAATTCCCCTTGCTTTGCCATCGATCACGACCAGATCAAGCATTTCATGTCTGGAATACAGTTGCACGGTACCTTTTCCAACCTGTCTCATCAGTGCCTGATAGGCCCCCAGAAGTAGCTGCTGCCCGGTTTGTCCCCTTGCATAAAATGTCCGGCTCACCTGAACGCCACCGAATGAACGATTGTTGAGATAACCACCATATTCACGTCCGAACGGCACGCCCTGCGCTACGGCCTGATCGATGAGGTTTAAAGAACATTCTGCCATGCGGTAAACATTGGCTTCGCGGGCTCTGAAATCTCCTCCTTTCAGCGTATCTACAAACATTCTGTAGACGCTGTCACCATCATTTTTATAATTTTTAGCGGCATTCACGCCGCCTTGTGCGGCTACAGAATGGGCTCTTCTCGGGCTGTCCTGGAAACAGAATGATTTCACATTGTAGCCCATCTCACCCAGAGAAGCAGCTACTGAGCTTCCTGCCAGTCCGGTTCCCACAACAATAATATCCAATTTTTTACGGTTAGCAGGATTGACGAGCTTAGCTTTCTTTTTATAGTTGTCCCATTTTTGTTCCAACGGGCCTTGAGGTATTTTTGAATTTAAGATCATAACTTTTCTTTTTAATGGGCAGTAAAGAATACATAAACCGGCATCAGCGCAAAACCTACGCTGATAATTACTGAATAGACAATTCCGGCAGTTTTGAACCATTTGACAAACTTAGGATGGTATAATCCCAGCGTTCTGGCCGCACTGTGAATCCCATGAATGAGGTGATAGCATAAAGCTCCCATTGATAATACGTAAATGATAACGTACCACCATTCTTTGAAAACCGTTACGACAAGAATGTACAGATCCTTATTTCCGTTGTTATCCAGCGGTGGGTTTCCAAATTTGTAGACGTACCAGAAATTCTGGAAGTGGATCACCAAAAAGATCAGAATCAGCGTTCCCAGAATTCCCATATTACGGGAATACCATTTACTTGCTCTTCCACGTCTTTCCGACTGGTAACTGCCTCCCGATTTTTTATTTTTTAAAGTAATGACCAGTCCGTCCAGAGCATGCAGAATAATACTTGCATACAGAACGTACGAAACCATTTTGATCAGAATATTTCCGGACAGAAAATGTGAATAGGCATTAAACTGTAAGTGCGCCTGCTCCGGCGGAAGAAACAGCTGGAGGTTTCCCAAGAAATGGATCAACAGAAAGAAGCTCAGGAATAGTCCTGTAAGGCACATCAGCATTTTTCTTGACAAGGTTGACAGCATATTTTTTATTTAATGATTAATAATATCCTAAAACTTTCATCCACAGTCCTCCGACTACCATATAGATGATAAGTAACACGATTCCGATTTCAAGACCTCTCAGCCACCAGGCTTTCAGTTCGACATAACCGCTTCCGTAGAATACCGGAGCAGGACCATGGCCGTAATGGGTAAGCACCCCGTAAATTGAGCCTAAGAAACCAAGCATCATCGCCAATAGCATAGGCGGGATCCCTAGAGAAACACCAACTCCCAATAACGCTGCATACATAGCAGCTACGTGAGCCGTTGCACTCGCAAAAATATAGTGGCTGAAAAAGTATACGACAATAATTACCGGAAAGGCAACCTGCCAGCTTAATCCACCGATTTTTACTTTGATCAAATCACTGAACCAGCCAATAAAACCAAGTTCATTTAAAGAACTGGCCATCATCACCAGAACAGCGAACCATACAATCGTGTCCCAGGCTCCTTTTTCACCTTTGATATCTTCCCAGGTCAATACAGAAGTAAGAAGCAACATCGTCAATCCAATAAAAGCTGTTGTAGTAGCATCGATAGACAATGCTCCTCCAAATATCCAAAGCGCTAAAAGAATGAAAAATGCCAATAACATCAGCCATTCATTTCTGGAAATAGGCCCCATTTCTTTTAATTTCTGAGCCGCCATTCTCGGGGCATCACCTGTTTTTTTCAATTCAGGCGGATATAATTTGTATAAAACTAAAGGAACGACAAAGAATGCAACCAATCCCGGAACAAAACCAGCTGCAGCCCATGACATCCAGGTGATATTGATCCCTAAATTGGCTGCAAATTTCTGACACATCGGGTTACTCGCGGTTCCGGTAAGAAACATAGATGAAGCGATGAGGTTCATATAGTAACTGTTCAGGGTAAGGAAAGAGCCCAGTTTTCTATGGGTTTCCGGCTTTTCAGGAACAGAATCGAAACTGATAGCCATAGATTTCATAATCGGGTAGATGATTCCGCCACCTCTTGCAGTGTTACTCGGAATGGCTGGAGCTAAACAAACATCTGCAAGTCCAAGCCCATAAGCCAGTCCCAATGAGCTTTTACCGAATATTCTGATGAATAAAAATGCAATCCGGTTTCCCAATCCGGTTTTGATAAATCCTCTGGCAATAAAGAATGAGATCCCGATAAGCCAAATTACTTTATCTCCGAATCCGGAAAGTGCTTTTGTGATGGATTTTCCTGCATCTCCGGGAGCTACAACCTGTGTAAGTGCTGTAAATGCAATGGCCATCATACACATGGTGCCCATAGGTGCTGCTTTAAGGATGATACCTAGTATGGTTGCTGCAAAAATAGCAAACAGATGCCATGCGTTTTCGGCAACACCTTCCGGAGCGGGAATAAACCATATGATCAGCGCAACGGCAAACGTTATCGCGATATTTCTGATATTAATTTCTTTCATGATCTATAAATCTTTAAGCGGTTAAAATCTACTTTGTACCTGAACAATGAACAGATTATTATTGTATTGTGATGTGTTTTCTATCTGGTGCCTGTAACGGTCAAACTGTACACCCAGCTGGATTCTTGCACCATAGTTTTTCAGGAATTCCAGTCCGAACATAGGTGTAATGGTCTGTCTTGGATTGGAGTTCAGCCTGAAATTGGTATCCAGATATTCATACCGACATGACAGCTCGAAGGCGCTGAGGTTTTTGTGATTGATCTCGTATCTTACATTCGGAAGGAAGTAAGCGCCACGGATCAGATACTGGTCAGGATTCGAAGGTCTGAGCTCAGGATCGATCGTATTGTAAAGAACATGATTGGTTGCCTGTTTGGCTTCCAACTGCATGTCCAGACTCCATTTCGGATCAAACTGGATCAGCGAGCTGAGGTCAATTCCCACTGCGTATACTTTTTTACTTAAAACTTCGCCGATACCTCCGTTCAGTCCGACATTGAAATTATACTTTTTTGAAAGACCGAAAACGAGTCTTGTGGAATACTGTTTTCCGTTGTCGTTATCATTCACCTGGTTTTTACCATTTCCATTAACAACTGAAACAGCATACTGGAAAGGTATTTGTCCCAGTTGAAGCTGTCCGGTTGCAGAAAGTCCGATCTGAAAGCTTGTCCAGCCCAGTTTCCCGAATTCTGTATACTGATTGGACCAATCCAAAGATTTGATGATGTCGATAGGATACGTTTCTTCAATTCCGAACCAGGGTCTGAACTGACCGACAGTAAATGCTAACTTAGGATTGAAAGTATATTTCAGGTAAGCATTTTCAAGAACCCTGCTTTTAGGGTCGTTTTTAAAGTCAGCGAAATTGGCGAGTGCTACGACTTCTGTTCTTTTGCTGATTTGTGCACGTACCTGAACCCTCATATACTTGAGCATAAAATTGTTGCTGGTTCCTGATCCGTCCGTGTGATGCAAGCCGTTCACATCGACATCTTCGGCCATACCTACAAGATAGCGTGCCTGAAAAAGTCCTTTTATCTGAAGTACAGGGTATTTCACATGGTCTTCTTCCTGTTTATCGGGGCGGAGTGAGTCCTGAATCTGTGCATTGGCTGAAAAAGCAGCCAATAAAATGCATAGTAACAGGCTTCTCTTTTTTGGTGAAAAAAGGGTCATAGTATTTGTGTTAATGGATTATTATTTAAAAGTTCCGGAAATTTGAAGGGCATTGACTCCAATTCATAGGATGAGTATTGATTATCCTATTTTTTTGAGCCTTTGTAATTTCGTTTATACTGGCGTTATAACTGGTTCCTCCGATTCCTAATATGCAAATAGAGATGACGATTATTAAAGGGAACTTTTTCATAGTCGTGTTATTTGAATTTAAATGAGAATTTAATTGGAGATAATGTGAAAAAAATCAACAATTTTTAAACGTATTCATTGTTTGGTGATATAAATTTAATAAATTTTGCTTAATTAATATAATTATTTCAGGTGTTAATCCGAAATTCATGCAATGAATCATGATCAGAAAATTTAACTTGATTTGTTTCAAAATTTTTAATATATTATGAATAAAGTCCATTATTATATTAAAAAAGCGGGAGTATTTGCGCTGGAATTCAGGAGATTTCAGCTCATTAATTATAGGAATAATGATGTTTCAGGAACTTCGTGATTTAATACCACAAAGTAATATGCCGTTAAAAAAATCGTTATCTTTGATAGATCAAAGAAATATATGAATTTTGTAGAGTGTCATGAGGAACCTATCCATATTCCTGGGTATATACAAAGTTTTGGATACCTGATTGGCATTGATGCAGAATCTCAATCCATCACTTTTTTCAGCCGGAATATTACGGATATATTTAAAGTCGGAAATGCGGAGCTGCTTTTTGGAAGAGGCCTTATGGATTTTCCTGAAATCTTCCGGACTGTTATTGACTCCGATCTTTATACTTCCCTGCAGGACTTTACAAGAAGAGAAAATGAAACCCATTTCGATAAAGTATTTATCGGTGATAAGGAATATCATTTTTCCGTTTTCAGAAGCGGTAAACACATTTTCCTTGAATTTGAGGCGGTACTGAAAAATCCCAACAAGCGCATTTCTAATAAGTACGACAATTTTTATGTCATAGATAATGAAAAGGAGCTGTGGGAGCAATTGCTAAGCACGCTTTCTAAAATTGTGAATTATGACCGGATGATGGTTTATAAATTCATGATGGACGGTTCGGGAAAAGTGATTGCAGAAAGAAGGAATGATAATATGGAGAGCTATCTGGGACTTTATTACCCTGAATCAGATATTCCAAGACAGGCCAGAGAGCTTTATTTAAAGAAAAGAAAAAGAATATTCAGTAATGTATATGCTGAAACGGTTCCGTTGATAAGCAGAACGGATGAAAATATTGATCTTACTTTTGTGGCTTCAAGAGGAATGTCGCCTATTCATGGCCAGTACATAAAAAATTCCGGAGCTTCTTCCAGTTTCAGTGTATCTATTATTATTGAGGATCATCTTTGGGGTTTGGTTACCTGCCAGAACTCGGAGGCAAAGCATATTGATCTTGAAGATAGGGTACAGGCGGGAATTTTTACGGCTCTGGCTTCCAATGCCTATTCTTCGTTCAAGTCTAAAAATGAACTGAAATACCGCCTGGAGCTGAACGAAAAATCGTCACAGCTGAAAGCGGAGTTTTTGAAACATAATAATCTTTTTGATTCACTAGCAGACAATAAAGGAAAGATAAGAAAGTTGCCTGAGGCAGACGGTTTAGCTATTATTTCGGAAGGAAATACAGTGACTGTTGGAGTGGTTCCTGAAAACAGGATTATTGATGCCATTGCACATTGGGCTCTTGAGAATACTGCTGACAGTATTTTTGTGAGCAGAAGCTTCCTTAAAGATTATGGAAAGGAGCTGGGACTGGACGAAAATGCAGCCGGAATCATTATTTATTTTATTGAGGGAAATAAAAAGGAAATGCTGATCTGGTTCCGTAAAGAGTTTGATGAACATATCGACTGGGCCGGAAATCCTGAGAAGAAAGTAGAAGTATTGCTGCAGGACGGTAAGGAAATACAGGTTGTTTCGCCAAGAACCTCTTTCCAGATTTTTACAGAAAATATTAAAGGAAATTCAAAGAGATGGAATTCCAGAGATATCGTTTCGGTGCAGGCTGTCCGCGATGTGATCCTTGAAACCTCGCACAAGCAGTACAATGCGATCAAAGCGCTGAATAATGAGCTGAGAAAGGTAAATGAAGAGCTTGACAGTTTTTCTTACACGATCTCTCATGATCTGGGGACACCTTTGACCGTGATGAAGCTGAATGCACAGATGTTGCTTTCTAACTTTGAAAAAACAGAAAAAAATAAAAATAAGCTGAATTCCATTGTTGAAGAAATCGACAATATGGCGGAAATGATGCATGATGTACTGCAGCTCAGTCGCGCCAAACACAGCGAGATAGAACTGGAACGCCTGCAGCCTCTGAATACGATCCAGAAGATATCGGAAAATGCAAAGATCACCTTCGATAGCCCGAAAAGTATAATCACGATTAAGGAGTGCCCCGATGTACTTTCGGATAAAACGATGCTTCATCAGGTATTTTTAAATATCATCAATAATGCAGTGAAATATTCTTCTCATCAGGAAGAGCCGAAAGTGGAAATCTGGGGAACTGAAGAAAACGGGACTGTCGTGTATAGGATTTCAGATAATGGTATTGGAATTCCCGAACAGGAAAAACATAAAATGTTCAAGATATTTAACAGGATGGATAATGCTAAAACCTTCAAAGGAAATGGGATAGGATTGTCTATTGTGCACAGGATTATGAAGCGTATCGGAGGAAATGTGGATTATGAGAGCAATAAAGGAGGAACTTGTTTTATTTTAACGTTTAAAAAACCCTAAATTTGGGAAACTTTAAATCCTTATTTATGGTATCAGAATATCTTAAGCAAAATACAGCGGAATATCACGATGCAGCAGAGAAACTTTTCAATTCTGAAAAAATTTTCAATAAAACCTTTACCTTAGAAGATTACAAAAAGATCATCAATACGAATTATCTTATGCTTCTTCACAGTGAAGATAAAATATTCAAAAGTCTTTCCGATAAGTATTCCGAAAAACTTCAGCTCAGCGACAGGAAAAAGCTTTCTCTTATCGAAAAGGATCTTGAAAGTCTTTCTCTTGAAAATCAGAATGCTTTCCACAATCTTGAGTTTAATAATGAACATGAAGCTTTGGGAGCAATGTACGTAATTGAAGGTTCTACTTTAGGTGGAAATGTAATCGCCAAACAGCTTTCTAAAACAGAGGGTTTTGATGAGGTGACCTTCAATTTCTTCGGATGCTACCAGGAAAATACGGGCTCCATGTGGAAGAACTTCAAAGAGGTTTTAGATACTGAAGTTACCGAGGAACATTACAATGAGGTCCTGTTGGGAGCAAAAAAACTATATACGTTTTTACTGAACGTCAATTAATTTCAACGAACCCTAATTAAATTCCTGAAAAATTGCCCACATTTTCAGGAATTGTTAAATTTGGGCGTTTCAATTTTTAGACTAAACTAAAAAATAATTTAAAAAAAGTATACAATATGAAAGTAACTGTAGTAGGTGCAGGCGCTGTAGGAGCAAGCTGTGCAGAATACATCGCAATGAAAAACTTCTGTTCAGAAGTAGTTTTAGTAGACATTAAAGAAGGATTTGCTGAAGGTAAAGCAATGGATTTGATGCAGACTGCATCGCTTAACGGATTCGATACAAAAATTACCGGAACAACAGGAGATTACAGCAAAACTGCAGGTTCTCATGTGGCAGTAATCACTTCAGGTATTCCAAGAAAACCTGGAATGACAAGAGAGGAACTGATTGGTATCAACGCCGGTATTGTGAAAGAAGTTACTGAAAACTTAGTAAAGAATTCTCCGGAAGTTATTATCATCGTAGTTTCTAACCCAATGGATACTATGGCTTATCTGGTACACAAAACTTCAGGTCTTCCTAAGCACAAGATCATCGGAATGGGTGGTGCATTGGATTCTGCAAGATTCAAATACAGATTGGCTGAAGCATTGGAAAGCCCTATCTCTGATGTAGACGGTATGGTAATCGCTGCACACAGTGATACAGGAATGCTTCCGTTATTGAGCAAAGCTACAAGAAACGGTGTTCCTGTAACTGAATTTTTAAGTGATGAGCAACAAAAATATGTAATTGAAGAAACTAAAGTAGGAGGGGCTACATTGACTAAATTGTTAGGAACTTCAGCTTGGTATGCACCAGGTGCAGCAGTTTCTGTAATGGTTCAGGCAATCGCTTGTGATCAGAAGAAAATGATCCCTTGCTCTTTAATGCTTGAAGGTGAATACGGACAAAATGATATCTGCTTAGGTGTTCCGGCTATTATTGGGAAAAACGGAGTAGAGAAAATTGTAAATGTAACGCTTACTGCAGATGAGCAGTTGAAGTTTGCCGAAGCAGCGAATGCGGTGAGAGAGGTAAACGGAGATCTTAAATTTTAATTGATTTAAGCTTTATATAAAGCCTCAGCGCGGCCGAAGGCCGCGCTGAGGCTTTTTTATTCCAGAGGCCAATTCCTCATTTATTACTTGTGTTTGCTTATGAAATGCCAAACTGCATTCACAAATTCTCTATTTTTCTCATAATACAAAAGATGTCCCCCATCAATGGCAACCACCTTTTGATCTGGAAACCGGAATGTTTTATAATGCATGGTTCCTACGGCTTTGTCCATTTTTCCAGTGATAACTAAGACTGGAACATGAATATCTTTTGTGATCGGTGCATAATCAGTATAATATTCAGGAAACTCTTTTGGTTTTGAAATCACGGCCATCCCAAAATCTATGATTCTTGGGTGAAGAGAATCTATTTTATCGGTTTGTCTGATGGTTTCAATATCTTCGGTAAGGAATTTATATCCGATTCTTTTCTTTCTTAAGGCAGCACTAATTTTTGATAGTTCAGAGGAAAGACTGTCTCTGGGAATTGCTTTATTCTGCAGTTGAAGAAGGCTGTTTCCATATTCTATTTGCTCTTTCAGGGTTTCATCATTGAGGAAATGAAGCGTGATATTAGCCAAAATTAATCCCTTTGTGTGCTGAGGATATTTTTTTGCATAATTAACCGCTATAATTCCTCCGAAAGAATGAGCCAGTAGAAAAAATTTATCAAGCTTCAGGTGTTGCCTCAGTTCTTCAATATCCTGAACCATTGCATCCAGGTGATAATTCTCTGATTTCCCGGATTCACCGGATCCCCGCTGATCCATATAAACCATCTGCATGTTTTTTTCAAGGTTGTTTCCACCTAAAAGTTCAAATGACGGATATCCCTGCCCAGGTCCTCCCGGAACATAAATGCAGGCTTCTCCTTTTCCGGAAACTTTATATCTGATCTTAACATGATCAGAGGTTTCAAAAGATTGTTCTGTACTGCTTTTCTGTGCTGAAATACCAATTGCAGCAAGGAATAATAACAGGAGAAAGTGGATGTTTTTCATATCATAATAACAGTTCATGGAGAAGATTTATTACTTCATGGCAGGTTATTTTTTTCTGCTTTTAAGTTCAATCATCTGCATCGATTATTGTATAAAAAATACTTATACAGCTATAAGACTCTGTACTTTCACTTTTTAAAATGAACTTTACAGATTTCAAAATGTTGAATTTTAAAATTTACTGAAGATTTCTTCTTTGCTTTTCTTTTTTGAGATTTTGCCAGTTAATGATATTGACGACCACTAAAGGGAATAAGCAGATGGGAATGATCATGATTGGGCTGAAGCCTTTCTTAAGCATCAGGGCCATAGAGGCAAGAAAAAGAAGAGTTATTGATACACCAAGCATAACAGTAAGTATCTTCAGTTTTTTTTCATTACTGATCAGTTCTTCATCGGTGTATTCGGATATCGGTTTACTTCTCATATTAGTTTTTTTTGATGACTTCTAGGGTTCCTATATTCCCGACAGGTGCAATGATGATGTTTTTATTTCCCTTTGAGACATAAAAATAATATGTACTGTTGATATCAATCAAATAAATATCTGCAGGTGCTCCTGAGCCGGAAGTTATTTTATAATTATATTTTAAATCCTGGCTTTCAATTCTTTTTTTGATGATGTTGCCCTGTCCGATACCTAAACCCACAAATAAAGCGAGAAGTTCTATCGCCACCAGTAAGCCAAATATTGGAATCATCGCTTTTCGAAGGCCTTTCTTATCAACTTCATTGTCTATTTTGTAGTTTCCCAGCAATTTCTTACCCCAGTTTGTATGACTGTTTCTGAAGATAATAGTCTGAATAATAAAGAAAAAAAGAATGACAGAGATCACCACGATGATCAGAATAGGACTCGAAGTCATATCTGCAAGCGGGCTGATCAGGATATCCGTGATCGATGAATATTTCAAAATATTTACATCCAATTGATAAAAAAGAATACTTTCCTTTAAAAGTCCAAGAATGATAAGATATAAATATCCTAAAGGCAGTAATCCCTGAATTTTTTCTAAATATTTCATCGTACTAATATATTATTTTATCCTGATATTGCAGTATCTTATAGAAAACATATCACGGGATGCATTTTTATTATCATTATGGGAAAAAGATTGCATAAAAATATCAGCTAAAAGACTTTCTGAATTCCAAGGGAGAAAGACTAGTTTTACTTTTGAATAGCTTGCTGAATGATTGAGAGTGCTCAAAACCTAATTCATAAGCAATCTCACTGATCGACAGCTGGGTGGTGGATAATTTTTCTTTTGCTTTTCCGATCAGTCTTTCGTGGATGTGCTGTTGGGTATTCTGGCCGGTAAGAACTTTTAGCAAACCGGTTAAATAACCTGGAGATACATTCAGTTCATCAGCAATATGCTGCACACTTGGTAGCCCTTTGGTGATAAGATCTTCGCTGTTGAAATAATCAGCAAGCAATGTCTCCAGAGAATCCAGGATTTTGTGGCTGGAAATTTTGCGGGTAATAAATTGACGCTGATAAAAACGTTCCGAATAATTGAGCAGCGTCTCAATCTGTGAAATAATAATATTCTGACTGAATGTATCAATATTGGAACGATATTCCTGGTGAATATTCTGAACAATATTATCAATGATATTTTTCTCTTTCTCGGATAGAAACAACGCTTCGTTCACGGAATAATCAAAGAATTCATAATTTTGTATAGTCTTTGCCAAAGGAGTGTGCCAAAGAAAATCGGGATGAATGAGCAGTATCCATCCCGTATGTTTTGCAATTGAATCCGGATCTCTTTTAATGCTGAAAACCTGTCCCGGAGCCATAAAAAACATGAATCCTTCATCAAAATCATACTGCTGCTGACCATATTTTATCTTTGTGAGAGATGTTCGCTTAACAGAAATAGAGTAGAAGTCAAGGATCCAGCTCAGTTCAGCTTCATTTGCATCATCCTTAATCGTACTGTAATCTACAACACTGATAAGCGGATGCTCAGGTTTGGCCAGGCCACGGAACTGGTGAAATTCACTAATTGTTTTGATTCTGATGGGCTGCTTCATATCACAAAATTAATTATTATTGATGATAAGCTGCTGCAAATTCTTTTGCAAATTCTTTCAGTTTTACTTTTCCTAAAACAGGTTTGTGCAGATAATAATCTTCGTATAAAATGCTGTTTCCTCTTGCTGCATTCATCTCTACAAAACCTTTAGCTGTTTTCGGATTCATTCCTGCGTTCACCATACCTTTTAGAAGGTCTTCATCAGAAACAGTTAGCCATTTAAGATCTGTTTTACCAATAGCTTCACCCAATGTTTGGGCAATTTCGTTGGGTGAAATTTCTTCGCTAGCAATATAACGGATTTCTCTTCCACTGAATGGTTTTTCAATCTCTTCCGCGATGGTACTGGCAATATCCAGTGGCGATACCCAGGGTTCTTTTTGATCTCCACCATAATTTTGAATGATTAAACCTTGTGATTTGATTGTAGGAATGAATGAGAACATATTGTAATAAAACCCGACCGGGCGCATAAATTTAATGGAAACATCATCCGGAAGTTCATTCAGTATTTTTTCTACATTATAATGAGATCTAAGAATCCCGTTTCCTTCACTCATATGTGCTCCGATACTGCTTAAATGAACAATATTCTTTACGCCTGATCTTTCAAAAGCCTCTTTGTAGTTTCTTGCGATCTGGATATTGGCCTCTATAAAATCAATAGTATGATCAAAGAATACGCTGGCATTCAAGGCCTCCATAGCATACACAACATCTGCACCTTTAAAGGTTTCTGCTAAAAAATCAACATCTTCCATGGATCCGATTGCGGCTTTTGCTCCTAAAGCCTCAATTTCGGGTTGTCTTTCACTGCTTCTGCTGATAACGGTTACAGAATGTCCTCTGCCTGCCAATTCTTTTGTCAGCGGTTTGCTGATATTTCCTAATGAACCTGTTACGATAATTTTCATTTTGACTTTTTTTTGTTGAAGCAAAATTCCATAATTGTTAAAAGATATTTGTATCCGAATCTGCTTTTCGCGTAGTCAAATCTGGTAGTAATAATAAAAAAGAGCGGTAAAAACCGCCCCTCATTTATCTAACAATAATTTCTTTCTAAAAATAAACGCATCCGCATCCGGTTTCCCAAGGCTGACATAAGCGTTGTGGTTCATCGCAGTCACCGCCAGGATTTCCACCACCGTCAGATCTGTAACAGGTTCCGTTGCTGCAATAGTAAGATCCGCTGGTAAGAGGGCAGTTTCCATCCATATCACACAATGCATAGGCAGTATCACCCCCGCTGATAATTCCCAACTCTTTTCTTGTTAATTTCTTTAGATTTTTCATAGCAGTTAATATTTTAGTTTGTTGATTACTAAGATATAAAAATTTTAATACACGTGGATGTGATTTAAATGCATTGTTTTAAATTAAAAGAAAAAGTAGAAAGGATAGTAACAAAACTGCGGGAGAAAGTTTTTCTTTTTCCCGCAGTGAATAACCGGTACGTTAAAAATTATGCGTTCATCATGCTAAAAGCTCCTTCGGAATTTGCAAAAAAGTTGTTATAGAGAACTTCAGTAATTCCTACACGGATTTCGTAAGTATCATTAATAAGGGCATTTACAAAGCTGTCTGCTACCTCTGACGCAGGGATACCATTCTCTCTACCTCCGATTTCTGCTGAAAAATCTGTATTAACAAGAGGTGGCATCAATTCAAAAACTTTAACAGAAGTGTCTTTTGCCAGCTCATGCCTTAATATTTTAGTGTAAGAATGGAGTGCTGCTTTAGAATCGGAATAAGTAGGAACGTGGGAACCCGGAGCAAATGCTACAATAGAAGAAACATTCACAACTGCAGCGTTTTCCTGTTGTTTCAGTAAGGGAAGTAACTTTTCGGTCAGACGAATGGGAGCAAAATAATTGGTTTCAAATTCAGCAACTGCCTTGCTATACGTGTCTGATGTATCAGAAATTGTATAAGCATAGGCATGTCCGGCATTGTTGATCAGAATATTCAGCCCTCCGAAATTCACTTTAATTTCCTCGATCAGACGGTTTACATCTTTTTCATTGGTAATATCTGCCTGAATAGTAAAGACATTTTCAAGACCTTTTGCTGCTGCATCAAGCTTTTCTTTATTTCTTCCTGCAATAATAATCTTGTTTGTTGTGCTCAGTGCTTTTGCAATTTCTAATCCGATTCCTGAGCCTCCGCCAGTAATTAAAATTGTGTTGTCGGTAATGTTCATAACATTTTTGGTATTAAATTAATAGGTATTTTAAATTGTACTAAATGGTACATAATTGAATAAAAAATTTTAACTGAGTATTTTAAGATTCATTTCAATAATACTTTTAAGAATTTCCGGTGAGCCTTCCATTCTTCTCGTAACATGAATCCCGTTCCATAAATTGCTCAGGTACCACCCGGTCATTTCGGGATCTTCGATACTGGTGATCTGCCCGTTTGCCTGTGCATTTTTGATGGTTTCTGCAAACAGTGTCTGCAGTTTTTTCAGCAATTGGACTGTTATTTTTTTTATTTCAAGATCTTTTTCAGAAAGCTGAACCAAGGCATTTCCTAAATAGCAACCACGTTCTTTATCGCAATCAGAAGCGTCAGCAAGATTCAGGAAAAACTGTCTGATGAATTGTACTTTGTCTTCAGACTCGGCAATGCCGTCTGAAAGCTTTTGATAAAAATATTCTGAAAACTGGGTGATCGACCGGATATAAAGTTCCCGCTTTCCACCTTTAAAAGCAAGATAAAAACTGCCTTTTCCGATACCCATAGCGCATAATAACTCATCAGCAGAAGCTGTATCATAGCCTTTGTCCCTGAAAACTTCAGTTGCCTTTGCAACAGCTTCTTGTTCGTCAAATATTTTAGGTCTTCCTGCCATTGGGATTATTTCTGAGACAAAGGTATGTTATTGTACTGTTTGGTACAAAATAATATTTTCAATATGTTTTATAGTTTCTGTCGATATAAATTAATGAATAGAGTAAAACTGCATCATCCTATAGATCTAAAGTCATAAAAACAGCAGTTTCTTCCGGGTTTTTATAGAGTCTTGTATTAATTCCCGTGATGCTGAAGCTCATTCTTCTGTAAAACTGTATGGCCGGATAATTGGTATTTTGCGTTTCAAGCTCAATGATTCTGCAGTTTAAATGTCTGGCTTCCCGGACAGCATTTTTGATCAGTTGCGTCCCGGTTCCATTTTTTCTGAATTTTTCATTGATCAGAATATTCTCAATGTAAAAGCTGTTGTTCCATGTCCGGTGCTCACAGATGATCCAGCCTATCAGTTCATTATCTTCAAAAGCTCCGAAAGAATGTCCTTTTTCAATGATTTCATTAAGTTCTTCAAGCTCATCCGAATGGGTTTCCCAAATCTTAGAGTAGGGTATAGATTTTTCTTTTAATACAAATTCAAAAGAACCGCCATATTCAACAAAAGAAATGGATAAGATCTTATCTGTGGTGTATCCGTTAAGTCCCCAGTGTAGGGTAGGGTTTTCAGTCAGTTTTTCTAATTTTTTTATTTCCATGGAAATGCGGAATGTGATTGGTTTATTGAATTTCTGTACAGATTTCTACTAAATAATGATCAGGATCTTTGATATAGGCTACTTTCTGTCCCCAAGGTTTTACTGCAATACCTTCATAAAGAACGGCTCCGTTTTTAACTGCTTTTTCAACCAGTTTCTCAACATTATCTGTTGTAAAACCCAATTCAATTCCGAAAGGTTTTTCTTCAGATTTGGAAAACAGAAATCCTTGTTTTATATTGGAACTGGCCAGACTTATAGATGCGAAAGAAAGACTCGTTTCCCCGGTAAGAAGTTCTCCGTAATCTTTTTCAGGAGTGATGAATTTAATGGGCATATCAAATGTTTGGTGATAAAAATTCATTGATTTTACAACATCTTCAACATATAAAATGACGTATTTGAATTTGATCATAGTAATAGCTTATTTTTTATTTAAAATATATTCTTCGTCAGTAATCAGTTCTACAAAAGGACCATTCCGCGGATAATATTCCATTCCTCCGAAATGCCCGAAGTGAAGCTGATATTTCTGTTCCAGTTGACGCATTTTGTTTCCAAAAGTATTTACATCGACATTTTGAACTGCATTTTCCAACTGTCTTCCGTTGGAGAAAAAAAGCATCAGATTGGAATGCTGTTTAAAATCGCAATGATAATAATAGAACACGTGAATATTTTCTTCAGTACATATCCGGGTCAAATCATTGACCAGATCTTTTTTGTTTGCTGAAGGCAAATTACAATCAATCCTGACAGAAAGGTTTTCAGCATTGTTTTTCTTGAAATCGGAACCGGTGATTTGCAGAAAACTATGCTCTATAGTTTCAAAATTTTTCCTTTCCGGACTGAACCTTCTGCTTGATTTTACTTCAAAAGGCAGATCAGCCAGAACTGCATTGTGATGAATCAGCAACTGTTCTATTTCCGAAACAAACTGAAAATGCTCATCAAAAAGAGTATAATCGCCTGTGGAAATCAATAATTGGCTTTCATTGATCTTAATATCTAAATACAATCTTTTAAAACGGAAATGCAATTCCCCCAGTTTTTTGATGAGATTTTCGAGATGATCTACTGAAACCCGGGCTTCTAACTCAGCCGGATTGTCAGCATGCCCTCCAAAGCCTTTGAAAAACTTGAAAAATTGGAAACTGTATACATTTTCCGGGAATTTAAAATACCAATATACTCCTAAAATCATTTCTGCACTTATTGGTTTAATAGACGGTTCTCAAATTTAAAGAAAATTTCACACTCCAAAACTTTCAAAACCCGTAAATTTGTGGTCAACAAAAATTTACTAGATGCTTAGGAAAATTTCAATTGCGGCAGCAGCTTTATTGTCCGTGATTACAATCAATGCTCAGAAGAACAAAAATTCTCAATTAGAAAGACCCAAATTAGTCGTAGGATTAGTGGTAGATCAGATGAGGTGGGACTATCTGTACCGTTTTTACAGTAAATACGGAAATGACGGTTTCAAAAGACTCCTGAATACCGGATATTCTTTAAATAACGTTCATATCAACTATGTACCTACTGTTACGGCTTTGGGACATACCAGCATCTATACAGGTTCTGTACCTGCGATTCATGGTATTGCCGGAAATGACTGGACGGATAAAGAAACAGGGAAAAATGTTTACTGTACAACAGATGAAAACGTTCAGCCGGTAGGAACAACCAATACAAAAATAGGAAGCCATTCTCCAAAAAACCTTTGGTCTACAACCGTAACGGATGAATTGAGACTGGCTACCAATTTCCAGGGAAAAGTGATCGGGGTTTCGTTAAAAGACCGTGCTTCCATTCTTCCAGCGGGACATACTCCGAACGGAGCTTTCTGGTTTGATGACAGTACCGGAAGCTTTATTACGAGTACATGGTATATGAACGATTTGCCTCAATGGGTTAAATCTTTCAATTCGCAGAACCTGCCTGAAAAATTAGTGGCAAACGGATGGAATACTTTGCTCCCGATTAATCAGTATACAGAAAGTTCTCCTGACAATTCTTCTTGGGAAGGGCTGTTGGGAAGTGCAAAAACTCCTGTTTTCCCTTACAGTAATTTAGCACAGGATTACCAGGCTAAAAAAGATAATATCCGCTATACGCCTTTCGGAAATACGCTGACGCTTAAATTGGCTGAAGCTTCTGTGGAAGGTGAAAAATTAGGAAGTGATCAGATTACCGACTTTTTAGCGATCAACCTGGCTTCTACAGATTATGCAGGACATAAATTCGGTCCTAATTCTATCGAAGTGGAAGATGTTTATTTAAGACTTGACCAGGATCTGGCTCAGTTTTTCAGCTACCTGGATTCAAAAGTAGGAAAAGGAGAGTATACTGTTTTCCTTTCTGCTGACCACGGTGGAGCTCATTCTGTAGGATTCCTGAAAGAACATAAAATTACTACAGGATTCTTTGGTGAAGGAATGGAAAAAGATATCAATCAGAAGCTGAAGGATAAATTCGGAGTCGATAAGCTTATTAATGCAGTAGACAACTATCAGATCTATTTTGACAGAAAGCTGATGCAGGATAATAAAATTGAACTGGATGACTTGAGAGACTTTACGATAAAAGAGCTTCAGAAAGATCCTACTGTTTTATATGCTGTTTCTGTGGATGAAGTTCAGGAAGCTACTATTCCGGAGCCTATCAAACAGAGAATCATCAACGGGATCAACAGACAGAGAAGCGGAGATATTCAGCTGATTTCTCACGATTCCATGCTTCCTCCATATTCTAAAACAGGAACTACCCACAGCGTATGGAATTCTTATGATGCACACATACCATTGATCTTTATGGGATGGGGAATCCAGAAAGGAGAAAGTAATAAGCCTTATAATATGACGGATATTGCACCTACCGTTTCATCATTACTGAAAATTCAGTTCCCGAGTGGAAATATAGGAAACCCAATCACAGAAGTTATTGGAAGATAAAATCACAAAAAAGCATTTCGAAAGGGATGCTTTTTTTTTATTATTCATAGCTGATCATTTGACCTTATCAGCCCCTTGAATCTATTCTACAGTAGATTCTATTTAACAGATTGAAAAGTGAAAATAAAAAAATGAACAAAAAACTCGCAGGATTTTCTACGAGTTTTGTTTTATTGAATTGGAATTATTCTTCATCTTCAGGATTACCTTCATCTTCTTCATCCTCATATTGTTCGAGGTAATAAGTGAAGCTGAAATCTTCTGTTTCATCTTCTGCATCTTCAAGAGTTGTCAGAAGATCTTCAAAGATCTCAAGCTGGTCTACCGTCATATTCACAAATTCAATGTGAAGCGGCAGCTCCAATCCTCCGGTAATAATGTCGGAAAGAGCATCAAGATTATCTCCAAAATGTTCTGGAAGACTAACTTTTTCCTTTAATTGGGTATAAAAGTCTTCATAGTCTCCTATGTCTGTAAAATCGATATATATTGTCTTCATATAGAATTAAATTTCCAGTTTTTATTGATCAAAAATGTTTTGCATTTATTGCAGAAATCTGTTTCTTCATCGGTAGGATTTCCTCCTTCTGCATCCCTCATAAAACATGTTTTTTCGGGACAGTGTTTTAATCCCTGCGTATGTCCGAGTTCATGAATGGCTATTTTAAAGAACTGTTGATCGGTATTATTTCTGTTGAGTCTGTATTGAGAAGCTACACAGGCTTTTCCTGGTCTGTAACCGAGTCCCATAATCCCATAGTCTTTTATTTTACCTTTGGTAACGCTTATATCTTTTGAGGTTAATCCAATGGTTACAAAGCCTTCTTTTGTTCTGCTGCTCAGAAATTTAATGATAGAATCTGCCCTGTAGCGGTTCCTGTCTTTGTAGTATGCATTCTCAGGAAGGTCAATTGCTTCAAGAATTTTCACATTCGGGTAGACATTTCTGATTCCTTCAGAAGTTTTCTTCACATTTTCAGAGTTGATATCTTTGAACGGTTGAATCAGTATGGTTATAGGTTTATTGTTCCTTACAGGTGGCTGCTGTTTTTCTGAGCATGAAAATGCTAAGAATAATGATGTCATAAGGACATAAAGACTATTGCTTCTCAAAACTTTTATAATGGTTTTTAGTCAGATAAACATTACCATTTTCCGTAAAGATAATCCGGTCTGCATTTCGGTTTCCACAGCTGTAATTCACATCAGCTTCATAATATTCTTCACCCTGAGGAAGTTTCTTTTCGCGGTTTCCGAACTTATCTCCGCCTATAGCCTTGCCTGGCAATACATCGCAGAGGTTACCTTTTGAAGCATTCCAACCCTGTTTTCTAGCCTCATTTTTAGTGATATAATAATCAGGAAGTCTGTGATTCTGCTTTACATAATTAATGACCGTTTTCTCCTCTGTGAGCCGGTCAATAGGCTGCGAGGGATGGTTTGCATTATTACTTTGAGAATGTGGAGATTCACTTCCATAGCTTGTAGCCTCTGTTTTTACAGTCTCTGTATTCCCCTTTTTGTCTGCAATAAAGTTATTGTAGATATACATCGCGGACATTCCGAAAAGAAGTCCCAGACAAATAAAAAATACTGACCTTATTTTACCGTTCATATATACATCTTATCATTCAAAACTAATCGTTTCTCCATTCCTCAGGAATATCACAAACCGGAATAGGATTTATTTTATGCTGAGCTGCTTTATGCATTCGGTCAAAAATTAAAAATACCTCTTTATCGCGACCCTCATAATCCTCTGCAGTTTTAGTTCCGTATTCTTTTTGAATTTCCTCCAGTTCCGGATATGTTGCTCCGATTTGATCTTCGTCGGTTCTGTCTGCATCCCAAAGTCCGTCTGTCGGAATTGCATTTTGAATACTTTCGATAAGGTTTAATCCTTTTGCCAACTTATAAATCTCAGTTTTATATAGATCAGCAATTGGAGAAACATCTACACCACCGTCCCCGTATTTGGTATAAAATCCGATTCCGAAATCCTCCACTTTGTTTCCGGTTCCGCAGACCAAAAGCCCGTGAAGCTGCCCAAAGTAATACAATGTCAACATTCTGAAACGGGATCTGGTATTGGCAAGAGCAAGATTGTTACTCCATCTTCCTTCAATATGATCTTCAACGACATCTTCAAAAGTTTCAAAAACAGGAGTTAGATTGATGGTTTTACCCTGAACGTTTGGAAATCTTTTTTTAAGATCTTCAATATGATCCTGAGCACGGTTGACCTGGTCCTGTTTCTGACGTATCGGCATTTCGAGAAGCAATACTTCAAGTCCGGTCATTGCACAAAGCGTGGAAACTACTCCAGAATCTACACCCCCGGAAACACCTATTACATATCCTTTTACATTAGCTTTTACAGCATAATCCTTTAACCATGCTACAATATGATCTATTACTTTTTGAGTCTGCATTATTTATTTTTTTAGTCTATTACAAATTCTTTAGGCATTTCTACGCCTTTTACATTTTTTAATCCGTCTTTTATCATTTCCACAGCCATTGCATTCACTTCACGAATTTCAAACGGAAGAGAAATCCAAAATTAATGGTTTTTTTGTAACCATACTATGGTAAATATTTTTCACGTCTGAGTTCATACCAGTGACAGACTCCATCAGGTTCTGTGAATTCACCTGTTTTTTCAAAGCCTAATTTCTTTAAAATATGATTGGATCCTTCATTTCCGGAATGGGCATGTGCGTAGATCACATCAGCTTTCATGTCATTAAAACCAAGCTCCAGGGATGCTTTTGCAGCTTCCAGTGCATAACCTTTTCCCCAGAATTCAGGTAAATAACGGTAGCCAAGATCGAGTATGTTTTTATAACCATTGATCTCTTCGGTCAGTAATTTCAGCCCGCTCCAGCCAATCAGCAGCCCGGTTTCTTTTTCAATGACAGCAAGCCTTCCTATGCCGTTTTCTTGATATTGCTTCTGAATCATTCTGATTACAGCTAATGATTCACTTTGTTCTGTGAGTACCGGAACGCCAATATATTTCATCACTTCCGGGTTAGAATCCAGCAGAAATATCCGTTCAACGTCTGATTCTTCAAATTTTCTTAAAATAAGTCTTTCTGTTTCTAGTTTCATGGTCATAATTATTGTTCAGCTCCGAAAATGGTTATATCAGTTTTCACTCCTTTCTTGATGTCTGATTCCTTCATTGGATTCCCACCTATATTCAGTGTTTGAAGGGCTGGATTTTTTGAAATGTCAAGTTTCTGGATCTTATTGTGTTCTACGTTTAATTTTCTTAAATTTTTGAGCGGAGTGATATCAACCGCTTTTAGTTGATTTAAAGATAATGTTAATTGATCAATTCTTGGGGTTTCCTTTAACGAAATACTCTCCAGAAGATTGTTGTCAAGATACAGTGAAGCTAAGTTTTTAAGACCTTCCGCCCTGAAAGAAGATATTTTGCATCCTGTACAGGAAAACAGCTCGAGCTGTGGTAGTCCCATAATCGAAACATTCGGAATGGTATTATCATCAAGCACGATCATCTTGGCATTGCTAAAAAGGAGCATATCATCAGCTGATGTAATGCCTTTCTGAACCAGAAACAAATTGGTGATCATATCAGCTTCCAGTTTCTCCAGTGAGCCATTTTTATTGAGATCAAAATTTTCAAGGACAGCTTTTTCAAAGTTCGGATCCTTAAAATTAAGTTTTTGGGCACGGAAAAGAAAAAATTCTGAAATAATAAGGCTGAAAGTTGCAAATATTTTAATTTTCATCATCGAATGTGTTTTTAATCCTTATTTTTGTACACTTAAATTTCATGTAAAAATAATGAAGATTTTTAGAATTATTGCCCTTTCTTCTATTTTGGTTCTCGCTTTGTATTCCTGTAAAAAAGAACCTGAGAACCAATGGAAAATAGAAGTAAAAGCACCTGCCGAAAAAGTTGAGATGACAGATATTTCCAAAGAATTCTATAATCAGGATATTCCTCTGGACCAATTCAAAGCTAAGTTTCCCTGGTTTCAGGGAACGGTTTCCGATGCGGATTTTGGAAAAAGAAGATCAGATGCAGAAGAGATTAAGATCTATAAAGAAGCAGCTGCTAAAATAGATCAGGCGAAACTTCAGAAGGAGCTTCAGGATCTGTTTTCTCATATCAAATACTATTTTCCACAGTTTAAAAGTCCTAAGGTTTACCTTTTTTCATCAGCACTTCAGATGGTTCAGGATCCTATTTTTTACGACTCAAAAGGGAATCTTCTGTTCATAGATATTACCGGCTTTATGGGAGATGGCAATGCCAATTACAAAGGACTTGAACTATATTTTCAGAAATCGATGAACCCGCAGAATATTATTCCGAAAGTTTCACAGATTTTCGCCGAAAGTATTGTGACGGAATCCCCTGATCATCAGAAATTCATAGACAAAGTTATTTTGAACGGAAAGATCATGATTTTGCAGGATGCTTTTCTTCCGGATACACCGGATTACTTGAAAATGAACTATACCAAGAAACAATACGACTGGGCTGTTGCCAATGAAGCCAATATCTGGAATTATTTCGTAGAAAGTAACCTGATCTTCGGCGATGATCCAAGACTGGTAGAACGTTTCATTTCTCCGGGACCATTCTCAAAATTTTATACGGAAATCGATAATGAATCTTCACCTCAGATCGGAATTTTTACCGGATGGCAAATCTGTAAAGCCTATTTTAGACAAAAACCTGAAACTAAACTTGTTGATTTTTTAAAGCTTGATGCTACCAACATCTTTAATGAAGCGGTATACAAACCTAAAACCCCGTAATAGTAATAGTCAAAATAATATAAACCTTCAAAGTAATTTGGAGGTTATTTTTTTGATTTGAAAACTCAGGGTTTTTGCATCTTAATAAAGCGAAATTTTTTTTTACATTAATCAGCATTTTCAGATGAAGATAAGTTCGTAGAAATTTTAGATAAGCTGAAGAAGTAGTAACTTTGCGGAAAAATTTTAGATTGATATGAGAAAAACTCAGATTACAATAGATGTAGAGTTGGATGAAAATCACATTCCTGAAAATATAACATGGAATGCCCAGGATGGCGGTGTGGAAAAAGAGGAAACAAAAGCAACAATGATCTCTGTTTGGGATGATAAAACAATGGAAGCTTTAAGAATCGATCTTTGGACAAAAGAAATGCCGGTAGACCAGATGAAGATGTTTATTCACCAGATTTTGGTATCTTTAGGCAGTACGTACCAGAGAGCTACCGGGGAAGAGGATGTAGCGCAGTGGCTGGAGCAGATTGCAGACGAGTTTGCTATAAAATCAGCCATCAGAATGTAATATCCAAACTGCACACCAATCACAAAATTATATGAAAAAAGCACTTTTACTCATCAGTACAGCGGTATTGTTGGCCGCGTGCGATAAAAAAACCGAACTCAAAGAAACCAAAACAACAGATTCTGTTGTAACGGCTGAAAAACTTCCGGCTTCTGAAAACAAAGATCTTTCCGGTACGGAGAAGGTTTCTGAAAATGCGGATATGGAGATCACCTTATTCAAAGAAAAAGAAATCCCTGCAGACATGCTAAAGGGAAGCCTTCACCCACACGATATGGAAGGCGAATCTGTCATGGAGCTTGTTCCAAGCATGGACGATTTCATTAAAGGAAACGGCTCGGATATTGCTTATATAGATGATTCCCTGAAGAAAATAATTCTCAAAATCAACGGGAAATTTGAGCAGCTGAAAGAAACAGGTAAAGATAAATACGAAAATAGTGAATACCTGGTTTCTTTTACAACCACAGTTCCCGATAAAGTTCCGGAAGAAATAGACGTTCTTGCGTATGCTTTTAACGGAAAACTGGAAGTGAAAAGAAAATCTGATAACGTTTCAAAGAGCCTTGATTTTTTCATGGGAGGCTTATAAAAAATAAAAATATTATGAATTTTAATACAAAAGTAATTCACGGAGGGCAGCATCACGAGTCTGCAACAGGTTCTGTTAATGTTCCTGTATTTTTAACTTCTACATTCGCTCAAAAAAGCCCGGGAGTACATTCCGGATATGAATATTCAAGAGCTGCCAACCCTACAAGACAGGCTTTGGAAGACTCTCTGGCAAGCATTGAGAACGGGGCAAGAGGACTTGCTTTCGGTTCAGGACTGGCTGCCATCGACTGTGTTTTGAAACTACTGAATCCGGGTGATGAGGTAGTAGCAGTAGATGACCTTTACGGAGGTACTTACAGAATGTTTACAAGACTTTTCGAAAAATATCAGCTTAAATTTACTTTTGTGAACTTTGATGATGTTTCGAAGATTGCTGATGTAATCACGGACAAAACAAAACTGATCTGGGTAGAAACCCCTACCAATCCTTTGATGAAGCTGGTAGACATCAAAGCGGTAGTGGAAATGGCAAAAGGAAAAGATATCCTGGTTGCTGTGGACAATACTTTTGCAACACCATATATTCAGAGACCTATTGATCTGGGAGCAGATATCGTTATGCACTCGGCTACAAAATATTTAGGCGGACATTCAGATGTTATCGCCGGAGCACTGATCGCAAAAGATGCTGAACTGGGAGAGAAGCTTCACTTTATTCAGTTTGCGAGCGGTGGTATTTTAGGACCTCACGATTCTTACCTTGTTTTAAGAGGAATCAAAACTTTAGCATTAAGAATGCAACGCCATTCAGACAACGGACTTGCTGTAGCGAAGTACCTTGAAACGCATCCTGCAGTAGATAAAGTAATTTATCCGGGACTGGAATCTCATCCTCAATATGAGCTTGCCAAATCCCAAATGAAAGAATCAGGAGGAATGGTTTCTTTTACGTTCAAGTCAGGGAAAAAAGAAGATGCTGTAAAATTCCTTGAGAAAGTAAGAGTGTTTACTCTGGCTGAATCTCTAGGAGGGGTAGAGTCTTTAGCGAATCACCCTGCATTGATGACGCACGCTTCCATTCCTGCCGATAAACGTGAAGAATTAGGTATTACAGACGACTTAGTTCGTTTGAGCGTGGGTATCGAAGATGCTGAAGATCTGATTGCAGATCTTGAGAAAGCTTTTTCTTAACACTTTAAAATAAAATATAATGAGAAAGATTCAGTTTTTTTTGATCTTAAGTTTTGTCAGTCAGATGGTATACTCACAGGTAAAAACTACCGACGAATTGTATAAGACAGCTAAAAAGCTGGACAGTCTGGTATTTGATGTCGGATTTAATAAATGTGATCTTTCTCATTATAAATCTATAGTCAGTAAGGATCTGGAATTTTATCACGATAAGGGAGGAATTACTTCCGGTGAGCCTGCTTTTACCGCTTCTATTAAAAACAATATCTGTGGTAACCGAAACAAAGTAAAGCGTGATCTCGTGCCTAATAGTATGAAAGTCTATCCTTTATACAACAATAATGTTCTGTACGCTTTCATAGAAGAAGGAGAACATGAATTTTTCGAATTTTCCAATGGCAAATGGAATCAGGGGAGTAGGGCGAAATTTACTATTTTGTGGATTCTGGAAGATAAGCAGTGGAAGATGAAAAGGGTATTGAGCTACGATCATCATTTATAATCATATGAAAAACACCAGAAAGGCAACCTTTGAAGATGTGAATCAATTGGCAGAATTATTTGACCAATACAGAGTCTTTTATCACAAAGAATCTGATATTCCTGCAGCTGAACATTTTCTCAGAGATAGAATAGAAAACAAAGATTCCGAAATTTTTGTAGCAGAAGAAGACGGCAAACTAACAGGATTTGTTCAGCTGTATCCAATATTTTCATCCACAAGAATGCAGCGATACTGGCTGTTGAATGACCTTTATGTTAATGAAAACCATAGAGGCAAAGGCTATTCCAAAGAACTGATCGAAGAAGCCAAAGGGTTGTGCAGATCATCCAATGCCTGCGGAGTTCTCCTGGAAACAGGAAAAAGCAACGATGTGGGAAACCAGTTGTATCCCGCCTGCGGATTTGAACTCTATGACTCTGTGAATTTTTATGAATGGACGAACAGGGAAATGGAACAAAAGTAAATTGTGAATGATCAATAGTGAATTGTGAATTTCACTTTACATATCATTCATCAATTATAATTTATCACTTATCATTAATAACTTATAACTCGAAAAAGCATGTCTGATTTTCAAAAATACGTACAAAGATATCTGGACCAGATTCCTTCAGAGGACTGGATTGGAGAATTAAAATTATCAGGAGAAAAAACAGTAGAAATATATGCAGCTCTTACAGAAGGACAGTCTCTTTTTGCCTATGCAGACGGAAAATGGACCCTGAAAGAACTTTTACTCCACCTGTCTGATGCCGAAAGAATATTTCAGTACAGAATTCTGGCTTTTGCCAGAGGAGAAAAAGCCCAATTGCCCGGCTTTGATGAAGAAGAATATGCTGCGGCCTCTTTTGCCAATAACAGATCATTGGAATCCCTGCTGGAAGAATACAAACTTGTAAGAAAGTCTTCACAAATCCTCATTGAAACCCTTGAATCCGGTGTTTTAAATAATACAGGCATAGCTAATGGAAATAAACTGGCTGTGGAAACAATCGGGAAACTGATCGTGGGACACAATTATCATCATTTAAATATTATTAAAGAGAGATATTTGCCGGGCTTGAAATAGGGTTTGGGATTTGTAGAATGAACAATCAGGAACAAAGAGATAAGATCTATGATCCATGATAATTCGTGAATGATATTTAAATTCAATAGGAACGGGCTTTAGCCTGTTTTTTTTTGGATAATCAGTCAAATATGGCTTTAGCCAAAATATAGATTAAAAAATATTATTTTTGGTTAAAACAACACAAATGTCATTTATTAAAATTTATATTCATCTTGTTTTTTCCACAAAAAACAGAGTTCCACATCTGGATACATTTGATTTGAGGGTTAAAGTCTGGAAACATATCAAGGAAAATGCTTCTCAAAAAGGAATTTATTTAGATATGGTTAACGGCTATTCAGATCATTGCCATTGTCTGATTTCACTAGGATCAGGTCAGAATATGGAAAAAATAGTACAATTGCTAAAGGGAGAATCTTCTTTTTGGATTAATAAAAATCAACTTACTCGGGAAAAATTTTCATGGCAGGATGAATATTTTGCCGTTTCTGTTTCGGAGTCAAAGGTTGAGACTGTGAGAGAATATATTAAGAATCAGGAGAAACATCATCAGAGAAAAAGTTTTAGAGAAGAATATCAGGAATTTCTTGAAAGGAATAATTTCTTATAGGTTTTGGCTAAAGCCAAATGTTATGGAACCTTATTTTAAACGGGCTAAAGCCCGTCCCTATTGAATTTTTGTATACATATTTTGTCAAAAGCTTGTACATTACTTTTAAGAGACCAATATATTCAATAGAAATGGGCTTTAGCCCATTCAACAAAAGAAGACCTATTATTTAGGCTTTAGCCCAATTTAAAACATTCATCTAAACAAAAACATTTATCCTATATTTTTTGGATGAACCTTCTTGTTTTTTTACCTTTATACAGGTTTTTATGCCTTATTAAATTATGGAAAACATTATCGAAATATTAAAATCCGGCGGAACGATTCTTTACCCTACAGATACCATTTGGGGAATAGGTTGCGACGCCACCAATATAGAAGCTGTCAATAAGATTTTTGACATCAAAAAAAGGGAAAAAAACAAATCCATGATCATTCTGGTGGAATCTGAAAAGAGACTTCAGGATCTTGTGGATGTTCCGGAAATGGCTTGGGAAATTATTGACCTAAGCGAAAAACCGGTCACCATTGTTTATGAAAATCCACGCGGGCTTCCGAAAGAACTCCTTGCTGAAGACGGAAGCATAGGAATAAGGCTGGTAAAAACTGATTTCTGTAAAAAACTGATCACCAAGCTAAACAGACCTTTGGTTTCCACTTCCGCCAATTTCAGTGGGGATAAAAGTCCTTTGAAGTTTTCCGATATTTCTCCGGAAATAATTAAGCTGGTAGATTACGCAGTAGAGGAAGACAGAGAAAAAGTTTCAAAATATTCGGGTTCTTCCGTGATAAAAATATGGAGTGATAACAGAATTAAGGTTCTTCGTGAGTAAAAATTCTATAATAATTCCTTCATTTTAAAATCTTGTCAATGTATATCGGCAGGATTTCTTTTTTTTAATTTCTATCTTTGCATTCTTCAACTGATAAAAGAAGTGCCATGAACCACCAAAATTTTGCTGAAGAATGGATCCGTGCCTGGAATTCTCATGATCTTGAAAATATACTGTCTCATTATGCCGAAGACATAGAGGTGACAACACCAATGATTGCCTTGGCTACAGGAGGAAAAGAGAATACATTGAGGGGAAAAGAAGCGGTCCGTGAATACTGGAGAAAAGCACTGGACAAATTTCCCGATTTGCATTTTGAATTAATAAGATCAACAGCAGGCGTCAATTCGGTGGCATTGTTCTACAAATCTATTATGGACAAACATGCTGTGGAAGTTATGTTTTTTGACGATGGAGGAAAAATTAATAAAATGTATGCCCATTATGATTAATGGAAAAGATGCATTGACAGAAAAAAGACGATCTATTTATTAACGATGAAAATTAATCTTACCCAAAATAAAAATTTAAAACTATTTAAGATCATTGCTGATGCTGCGGAAAAGAATAATCAATCCGTATACATTGTCGGTGGTTATGTCCGTGACCTCCTGATGAAGAGGACTGCATCTACAGATATAGATTTTGTGACGGAGCAAAGCGGTATTGAGCTTGCCCAGACTGTTGCGAATGATATTGATCCTAAATTAAAAGTTTCTGTCTTCAAAACGTACGGAACAGCCATGATCAAATACAAAGATCTTGAGCTTGAATTTGTTGGAGCCAGAAAAGAAAGTTATACCGAGAACAGTCGAAAACCTGAAGTAGAAGGCGGGACACTTGAAGATGATCAGAAAAGAAGAGATTTTACCATCAATGCCATGGCGATTTCTTTAAATAAAACTAATTTCGGAGAACTGATAGACCCTTTCAATGGTGTTGAAGATCTGGAAAAAAGAATTTTGAGAACTCCTTTGGAACCGGCACAAACCTATTCTGATGATCCATTGAGGATGATGAGAGCCGTTCGTTTTGCTTCAACATTAAATTTTGTCATTGAAGAAAAATCGCTGAACGCTATAAAGCAGGAAGCAGAAAGAATCAAGATCGTTTCTATGGAAAGGATCATGGTTGAATTCAATAAAATTATGATGTCCAAAAAACCTTCTGTAGGATTGGGATTAATGGAAGAAACAGGCCTTTTAAAGCTGATCATTCCCGAATTGATTGAGCTGAAAGGAGTAGAAGAAGTAGAAGGGCAGACCCATAAAGACAATTTCTACCATACCTTAGAAGTGGTGGACAATATTTCTCAAAATACAGATAATCTTTGGTTACGCTGGTCCGCTTTGCTGCATGATGTAGGTAAAGCGCCAACCAAAAAATTTGTAGAAGGAACAGGATGGACTTTCCATGGTCACGAGTTTTTAGGCTCAAAAATGGTGAAGACTCTTTTCCACCGATTAAAACAGCCGTTGGGAAGCGATATGAAATATGTTCAGAAAATGGTAAAGCTTTCATCCCGCCCAATTGCCCTGATCACCGATGATGCTTCAGACTCTGCATTGAGAAGACTTTTATTTGATGCCGGCGAAGACCTGGAAGATCTGTTTACCTTGTGTAAAGCAGATATTACCACCAAAAACTCCAAAAAGCAGGACAGATTCAAGAAGAATTTTGAGTATGTAGCAGTGAAGATCAAAGAAGTGGAGGAGAAAGATCAGGTGCGCAATTTCCAGCCGCCAATCACAGGAGAAGAGATCATGCAGATGTTTGATCTTAAACCCGGAAAAGAGATCGGAATCCTTAAAGAAAAAGTAAAAGAAGCCATCCTGGAAGGTGAGATTCTCAATGATAAGGAAGAAGCTGAAAAGTTTGTGATTGCAGAAGCTGAGAAGCTAGGATTGAAGTGTAATTAAACTTAAATATAAAAAGGCTTCGGCGGGACTTTGTCCCGCCGAAGCCTTTTTTATCAGTAAAAACAAAATCAGGCCGCTTCGGAGAAGCGGCCTGAAAAAAAACACAAATGATGAAAAAAAATAAAATTTATAAATAATACCGAAGTATTAATATCTTAGTTTGCATAGACTGAATTTGAGCCTATACCCGTTGTAAATGATCTGATGATAGCTCCTGAGGTATTGTAAACTACAATTTTGCTGGCCTGGGTAAATCCATTGGAATCCGAAGTGAAAATTTTGTCATTGATCACGCTGAATCCGTATAAAGCAGAATACGCATCAACACTGTTTGCTACAGTAAACAGCGGCGATGTAGGTGCTGTTGTAGCGCTCATATCCATCTTGTAAACGTTTTTCCCAGAAGTGAAATAAAACTTACCATTGGCAATTTCAAGATTCGTAGCATTGGCAATACCTGTTAAAGTAGTTGTTTTTGTAATGCTTCCTGTGCTTGAGATCTCGTAGATATAAGAATCTGCTGTTCCCGCAGCAATAGCATATACATTCTGATTACTTGAAATGATCTTGTTGATATTTCCTGCCGGTAATGTAATCGTAGACTGAACATTGTTGGTAGAAGTATTGATGTAAGAGATCTTATTTCCAAAGCCAAATGAAGCATTCTGTACAAAGATATTGTTTCCGGCTTCTACAATTCTTTCAGCAGCATCTGTGAAAGTGATTTTTTTGATGAAAGAACGGTCTGAAACTTTATAGATGCTTACATACTTGGCACCTAAATATTTATCGTTTGTTACATAAATATTGTTGTTGGCAAAAGCCATATATCGCGGAGAATTAAGTTCAGCGGTAATCTCGCCATTCGCCTTAAAATTGTAACGGTTTGCGATTTGGATCTTATTAGAATTATTCAATAACAGATAAGCATTTTCACCATTGAAAGCAACCATTTGTAAAACATCACCTAGTTTTGCTCCTCCGTTATTAAGGGCAAAAACATTATCCTGTTTAAGGTTTAGGTCTGCACTTACAAACGTTACGTCACCTTCAGGTTTTCCGAAAGTACCTTCATTAGCAATTAAAAAACCATTGCCATAGAATATTTCCTGCTCATCATTATTATCACTGCTACAAGACACGATGCCTAAAAGGAGTGTAAAAGCAAAAAGAAGAGGTAGAAGTTTGTTCAGTTTCATAATATTTTTAAGTTTAAAAATTAATAGTTGCATACATACTGTAATTCCTTTTCGGCATCGGATACAAAGATACCGTCTGATAAACTGCATTGGTAACATTGTTCACTTTAAATCCCAAAGTGTATTTTTTGAAAAGTGAGGCCGAAATTCCTGTATTTAAAATAAAATAAGGATCAATAGCTGTAGACCTTTGCTCATCCGTAGTCGTATAGGTAAGACCGTTGAAAAGTCCCTGTGCGTATAGCTTAAGGAATGAATAGCCATACTCAATATTTCCGACAGCTTTATGGATCGGAACATACATCATCTGCATTTCAGTATTCTTGTTGACAGATTTCGAATATGTGTACCCTGCATCCAGCTTCAGAGCATGTTTCCCGAATTTTTTGTTCCATTTAACCTGTGATTCCAATCCGTAAGATTCAACTTTATACGTATTCACAGGTGCCCAGTATCCATAAGGTGTAGGAAGCCAGTTGATGAGGTTTTTGATGTCCATATAATAAGGACTCAATGTAATTTTAAAATCTCCTAAGCTGAACTCATGGCTCATGTCAATATTCGTGGATGTTTCAGGAAGCAAATTCAGATTTCCTCCCGGCTGCCAGTAAAGATCATTAAAAGAAGGATATCTGAAGTTTCTTGAAAAACTGGCTCCCATACGATACCATTGTAAAGCATCCCATTTTCCCGAAAAAGAATACAGAAGCGGAGAAGAGATATCTTCCACAAAATCCTTCTTGATCCCGGCTTCAAAACGAAGCTCCTTCGTGGCAAAATACCTGATTAAGCCGGATAGGGAACCTACATTTCTGCTGATGACTCCAATTCCGGATTGATAACCTTCCCCTTTATTCACCTGAAATTCCCCGATAGCATTGATGTTGATCTTTGGAGTGATGAAATAGTTGAAATCATTTTTGAAAATATAATTCTTTCCTTCTGCACCGCTTGCTTTAGGCTGGTTAAGATCCGAAAAATACTGGAAATTATCTTCTGTATAAGCTGCTTTTAAGCTGTTTGAAAGATTACTTTTATTGATATCCCATGCGATCAGGCTTCTTAAAGTCTGCGCGTTATATTTTGTTCTGTTTCCGATTTGTTCAAAAACAGGATAATGCTGTGATGCATCGAACATCTGGTTCTGCCATGAAATAGTCTGGTGATCAGCAATTTTATAAGAAGCTCCGATGTTAACTGAAGTATTGTAATATCTGCCGTTAACATTATAAAATCCCGTACTTCCTACAACAAATTCAGGAACTTTATAATCATTCTGACTCGTTAAATAGCTCCCGGAAACTTTAACGCTTAATTTATCATTGCTGAATGAAGCCTGCAGAAAATTATTATAAGTATCAAAAGAGCCCGCCTCCGAATAAACAGAACCTTTGAAGCCCCTGTTGAAATCCAAAATATTATTTAAATGAATACTTCCTCCAATAGCTCCGCTGCCATAAACAACACTTCCGCCACCCGCTTTTATATCAATCTGATCATATCCGAAAAGTGGAATATTATTCACATCTCCTTGCCCCAAAAAGCTGGAATTAATGTTGATTCCGTTCCACACAAAAGCAGTCTGCTGAGCTGTTGTTCCCCTAAATGAAGGAGAAGAAACCGCCCCACGGCCATTTTCTTTCACATAAATAGAAGACTGAAAGCGTAAAAGTTCAGAAAGATTGGCTGAGTTTTTCTCGAGATCTTTTGGAGTGATCGTACGTACCGGATGGAAAAGCTTTACCTTGCTCATCTGGCTGTCGAAAATATAAATGGTGTCAACCGCCTTCTCCTGTCCGAAGAGAAAGCTGCCGTAAGACGAACAAAGTAGTAATAAAGACCTTTTTATATCCATACTATTTTACTTTTCCTCCGAAAGTAATACGTTTTTAGTTATAATTTTGGCAGGTCTCCTGACTTTCGCTTTCTGCACCTTCCCGTCTGAACAGTGGTTTTTTACAGAAATCTTATTGCGATTTACAGTTGCGGGGACAGTCTGGGAGTTACACCCAATTCCCTATTATTTCCAAAATGCTGGAAACCAAAATTTTTGCAAAGATAACTTTTTAAAATTATTGCGCAAAAAAGACAAAAAGTCAATTGTGAGTGGTCAATTGTGAATAGTGAATGGTGAATAGTGAATTTTGCTTCGCAGGGAAATTTTTAAAAAGTATAAATGATCAGTATTGAACATGACACTACAAAATTGAAAATAATCCTTAAATTAACAATTCACTTGTAAAATAAAATTGACCATTGACAAAAGTATGGTATTTGAAATCTTGATTTTTGGTTTTTGATTCTTAAAACTTTAATTCACCATTTACTTGCGAAGCAAAATTCACTATTCACATCAACCAAAATTTCCTATTCACAAAATTTCACCTTTACAAAAACGATGAATCAAAATAGAAAGGCAGCAAATCCTTAATAGAATGAACCTTTACTACTTCATCATTCATGCTTGAAAAATAAAGGATGATGTTTTCGTTCTGTTTCGTTTCATATTCTATCAGGCTTTGCCTGCAGGCTCCACAAGGTGGAATCGGAGGATTTTTCTCATGAAATTCCTTAGGCCCCCCAACGACAAAGATCTTTTTCACCTTGACATCCGGAAAATTGGCTGCCACCCAGAAAAGAGTCGTTCTTTCTGCACATAACCCCGATGGATAGGCTGCATTCTCCTGGTTGTTGCCGGAATAAATTTCACCGTTTTCCAGTAAGACGGCACATCCTACAAGGAAATTCGAATAGGGCGCATAAGCATTTTCACGGGCTTGTATTGCTCTTTCAAATAAGGTTTTTTCTATATCGTTCAGTTCACTGCTGTTTTTAAAATGCTCGTAACTGATCTGTATGTCTTTTTTCATATATTAGTAAGACTAAAAAGGGGCCAAATTTACTTCTTTTTCATCACTTCGACAATGTTTTTTTTATTCATCATTAAATTGAAAATCAAAAAGTAAAATGTTATACACACCAATAAAATTTAGAAATATAGAATTGAAAAATAGATGGGTAATGTCTCCCATGTGTATGTATTCATGTGAAAATGGATTGGCTAATGATTTCCATTTTGTACACTACGGAAGCAGATCTCAGGGCGGAACCGGACTTATCATGGTTGAAGCCACCGGAGTAGAGCCTCGTGGAAGAATTACCAACCACTGTATGGGTATCTGGAATGATGAGCAGGCAGAAGAACTTAAGAAAATTGTTGATTTTGTCCATTCCCGTTCAGAAAGTAAAATAGGGATCCAGCTTGCCCACGCCGGAAGAAAAGGTTCCACATGGAATAACCTGCAGATTCCTGTTGAAGAAGGTTGGGAAACCGTTGCACCTAGTCCTATTCCTTATCATCCTACTGAAAGGATTCCGCATGTTCTGACTGCTGACGAGATTAAGGAACAGGTACAGAATTTTAAAGAAGCAGCAAAAAGAGCTGTAAAAGCCGGTTTTGATATGATAGAAATTCACGGTGCACACGGATACCTTATCCACCAGTTTTTATCACCGCTTTCCAATATCAGGACAGATGAATATGGCGGAAGCTTTGAAAACAGAATCCGTTTTCTTTTGGAAATTGTTGACACTGTTAACGAAGAACTGGACGAAAATACAGCCCTTTTCGTAAGGATTTCCGGAACCGAATATGCCGAAAACGGATGGGATATCAACGACAGTGTAAAGCTTGCTAAAGTTTTAAAAGAACATTCCGTAGACCTGGTAGATGTTTCAAGCGGAGGAAATATCCACGGCGCTAAAATAGCTGTATTTGATGGCTATCAGGTTCCTTTTTCATCCCAGATCAGAAAAGAAGCCGGGGTAAAAACCGGAACAGTCGGGTTAATCACAAGGGTGGAACAAGCTGAAGAAATTCTGGAAAAAGGAGACGCAGACCTCATATTTGTAGCAAGAGAAATTTTAAGGAATCCGTATATTGCCGTTCAGGGATCATTTGAAATGAAGGAAGACTGTTTCTTTCCACACCAATATACAAGAGCGAAAATTTCATCATAACATCCGGAATGAACATTGAAGACTTTATGCTAACCTGTCCCAGTAAGAAATTTCTGAGAATAGAATGTTTGGGATGTGGTGCCCAGAGAGCTGTCGTATTAGTATTTGAAGGCAGATTTTCAGAAGCCTTTCATCTGTATCCGGCTGTTTATACACTACTCCTGTTCCTTTTTACCCTGAGTCTGAGTTTTGTAGATAAGAAAAGGAAATACAGTAACATTCTCATGATCATGGTCACTGTAAACTTGGTCATCATGATCATATCTTATTATGATAAACATTTTTACATGCATTCTTATTGATAAAAAACAAAGCTAAGAACTGTATTTTTTTAATGTCAAATTAATATAAGTAGAAAAAAAGTCGTAGAATTACTACAAAATGTAAATCTGTTCACTAAAAACTTTTTAAATTAGACCATGAAGTCTATCTTTGTTAGATAAACTTTATGAATAGTATAATCATTAATGATTAAAATAGAAGAATATGGCAGGAAATTCAAGAGGAATCTTAAAATTCAATGGAGGTGAAGGACAAAAGTTGTTAAAGCTTAATTACAGCGTATCAAGGTCTACAGATGTTTCAGGACGTGTAGCATCAGATCCGTCGAACGCTTTGATTAAAGTAACAATTGAAGCAACTGAAAAGTCTGATATTCTGGAAAGCTTACTGAATGGTAAATATAAGCCCACAAGTGGTGAAGTTACATTCAATAAATCACATGAAGAAGGAACTTTAATTACCCTGAAGTGGGAAAACGGATATGTAATTCAGCACGAAATGGATTTTGATGCTATTGACAGCAACAATATGCTGGTAAGCTTTGTGGTAAGTGCAGAAAGCATTACGTATGGAAATTCATTATACGACGGATTCTGGCCATTAAGCTAGGTCCGGAGTAGTACAAAATATAAAGAGACTGTCCCTCAAGACGGTCTTTTTTTACCTGTTGTGAACACTATTTTCTGGCAGGGGATCTTTGTTTATTTTCAAAAATTCCCGATTGGATGAATAATATATATTTTAACACAAATCACTTTATAAAATATGTCTACTACACCTGAAAAATCAAAGGGAACGAGTTTTCGCCCGGCACAGAATGCAGACGGGGTATCCGAAAATCATCATACCGGTATCAACCGTCTGGTTAAGCTTTCCTTAGTCATAGAAGGAAAAATCATCAAATTTTATAAACATTTCAAACTTAAACAGAGTGCTCAGCATCATCATGAGTTTACACTTACCCTGGCTCATGATACCTTGGGAGACCGCCAGACCCATTCGCTGGAAGAGGCCAATAAATTTCTGGGAAAGCGTCTCACAGCAGTTATTTCATATAAAGGCATAGACAACAGTCCAGAGAGAACCTTTGTAGGAATCATTACAGGGGTGGCATTCAGCCAGGAAAAAATGAGCCTGGGGAATATTGTGCTTACAGGATCCAGCCCAACCATTCTTTTAGACGGAGCTTCCCATATCCAAAGCTTTGGAGGAAGTCAGCCGGTCAATATAGGAATTATTGCTGAAGAAGTGATTAAACAAGGGATTGATAAAGGCCGCTTTGACGTAAGGATAGATGCCAATAATTTTTCCCAGATCATCTATAGTAGCCAGTATGACGAAACCCATTACAACTATCTGGCAAGAATGGCAGAAGCATATGGTGAACAGTTTTTTTATGACGGCGAAGTCCTGCATTTTGGGAAACTGCCGCCTCAGAACAAACCTATTATTCTCACCTATGGAAGCAGCGCCAACGATATTAAAGTTGAGCTGAAAGCAATCCATACCAAGCCTCAGTTTTATGGGTATAACAGCAATAAAAATGAAAAACTTACTTCAGGTTCCACGCCTATTCAGCATGTAAGTGATATTGCAAAGACAGCTTACGATCACAACAACAGTATTTACAAAACCCCCGCGCTTCAGATAGCCCCTATTAAGGCAACAACCCATCTGGATGTAGAATATTCACAGAAAAGTGCTTCGGGAAGTGCAGCAGTGAACGTTTTTTCCATTTCAGGAAATACAACCGTTCCATTCCTTCATCCGGGATGCATAGCCGATGTTCAGATGCGGAAACAGGATTCCAATGAAACCTCCTATTTTACAAGAATTATGATCACGGAAGCTGAACATGAGATCGACACCATAGGGCACTATAAAGGAAGCTTTTCAGGGATAGCTGCAGATACGGGATTTCTTCCAAGACCGGAATATAAGATTCCTAAAGCTGAACCGCAGACTGCAGTCGTTATATCCAATACCGATCCGGAAGGACAGGGCAGGGTACAGGTACAGTTTGACTGGCAGACTAGCGATACAACCCATTTTATCAGGATGATGAGTCCTGATGCAGGAGGAACAGATCAGATCACGCAGAACAGAGGATATGTTGCCATTCCGGAAGTAGGAGATCAGGTAATGGTAAATTTTGTTCACAGCCATCCGGACAGACCTTTTGTGATGGGAGGTATGTTTCATGGAGGAATAGCCCTGGGCGGAGGAGTCAATAACCATTTGAAATCCATCCAGACCAGAAGCGGAATCAGAATTCTGATGAATGATGAAGAAGGAAGTGTAAAGATTATGGACCCTAGCGGAAATATTTACTATATGGATGGTGCCGGAAATATCAGCATGAAGGCTCCTAAAAATTTCACCCTGAATGCGGGGGATAATATCAACATTACGGCCGGAAAAGAAATTTCGATCAGTGCGGGAGAAGGAATCAACAGTTCTGCCAACAACAGTATTATTTCTACAGCCGGAAAAGATATTGTACAGACAGCTTCCGGTGATATCCGTGAATCTTCGGACACCAGAACCGAAATGGTAGAAAAAGAATTCAAAAGACAGTCCGAAACATCCAATGAAATAGCCGGAGAAATATCCATGTTCAGCGAGCTTGAAAACATGACGATGCAGAGCGGTAAAATCGTAGAATTCAACAGTGCTGAAAAATCAAAACTTTTCTGATATGGCGATCATTAAAACAGCTAAGAATATACAGATAAAAGTCACAGACTCTTATCATCTGAATGTTGGCAAAAAGGTTGAAAAAATTGCCCAGAAAATTAATGTGGAAGCACAGAAAAACAATCTTGTTTTGGCAAGCAATAAGAAAATAATGTCTCATGGAAACAAGTAAATTAAGAATTCTGATTCTTTTTATTGTAAGTAGTTTCTCGTTAATCAATTGTCAAAATAAAAAAATGGAACAAAAATACAGCTGGCTGGGAACCCTTTCGGCACCGCAGGAATATCCGATGGAAATTTACAAAGGAGCCCTCATCGCAGATGATTTTACCTACGGCTTCGATGCCATCTGGGGTACACAGAATACAGGATGGGGAAATGAAGGCGGAACAATGAGTGTAGAAACCAGCCAGATGGATATTCCCCACAAGCTGGAATTTACCTGGTATTCTCTGGTGGAAAATAAATTCTATACCGGAAAATGGGACCTGGATAAAGAAAAAATAAAAGATCTTTTCGATAAAGGTTTTATAGATCAGGATAATGGTAAAAAGACCACATACAGTAATTTCATTGTCGGTCTTGCTCCAAAAGGGAAGGTGGTTTTATGGATCAACGGTCCGGGAAACCAGAAAGAAGTAGGCGCTTTTCAGGCTCATGATACCATTATTACCAAAGAAAAAGCATACGAAAACGCACAGTATATGCTAAAAGAAGGTTTTGCAGACAGAATGCTGAAAGATCCGTCTTACGAAACATTTAAGCCTGAGATCAGAGCTAAAATAGAAAAAGAAGGGTATCCAGCTCCGGATCTCTATGAAGTATACAGAGAAAAATATAACTGGAAACCCTCAGTTATTTTGCCGGAAGGCGGTGAGTGGATTGATTTCGGATTCACTAATTACAATGGGGAACAGGAAAACCTCTTCGGGGAAAGCCTGACAGCTGATACTTATAAAAAACGGGCTGCCCCAAAATTCTGCGGTTTTTACTGGAGGGATAAGAATAAAAAAAGATACGGCGTATGGGTAGACTCTTTTGATGAAAAAGAAATTTTTGAATTATTCAGGAAACTCGGAAATGAAAAAAATATAGACTTAATCATTAAAGTCAATGCAGATAATACAGGAGCTAATCTATCATTAAAGAGCGAGAAAGAAGAACTTCCGGTTACAAAAGCAAAAATCAGGCTTTCGCGTGCAATAGAATAATATCCTTCATAAAATTATAATCAGTCTGTCAACAAAAATAAAATAAGAACGATGCACAATAATAAATTTGGAGATTATACACCGGAAATATCCAAAGAGGAAGTGTTAGACATTACTCTTGGGATGTTTTTTGACGGAACTTTGAATAATAAAACCAATACCATAGAAAGAAGAAACAAAACTGCCGACTACAAGAAAAATGGAGGCTCACCCACCGATAACAACAGTTATAATAACGACTGGAGCAATGTGGCGCGTTTATGGGACAATTATGATAAAAATTTTGGCATTTACATTGAAGGTATCGGTACAGAAGATAAAGAAGAAGATTCTATGCTTGGCTATGCCTTCGGAACAGGTGCTACCGGGATCCGTGGGAAGGTGAGAAAAGGCTGCGAAGAGATCGTAAAAAAAGTAAAAAATATAAAGAATGCAAAAAAAGCAGATAAAATTGCAGTCCTTACTTTTGATGTTTTCGGTTTCAGCAGAGGTGCTGCTGCCGCCCGTAATTTCGTCCATGAAATAGGTAAATCCAAATATAAAGCGACCACCACTACTGTTTCACATCAAGGTGTCACGGTAACTGCCCGTTACGACAGCGACGGTACCGGAGGAATACAAAGTGAAGAGCTTCCGAAATGGGGCCATCTGGGACTTAAGCTGCAGGAGGCCGGAATTACAGTGGATGTGCTGAAAGTGAGGTTTCTGGGTATTTATGATACCGTTTCCTCCTATTCAAAAAACTTTTCTGCCACGCCGAACTTTCATAATGACGTAGAAGAACTGAGCCTGAATGATATCGGTAGAGCACAGAGCGTAATTCATTTTGTGGCAGAAAATGAACACAGGGAAAATTTCGACCTTACGAATGTGCATGTAGGAATAGAAAAAATATTTCCCGGCGTTCATTGTGATGTAGGAGGAGCTTACGAAAACGGCCCGGAAATCTGGGAAGAACTTGAAACATCCTGGACAACCAGCACAAAATTAAAGGCCTTTAGAAGCGAGCTTATAGCAGAATCCTGGTATAAAGAAGAAGAACTTACCATTACTCCGGGCTTTTATCTGTCGTTAAGGGGAGAACGTAAGCTTATAAAAAAAACATACAGCTATATTCCGTTACATTTTATGGCAGAATATGGTGTTCAGAAAACAGTTCCCCTGACTTTAAAGAAAATTACTGACGAAAAGTATTCCATTTCATCAGATGCCCTGCTGGTAAGAATAAAAAACCGCTTAAGACCTTATGCAATGGGAGATGGGAAACAGTACATTTTTAAGCGGTATAAAGATCTTGAAAGAGCATACGGAGGAATACCTATACCGGAACATAAATATGCTGACTATCAGAAAGAGATGAAAGAACAGGATGACTTGAGAACATTAAGAAACACGTACCTTCACAGGTCAGCAAGAAGAGAAGGGATAGGAATGGATCCGACACCGGACAGAGTAAGAGTGCTCCATTAATGGCTTATCATAAACAAGCAAAATAAGAAAGAGAATACGAAGCCGGATTATTTTTATGCAGAAATTTAATATACATACCGTTCAGAAAGGAGAAAGCTTAAAAAGCATAAGTCTGTTGTACAATTTAGACGCAGGTGCTTTAAAGTTATTTCATAATAACCACTGCAACGTAAAAGATATGATTCTGATTGAGCTCACGGGGCAGAAAGAAATTTTTCTTCCCAGGACGGCTGTAACGGATAAAAACAGACTGGTAAAGTTCGGCCAGGCAAACAGCCTGATCTTTCAGCCGGAGAACTCATTCAGCAGATATGGAGTTACGGTGACTATTGAAAATAATGATCATAAAAATGAACTGAAATACGAAACATCAGTACGCTGGCTGAAAAAGGAAAATAAGCTTCATTTTTTTGAAATAGACAGAACTTCCAATCTGTATCTGAACGAAGAGGAAGTAAATGAAATAGCTGATCTCCTGGCATATAAAACATCCAAAGTTTTGTATCCCTTACAGATCAGTGTCGATGAGCAGGGGAAATTTAATGCAGTGGAAAGTTTTTCAGTCTTTAAAGAAAGGTGGGCAGCTGTAAAAGAGGAAGTTTATAAAGAGTTTGAAGGCGAAACGGTAGACACCTACTGTGAAAAGATAGAAAAAATAATAGATGAGCCTGATGTGATCAGTCTTTATCTTAAAAATGATTATTTCATCAGAACATTGTTTTTCGGGGTTTATCAGAGCTTCGGACAGAATTATGAGACAAAGCTAATGGAAAGTTTCCCTGTGGTAGATAATCCGGTAGAGCCGAAGTATGAAATAAAACTGGAGATTGATCCGCTGAAAGGAGAATCAGGCTTGGTTAATGTAGAAGGCGAAGGCAGATTAAACGATGAAAGAAGCATATATGATTTCGTAAATAAAGCTCCTTTTTCCATGATCATTGAAGATAATCCGGAGATGAATCATGAAGGGAATTTCAGGATAGTGTATTATCTGAACGGGCAAAATTTACTTGTAAAATCCATGTATTTAGAATGTGATATCCAACTTGAGAAGAAAAAGAAAATAGCAGTAGTCATTGCGATGCTGACTGAATAATTAAAAAAACTACCAAAATGAAAATTAAACCAAATCATAAATTTTCCATATTTGTTTTTATATTGAGTTTTAGCCTGTATTTCGGGCAAAAAGTGGAATTTAATGTCCCGCAAGATATCGAGACCTTACAAAACTCTATTTTTTATTTCCAGAATGACTTCACCAAAGATGAAGCTAAAGCTGCCGCAGCATCCGACAGAGATTTTTCAACCACTGTCGATCTTTATAATCTGAAATATGATGCAGATACCAAAAATCCTTATCTGGATCTGGCATTAAAAAGCGGTTCGAAGCCTAAACAGTTTATCCAGCAGGCGGTATGGAATGTCAATTTGAAAAAGATCTCCGCAAAAAGCACGAAAGTCACCGTTTTTCTTGAAAAAGTAATTCCGGACAGCTGGTCGAAGAAAGAGGTAGATACAAAACTGACCAAATCTACTGGGAAAGTGGAGAAAGAGATTAAAGAATTTCTTTTAACCTACAAACACACAGAACCTTCAAATGATTATGATGCATCATTAACTGACAGCGTAGCTGCCACAACCTATACTACCGCAGTAACTACAACGGATATGATTGAAGAAAATCCGAAGCAGAAAAAAGTGTCAAAAAAACTACAGACTCTGTTCGGGAAGAAACAGTTTATAGCGCTACCGGCCACGTCCGATACCTTCACAAAACTGTTACACGTAAGTCCAAGTGAATTGGAATGCAAAGACTGCAAAGGTGGAAAATATTCCAACTGGGATTTTGATGATTTCAATATGATCTACGCAAATATGAGCACTGGCCTGGAATATTATGCCATTCAATATTACGGGGAGGATATGGTTTCAGGATTACCTCATGGACTGGTATTCAATGACAGCTCACCATCAGAATGTAAGCAGAAATTTTCAAGGTATAACGCAAAGCTTTATCAGACCGTAGGAGATACGAATGAAAATTCAGAAAAAGCTCTAACCGTTGTTACTTTCAAGATGAATTCCTCCTTTGTCCGTCTGGAATTCGGGAATGAATATTTAACCAGAGTAGTAATTTCAAATAAAGAATTTTAGCCATGGCAGAAAAACATATTGTAGTACAGGGTGCTATCTGCAAATGCCAGTTCGGACAGCTTCCGGACAAACTCAAAGTGCTATCACATCAGAAAGAATACGCGAATGATAAAAATGCCTCCAAAAAGCTTATCGTAACCACGAAAGAAATAGGAGCGGCTACATTTGAAAAAAATACCTTCGGGAACTGTATCAAAATGGGAGTTCCGCCGCCGCCATGCAAAATCATGGTAACAGAGTGGAAAGATTTTTATGAAAAAGTGCAGCTTAATAACGGCGGCTATATTATCGTAGAAACCAGCAAAGCCATCTGTGCCATTGCCGGGACACCGTGTATTGAGATCATAGACCACGGACAGCGAACAGAAGGCAGCCCGCAGAACTTTAAAAATGCTGATCCGGATGTACAGCAGCAGATCAATCCGTTGGTGAATTCCGAAGAAATGTATAAAGAACAGCCTGAGTATGGCGGGCAGGATGGTGTAATCTAAACGACAAAGAAATGGCAAAAGGAGTAAAAAAAATAAAGGTTACAAAAGGCAGGTATTATCCAAAAATGTCTGTTCCGGGTCAGAGAGTTACTATTGTCCCGAATCAGGATGTCACTTTCCAGGTAGAAGAATGGCTGCCGGATACAACAGCCGAAGATAAAAAGAAACCTGTGATTTGGATGAGACAGACCAACGACCGCAAAATTATTATCTATCAGGTTCCATCTTCCACAGGGTATAAATTCAGTATAGATAAGCAGTACTGCGGAAGTTATCAATTCTATATTGAGGCAAGTTTTTCAGGAAAGAGAGACACCAAAAATAATGTGGGACTTTATGTGAAAGGCTGGTGCGAACCCAAAATTGTTACCAGTAAATGGACTACCCAGAGAGGAAGCAAGACCAGCATTAAAAACCAGAATAAAGTCAATCATATTTCCTACGGTCATATCGTATATCTTAACCTGACCACAGAAGGTCTTAATGGAAATACGCTGACTATTGAACTTTGGAACCAACAGTCTGCAAAAGATGACAAGCTGGTTCATGTATACAATAATGTACAGGTTATAGATGGTGAGGTCAATTTAAAAATAGAAAATACCTACTCATGGATGGCACATGTAGATAACATCCAGAACGTAGAAGAGTTTTATGTCAAAGTAAAAGATTCCGCTTCCAAAAAGTACATCAAAGATAATCTGGGTGATGATCTTCATGCCATCTACCTGAATGTGAAAAATAAAGTCGTTACCACCAACGCCAATGTCAGTAAAAATCAGACCCCTACAAAAGTATACAAGCCGGATGTAAGCGCTATCCGGTACGAGCCCTGTAAATTTGAAGTCATTAAAATCACCGAAACCGAAATGAAGGACGGGAAAGCTGAAAATACAACAGCTTTAGTCTTTGATAACGGAAAAGGCACTAAGCTGCTTAAAACAGCTCAGATTCAAGAGCATATTAAAAGAACTATTTATTATAAATTTGATTCTGCTGTCATCGATAAAGATGGAGAAGCAATACTTAATAATGTCCTTAAGTTCCTTCTCGAACATAAAGATTCCACGATCAACCTTAGTGGTTATGCCTGTGTAATAGGAAAACAGAATTACAACAAAGGATTGTCCCAAAAAAGATCCGATCTTGTTAAGAAATTCTTTGCAGACGGAGGATTGGATCCACGGAGAATTATCTCTACAGGAAAAGGAGAAGTAGATCCCACTGATGATAAAATGGGAAGGGATAACATTAAATACAGAGATGAAAAAGATTACGAAAATAACAGAAGAGTAGATATTTCTTTTGTGTTTAATGCCCACGATGCCCAGACTATCATGTACGAAATTGTAGCTCCCAGTGTTACGACCAAAAAAAATCTTACCATAGATGTGGCAGGTTTTGATACCAAAATCTGTTTCAGGGACAGCAAGCATAAACATAAAAAAGAAATTTATGTGGTAGATGTAGGTCAGGCTGTAGATGCGGGAGACAGCAAAAAGACATTTACTACGCCGTCATTTAATTATTCCGTATATTCTGATCTCTCAGAGTTTAATGCGCTCCCGATACAGTATATATTACCGGGTGCTACAACTCCCAATCAGTTCCATCTACACGTTCATAGCTGCAGATATTACAGTAGTGAAAAACGGACGACAGTATTGATAAAAGTCTATCCGGATATCAATTGGACGCTGAGCTTTACATTGAACCTTACCAACGATCTCAGTGTAAAATGGATGAACATGGATCCGCATGAACATAAAGAGCTGCAGAAAAAAGCCGGTAAAATGGGTGCTGAGAAAAGATGGAAGCAGAAAGAAGCATCATTGGGATTTAGCTTGAAAGCAAAATGGAACAATGATAAGCAGGAAAAAGAGTTAAAATACGAATACGAAACCAAGTTTAAAAAAATATACGATACATTTGCTTCCATAGGAGCAATGTCCGACGGAATTACCAACCAGGCAAAAGGAAAAGTACGCTCCATTTCGCCAAAAGGAATTCCGGTAAGTTTTGTTGTAAAGCCACCCAATATGGAGCTGTCAGGGAACTGGCTTTTAAAGCATCCTAAGGACAATAATATGATTATCGGCACAGATGTGGCTATAGCATTGAAAGCAAATCCGCTGATAGGTCTGGAAATGACCGTGGATCTGCTGGGAGCACTGGTGTTTGGTATTTCGGGAGCCGTGAGCGGAGGTACGGCGGCACCGGGAGTGACGAGGTTGTATCAGGAAATTCAGGGGAAACTGAAATCAGGAATTGATGTAGGAAATGATAATGCAGGTTTTAAAGCATCAGTTGATATTTTTATGGATCTTATTATTTCCAGTACAATAGAGGTGGAATCTGAATTTAAGTTTAATACAGCCGGAAAACTGAAAGATTCCGAATTCAAAGTCTCCAGTAAGACTAAACTTAAAATAGAACTGAAAGTAGGGGTCAAAATTCAGGGAGAGGTTTCACTCGCTGTCATAAAAGCAGAGGCCTACTTTGAGGCTTCGGCTTCAGGAAGTGCTTCCATTACATTTGGACATGGGATCAATTATGATGAGAAGGGACTTTATTATCGTCCTGCTCTTGGATTTGATGGGCTTGATGCTCAGTACGTAGTCTCCATAAGCGTTGGTCTTGCGATTAAAATTGCAAAGAATAAGCATAAAGTTCAGGAAAGCAGAAACGGAAAATATGAAATTGCAAAAGGAGATTTCAAAAATGTAATCCCTCCTTTTGATGTAATAAAAGAACTGGAATCTTATTTTGGAATAAGTGCGAATATTCCGCTAATTAAAAATGATTAATACTCATACAATGAAAAATCTTATCTTATTATTTAGTTTTTTGGCTATTGTGTCCTGCAACGGACAAACCGATCTGGAAACTTTGAAGTTTGACGAAAAAGTACCCGGAAATATTGTGAAAGGAGAGAAGGAAACAGAAGCCAATTATGGGTTATTAGCATATAAGCAGGCAGATGTTCAGAATTATAAGCTGGGTACAGCATCATTTTCGGCCTATTCAGTTCCAAAAGGATACGAGTATTCAAACAACAATCTTTCTGTACTCGTCAACTCTTATCAGAATAATAATTACCTAGGATTTATTCTTAATCTTGCCAAAGAAGATGAAGGAAAAAAGGTAATTGATTATCTCACCAAAACCTATGGAAACCCGGAAAAAAGGTCAACTGATAAAACCGGAACTGCTTATTTTTGGGATGCCGCCGCAAAAAATAAATGGATGTTTTTAACCCAGACCCAGGAACTGACTCAGGACAATGCCAAATATACCAATACCAAGCTGATTGTGGTAAAGAAAGGAACACGGGTGGAAAATGCTTCGGATGCCAGCGTTTTTTCTATTTTAGACAGTTTTAATCTTGCCTATCCAAAAAAATAAAAATGAAGCCTTATTACGAAATAGATTTTAGCGCTGTAATGTGTTCATTTCAGATCAAAATTAATGATGTGGAATTAATTTCATTAAGTATCGAAGGACAAACCAGATCAGACTTTCCGGTGAACCACCTGATTCTCGAAAGCGGTAAACAGACGATAGAAGTGAAAGGACTGCCCATGAGCGGGCATACAGAAATGCATGACGATTCCTATATCAGATACAGGGTAAATGTTTACGATATGTCTTCCGGGGAATATGCCTTTGTGAAACAGTTTGATGAATATTTTACCAAAAAACCCGACAAAAATATACCTTTTATAGGTCATACAAGTACATTCAACGCAGATGTTCCCTATAAGCTGGATGCATGGCAGAACGGAATAAACCTGAAAGACACTAAGATCGATATTAAAGAAAAACTGATCAGGAAATATAAGGAGGTTATAAACCTGATCAATGGTGGCAACTATGATTCATTTGTTACGCAGTACCAAAAAAGAGAAGGAAACAATGCCTTAGCCATGTATTTGAACAAAAATCAGGCAGAAAGCAGAATAGGCGGTGTAGTTTCGGATATAAAGAACGGATACAGGGCACAAAACCTTCCGGATGACATCTATGTTGAATACTCAGCTTACGGAAAACTGGCGGCTCTGAAATGTACAGATATGATGTCTGCACTGCGCCTTGAAAATCCTGAAGAAGAGGATGAGCTGGTTTTGCCCATTACATTCTATATCCCAGAAGGAAAAGACGAGTTTGAAATTATCTAAAGCTAAATGCAGAATAACAGTAAAATGTCAAAAACAGGATATATACTTTTAGGAGTTATAGGATTCTGTTTTCTTTATTTTATTTTGTGGCTCATCTTCAAAGAAAAGATGCCGCTGCATGAATATGCTTTTGAAATTGCCAATAATTATGATGCCTACGCAGCAAAGGCTGTCATTCTTATTCCTTTACTGATTTTTGTACTCATTTTTTTTACCTTCATGAAACCCACGGCTACCAAACGTTTTTTACGGTTGCAGTCATCACTGCCAACCTCTAAGATCCATTCCGTGGCAAAAGGTCTGGCAGAGATTGAAGGAACTCTGATCATGAAAGAGCCGCTGACCTCTCCGGTTGATCATGAAGTATGTATCGGATATTACTATACCATAGAAAATATCAGCAAAGATTCCGATGGCAGGCTCTCATACACAACCACTCACAGAGAAACACAATGCAATGCTTTCCGGATTACTGATGATACCGGAATGATAGAAGTAGAGCCGGAAGGAATAGAGTTGGTTTTATTAGGAGAAACCAATGTGAGCAGCACCAACAGCAAAAGATATACAGAAACCCTTTTAAAAAATGGGCAGAAAATACTGTTGGTAGGCTATGTCGATTCTAAAAACGGAGTACCTTTCATTAGAAAAGATGAACATTATAAAGTCCTCGGAATTACGTCAGCATCAGGAATCAATGTTTGGAACAAATATCAGCCATTGCTGAGGTCGTTTATATTTACCTGTTCCATCATCCTTTTAATAATTATTTATATACTTACACAATAATGAATCAGACGGTCGCTATCATATTACTTATTTTGCTGGGAGTAGCTCTCATCAGCTTTTTGATCAATCTTTATAATAAGCTGGTTATGCTCAGATTTAATGTAGATAAAGCCTATGGTAATATTGATGTAGTCCTGAAGCAGCGCGCAGATGAAATTCCCAATCTGGTTACTGTTGCCAAACATTTCATGGAATATGAAGAAAAAATTCTTGCCCGCCTTACAGAACTCAGAACATTTTATAATAACAGTACTGATGCAGATAAAAGAACCAAGCTTGCTAATGAGACTTCAAAAGCACTTTCTTCATTCTTTGCTGTTTCAGAAAATTATCCAGAACTGAAATCCAATACTAATTTCCTTGAACTGCAGAAAAGGGTTTCCGAACTGGAGAACAAAATAGCAGACAGAAGAGAATTTTTTAATGACAGTGTGAATCTTTATAATATAGGGATTCATGAATTTCCCAATGTTATATTGGCGAAAATGCTAGGATATAAAGACAAAGCTTTACTGGAGGTAACAAATGCTGAGAAACATTATGATGGTGTTCAGTTTTAATACCTTTTTCGGACTAGAAGATAAAATAGCTGATTACCCGGAGGTAACCATTTTCGGGGCTATGTTTCTGCCACTGCTTCTGTTTGTTCCAATTGCATTGATAGGATGGGTCTTCAGAAAGCTTAAATTCAATATGTACATCATCCATGTATTGTTGTATACGCTTATGTTTACATTTGTATTGGGATCTCTTGCCATGCTTATCCTTTTTTTTATTACCGATAAAAATGGAGTAAAACTAGCCTATTGCTGGCTTACGGTACTCGCAGGAATGTTCTTTTTCAGCCTGATTAATGCCAATACCATAACCAAGATGTTTACCGATTGGTCCAAAATAATTAAAGAAAAAGATCATTAGTAATTTCAGGAAAAAAACATTTAATCTGATGAAAAAAGGAAAATTCTTGGCATTAATTTTCATTGTATTGATCAATATCTGCTGCGGAAATAAATCATTTGATCTTTCATCTGTCTCTTTAGGGGAAGATGCAAAAAAATATGATCTTGAAAATAAAGATATATTTCTGAAAGATAAAGGCAGCAAACCGGATGTTATACAATACTATGCAGATGAAAATAAAGGATTGACGTATGGCGGAATTCTTCTGGACAATACCATGGGAACAAGAATTACCGTATTCAAAGGTAAAGTAAGTGCAATCGACACCAATGCCGCTGAAAAAAACTCTTTGGAGTTTGTTGAAAAAATTGCAGGAAAACATGGAAAACCTACCGCTACAGTGACAGATAAAGCAACTGTAGATGCTAAAATGGTAAAGCAGATTTTTGAAAAGCTGAAGAAAGTGGCACCGGATAAGGTATCATGGAACCAGGGTGAGAAAAACTCATTTACCTATCCTACTTCTTTTTTCTGGGACGACGGGAAAAACTATTCCATACTGAGTATTTCTATTGAGGACGATGGAAGAATCAGAAATAAATATGTAACCGTAACCAAAGATGCCTACAGAAATGATGTGGTTTTCGGATTAAAATATCCTACTCCGCAGGGATCTCCTTGGTATCAGTATATGAAATAGTAGAAACACTATTTTTTAAATAAAAAAAAGCCGGCTCAAAACATTGAGCCGGCTATATTATTTTAATCAACAGATTATTTTACAATGAATTTCAAAGCAGACTGGTCAAGCTTTAAAATATAAACACCCTGCTCAAGATTTTTGATCTTAATAGAGTTTCCGTTTTTAAAAGGACTGTTAATGGTCTCAAGCGTTTTTCCCTGAAGATTAACGATCTCTGCCTTTTTAATATTCCGGGTGTCACCTTGTACAAAAATTTCCTGTCCTGAAATCGGGTTAGGAGATATCTGAAGTTCCTGAACTGTGATTTCATTTGCTGAGACTTTTTGAGCCATTCTTGCAGTTCCTGAATAACACGTCCATTTAAGATCATCAATAGCCACTCTGTTGCTTGATGAGCTGTTAGCAAGGCTTACCGTAACATTCCCGGTGATATTGATATTATTGATGGTTGTAGTGGTAGCAGTGGCACTGTAAGGCACTGTTCCTACTGTTGTACCGTTTACTTTTACATCAAAAGTTCCGCTTGTTCCCGAAAACTTAAGCTGAGTTGTTACCGTCAGTGATCCGATACCGTTGGCCGAGCTTCCCGAAGTTAAAGAACCGTTTCTTACCGTAATAGCCTGGCCGTTGATGGTCTGGTCAGTTCTTGCATCTGTAGCCGTCCATGAAATACCGCTGCCCGTCCAGGTTCTTGTTAGATAAGAAGCACTGCTGGCGGTAGGAATTGTTCCGAATGTTTCATTGATGCATTCTGTTCCAGGAGTAGGAGTTCCGGGATCCGTGGTTCCAGGACTGGAGCCCCAGATCTGACCTACATAACTAGGATTGTCGATAAACGGGTTTCTATTCCCCTGAAAAGTATAAGAGGCGTTATTTCTATTAATTTCAGCTTGTGAAACAGGATCCTGAGCATGCCATGCCAGAAGAACATTCAGCTCCCAGGTCTGAAGTCCCGGGAATGTTGAGCTGCCCAACATATTTCCTGAAGAAAAAGAAGAAAGTTTGCTCTGATAACGGGTTACAAAGTAAAAGATCATCCTTGCCACATCCCCTTTAAACTCGTCAATCGGTTCAAAAACAGTTCCTGCATATCCTGAAGATGAAGAACTGCCCAGTTTTGAGCCGTTTTGAGAGGTAAATGTAGCTGAACCTACCTTTCCGAAAGGATAATTGCTTCTCATTCCGTTTACCTTTCCGTCGGTAGCCCGGATAAAATGAATGTCCGAAACCATAGGAGCAGCCTCACTGAATAAACTCTGTGGAACAATATGTTCCCTGTTATAGCAGTTACCCTCCGTAGAATATGTTCCGCATTGGTTCGTACCGGGGGTATATTTGTAAGGATCAGTCCCGGAAGGTCTTTCCGAATAAATATCCATGATAGAGCCATCATTTTCATAGTTCTTATCAATATCAGTCGTTTTATAACCTGTCCAGAGTCCGCTGTAGCCTTTGTCCTGGTGTCCGTTTGTGATGATAGAACTTAATTCCGTTTTTAACGCTGCACCACTCAGTCCGTTCGCTGAATTGTAGTATCCTGCAGGAGCCTGGGCATTGGCAAGCCCCGCTATTGCAGTAAATAAGATAATTTTTTTCATACAGATAAAATTTCTGTAAGAATACTATATTTTTGCGAATAAAAAATTACATTAGTGTTAATTTTAAGATGTACCGCATGCAGTTTATGAAGATTAGAATTACTTCAAATGATTGTAGACTCATTTCAATGGCAGACGATTTATCTAAAGGGGGAATCTAACCGACCTAGGAAGATTCCAGTCTTGAACTTTTCGTTCTTTTGTTTCAAGACAAAAGAACAGGTAAAAAGAAATTTAATGATGTTGAAGCTTTCAGTTATTTTGGATGAAAAAAAACGGCACAGAAAAACTGCACCGGATTATATATAAGATTGATTTAAATATCTTACTTTCTCTGAGGAGGATAATTTTTCATAATCTCAGCCATGATCTCAGGAATCTGTTTCTGTTTAGCTCTTGGAGAATCCACGGAGATTCCGCTTCCGATACCTTGCCAAACCAGTTTATTGGTTTTGGAATCGATGAGATCAACAATCAGTGCACCTTCGTTATAATTGCTTGTCCATGTTCTGCTCATGCCAACACCCCATCCGAAAGGTCCGCCCCATCCCCACATTCCGTAAGGAGAACTATTGTTGATGTCCGTGATTTTTTTATGATTGGCCTTTACGTTAACGATCAGATCAGGATTTTCTCCCGACTGAAGTCCTTTGCTTTGAAGCTGTCTCGATAATTCGTTTAAAACTCTGTCTTTATCAATGTCATTCAGTTTCAGATCGTCAATCCTAATTTTATAAGTCTTGTAAGTCGTAAAATTAGCTGTTTCAGCATAATCCGAACGTACCTGGAACGGGCTGCACGATGTAAGGCCTAATGCAGCCGATGCTAACAAAATAAAAATATATTTTTTCATTTTATTTATTTTTTTTATCGTTTTTAATGAATGTATCAGTCTTTTTATCGTACCCGTAAGGACAGTGTCTGCATCCGCTTTTACAGCAATATCCTCTTTTCAGATGGAATTTTTCCGTAAAAACCTTGTACCCCTGTTCATTATAGTAGAAGTCTTCACCTTCTTTGATGTCATATTGGGCCATAAGTTAAATCTCTAAGTCAAAAAACTTTATATTTGTTAGTATGATAATTATATGCCAAAAGCCATTAAAAAAATTAAAAATTAACGGCATTGCTCTCTTTCCCTTTATCTTCATTAGGAAACCCGAAGATAAGGAAAATAAAGTACTTATCAATCACGAAAAAATCCATTTGAGACAGCAGTTGGAAATGCTTATTATTTTCTTTTATGTTTTTTATGTCATCGAATATTATTACTGGTTTTTTAAACTGAAAGATGGCTTTCTTGCTTATAAAAGAATCTCATTTGAAAAGGAAGCATATGCAAATGAAAGCAATCTGAATTACCTGAAAACAAGAAAAATCTGGAATTTCAGGAAGTATTTGTAGTTAATGTAAAATGTAAAATGTTTACCTTAAAATTCAATAGGGATGGGCTTTAGCTTACCTTCAAAAAATAAACCGCCTTTACCCGGCTTTAGTCAAAACCTAAAATTAAAACACAAATTTCACAAATATTCCCACAAATAATCACAAAAACAACTTATAAATAAACAATCCATCATCTGTGAAAATCTGTGTCATCTGTAGTCAAAAAAATAGGCATAAATTTTTCTGTGCTCTTTAAATGTAAAAAACAAAATGATTCATGTTGTTATAAATCACACAAAGCAAATCTTTTACTAATTTTGCAGATAATAGTTAAACAACAGAAATGCTATTAAAACCTCCGGCAGAGCCTATTCCCATTCAGGAAATACCTATTTATAAAAATGTAAAGCTCTTTATAAAAAGGGAAGACCTTATCCATCCTCAAATCTCAGGAAATAAATACTGGAAGCTTTTTTACAATATCAACAGCTACCTGGAAAAAAATTCTGAAAATCCCTATATCATCACTTTTGGAGGAGCATTTTCCAATCATATTGCTGCCGTTTCTGCTGCAGGAAACCTGTCCGGAATTCCTACGTTGGGAATAATACGAGGGGAAGAACTACAAAATAAATGGAGGGATAATCCTACACTTCTTTTAGCAAAAAGAAACGGGATGAACCTGAAATTTGTAACCCGGGAAGAGTACAGGCATAAAGAAAAATTAACCGAATTTCTGCATAAAGAATTCCCCGACGCTTTAATTGTTCCTGAAGGCGGTACCAATAAAGATGCTGTAGAAGGCGTTAAAATGATGCTCAATGACCAAACAAAAGATTTTGACTATCTTTGCACCGCGGTTGGAACCGGAGGTACAGTTGCGGGAATGGCAAAGTTTTGTGAAGAAGATCAGAAAGTTATAGGATTTAATGTCGTTGAGGATGCTTCACTGGAGAATAAAATTTTAGAATTAACCTCAAGACAGAATTTTAATCTAATAGATTCATGTTTTGGGGGTTATGGTAAAATAAAAGATGAAAACATCCGTTTTATCAATGATTTTAAAGAGAAGTACGGCATTCCTTTGGAGCCGGTGTATACAGGAAAAATGATGCAGAAAGTTTTCGAACTGATTGATGACGGATATTTTCCTGAGAACAGCAGGATCTTGTGCTTTCATACCGGCGGACTGCAGGGTATTGAAGGAGCCAATCTGCTTTTGGAAAAACAGAATAGAAATTTAATTATATAAGTAAAAATTGAAAAACATGAAAAGACTTTTCTCAATCATAAGCCTTTTAGTTTTATCAACATTCTCAGCCCAAACTTGGGCGACTGAAGACCAGTACATTCAAAAATTTGCTAAATATGCAGTAGAAGAAATGGAAAAATATAAAATTCCGGCTTCTATTACATTGGCTCAAGGTCTGTTAGAGACTGGAGGCGGACAGAGCAGACTGGCTCAGGAAGGTAAAAATCACTTCGGAATAAAATGTAAGGAAGACTGGACAGGAAAAACCATGAGGCACACCGATGATGCTCCCAATGAATGTTTCAGGGTTTATGACGATCCCAGACAGTCTTATGAAGACCATTCCATATTTTTATCCACAAGAAAATATTACACCAATCTTTTCAATCTGGATATAAAAGATTACAAAGCGTGGGCACATGGACTTAAAAAAGCAGGCTATGCAACCAATCCCCGCTACGCTTCAATTTTAATCGGTAAAATTGAAAGATACAGACTTTACGAGTATGACGATACCAACTCCAGAGAAGTACTGTATGCCGTTCTTAAAATGTATCCGGACCTGAAAGACGACAGAACATTCATGGCCCAGCTGGAACCTTCAAAAATGACAGTGAAGAAAGCTAAAGATCCTGTTACAGTAGAAGTTCCTTATAAACAAACCTCGTATGCCCAGCAGCAGAAAAGAGTTGAAAAAATCAAAACAAAAGCTGAAATTTTAAATTCAATTCTTATCAAAAGCCATCCGAATGAGGGCTTAAAATACATTGTCATTCCCGAAGATACTAACGTTAAATTCATTGCAGACAAATTCAAGGTAAGCGAAAGCAGACTGATTAAGTGGAATGAGCTTAATAGTGATGTTTTAAAGAAAAATGATATCGTATTTCTTGAATCTAAAAATTCTGCGGGAAATACAGCCATTTATAAAGCTGAATCTGGTGAGGATATGCATGATATTGCTCAAAAATTCGGAATCAAATTAAATAAATTATATGCAAAAAACAGAATGGACGAAGGACAGAAACCGTCTGCCGGTCAGCTGATTTATTTAATTGATAAAAAACCCAGAAACTAATTTTTGTTGCCGGTTTCTCATTGCCAGTTGCTATCTGACTGTCGATTATAAGCCATCAACGTTCAACTAAAATATGAAATACCAAAGAAGTTCAGCTTTATTCGATGAAGCATACCAATACATTCCGGGAGGTGTAAATTCTCCGGTACGTGCATTCAAATCAGTAGGAGGTGTTCCTGTATTTATGAAATCTGCAAAAGGGGCCTACCTTACCGATGCAGATGATAATACATACATCGACTACATCAATTCATGGGGTCCTGCTATTTTGGGACACACCCATCCTGAAGTGCTTGAAGAACTGAAAATACAGGCCGAAAAAGGCTTTTCGTTCGGAGCACCTACAGAGCTGGAAACAGAAATTGCCAAATTCATCGTAGAAAACGTTCCTAATATCGACCAGATCAGAATGGTATCTTCAGGTACAGAAGCCTGTATGAGTGCCGTAAGACTGGCAAGAGGTTTTACAAAAAGAGATAAGATCGTTAAATTTGAAGGTTGCTACCATGGCCATTCAGATTCATTTCTGATCAAGGCAGGAAGCGGTGCAGCTACTTTCGGAAACCCCAATTCTCCGGGAGTAACGGAAGGAACGGCTAAAGATACTCTTCTGGCCCGTTATAACGATTTTGAGCAGGTAGAAGATCTGTTCCGTCACAACCAGGGTCAAATTGCTGCCGTTATCATTGAGCCGGTTGCCGGAAACATGGGCTGTGTGCTTCCTGAAAATAATTTCCTTCAGAACTTGAGAAGGATCTGTGATGAAAACGGAGCTTTATTGATTTTTGATGAAGTGATGACCGGTTTCAGGCTGGCTTTTGGAGGAGCGCAGGAGCTGTACAATGTAAAAGCAGACCTGGTTACTTACGGAAAAGTAATTGGTGGAGGCCTTCCGGTAGGAGCTTTTGCAGGAAGAAACGAAATTATGGATCATCTGGCCCCGAAAGGAGGTGTTTATCAGGCCGGAACCTTAAGTGGAAATCCACTGGCAATGAGAGCCGGACTGAAAACTTTACAGCTTATCAAAAATGATCCGGAATTTTTTAGCAGAATCAATAAAACTGCAGAAACATTGGATTTCGGAATCGGGAAAATTTTAAATGAAAAAGGAATTCCTCACAAAATTAACAGAAAAGGATCCATGATGTCTGTGTTTTTCCATACGAACAGGGTTTCCAATTTTGATGAGGCAGAGGCTTCCAACCATTCTCTGTTCAATAATTTCTTTCACCAGATGCTGAAGAACGGAATATATCTTCCGCCAAGTGGGTATGAAACATATTTTATCAGTGATGCCATCAAGGATAAAGAAATTGACATGACACTGGAAGCCGTAAGAAAATTTGAATATTCTTCTTAAGAGTTAAAAAATAAATTATAAAAAGACTGGGTTTTTAGATCCGGTCTTTTTTATATCCACCAGAAAAGTATTAAGTATTTAGAAACGACATAGGAAGTGGAGGTGTTAAGAAAATGATTTCTATGAACGTTAAAAAAATTCTACTGTTTGAGTGCGGGACAAATCTTGATTCTAAACATAGATAGTAACCGCACGAGTTTTAGAATTTTTAGAGAATAGAATTCATTTTTAGCCGAGAATTCCAGTCTTGAATTTTTGTTTCTTTTGTTTCAAGACAAAAGAAATTAAGCCATCCAATAAATCATACAGATATTGTAATAAACCATACACCTTGATCATTCGCGTTCTTTCTACTTTTGTATAAATAGTTTGGAATGAAGACCTCTGACAATTCGATATCCCGTAAAGATTTTATAAAAAATTCAACGCTGGCCGCAGCCGGGCTTACTTTAATACCTAATATTATGGCAGCATCACCGTTTTTTGATACACAGAATATTTCGGCAAAAGGAAAATTAAGCCTTAAAAATGTCCGTCTGGAAACCGGTTTTGAGTATGAAGAAGGAGAGGTTGTTTCTACTAAAACCGATCTGTTTTATATTGAAATCGAAAACGGAAAAATCAAAAATATAGCTCCGAACCAGCCGAATGCAAAAGCTGTTGATGCCAAAGAAATGCTGATGCTTCCTGCGTTTAAGGATATGCATATTCATCTGGATAAAACGTTTTACGGCAATAAATGGCAGGCGGCCAGAAAAAGAACGGGCGGTGTAAAAGGAATGATCGCGCTCGAGCAGAAAATGCTTCCCAAAATGCTGAAAAACTCAACGTTCAAAGCAGAAAGGATGATTGAACTGTTGCAGTCAAAGGGAACATCTTTTACGAGAAGTCATGTCAATATTGAGCCTACTTCAAAACTGGACTCATTAAAGAACCTTCAAAAGGCTTTGGAAAATAAAAAGAAAGGTTTTGGAGCCGAACTGGTTGCTTTTCCTCAGCATGGTGTCTTTTACACGGATTCGGTGCCTTATCTTAAAGAAGCGGCCCGGATGGATATTGATTTTATCGGTGGAGTAGATCCGTTTACGATTGATGGAGCTATTGAAAAGACAATTGATTTTACCGTTCAGTTGGCTTTAGATCATAAAAAAGGAATTGATATCCACCTTCATGAATCTGGTGAGTCCGGGTTGAATACGGTAGAGTACCTTATTAAAAAAGTCAATGAGAATCCTTCCCTGAAAGGAAAAACCTATCTGAGCCACTGTTTTGTTTTAGCAAAATTGGACAAAGTAAAACAGGAAGAAACAGCAGAAAAACTGGCTGAGGCCCAAATCGGAATTGTTTCCACCATCCCTTTTGGGAGTCTTGTAATGCCGATTCCTACTCTGTACAAACATAATGTAACCGTTCTGACAGGTAATGACAGTATTGTGGACCACTGGAATACTTTCGGGACCGGGAGTGTACTTCAGAAAGCCAATCTGATGGCGCAGCTGTACGGATATTCTACGGAGTTTTTATTATCAAGAAGCCTGAAACTGGCAACAGCGAATGTCCTCCCGCTGGATGATAAAGGAATTCAGCAATGGCCAAAAGCCGGAGATCAGGCGGATTTTGGCCTGATAAATGCAAGTTGCTCGGCAGAAGCGGTTTCAAGAATTTCAGAGGTGAAATCTTTAGTTCATCAGGGAAATACAGTTTATTAAAATGATCTTTTCTTCTACGAAAATAATAAAACCATGAAGATTCATTCCGTTTTTAAGAATACTAAGTAGAGCTTAACTTTTCTTATTTACTTCATTTATCTTAATGTTTTAAAAATTATTCTGCTCTGTAGGAAATTAAAAATATTGAAAATCCATACAGTCGCTTTTTATGGTTAAAAGCAATCATATCTGTTTAAAAATGAAAATATCTCCATCTATTCAGATTTCTCGCATAAATTTTACTAATTTTAAGAGAAAATCAGAGTACGTGGGGCATCATAACGATCATTTTCCAATCCTGGGAATTCAGGAGTTCAGCGAAAATCAGCTTCAGGGCTGTCATCTGCTGTTCAATGAACTGCACGGGGAACGTTCTATTGATGAACCTCACAAGCATGATTTTTTTATCATTAATCTTTTTGAGCATGGAAAAGGGACTCATACCATTGATTTCACAGAATATGAAGTAGAAAATTGCCAGATCCATCTTGTTTTTCCGGATCAGGTACATCAATGGGTGATTGAAAAGGAAACAGTGGGCTATCAACTGATGATCAGCAGAGACTGGTTTGAAAGTTTTCTGCCTTCGCTGAGGTTTTCTGCTTCGTATTACCAGAATCATCCGGTCATTAATCTTTCCAAAGAAGCCTTTCAGACTTTCCTGTATGAATTTCAGGCTATCCGGAAAGAAGTAAATGAGAAGAATGTTTTTTGGGAAGTCATTCAGAAACGGAGCGAGCTCATCGGGCTGTTGGTTAGTAAATCGGTGGAGGGGACTTTTAAAGATTTTGAAATGTATCATTCCAATCCTATTATTTCCAAGTTTCTACATCTTATTGATGAACATTTCAGAACGGAAAGATCGGTTTCTTTTTACGCGGAAAAGCTTAATATTTCGGCCAATTATTTAAATATTGTCTGCAGAAAAAATCTGAATGCTTCTGCTTCATCCCTCATTCAGGACAGGATCCTGCTGGAAGCAAAACGCCTTTTAAAAGTATCGGAAATGTCTGTAAAAGATATTTTGTACGATCTTGGCTTTTATGATCATGCCAGTTTTTCCAAATTTTTCAAAGCACAGACGGGAATGACTCCGTCACAGTTCAAATAATAATCTGTACAACACAAAGCATAATTGATACACCGGTTTTGCAACGGGGTGGTCGTAGCTTTGTCCTGTTAAAAAAGATAAGTCATGCAGTTTCCCTATCAATTGGCCGCAAAAGGAACCTATTCACTCAAAAATGTCCGTCTCGAAACGGGATTTGAATATGATGATGAAGAAGTAATCAGAACGAAAACCGGTCTTTTCAGTATTGAAATAGAAGACGGAAAGATCAAATCCGTAAAACCGAATGATCCGGCTTCTGATGCTTTGGATGGTAAAGGTTTTCTGATGCTTCCTGCCTTCAGAGATATGCATATTCATCTGGACAAGACATTATACGGACTTCCGTGGCAGGCGCTTTCACCGAAACGGAGAACAGTGAAGGATATGATTGCCTATGAGCAGGAAATTATCCCTGAACTTTTAAAAACTTCTGTGGAGAGAGCAGAGCAGCTGATCAGCCTGCTTCAGCATTACGGGACTCATTTTGCAAGAGCCCATTTTAATATTGATCCTACTTCTGGTTTACATTCACTTGAGAATCTGGAAAAAGCATTAGAACATAAAAAAGATTCTTTTAAAGCTGAACTTGTTGCTTTCCCGCAGCATGGCCTGTATTATACAGATACGCTTCCTTTGATGAAAGAAGCGGCACAGCTGAAAAGTGTAGGTTTTATCGGAGGTCTTGATCCGTTAAGTATTGACGGGAATATTGAAAAAGTAATTGATTTCACAATACAACTGGCTTTAGACCATAAAAAAGGAATTGATATCCACTTGCATGAAGTAGGAGAGTCCGGGATGAAGACCATCAATTATCTTATCGATAAAGCTATTGAAAATCCACAGCTTCAGGGAAAAACATTTGTAAGTCATGCCTTTGCTTTAGCCCACCTTTCACCAAAAGAAACGGAAAAGATTGCAGAAAGACTGGCTGAAGGAAAAGTGGGAATTGTCTCTTCTGTACCCTTTAGAGGAACGGTAATGCCCATTCCAATGCTGAAAAAGTATGGAGTGAAGGTTGTGATCGGAAATGATAATGTGCAGGATTACTGGAGTACCTTCGGATCAGGAAATATGCTTCAGAAAGCGAATCTGATTGCGGAACTGTACGGATATGAAACCGAATTTGAATTGTCAAGAACACTTCAGTTTGCTACTCAAAGTATTCTTCCGCTGGATGAAAAAGGAAAACAGCAATGGCCCAAACCAGGCGACGATGCAGCCGTTGTATTTACTGATGCTTCATGTTCTGCAGAATCTGTTTCCAGAATATCCAAAATAGAAGCCCTGATGAATGACGGGAACTTATTTTGGAGACATTAATTGAAATATATTTTTTAATATACTTGTTTTTTGTAATAAAGCCATTGGATTTTCCAGTGGCTTTTCTTTGATTTATTTGAACAATCAAAAGCCACCAGAAAGAATTCTGATGGCCTTTAGATTTGATATGAAGAAACTAGTTACTTATTATTGTAATCCTGCTAAAAGGTTTACTCCGTCTACAGTAGCCCAAGCTCCAGGAGTTAGAGATACTTTTGTAACAGTAGCGGTGTTCGTGAAAGTTTTTCCACCATTAGTTTGAGCATACCCCCAAACTCCCAAGTTATCTGAATTTAAATAGTTAATTGGTGATACAACTACTTTTCCTGCATTAACCTGGCTTGCATTAGTAGCATCATCCTGAATAAGCACTGCATAAGCATTTTTACCCCCTGTGTTTTTATATCCGCTTATATATACATTAGAGAAAATACCTGTTCCTTGTCTTTTGAATTGGATAGCAGAAATTTCTGTAGATCCCGCAACCTCAGGAGCTGTATTGGTATCTCTTATCAAAGTAATATTTGAAATCTTAGGTGCTGTATTGTCTACATTGGCGGAAGCTTCAATCTCCATTCCATAGTTACCAGTCACTGTTTGAAAAGCATACCAGTTGGTGTTGTTCTGTCCGCTCCATGCATCCTGCCAGTCAAAAGAATCATCATAGTTACCATAAGAAACAATATTCTTGGCACTTACAGTACCTCCGAAGAATTCATACCCGTCATCAGTTCCTTTGTAGGCAACTAAGTTTTCTAAAATTGTACCATCTCCTACAGCATAGAATGTGAAAGTATTGGTTTCAGAAGTTCCATCATTAATTTTTTTACCTGCATATTCTACTCTTACATATTTTAAGATACCTGAGCTAAAGTTAGCATCGGTTCCACCATATGTTATAGCATTTCCATCTTCAGATACTGCAGTAGGATTTCCGTTTACAGCTTTGATAGGAGCTCTTCCGTAAAGTGTTATTCCACCCCATCCGCCAGGAGTCTTTGCTGTAGTTGTGAAAACTATTGGCTCCGTTGCGGACCCTAAAGCAAGTATTTTACCGCCTTGTAAAACAACTAAACTTGATGTAACGGCAGTAGATACGGTAAATGTTGCACCAGCTTCGATAGTAAGAGTCGCTCCATCAGCTACTTTTACAATACCTTCTAATGTATAATTCCCTTTTTTTATTGTTAAATTAGAAGTGATTTCACCAGATAATTTTCCTCCTTCAGGTAAAACACCAGCTGTATTTCCAGGGTTTGTATTAGTAGGAGTTCCTGAATCATCATTTACTTCGATTGTACATGAGGACAAGCTTAAAAGTAAAGTTAATGATAATAAAGTTAAAAGATTTCTTTTCATTTTATAATAAGATTTTATTTTATAAGTTAATTTTTAAAAGGTATAACCTACGGTCAAATTAAAAGTTACACCGTTGAAATAATTATTTAAGGAATAAATACTGTTTGTGTTTACAGTATAATAACTGTCATCTCCTAATTCAACGCGGTATTTACTGTTTAGAATGTTTTGTACTCCTGCTTTTATGTTCCAATTCTTATCAATTTGATTTTGATAAACAAAGTCTAATTGATGGAACGGTTTTTCATAATAGTTATCTGCACCTGAACCTCCTACTGCATAAATTTTAGAACCAGATACATTATATACCAAAGAGAAAGTTTTGCTGAAATTTTTTGAATTTTTGTATTCATATTTCAGATCAGCATTGATCGTATAAGGAGACGCCCCTTGCAAGCCTCTTTTATGAAGCTGATCATTGGTAAAGCCTTGTGGTCTTTCAGTTTTTAATTGATCTTCACTTCTTGTTACATCAGAATACATAAAGGTAGCATTAGCTCCTAAGGTAAATTTATCTAAAGATTCAGAAAATCTGCCTAAGTTAAGAATACCTTCCAGCTCAACTCCTGCAAGAGTAGCTTTTTCAGCATTATAAAATGTAATAACGGCACCACTTGCATTTGCTGAAGGAGCCATAGAACGCTCTATAGCCTTGTCTATTCTCTTGGCAAATAAGTTAACAGCAAACATTTCTTTGTTAGTTGGGAAATATTCCCATTTTAGATCTACATTATAGTTTTCACTGTTTTGAATATTTGCATTACCAAGGATAGAGGAGTTATCGGGATTGATATATTCAATAGGCATTGTTTCAATAAGAACAGGACGGGTAATGGTCTTGCTTAAAGATAATCTTAAGTTATTTTTATTATTTAGGGCTTTTTTTATAGAGAGCGAAGGCAAAAAGTAGTTTTTATTTGGTGTTAGGTTTTCTCTATTTGAATTACCAGGTCTGTTAAACCTAATAATTCTCATGTCATTTTCAAATCTGCCACCTAATAATATATCCCAAGTATCAGTAGGCTTGTAATTAATATTAGCATATCCAGCATTTACAAACTGATATATGTTAGATAAATAAGCATAAGAATCACTACCTTCATTATAATAAAGTTGATTATTTTTAATGGAAGTATTTAAAGCATCTTGAGGACGGTCGACATTGATATAAACAGAAGAGCTTCCGGTTCCTGGGTTACCGAAAATAAAGCGATATGAATTCTTTCTTATATCTGTAAAGCCATTATAACCGATAGATATTTGTAATGGATAATCCTTTCGATCGCCCTTCTCTCCTAATAAAACAGAATATTCTCCAAATGCAGAACCATAAAATCGGCCATTAACATCCAAATATTGTCTGATAAAGCTATTACCTCCATATGAAATTAAAGCATGGGTAAAATCCTCAGGCTGGCTAAGTTCAAAGATCTTTCTGTCCGGTTGGCTATAACTATTGATTACATAGCTAGCCCCCGCCTTAAACTGATGGCGTTCTCCGATTTTTTGTGCCGCAGTTAACTGTAGATCCAAAAATCTTGAGATATCCTGCTGATTCGTTCTAAAGAAACGTTGATCCAGAACCTGGCCATTTTTAAATCCGGTAAAATCCTCAATAATATTGGATGAGTTCTGTAGGTAAATTGCATTCAGGTTAACATTTGTACCTTTATTTTTATAGCCCAATCCTAATAAAACTGAAGATTCTGTTTCATATTCGTAATCTTTTTTAGTTAATAAGTTGCTGAGCTCTATTGTAGAGCCATTATTTCTAAATTGGTTATTATCTCCTTCTCTGTATGAATATTTTGCTGACTGGTTTAAAGAGAATAAAATTCCTAAATTCCCTGTTTCACCCATTTTTGTTTTCTGTACAGTCGTAAATCCAATACTTGTATTAGGCATTGTTTTTACATTGTCTACATTCCACGAATCTTTAAAAGAATTTAGTGATTCATTTGCTGTAAATCTATAGTTACTTGGTCTTGAGTCTCTAACCTCGTTTGGTAGTTTTCTGTCTCTGGAATTTAAACCTAAATATCCATTAATACCCTGCGAGCCCTCAGATACTTTAAAGTTATCTCTGAATGTACTTAAAGTATTTACCCCTACACTGAATTCTACCTTCGTAAAAGGCTTGTCGATCGTTAGTGTTTCAATATCAAAAGTTGCTCCTGCAAAATCTCCGTAAAGGTTGGAGTTGAAGGTTTTATAAATATTTAATTTTCCTACCACATCTGTTGGGAACTGCTTCAGGGCAATAATCTTTTGGAATGGGTTGTTGGAAGGTGATCCAAGACCATTGATCAATAAATAATTGTATCGTTCCTCAAGACCCCTAACGAAAAGACCTCTTCCTTCTACTGTAGTGATTCCTGTTACTTTCGTAAGTCCCTGTTCCACGTTGGAGATCCCTTTTCTGGAAATCTCTTCAGCACTTACAGCCTGCTTTTGAATAACCGCTTTTTTTTGTTCTCCTAATACAGCAGTTTCAGTTTTCTTGTTGCTGCTTCCCTGGATTACTACGCCATCAATTTTTTTCTCCTTAATGATCGTGTCCTGCTTCGTTTCCTGAGCGTAAAACATGGATCCGGATAAAAATATGACTGCAATGCTAAGTTTATTAATTTTCATTATTTTACCTACTTTATTACTAGATTCTTTCGGTGCAAAGGAATAAAAGATTAGTGGGGTAAATGGTTTAGGTTGTTTTAATTTTTTTTTAACTAAACATTAATAAAAGCAGGTTATTGTTAACTTTATATGAACGATAATAGATTTGTTCATCTGTGCTTTAAAATTTATTAACTTTGACTCTGTAAAAATTGAAAATGAACCAAAAGAAAATACTCTTAATAGACGACGAACTGGATATTTTAGAGATTCTGTCTTACAACCTGGAAAAAGAAGGCTATGATATCTATACAGCCACAAACGGTAACGAAGGAATAGATAAAGCCAAAGAGATCATTCCCGATCTTATTCTGTTAGATGTTATGATGCCCGAAAAAGATGGTATCGAAACCTGCCAGGAACTCCGTAAAGTAAAAGAGCTGCAGAAAACACTTATTGTCTTTCTTTCTGCAAGAAGCGAAGAATTCTCTCAGTTAGCAGGATTTCAGGCCGGAGCCAATGACTACATCGTAAAGCTGATCAAGCCGAAAATTCTGATTTCTAAAGTGAATGCTTTATTGAAGCTGACTTCTCAGGTTTCTGATAATGCTAAACTGATTGAAATTGGTGATTTAGTGATCGACAAAGACAATTTCAGAGTTTCCAAAAGCGGACAGCAGTTCCTTCTTCCTAAAAAAGAGTTTGATTTGCTTTATCTTCTTGCTTCAAATACTGAAAAAGTATTTAAGAGAGAAGAAATTCTGGAAAAAGTATGGGGCAATGATGTGATCGTAGGAGAAAGAACAATTGACGTCCACATCAGAAGACTGAGAGAAAAACTGGGAATTAATACCATCCAGACATTAAAAGGAATCGGGTATAAGCTTATCGTTTAATACTTTAAATTCCTACCTTTACATAAACCTATAAAAACTTGTAAAATTGAAATTTTACAGACTTACACTCGTCGCCTCGTGTCTTCTGACACTGGTGATGTTTCTTTTAGTGATCATCTTTGATTCACTGAAGGATATCTATTACCAGACGCCTTTTTTTAAGATTGGTCTTTTTACCTGCCTCATCCTCATTTTTATGATCAATTATGTGGTCCTCGAGCTTCTTTTCAACTATTACGGGAAAAAGCAGGTTCGCGGTCTTTCACAAATGCTTCCGCAGGAAATTGTTCATGACAATAACGAGAATATTACCATTAAAGAACTGGGTGAGAGGTTTTCCGATCTTAACCAGCAGCAGATAACGGAAATCGATATGATGAAGGAAATGGAAAGCTACCGTAAAGAATATATCGGAAATGTTTCCCATGAGCTTAAAACACCGCTGTTTTCCATTCAGGGATATGTAGAGACCCTCAGAGACGGAGGTGTTGACAATCTTACCATCCGCGACAAATATCTGGAAAGGATAGATAAATCCGTAGAAAGGCTGATCGCAATCGTTACAGACCTGGATATGATCAACCGCCTTGAGGCAGGAGAAATCAGTATTACGGTATCAAGATTTGATGTTAACCTTCTGATCAAAGAAATTTTTGAGCTTCTTGAATTTGAAGCAGAAAAACATAATGCTACCCTGCAGATCCAGACCCTTCATCCACAGATTTTTGTAGATGCCGATAAGCAGAAAATTTCACAGGTTTTCATTAACCTGATTTCCAATGCCATTCATTATGCCAACAGGCAGGAAGCAAAAGTAGCCGTAAAAACCAGTGTTCTTAAAAATAAGGTACTGATTGAGGTGATCGACAACGGAATGGGAATTAAAGCTGAAGCTCTTCCGAGAATCTTTGAAAGATTTTACCGTGTCGAAACCAGCAGAAGTAGGAGAGAAGGTGGTTCCGGCCTTGGGCTGGCTATTGTAAAGCATATTCTGGAAGCCCATAACGAAAATATTACCGTAGAAAGTGTCTATCTTGAAGGCACTAAATTCAGTTTCATGCTTGAAAAAAGCAAATAATTCTGGTAAAATGTAAGAAAAAAAAATATTTTAAAAAATCCTGAAATATTTTTTTGTCACATGTCATTTATTATATATTTGCAACAGAGATTTATCATAATAATTAAGGCAAAAAAGTAATTTAAGAAACTGATATGGTTTACAAGATCCGCGTAATATTAGATGCGAAAGAGGATATTTTCCGTGATATTGAAGTAAAGGGAAAACAATCACTATGGAACTTACATTTGGGAATTAAAAGTGCGTTCAGTCTGCAAGGAGACGAACTTTCCACTTTTAATATGTTGGAAGACGACGGAACAATAATTAAAAGCGTTCCCCTGGAAGATATGAGTGACGATGGTGATGGCGAAATTATGTCGGACGTGTACATTGATGAAGCTTTTGGAAATGTAGGCGACAAAGCTCAGTTCCAGTATGGGCTTCTTGATCTTTGGGAACTGTATTGTGAGCTTGTAGAAATCATCGAAGAAACAAAAGGAGTTAATTATCCTATTACGGTATACAGATTTGGAAACGTTCCGTTAAAGGCACCAAGCAAAGGCGGAGGATCCAAAAAAAGATCAGCAATGCCATTGATGGATGATGATTTCAGTTTCGAGGATGACTTTGGAGGAAGTACAAATTTTGAAGATGAGGATGACGACAGTTTCGATGATGAAGAAGAAGAAAACTACGATGACGATGTTTTCGAAGAGGATGATGATAACGATGAAGAAAGATAACATCTGAACAATATAAGGCCCCGGATTCTGTCCGGGGCTTTTTTATGTCAGCTATTGCAGGTAAATTGTGAATTTTGCTTCGCAAGCGAATCATGAATTTTAAAGATCTGTAATTTTTAAAATTTCTTAGAATCCGTTTAAATTTTATTCAATAAAAATTCTGGTGCAGAATAATTACTAAAAAAACATATTCCTCTCGCTGATTGCCCAGATTTATTTCAGTTATAAAAATCTGCGTAATCTGCTAAATCAGCGGGATTTTAAAAATCTAAACAGCCTCTTATTCATCGTTCACTTTTTCAAACTTAAATTACTTTGCGAAGCAAAATTCACCATTGACTATTCACATTTTACCTTTCTCACTTCTTCACGTTCTCTGCTTCTAACAAAAAAACATTCCTTACTTTTGCTAAAAATAGATGAATGAAGAAATTAATTCTATTAGCAATAATTGGCCTGGGAATTGTTTCCTGTGCCACTCAAAACACTCAAAACACTATGGATCTGCCGAAGGAATGGAAGCACACGACCAATATTTACGAAGTAAACCTAAGACAATATACACAGGAAGGCACATTTAAAGCATTTGAAAAAGAAATGCCACGTCTGAAAAAAATGGGAATCAAAACCCTGTGGTTCATGCCCATAACCCCCATTGCCCAGCAAAACAAAAAGGGAAGCCTTGGAAGCCAGTATGCAGCTTCAGATTACACGTCCATTAATCCCGAATTTGGAACCATGAATGATTTCAAACATATGGTGAACGAAGCCCATCGGTTGGATTTTAAAGTTATCATAGATTGGGTGGCCAACCATACAGGCTGGGATCATGTCTGGACAAAAACACACCCGGAATTCTATCTGAAAGATCCTGATGGAAAATTTCATATTGCTTCAGGAATGGATGATATTATTGAGCTGGATTACAAAAACCAGGAAATGAGATTGGCGATGATAGATGCCATGAAATTCTGGGTAAAGGAAACGGGAATTGACGGTTTCAGATGCGATCTTGCCTCTTGGGTAGAAGTGGATTTTTGGCAGCAGGCACGCCCGGAAGTCGAAAAAATAAAGCCTCTTTTCTGGCTGGGAGAATTTGATGAAATCGAGAGCCCCGAATACGGAAAAGTATTTGATGCAAGCTATTCATGGAAATGGATGCATAAATCTGCAGACTATTATAAGAAAAATGAGCCTCTTCAGGAACTTAAAGATTTGTTGCAAAAATATTCCAATATCGGAGATGCTTCCATGAGAGCCTGGTTTACAGCCAATCATGATGAAAATTCCTGGAACGGAACAGAATACGAAAAGTATGGAACAATAACCAAACCTATGGCTGTATTCTCTGCAACATGGAATGGTATTCCCCTGTTATATTCAGGCCAGGAACTTCCCAATATGAAAAGGCTTGAATTTTTTGAAAAAGATGTCATCAAATGGACCAATACCTACCAGATGGCAGAATTTTATAAAACTTTGCTGGAACTGAAAGCCTCCAATCCTGCATTAAGAGGCGGAGATAGCAACGTATCTACCTATCTTTTAAATACCACAGCCAACGACAAAATTCTGGCTTACGTCAGAAAGAACGGAAAAGATGAAGTGTTGGTAGTCCTGAACATGTCAAAAGAACCTGTAAAATTTACCATTGAGGACCAGAATCTTTCAGGAGTTTTCCGTAATGTTTTTGACAAGACCAAAAGAGATTTTGACAGCGGGAAAGATTTCACATTCAAAGTTTCAGACTATGCAGTTTTTGAAAAATAAATCAGAAATTAAACATTAAAAATCAGAAATATTTATATTCCTTTTATTTTTAAAAGAATATTAATCTTCTAAAATATTCAATAGGGGCGGGCTTTAGCCCGCTTATTTTATGCATATTTGTAACCGGTTTTAGCCAAAATTTACACGAAACTTCATGATATGAACAAACAGGAATTATTAAACATCATAAAAGCAAAGCTTACAGAAAAAATACAATCTTTTGAAAACCTGATTGCAGAAACCCGCGCTTCTAATAATGATACCAAAAGTTCCATGGGCGACAAATATGAAACAGGCCGCGAAATGCTTCAGCAGGAAATCAATAACCTTCAGCGGCAGCTTAATGAATCTTTAAATCAGCAATCTGTGATTCAAAAAATATCAGTTGAACCTTCAGATAAAGCTCAGATCGGAGCTTTGGTCAAAACAGATAAAGGTTTGTTTTATGTTGCCGTATCTGTGGGCGAAATTACTTCTGAAAAACAAAAAGTGATGACAGTTTCTGTAGAATCACCCCTTGTGAAAGCCATGTCAGGGAAAAAAGAGGGGGAGACTTTTGCCATTAATAACATGGTCCAGACTATTCAGCATATCTGGTAGAATTATCCTGTTTGAATTTTGAAGGTAAAATTTACTTCTTTTGATTGAAGATCAAAGACTCTAATAAACAAAGCATTCATGGAAATGGATGCTTTTTTATGATCCATGATACCCGTAAATCGTTTAAATTTTTCTAAATTTGAACCATAAAAAGCACTCTCAAAATGCAGAACTACCTGGAACTTTTACAGCATATTTTAGACAATGGAACAGACAAGACGGACAGAACGGGAACCGGAACCAGAAGTGTTTTTGGGTACCAGCTGAGATACGATCTGTCAAAAGGCTTTCCGATGGTGACTACAAAAAAAGTACACCTGAAATCTATTATTTATGAATTGCTTTGGTTTTTGAATGGCGATACTAATGTCAAATATCTCAACGACAACGGAGTGAGCATCTGGGACGAATGGGCTGATGAAAACGGTGACCTGGGACCTGTTTACGGCGCACAGTGGAGAAGCTGGCAGGGAGCCGATGGAAAAATAGTAGATCAGATCACTGAGGTAATAGACCAGATCAAAAAGAATCCCGATTCAAGAAGACTGATCGTTTCCGCTTGGAATGCCGCTGAAATACCCAATATGGCCCTTGCGCCATGTCACGCTTTGTTCCAGTTTTATGTAGCAGATGGAAAACTTTCACTGCAGTTATATCAGAGAAGCGCTGATGTATTTCTTGGAGTACCGTTTAATATTGCAAGCTATGCCTTGTTGCTGATGATGGTGGCTCAGGTTTGCGATCTGGAAGTAGGAGATTATATTCATAGTTTCGGAGATGTTCATATTTATAACAATCATTTTGAACAGGTCAATAAGCAGCTTTCCAGAGAACCTAGACCACTTCCGGTTATGAAGCTGAATCCTGAGATAAAAGATATTTTCAGTTTTAATTTTGAAGATTTTACCCTGGAAAATTATGATCCGCATCCGGGAATCAAAGCTCCTGTGGCAATTTAATTAATCGTATGAAATATAAAAGTGAAGCAAGGTCTTCACTTTTTTTATCTCAAAAAAAGACAGTTTGTGCAAAGATGAACATAAGATAATGTCACAACTGAGAAATCTTGATTTCTTCTGAAGACTATAAATAACTTTCCGGTACGTACTGTTGTAACAGAATCCTTAATTTTACTACTGATTGGAAAATTAATAATATGATTCTGAAAAAACTGTTTTTTGTGGCGACAGCAAGTATTTCATGTATGGCATTTTCTCAAAGTGCAAACAAACAGAAATTAATGGATTATCTTGATTCACTTTCTGTTCATCATAAAGTCATGGGAAGTTTTGCTATTGCAGAAAACGGACAACCTACTTTTCTGAAAACTACAGGATTCTCCGATGTTGCAAAACAGCAGAAAGCCAATATAAATACCCAATACCGAATAGGTTCCATTTCCAAAACATTTACCGGAGTACTTGTGATGAAGGCTGTTGAAGAAAAAAAGCTATTCCTCGATGCTAAACTTTCCACCTGGTATCCGGAAATAGAAAATGCAGATAAAATTACCCTCGAAAATCTTTTACAGCACCGAAGCGGAATTCATAATCTAACGGATGAACAGGAGTACTGGAGCTATAATACAACAGCTCAGACAGAACAATCCCTGGTGTCAATCATCAAAAAATACAAAAGCGACTTTTCTCCGGGAACAAAATATGAATACAGCAATTCAAATTATATTCTGCTGGGCTTTATACTGGAAAAGGTCTATAAAAAAACTTATGCACAGTTGCTTAAGGCTAAAATTACAAATCCTCTGAAGTTAATACTGACGGAAGTGGGCGGAAAGATTGATCCTTCCACAAACCAGGCGCTTTCCTATACCTACTCCGGTGGAAGTTATCAGCCGTGGCAGGAAACAGATATGAGCATTCCTGTTGGTGCAGGAAATATCATTTCTACCCCTACAGAACTTCTGAAGTTTATCATGGCTCTGGAAAACGGAAAGCTCATCAATAAAACCAGCCTTTCCCGGATGAAAAATTTTATCGACGGCTATGGCTATGGAATTGCACAGGTACCTTTTGAAAAATATTCGGGGTATGGACATAACGGGGGAATTGATCAGTTCCGATCAGTACTGTATTATTTTCCTGAGCTGAAAGTAGCAGTGAGTGCCATCACCAATCAATCAGATTACGATAATAATGATATTTCGATCAAAATGATCCAGACAGCTATTGGAAAAGATTTTAAAATGCCTAATTTTAAAGAAGTTTCTGTAGCAGCTGAAATTCTGAAAAAATATGAAGGGCTTTACAAGACAGAAGGCTTTCCATTGGATATAAAAATATTTCAGCAAGAAGGAAAGCTGATGGGGCAGGCTACAGGACAGGGCGCATTTCCACTGGAAGCAGTCTCTGAAAGCGAATTTAAGTTTGAAATGGCAGGCATTAAAATGAAGTTCAATGCTGAGAAAGGAACTATGGACTTCTCACAAGGAGCCAATAATTTTACCTTTAAGAAACAATAAAATGAAATATTTAAAAATCAATACAGAAGACAATGCAGACCTTGCAGCACTTCAAAATGCAGTTTTACAACTAAAAGGTGTAGCTTCGGCAGAGATCGTTGATGATGAAAACCCCGAAAGTGAACTGAAAAAAGCTTTTGCCAAAACCAAGGAACAGCTCAAAAAAGGAGACTACGAGACCTTAGTTAATGATATTTTTGATATAATAACAAAAAATAATTCTAAAAAATAATACAGTAATACATGAAAAAGGCGATTTTGTCCATTGCTATACTCGGAATTTTCTTTTCCGCGAACGTATCAGCACAGACCGAAACTTCAGGAAGGGAAAAGGCTTACAGAGCCACACACACGAAAGTAACGGAACTTAAACATACCAAGCTTAAAGTCAATTTTGATTATCAGAAAGAACAGATGGGTGGGGAAGAATGGCTGACAGCCTCTCCGTATTTCTACCCTTCCAATGAGTTGACACTTGATGCAAAAGGAATGCTGATTCATGAAGTAGCTCTTGACAACAACGGAAAAAGATCACCTCTGAAATATGAATATAAAGATGACATCCTGAAAATCAATCTGGACAAAACCTATCAGAAAAATCAGGAATATACGGTGTACATCAAATATACCGCACGACCTAATGAAGTAAAACAGAAAGGAAGTATGGCCATCAATGATGCCAAAGGTCTTTATTTCGTCAATGCACAGGGACAGGATCCGGATATGCCTACACAAATCTGGACACAAGGGGAAACAGAATCTTCTTCTGCATGGTTCCCAACAATCGATAAACCGAATCAGAAGACTACCCAGGAGATCTATATGACCGTTCCTGATAAATATGTAACGCTTTCCAACGGAATTCTAAAAGATTCACAGAAAGAAGGAAATAATTTAAGAACAGACCATTGGGTAATGGATAAAAGACATGCCACTTATCTGTTCTTCATGGGCGTAGGAGAATATGCCATCGTTAAAGACAAATGGAAAAATATTCCGGTAGATTATTATATCGAAAAAGAATACGAACCTTATGCTAAACAGATCTACGGAAATACTCCGGAAATGATCGAGTTTTTCTCCAAAAAGATGGGTTATGATTATCCTTGGGCAAAATATGCACAGATCTCAGGAAGAGACTATGTGAGTGGTGCCATGGAAAATACAACAGCAACCCTACATGGAAGCGATATCCTTCAGAAGCCGGGGCAGCTGATCGATGAAAACAAATGGGAAGATACCATTGCCCATGAATTATTTCACCATTGGTTTGGGGATCTTGTGACGGCAGAAAGCTGGAGCAACCTTACCGTAAACGAATCTTTCGCGAATTATTCCGAATACCTTTGGAATGAATATAAATATGGAAAAGACCAGGCAGACTACCACCAGATGACCGATGTGAATATGTATATCCACAATCCTGCTGATTTCAAGAAAAACCTCGTGAGATTCAATTACGATTCCCGTGAAGATGTTTTTGATCTTGTGACCTATCAGAAAGGAGGTGGAATTCTTCACATGCTGAGAAATTATCTTGGTGATGATGCTTTCTTTGCCGGAATGAACGACTATCTGAAAACCAATGAGTACCAGAATGCAGAAGCACACCAATTAAGACTTTCCTTTGAAAAAGTTTCAGGGAAAGACCTGAATTGGTTCTTCAATCAATGGTATTTCGGAAGCGGAAATCCAAAGATCAATTACTCATTTACTTTCGAACCGGTAAAAAAACAGGTAGCCGTAACGATCAACCAGACCCAGGAGCAGCCATTCGAGTTTCCTCTTGCTATTGATGTATATGACAACGGAAAGCCGAAAAGATATAACGTATGGGTAAATGCTGAAGCGAAGAATACATTTAATTTTGATGTTTCCAAAACTCCTGATCTTGTGAACATCAACGCAGACGGAATTTTACTGGCAGATATCACAGACACCAAAACTCCGGAGCAGAACCTGTTGCAGTTCACCAACTCCAAAGAATTTAAGAGCAGATATAAAGCTTTATCCGCTATAAAAGATCAGGTAGGCAAAAACCCTGCTGCTACAAAATTACTGGCTGCTGCAATAAAAGATCCGTATTTCAGAACAAGAATCAAAGCTCTTCAATTGATGGATCTTTCAAATCCTGAACAGATGAAGGCTTTGGGGGCAGATGTTGAGAAATTAGCATCTAACGACCCGAAAACATTAGTTCAGGCTGCTGCCATTTCTGCATTAGCTAAAACTAAGGATAAAAAATATCTTCCAATTTTTGAAAAAGGAGTAAACGCTGTCTCCAATGCTGTAAAAGGAACTTCATTAAGCGCTGTTGTAGCTATTGACCCGTCAAAAGCTAATACACTGGCGGATAAAATTGACCTTGAAGGGGCTTCAGACGAATTATTGAGCCAGTTACTTCCGGTGATTGTAAAAAATAAAGTAACTTCACAGATGTCCAATATCACTCCGCTTGTAGCCTTTTATCCATTTATTAAGTTCCAGAATCCGGAATTGGGTAAATCTGCAGAAGAAGGATATAACTGGATTATGAGCTCAGATAATCTGAAAGCTACTGAGAACATTACCAAAATAATCAGCCATGCAAAAGGTGAAATGGGAGATAATCCTCAGGTAAAAATGATGATTTCCCAGATGCTGAAAGATGGTTTAAGTAAAAAAATGGAACTGTTGAGACAGAATCCTCAGAACGCTGCAAGCATCAACAAACAGATTGATGCCATCAATAAAGCGATTGAAGATTTTAAATAAACAGATCATTAAAAATGACAAGAATATAAAACCGCTGTATCGAACAGCGGTTTTTTTATGATTTTTGTATTTAAAAGACAAATTATGCCTTAGAAATGAGGGCTTATTCAAACATCATTTTATAAATTCGTATAAAAATTAAGAATAAAATGACTTTTGGAATTGAGGCTGCGGGCTATTATGTGCCGTCTTTGTACTTAGAAATCAAAGACTTGGCGGAAAAAAGAGGAATTGAACCTGCAAAACTGGAAAAAGGATTAGGACTGCATAAAATGGGATTTCCTGATGTTCATGAAGATGCCGCTACCTTTGCAGCAGAAGCTTTGTTGAAACTGATCAGAGATCATAATCTCAATCCTAAAGATATAGCCAGGATTTATCTGGGAACTGAAAGTGCCCTGGATGCTGCAAAACCTACGGCTTCATACGCCATGCAGATGATAGAGAAAGTTCTGGAAAAAGAATTTGGCGAAAGATGTTTCAGGAACTGCGATGTGGTAGATATGACTTTCGCCTGTATCGGAGCGGTAGATGCCCTTCATAATTCCCTTGACTTTGTAAGGGTGAATCCCGATAAAAAAGCAGTAGTTATTGCCAGCGATTATGCCAAATACGAGCTGGCTTCTTCTGGTGAATATACCCAGGGAGGAGGTGCAGTGGCCCTGCTTGTTTCATCAAAACCGGATCTTCTGGAGATTGAAAATGACTGGGGAGTAGCTACCGAAGGCGTTTTTGATTTCTTTAAGCCCAGAAGAGCCTACAGTAAAAAAGATCTGAATTCAGCTCCGGAAACTTACCCGGATAAAATTGAGATCTTTACGGATGAGCCTGTTTTTGATGGGCAGTATTCAAACCAATGCTATCAGGACAGGATCAGGGAAGCTTACCAGCATTATAAAGAAATTACAGGAAAAGATAAGCCTTATGAGGCCTGGAAATATCTTATTTTCCATCTTCCGTATGCTTTCCACGGAAAAAGAGTCTTCACAGAAATTTATAGCCTGGAAAACGGACTTCCTTATGAAACTCTTGACGAGCAGAAAGCGGTTGCGAAATCTGAAGACTATCTCAATTTTATCAGTGAAAAGATCGAAAGGTCTCAGCGGGCCTCCTCAGAAATAGGGAATATGTATACAGCTTCCATCTTTATGGCATTCCTTTCTGCAATACAGGTCGCTTTTGACAAAGGAGAAGAGCTGGCAGGCGAAGAAATAGGCTTTTTAGGATACGGAAGCGGCTCGAAATCCAAAGTTTTTGCCGGAAAAATATCCAAAAACTGGAAAACTGCAGCAGCCAAATGGAATTTATTTAAAAATTTAAAAAACAGAACGGCAGTTGATTTTGAAACCTATGAAAAACTTCATAGAAAACAGCTTCAGACTTCCGTTAATAAAAATTATAAAGGTTTTGGACTGACCTCAGTAGAAACTGATAATCCTGTTTTGAAAGGAGCAAGATATTATCATTATAAAGATTAAAAGTTTGTCTATGTGGTGACAAATTATTCTGATATTCTTGAAAAATTAGTTAAATTTGCTCACTTTTTATTGAGCTCTTCTGGTTTAATAGGAATAATGAAAACACATATTGTATGAAAAAAACATTATCAATTCTTGGTCTGGCTATCTGTGAACTACTATTTTCTCAGGATATCGCATTCAGTAAATTATATGGTCATGCAGATCCTATAAATTATTATCTAGGGAGCTATCCCGTGACAGGTTCTTCTGGCTTAGATATTAATTGGTATGGAGGAGTAAGACTTCGGACCTCTATAGGAGTAGGTTTGCAATTACTGGAAAACGGGAATGTTGGAATTGGGACTTCAACTCCTCAGGCTAAATTTGATGTTAATTTTGGAAACGAACAAAAAGGAATTAGGTTCTTTCAGCCTTCTACAACGCAAAACCCTGTTGATACGTTGATTTCTTCCCTGATGTTTACATGGTATAATAATCATGCAGATATAGGCATTATTAGAGGAGGTGGAGATAATATTGTAGGACTCGGATTCAGGTTTAATGGCGGAGAGAAAGTAAGATTTACACCTAATGGAGATGTTGGAATTGGTACTGATGCTCCTGCATATAAATTGGATGTTGTTGGCAATGCTCAATTTCAGGATATTATAAGTGGCGGAACAAATTCATGGATTTTCCATACTCCTGATGATGGTAGGAAGACAATACATCTTTCCCCGAAAAATGTGGCGAATAATGATTGGGATTGGGGGAAAGGACTTATTATTAATGGAGAAAATGGAAATGCATTATTAAATGGTAAATTTGAAGCAAAAGAAGTAAAAGTAACCCTTACGCCAACCGCTGATTTTGTATTTGAAAATGAATACAATCTTCCAAAGTTGGAAGATGTCGAAAAACATATTAAAGAAAAGAAACATTTACCGGAAATTGCTTCAGCAAAAGTAATGGAGAAAGATGGAGTGAATATTGGTGAATTTCAGATCAAACTTTTACAAAAGATAGAGGAGCTTACCCTTTATTCCATAGAGCAGAATAAGCAAATCAAAAAACTCCAGGAAGAAAATCAAACTTTAAAATCCCAATCCGAAAAAATTAATAAATTGGAAAAGCAGTTAGAGCAGATTTTAGAGAAACAATAAATGATTTAGAAAATAAAAAAGAGCAGAAGAATCTGCTCTTTTTGGTTTATTCAAAAAAATACTTTTTCATTTTGATAACTTTTCGGTGTAACACCCACCAGATGCTTGAAAACTCTAGTAAAATAATTTGTATCCGAGAATCCTGTCTGATAAGCAGTTTCCTTAATGCTGTTCTGCCCTGCGAGTAACTCCTTTGCTCTGTTGATCCTTTCCTGCAGGATAAAATCGTTGGGAGAAGTTCCCAGCTCATCTTTAAACATTTTAAAGAAATTGGACTTGCTTACATAAGCCAGTTTTGCCATACTGTCGATAGATAGCTTCTGATGCAGGTTTTTACGGATATAATCAACGGCAAAACCTATCCTGGATTTATTTTTAGCAATATTTTTTTCAACCATGCTTCTGGCCTGCGTCTGCATAAGTCTGATCAAAAGTTCTTTCAAAGCAAAATCTGCCATGATATCCTTCTGGGAATTGTCGTCCATTGCAATCCTCATGATATTGTTGGTAGCAGACGCTAAGGATTTGTTATTAAACAGGAAAAATTCATCCAGCTTGATATTCCATTGGGAAGTTTCATCCACTTTGGGAAGACTGTAATTTAAATAATTAAGCGAATTTTCTATAAATTCAGGATTAAGGCTTAAAGAAATACATTGGGTAGGAGATTCGTCTGCATCAGGAAAATCAATGACCATGGTTTCACCGGGTGCAACGAGAATGCTTTCACCGGGAAAATAATCAAAATAATTTGTTTTATTATCCAGCTTCATATGCTTTTTGCCCCTTAGCATTGCTGTAAATGCGATGTTTTCAAAGTGAAGTTTCACACCGAAAGCTGTTTTGTGGGTTTCATAAATGTTAAATTCACAGTTGTTTAGATTGAATTTTGTCTGGTTTTCAACAAGGTTCAATAACTGGTTCTCCTTCTTTAATTCAGGAGTATTTAATAAAAATTTATTATTGTTATTCATTTCTAAACATTTTGTAAGACCCAATTACTCAAATATATAAATTTTAGCCCTAGACTGTTGTTAATAAAATTATAAAATTAACCATCTGCACTATTGTGATATTTTTTTACACGATTGTGCTATCACTTTTTCATCTGGAAATGTAATTTGGCATTACGAAAAAATAAAATTACATTAATATGAGCACTATGACAGAACCGAAATCAGAAACCGCTTTTCAGTGGCCTGAATTCAAAAACAAATATGATAATTACATTGACGGTAAATTTACACCTCCGGTAAACGGACAGTATTTCAATGTAGTTTCTCCGGTGAATGGTAAAAACTTTACCCAAGTAGCACACTCTTCCAAAGAAGATCTGGAGCTGGCCGTAAATGCCGCAGACAAAGCATTCCAAACCTGGAAAAACACTTCATCTACAGAAAGAAGCGTTATATTAAACAAAATTGCAGACAGGATCGAGCAGAACCTTGAATACCTTGCCATTGTTGAAACCATCGACAACGGGAAAGCGGTAAGAGAAACGCTGGCTGCCGATTTACCTCTTGCTATAGACCATTTCAGATACTTTGCTTCCGTGATCCGTGCAGACGAAGGTTCTCACAATGAACTGGATAAAGACACTGTTTCGTTGATCGTTCACGAACCGTTGGGAGTAATTGCCCAGATCATCCCTTGGAATTTCCCAATATTGATGGCCGTATGGAAATTGGCCCCGGCTTTAGCTGCAGGGAACTGTGTTGTATTAAAGCCCGCTGAAAGTACTCCGGTTTCCATCTTGGTTTTAATGGAAATTATAGGCGATCTGCTGCCTGCAGGTGTTATTAATATTGTCAACGGCTTCGGAGCGGAGCTGGGAAGAGCCTTAGTGACTAATCCTAAAGTTTCAAAAGCAGCATTCACAGGTTCTACAGCTACAGGACGTCTTGTCATGCAGTATGCTACAGAAAATATTATTCCGGTAACCCTTGAATTAGGTGGGAAATCTCCAAACGTTTTCTTCAGTTCCGTAATGGACGCAGATGATGAATTTCTTGATAAAGCAATTGAGGGAGCTGTTCTTTTTGCCCTTAATCAGGGAGAGATTTGTACCTGTCCTTCAAGACTGTTGGTACAGGAAGATATTGCAGACGCATTCATTGCAAAAGTAATTGAAAGAGTAAAAGCGATCAAAGTAGGAAATCCGCTTGATAAAACCGTGATGATGGGTGCCCAGGCTTCCCAGATCCAGAAAGATAAAATATTGTCTTACATTCAGTTAGGAAAAGAAGAAGGGGCTGAGGTTCTTGTAGGTGGTGACGTAAATAATGTGGGAGAAAACTTAGAAGATGGATTCTATATCCAGCCTACCATTTTCAAAGGAAACAACAGAATGAGAATCTTCCAGGAAGAGATCTTCGGACCCGTCCTGGCATTTACGACTTTCAAAGATGAAGAAGAAGCTGTAAAAATCGCCAATGACACCATCTATGGTCTTGGAGCAGGAGTTTGGACAAGAGATGCACACCAGCTGTACAATGTTCCGCGCCAGATCCAGGCGGGAAGAGTTTGGGTGAATCAGTATCATTCCTATCCTGCAGGAGCGCCTTTTGGAGGGTATAAGCAGTCGGGAATCGGTAGAGAAAATCATAAAATGATGCTTGACCACTACCGTCAGACCAAAAATATGCTGATCTCCTACAACAAAAACAAATTAGGTTTCTTTTAATTTTTAAATATTAGGGCGTGCCCGTTTGCCCCGGCAGAGCCGGGGCAAAACGGTCGGGCTTTTCCAGGGCTTCACTTCGTTTCGGTGCTCCATTTCATTCCGCACCGGCTCGTTCCTCGCCGCCCTTCCAATCCCTCACGCGAAAACTTAGCCATTATTTTGGAATTACAGTTTGCATTTTAATACATAATAAAATCAGAGATCTGAGGTAAAGCAGAGGACCATATGCTGATGATAATTTTTACGATTTGACATGTAAAATTGTTCAAAATGACAGCAGTATACAATTGTATCATAGATAAAATCTTTGCGTCCTAAAACAGCATGAGATAAAAACTTTTGTGCCTTTGCGATTAAAAAATATATTAAGAGAAAGAGTTCATCAATTAATCTTCGTACCTTAATAGAAACAACTCGTTTAAAAAGAAAGAAATGGAAGCGACAATATCCAGATTATCAGCAACAGAAAAAGCGCTTGATGTTATTTATCAACTGGAAGATAAATACGGCCCCCTGATGTTTTATCAGGCCGGCGGATGCTGTGAAGGTACTCAGCCACAATGCTTTGAGAAAGGCGGATTTTTTCCGAGAATGAATGATGCTATGATAGGAACCATCAACGGTCATGAATTCTGGATAGACCGCGATTTATTTGAATATTGGAAATATTCCCACTTTACACTGGATGTCACAGATGGATTCGGTCCGGGAGGTTTTTCTCTGGAAACTCCTTTAGGCAAGACATTCAAAGTCCAGTACAGACTTTTCACCAAAGAAGAATATGAACATCTGGAACCAGTAAAACGTAGCGAATAGAATATTGACTATCAACTGACCTTTGAAACAATCGGCTAGAAAAAACATATCCGATCAACTTAATCACTCAGAAAATAATTATCTAAACTATTGCAGATCAAGAGGATTTATAAGTATAGATTTGAACCAATCGTATAAATATGTACTATACCTGCTCTTTATTCTTTTCTCTTTCCCATCAGACCTTCACAAACCGGTTGACAAACATAGCAGCGACTATATCTCCCACAGCATTAAGAACCGTAGCTAAAGGATCCACCAGCGTCCCAATAATCATCACAGCCGGAATAGCTTCCTGTGGCAGTTTATAAACCGAAATCATCAGCATTTCACCAATATACCCGCCGTTCGGAATTCCACCGGCTACAATGCTTACAAAAACAGTGATTCCTAGTGCCAGCAATAAATTTGCAGGGTCAAAAAAGTCTTTCCCAATGATCAGAAAAGCAACATATATCTTGATAATGGATGACATGGAAGATCCGTTCTTATGCAATGTGGTTCCAATTGGAATAACCAGGTTGGCAATGGAATTCGGGATACCTATTTTCGAGGCAGCCTGAAGATTCGCCGGCATGGTCGCAAAACTGCTGCAGGTACTCAGAGCAGTTAGAGTAGGGTAGACTGCATTTGTCCAGAAACTTTTGATCCCCTTTTGCCCGTTCGCCATAAAAGCATACAGAGAAAAAAAGACAAAGAAATAAACGATTCCTGCAATATAATAAAGTCCTAAAGGTTTAGCATAAAAACCAAAAAGCTGAGGTCCCAAAGTGGCTACCTGATAGGCAAAATAAGCCCCAAGACCAATAGGTGCAAGCTTCATGATCAATAAAAGAAGCTCTTTCATTACCTCATATCCGGAAGCGATAAAAACCCTGAATGGCTGTCCTTTTTCTCCGGCCTTGCGGGCTGCAAATCCGGTCATAAAAGCAAAAATAAGAAGAGCCAGCATATTTTGTCTTGAAAAAAGCTGGGTAAATTCTCCAACAGTAAAAAAGCTTACGATCCTGTTTCCCCAACTGTCTTCACTAACCGTTTCAGAAATGATTTCAGAACTACCGGAAATCCCGGAAACTGGAAATACATAAACGACACAGATCGTAAAAATGGCTGCTGTCAAAATAAAAAACAGAAAAGTAAAGGACATTACTAAAATAATTCTTCCAAATTTAGACTGCTGTTCCAGCGACGCAATAGAATTGGAAACAGCGAAAAATACCAACGGTACTACACTCACAAAAAGGAGGTTCAGAAAGATATCTCCCAAAGGTTTAACATATTCCACAATATTGGGAGCAGTAATACCTATAATGCTTCCTGCAACAATTCCTAAGAGTAAAAGTATAATTCCTGAGTAGTTGTTCAGTACCTCTTTCATTCAATGCTTTTTATCAAAGATAGGTTTATTTTTAACACTCTCTTATATAATTTTCAGGCTTAAATTTCATAAATTTGAGTAAATATCGTTTCTATGGCTTATATAGATTACTATAAAATTTTAGGCGTAGATAAAAGCGCAACACAGGATGACATTAAAAAAGCTTACCGTAAACTGGCGAGAAAGCTTCATCCTGATCTCAATCCGGGTGACAAAGAAGCTGAAAAGAAATTCAAAGAACTGAATGAAGCCAATGAAGTTCTCAGTAATCCTGAAAACCGTACCAAATATGATAAGTATGGGGAAAACTGGAAACACGGGGAAGAGTATGAAAAAGCTCAGCAACAGCAACGACAGTATCAGCAGCAGAACTATGGCGGCGGTGGATTTTCCGGTGCTGATTTCGGTGAGGGAGAAGATTTTTCAGATTTTTTCCAAAGTATGTTTGGCGGTGCCGGTGGTGGTTTTGGAAGAAGCTCAAGGGGAAGTTCTTCAGGAAAATTCAAGGGACAGGATGTTCATGCTGAATTAAATTTAAGTTTAAAAGATGCTGCCCAGACTCATCCGCAGACTTTTGATATCAACGGTAAAAAAGTAAGAATTACGATTCCGGCGGGGGTATATGACGGACAGCAGATCAAACTGAAAGGACACGGAAACCCGGGTTTTAATGGTGGTCCCAACGGAGACCTGTATATTACTTTCAATATCCCCGTAGATCCTAATTTTGAAAGAATAGGAGATGATCTGAAAACCAAGGTTTCAATAGATCTGTATACCGCTGTTTTAGGGGGCGACGTAAAAGTGACTACACTGGACGGAAGCGTTAACCTTAAAGTGAAGCCGGAAACACAGAACGGAACAACGGTAAGGCTGAAGGGAAAAGGTTTTCCGGTGTATAAGAAAGAAGGGCAGGCCGGAGATCTTTTTGTGACGTATGAGGTGAAGCTGCCGACCCATCTGACAGACAAGCAGAAAGAACTTTTTGAACAACTTAAAAATTCCTAAGCCATGAATGAAAGAATATCACGGGAAGAACTCGTAAAAATATACAATATAGAGATCACTTTTTTTGATGAATTGGTAGACGAGGGTTTACTGCATGTAGAAACAGAGAATGATGTCCGGTATTTACTGTATGAAGACCTGCCTGTTTTTGAAAGGTTTACCAACTGGCATTATGATCTGGAAATTAATCTTCCCGGTCTGGAAGTTATTCATGATATGCTTCGGAAAATGGAAGATTTGAAGAGAAAAAATCGTGATTTACTGAATAAACTTTCTGCAATAAGTGACCAATATGAAGATATTTGATTTAGTTTTGTAATCTTTAAAAACAAATTAAATATTTCTGAGAAATGAATGGAGAGAAAATCATTAAATTAAATATAAACAGAAAGGATTTCGAGGAAATTTATTTCAGCGGTAACCAGGGAAGTTTGTTTTTTTCACAGACTACCAAAGGAAAAACCGTTACTACGGCAGTTGTAGGATTAATTCTGTTGATTCTGTTTTGTTTTAAAGATGATTTAAGCAAAGAAAAGTTTGGGATTCTATATTTCGTGAGCTTTTTGTTCCTGCTTTGTACGGTTTATCTTTCTTTAAGCATCAACAAGGTTTCCCGGTGGAAAAAAGAGGTTAACCGTTATCTGAAATCCCTGGAAGATTCTGAAATCTATGAGATCCGTTTTAATGATGATATTTTTAACGTTAATCTTAATCATCAGGAAGAGCTAAGCAAGTGGGAAGATTTCAAAGTATATGATATAAATAATTCATTTATTGCATTGGAAGGAAAATACAATTATATGTTTCCCGAAAAATCAATGAGTAAAGGAGATTACAGTAGCTTAAAACAGACCATAAAGAAAAACATCAAACAATAAAAAAATCAGAGCAAAACGCTCTGATTTTTTATTTATATAAAGATAAATTTACCTTCTTCGTTTTTGATTAATCCAACCAACCCATTTCCTTCATCCACTCGTCATTGTAGACTTTTCCTACATATCTTGAACCGTGGTCGTGAAGAAGAACTACAATCACATCATCTTTCGTGAACTGATCTTTCATCTGGATCAGAGAAGCAATTGCACTTCCTGCAGAATATCCGCAGAAAATCCCTTCTTCCTTAGCCAGTTTTCTGGCGTAGATAGCACCGTCTTTATCCGTTACTTTTTCAAAATGATCAATAACAGACATGTCATAATTCTCAGGAATAATATCTTCCCCAATTCCTTCCGTAATGTACGTATAAGCATGATCGTAATGAAGCTCACCGGTCTCATGAAATTCCTTCAGAATAGAACCATACGTATCAACACCAATTACTTTGATATTGGGATTTCTCTCCTTGAAGAATGTTCCGCAGCCCGTAACAGTACCTCCTGTTCCGGCACCCGCTACAAAATGCGTAAGCTTTCCATCTGTCTGTTCCCAGATTTCCGGAGCTGTAGATTCATAATGAGCCGCTCTGTTCGATAAGTTGTCGTATTGGTTCACATACCATCCGTTTTCTGTTTCCTTAGCCAGTCTTTTGGAAACTGAATAATAAGAACGCGGATCAGTAGGTTTCACATCAGTAGGACATACGATAACTTCTGCTCCTACAGCACGAAGGATATCACATTTCTCTTTTGACTGTTTGGAATTGGTTACAAAAATACATTTGTAGCCTTTGATGATGGCAGCAAGAGCCAGCCCCATTCCCGTATTTCCGGAAGTTCCTTCAATAATGGTTCCTCCAGGTTTTAATCTGCCGTCTTTTTCGGCATCTTCTATCATTTTAAGGGCCATTCTGTCCTTTACAGAATTCCCAGGATTGAATGTCTCTACTTTTGCTAAAACCAGAGCAGGAAAATCTTCTCCCAATACTTTATTAAGTTTCACAAGAGGGGTGTTTCCTATCGTTTCAAGAATATTTTTTGCGTATTTCATAAATGTTTTATAAGCGGTACAAAGATAAGGCTTTAAAAATTAGCCGTGTGATTTATGTGAATGGTGAATTGTTAATAATGAATTTTTACTTAGGTCATTGAAATGGGTTAATTGTAATAATTGTATAAAGTGAATGGTGAATCGCAAATGGTGAATTTTTTTAATAAATAGAATTGATCACTATTTTGTCATTGACATTGACAATGGACTCCTTTACATTTCACTTTTAATTATACTTAATCGCCTTCACCGGAGATATCTTGCTGATCAGGTAACTCGGAACGATCAAAGCTAGTCCGGAAATAAGCAAAATTCCTAGTGAAATAGATATAATGGCAACAGGATTAAGATCTACCGGAACCGTACTTACATAATAGTTCTCAGGATTAAGTTTAATGATGCCGAAGAATTTCTGAATCAGAATCAAACCCAGACCTATGGCATTACCATACAGAAGCCCCGGGATCATGATGATCAGTGTATAATTGATGAACGTAGCTCTTATCTGTGAATTGCTTGCCCCCAGCGTTTTTAGAAGGCCGATAGAATTAGTTCTTTCAATGATCAGAATTAAAAGAACCATAATGATGTTAATAACAACCACAATCAGCATAATGATGATAATCAGGGCAATATTGGTGTCGAAAATACTGATCCAGTCATTGATCTGCGGAAATTTTTCCGTTGCTTTTTCAGCATAGTTTTTATAGCCAATCAGTTTTTCAATTTCCGGAAAATCTTTGTCGATGTCATTTACATTTTTAAAGAATATATCAAGACCACCTATTTCATCAGGCTTCATTTCCTGAATTTTTCTTACATGATTGATTCCCCCGATGACGAATTGCTCGTCAATCATTTTAATATCAGTTTTATAAATTCCTATCACCCTGAATTTACGGTAGATCGGCTTTTGATCTGCTTTTGAAAATACGGTAACAATACTGTCATTTACTTTCAGGTGAAGATCATTAGCAATCTTCTGTGAAATAGTTACATCATTGTTAAAGCCATTCTCTGTTACTTTAGGAGTAGTACCGGCAACCAGGAATTTTTTGAACCTCAGACTGTCAAAATCCTTTCCAATTCCTTTAAATATAATTCCTGAAAAATTATGCTCATTACGCATAATTCCTGTTACTGTTGCATACTTCTGAACACTTTCTACATCCGGAAGATTTTTAATTTTCTGAATGTTCAGTCCCTGATTGTCAAGAACAGAGGTATTGTAAGAAGAATTAGATCTTGTAGACCGTACTGTAATGTGTCCGCTGAAATCTGCCAGCCTCTCTTTGATGGCTTTCTTTGAACCGAAGCCCGTAGATACGGTAATCAAAGAAACAATGATCCCCAAAGCTACAGAAAGCCTGCCGATGAAGATGATAACTCTTGAAAGGTTATTTTTGTTATCTTTGGAAAACGCTATTTTTCTAGAGAAATATAAAGGAAATTTCAAGCTTATGAATTTAGATTTCAAAATTAAAAATTTACTTCTTATTTGCCTAATTTTTTTAGGTGTATTCAACCAATATTATTCTCAGGTTCAAGATCAGCCGGATTTCAAAACCGGTGCAGATCAATCTGAGCTTTATCTTCCTCTGCTGAAAAATAAAACTATCGGAGTGGTCACCAACCAGACCGGACTGATGAGTGATAAAAACCATGTCGTAGATTTTCTGGTAAAAAATAATATCAAGATTAAGGCGATTTTCGCTCCTGAACATGGTTTCAGAGGAGATGCAGATGCAGGCGAAAAAGTAAAGAACGGAGTGGATACCAAAACAGGAATTCCGATTATTTCTTTATATGGAAACAACAAAAAGCCAAAACCGGAGCAGTTAAAAGGAATTGATATTGTTGTTTTTGATATCCAGGACGTTGGTGTCAGGTTCTATACCTATATTTCAACTTTAGCCTATCTGATGGAAGCTGGAGCCGAAAATAATGTAGAAATAATGGTGCTGGACCGTCCGAACCCACATGATGGTTATACAGACGGACCTGTTTTGAAAAAAAAATGGTCAAGTTTTGTAGGAATGCATGAAGTTCCTGTAGTCTATGGATTAACGATAGGAGAGTACGGGAAAATGGTGAATGGCGAAAAGTGGCTGAAAAATGGAGTTCAGGCAAAATATACCCTGATCCCTATGAAAAATTACCATAAAAATCAACGTTACCCGATTTTAGATAAGCCTTCCCCAAATCTGCCTAATGATAAATCTATCAATCTATATCCGAGCTTATGTTTTTTTGAGGGAACTCAGGTTTCTGTGGGAAGAGGTACTGATCTGCCATTCCAGGTCTATGGTTCTCCATGGACGCAGGGATTTCCTTATCAGTTTACACCAAAACCTAATTTTGGAGCAAAAGATCCTTTTCTAAACGGAAAATTGTGTTATGGTGAAGATCTTTCAGCCTATCCGAAAGATCTTAGAGAAATAAATCTTGAATGGCTGATTAAATCTTATAAAGGCTATAAGAATCCAAAGCAGAACTTCTTCCTGGAGAATTTGTTCTTTGATAAGCTGGCCGGAACGGATGAATTCAGAAAACAGATCGTAGCCGGAAAATCAATTCAGGAAATCAAAGCTTCATGGAAAAATGATCTGGAGAAATTCGAAAAGATCCGCCGTAAGTATATTGTTTATAAAGACTGAGTTTAAAAGTCAATTGTGAATTTGGCTTTGCCAGTAAATTTTATGATCTATAGGTTCACAATTGACAAGACAAAGCCAAATTCACAATTGACCATTCACTTTGATATCAATCAAAATTCTGTGGAGGGTTTTTATCGTTCTTACCTTTATTTAGGATGAAAAGCCCAAGTGATAATCCTATAACTCCGGCAAAAGCTGTCATCAATGCTCTTTCCAACTTGTCGGGCAGGTCATTTCCGATATAATTCATTAAAAAAAGGATCACAAAAGTGATCACTGAAATAATAATATGATTTTTTCCGAACAGTTTCATGCTGTTATTTTAGTTTATAAGAAATCATGACACCTCCTCTGTATGGAAGGATTTCTCCGCTTTTATTAAATTTTTTGGCTAATTCATACCGTTGTCCGGTGGTACGGTCATACCCTTTATAGAAGTCCTGTGATGTACCTATCGTTGCATATACATCAATATTCCAGCGGTCAGATACTTTAAACTGATATCCGCCTGTTACTCCTAATATAAATGATACGCCTTTTTGATACAAGTTTGATGATGTGAATACTTCATTTTTATCATTTATATATGGTGTATCTTTCCAATAGTTCCATTTTTGAAGTACAAATGCTGAGGTTGCAATATTAGCTCCTACATACCAATGGCTGAATGCTTCATTGAAATAATATCTTCCTTCCAGAGAAACAGAATAATACTGAAATTCATGTCCTGCAAAAGACTTCCAGGGAGATACCAGAACGTCACCCTGCATTGTAATCTTTGAAGTCAGTTGCTTTTCCAGACCAATATTGATGAGTCCAATTGAAGCCAGAAGTGCATTTCCTTTGATGTATAGACTTTTTTCCTGTTCTTGTTCCTGGGCTGTCAACATTGCTGCAGACAGAAGTGTGATAGATGCGGTAAGAAATTTGTGTTTTAGCATTTATTTTATTTGTTTCAATAATTCTTCTGCGAGTTTGGAGTCTTTATTGGTCTGAACGGCCATATGTTTAGACATTTCTGCGTAGCTTTTGGCCATTTCTTTATTCCCTGTAAGAAAATAAAGCTTGGCAAGAATGTAAGTGTTTTCCGATGTTTCGCCACGCATTACAGATTTTTCTGCCCATTCCGAGGCTTTCTTTAGTGATGCTGGATTTTTGATGTGATCACTAAATACCCACGCTGCTCTCAACAGTTCATTAGGCTCAAATGCATCGGAGTTTTTATAATATTCCAAAGCTGCTTTTTCGAATTCAGGGAAATTAGCATTCTGCTCATAATAGCTGAGTTTCGTCTGGTTCAGTTTGGATTGTGCGAGCTGTTTTCCTACTAACGGTTCAGCCGTTTTCATGAAATACTCGTCGTTGATCTTTTTATTTTTATCATCAATAGATTGTTCTACGATTTTTGAAAGCTTCAGCTGATTGTCAAATTCATTGTAAGTTTCTTCCGGCAGATATTTAATAATTTCAGCCTTTCTTGATGTAAACGTGCTATAGTTACTGTCTTCCGTCGACTTTACAAAAAATAACAGGAAACCTATTTCCTCTTTAGAAATTTCTTCTGTTTTCTTTTTGTTTTCAAAATACCGTTCGGAAGCTTTTTTAGCGAAATCGTAATCTGAGGAGGAGTTCAGTTTCATAATGTTGATCAGGAATTCCGGATCTTTCTCTCCATTGGCAAAACGTTCTTTTAATGAACCTTTTTTATTACCTGCAGAATTAATATCCTGAGCCATGGCCACAAACATGCTTTGCTCCATATAACCGGAATTCTGAGAAACCAGCTCACCTTCACCATTCAGGAAAAGATAAGTGGGATAGGAGCGTACACCATATTTGGCAGCAATTTCCCTTCCTTCACCTTTTTCCATATCAAATCTGGCATTGACGAAGTTGGTATTGAAATAATCTCCTACAGGCTTCTGGGTAAATACATTTTTCTCCATCATCTTGCACGGTCCACACCAGGAAGCATAAGCATCGATGAAAACAAGTTTCTTTTCCTTTTTTGCCTTTGCTATAATGTCTTTGAAAGGTAGTTCCTGGAACTGTATGGCTTCCTGAGCCAGTATAACAACAGAGCAGAAAACAAATACCCCGGAGATGATCTTCTTCATTTTCAAATTAGATTTGTAGGCGAAGATAGTTATTTTCCAAAAAATAGAGGATGAATTTGACTTAGTATGCTCTATATTAACGAACTTTAAGACTGTTACGGGCCTTAAATAAAATGATTGGTTTAACCTGTAATTACTTTCAAAATTATGAACTTGTTATTAAAGCTTCTTTACTAAACTAAGATTTGTAATTTTCTTGGATAAATAGTTATGGAATATGATCAGTAATTTAATTTAATGGCAATTTGTTTTTGAAAATAAATAATTTTAACATTTTTTTTATATATTTTTTGTCAGTTTTTTAAAAAATTTGATGTTTGTATTTTGAATGTATAAATGAAAAGAGTAGCCTCTTTGGCTACTCTTGTTTTATTAAAAGATTATTACTCTAATGAGACAGTGTTGTGGTAGAATTGATTTTTGTTTCCAAAAAACAATAGTAAGATTTTAGTTTATTCATAAAATAAATTTGTTTGAGGAAGCTTCTTAACTTGACTTTTATTGTACAATATTGAGTCAATTTTCTTACTTACATTTAAAAATCTAATCGCTTTTGAACAGTCCAATTCACTTTTTTTTCTATTATATTGAAAATAAATTTCTTTAATTTTATCATTAAAATAAATTTTAATATGAATGAATTGTGCATCTTTTATAGGCAATAATCCACATTTAATATTATTAGGTAAATTATTGACATTATTCATATTCATTGACTTCAAAATACCATCAATTTCATTTGAGTTAAGATTAACTAATACATTATTGTCAAGATTTCTGTCGTAACCTGCCTCATAATTTCTACTAAAAGCTCCTTCTCTAGAATTATAATAATCCTCTCCTTTCCAATATTCAAAATAAAAATTATTTTTACTAATTGTTTGAGGATAACTTTCAGAACAAGAAAGAAGTAGCAATACTATGAATAATAAAGTCTTTTTCATTTAATATGATAATTTTCGGTTAAAAATTGGCTCAAAAAATTTCATCAATTTATTAAACGCTGTATAACTTGGGCTATCTAACCCCATAATATGTTGAATTAAATGTCCTTCAGTTAACAAATTTAATCCTTTTATTGGTAGATTGTTTAATTTAACTAATGTCCATTCACTACTTTTTATAGCCAAATGTTCTAAATTATTAATTGTGGTAGTAGGGTTTTTGATTCTACCGTGAAGAATTAATCCAGAACCGTTATAATATGCGTGTGCTGTTTCGTGAGCCATAGTTTTACCTAATACATAATCATTATTTACAGCGTACGATGAATATCGAATATGGGTTTTTCCCCAAAAATTCATTTTCGAATCCGCTATATCAGTTCCATTAATTTTACCATTTTGATATTGTAATGATTCTTCTGCAAAAGAATCACTAGCAACATTAAATTGTTTAATTTCTTTTGCTGTGTAATTTTGCTGTCTTACTCGATTTATCTTTTCATTAGGCCCTTCACCCTCTACAGTAGTTGATTTGTCTGCATAATCATCACCAGGTAAAAGTTGTTCCTCCTTAATACCTTTTGTTTTTCCTAGTCCATTTGCATAATACCTTATTGTATAAGTTACGGCCGACACAGCACCTCCGATTACAGCACCTTTTAAAACTCCCTGTAAAACATTTCTTTGGTTGACCACTGCATCCACAGCACCTCCTGCCGCACCAATAGCAGCACCTTGCGCTACTGTACCCCAGAAGCCATTTCCAAAGACATTAAGTGCACCCACCCCGGCACCTATACCTCCGGTAATAAAAGAAGTAAGAACAGTTTTTAAAAATCCTGCTTTACTGGCATTTCCTGTCACAGCAGCCATAGCCGTATAGATCAGACCTCCAATGATAACACCCTTTAGTGCACCCACAATGATAGGAATAAAAACAGCAAAAGCAATCTCGCCATTAGGATCATTATACATTAACGGATTATTCATTACATACCCATATTTATTATAGTTTTGGGTGTTGTTAGGGTCCTGTATGTTTTCATCTGCATTTAAGAATCTCCTTAATAGAGGGTCATATAATCTACCATTCATATGGATGATTCCAACATCCATTAAATGCTCATGGCTGGTATAACCTCTATCAATAAGTAGTGAAGTTTGGGCAATAAGTGCTTTATCTGTTATAACAGGTGAATTCCCTATTTTGAGATGAGTGAAATTTCCCCAGGCATCAAAATGTCTTTGTTCAAGCTTGTTACCGTCCTCATCACTGATCGCCAAAATACTACCTATGTAATCTTTATGTAAAAACTTATAAGATCCATTGGTTTCATTGTTATACTTAACATAGATAATATTAGAGTCATAAGGGGTACCTCCAATGTATAAGATATGTTTTTCCTGGTTGGTGGCCTGATCCCTTACCATCTCAAAACTTCCGTCTTCGCTGTATAATTTGGTTAGAGTTCTCTGCCATAGAGGGGCGTTAGGGTCCCATACTCCGGCTGTTTTAGACTCAGTACTTCCACCATCACCACCTCCGATTTGCTTTAGTTTGTCTATATCAAGACGTTGTCTCATATTTCCCAGTCCATACTCAAAGCTGATACGTGTTTTCTCTCCATTGATCTTTACTGGGTCGTTATTTTCATTGTAAACAATACTTTGGATCAGGTCGTTGCTATAATTCTGTGTTCCGGCCGTATTCAGGGTCATTCCGGTAGGCTGATAAATCTTGGCAGAATTTTCATACTTCATCGTTCCTACCTGATCATTTTCCATAATCCTGCCTTTGATGTCATAAACATTTCTATTGAGGGCAGGCTTAATACCTGTTATCGGATTTGTCCAGTTTACTAAGCGGTTATTATCATCGTAATCAAAGGTTTCTACAATATTGAAATCTCCGCCTGTGGTTCTGCTTTTCAATTCATTTTTAATAGCATCAAAAGAATATGATAATTGCAGAATACTTGGCTTTATTGCCGATGAATGATTGATACTTGTCAAGAAGCCGTTTGGATCATAAGCATTATTAATGTCTGCTGCCCCTAATTTGGCATTTACTACCTGGCTTCTAGCATTGGTTTCTTTAAGTTCCCATAAGATTTTACCTGTTGTTTTGTCTTTTATTTGGGAGAGCTCACCATTCCAGGTACTGTATACATTCTCAATCTGAACCTTTGTAATCATTCCGGCAGATTGTAGTTCTTTTTCGTAGGAAATTACTCTGGATTTATTATCATAGGTAATCCCTTTTTGAATGTAGTTTCTTTCGTTACTGGTTTCTGAGGAAGATAAGAGTCTTCCTTGTGGATCATAAGTAATATTGGTGCTGAATAGCTGCCCTTTGAAAATACCGGATTTTGCTGTCAGCCTGCCTTTATTGTCATAGGTGAAAGAAATTGTTTTATTGGTTGCCTGTCCGCCATCTGTGGTGGAAAGTTCCTTTTGAGTGATGAGTTGCCCAAGATTATTATAGGTGTATTCTTTTGTTCCTTTCGGGCTGGTGATTTTTTTCGGCTGTCCGAACCCGTCGTATTCATATTTATACGTACCATTGGAAGGATCGTTAAATTCGGATTTCCTTCCCCAAGCGTCATATTGGGTGGTAACGATATTTTCAGCAAACTGTGCTTTGATCTGCTCTCCTGCGGAATTGTATGCAAATGTAATAGTTCCCCCTTTATCTGTTGAAGAGACTATATTACCTAATGCATCAGCAGTTTTAGAGGTGGTTCTTGCATATCCATTGATTTCCTTAATGGTTGTTGTTAAACCTGAGACGGAGGTCTCCATCTGCTTACCATTAAATGCGGTAGCCGTTATTTTGGCCGGGAATACGGAATTATCATAAGCGATAGTATTCCATTCATTAGTACCTTGTCCTTCAAAAAAAGGTTCAGATTCTTTTATTTTCCTACCTAATACATCATACTGAATCGCTTTTAGTATGGAGTAACCTTGATTAAAAGCTTTAACGGAAGTCATGTATTCCTGACCTAGTGTATTGGTAAATTTCTTTAAAACGTCACCATCGGGATCATTTTGAGTAACGATTCTATTAGAAAGGAAATCTTTTTCATACTGATAGGTAGTTGTTCCTTCCAGATTGGTTGTAGATGTCAATAATTTGCCCCAATTATCATAAGTATTGGTAAGGGTATTATTGAGCGGATCTGTCTGAGTTAAAATCTGTCCCCGATTATTGTATGTAATATTTGTTTCTAAACCTAGATTATTCGTTTTCTTTTCAACAAACCTTCCCTTCGGCTCATACAGGCTTGTTTCTGTTTGAGTTTGGGAATCGATGTTGTTGCTAATTACTTTTTGGGTAATATTTCCAAAGCCGTCATAACTATAAGTTTCTAGCAAATATCCTGTATTATCTCTGTTCCACGTTTTTAAGGTTTTTAAAAGGTTATTTTCATAAATATATTCTTCCTTAGCAGATTTGGTATCTCCGTAAGCAGAAGATTGATTGGTTTTGGCTTTTGGGCGACCAATATAATAATCTGCTCCGGTTCCAGCGGGATTATGAATATATTCAAAGATAGAAGTGGTGACTCCATAGCCGTTGTTGGTATTGGCTACACTCTGTGCCGGAAGATAATAATCCCCATAGGTAATAGTGCTTTCAGTGACTATTCCGGTTAAAAAGTCTTTTGTTTTGTTGGTTTTAGGAATAATAGCCGTTACCACTTTGGGCTTGTCAATATCTGCAATCGTAGTGACTATTTGTCCGTTTAATAACTTATCTATTTGATAGTTGGTCGATTTGAAACTTAATAATTGCGTATTATTTTCAGAAATGTCAGCAGGAAATATCTGATTTTCATTATTAGTTTTGATGGTCCATTCTTTAATCGGCAATCCCTCATTTAAAGGATCTATTTCTATACCATTCCATATTTTGGTATTTTCAAATCCATCAGCATACCATGAAGAGCGGGCAGTTTGGCGATAGCCAATTACTCCTTTACCAAGCAAGTGGGCAATATATCCTCTATATCGGAAATCCTGTTTTCTTCCTGCCATTCTGATCTGGGATACCGCATAGGTTTGAGAAAGTCTATCTATTTCCACATAAGGATATTGTTCCTTTTTTATAGGGGCATATATATTAGCATTGATAGCAGGGTCAAGTTCTTTATAATCTATATCGTACTGAAGATCAGCTTGTGAAATGGATGAAATATTTTTATCTGCATTGAGATTATAATGCTGATAGCTAACAAGCTTTCTTTCATTGGAAGCGGTAGTAGATTTTAATAAAAATAATACCTTCGATGAGGAATTATTAACCCTAAAATTACCGAATAAAGGACTTACTACTGATTTTGGCCTTTCAGAAGACATTAATCTTTTTTCATTGAAACGCCATTTAAACTGGCTGTCGTATGGATTATAATAAGGCTCAGAATAGCTGTCTAATCTCCAGTTGACTTGAAGATTGGTATTGATATCACTAAAAAAAGTATATGAGTTTACAATTTCACCTTTTCCGTCATTATCAAGGTCTATAATAGAAGTCGTTGAAAGAATATCCGGTCTTGTGACAATGTCTTTTTTGTAAATCATCAACCCTTGCAGGCTTTCCTCTAAATTAGCCCCCGTATTCAAATAAATTGACCAACCAGGGGTGTATTCGTCATTGACTTTGTACTCATGCAGAGGAAGCAAGACTTCAACATTTTTATCTCCGTTCAGGTCGCCAAATTGGATTCCATCTGCTAATCCTTTTATGGTATAGCTTTTCTTGAGCTCAATAGTATAATTGCTATTTTGCTTCTTGAGCTCGTATTGTGCTAAATTATTTGTTGGAGTACTCGATGTTTTCGAGCCGATACTTCCATTGATAAAGCTTTTGGTATAATAAGTAGCATTTGTGCTCGTATTGGTGGGGTCAATAAAAATAATATCCTGCTTTCCATCATTATCAAAATCCATAATTCCTCCCTTGCTAAGGATATTTTTAGGGGTTGTTCCGGGGATAATGTGAATAGTATTATTTTGTATATCCTCATTGTCTACAACTAAATACCTGTTTCCTAATGTTTTGCATTGCCATCTCCCCTTAGGCGGATCAGGAACAATGATCACATATTTACATTTTTTATCCTCTAGAGACATGATCAGCTCAGACATTCCGTCGGAATCAATATCTACTTCTTTTATATTTAAAGCATGAGAAACATTTAGTCCTCCCATATATTCGGGATCCGTTTCAGGCGGGTACAGAGAACTATTGTATAAATAATTGTTTGAAGGTATTGTTTTTGAATATTCTAAAACAAGGGGATTATTATAGGTATTAAGTACCGAAGCATCACTTTTAATAGAATAGTATTTCAGTTCTATATCTCCTGTAGTGGGAGGGTTAGAGCCTGCATTAGCTTTTGAAATAATAAGTCCCTGTTTCGTTTTAATATAGTTATCTGCTGATTTTATATTAAATGTAGTAAAACCGCTGCTTGGCCAATAAGTACTTGAAGAACCTAAGTAAACAAAAGAAGGGCTACTGCTGTTAATAGCATCAAAATAAATATAGTAACCATCAGGTCTGCCATTTTGGGCAGGTTGCATCACAATAAAATCTACCAGTCCGTCTCCATTATAGTCTCCTGTAGTAACGATGTTATTGAAATCACCAAAATTACTTTCGTTTGTACCTGTTGCTAAGGGCTTTGTAGAAAATACTACGGGATTAGCATCTTCTCCGGCTGAATTGGTTTCAATTACCTTCTCAACAAAATCATAATTAATTTTGTTATTAGAATCATTATTCACAATGTTCTGTGTAGTGGAATATTGTATTGAATAATTTTTAAACAGTGAGCTGTTAGAAAATATGGTGATTTGTGATAGTCTTTTGTCCTGTATTAATGAAACTCCTTTAATGTAGGAAGATTCTTGTACATTTCTTGGAGAATAATAAAAATTTACCTGATTAAAATGAGGCTTCCCCAATTCTTCGTTTCCTCCCCATTGAATAGTATTAATCAAAGAAATATTATTATTTTGAGTATAGTTATAGGTAATATAATTTCCTTTTTTATCTCTCCATTTGACAATATTGTATTCTATTGGTGTTCTGGCAGTATTACTTCCTGAAGAAATGCCACCGTACCAGGCCTGAGATCCATCCTCAAAGGTTATTTGCCAATATTCTGGACCTTGCCAGGTTTGCCCTGTAATAGAACCGACAGATTTAATTTTGGCATTAGAGTATTTTTCGGTTACATATTCAGCTCCGTCTTTGCCATATTCTCCCGACTTTAAGATTAACCGTTGTCCGTTAAAGCTGTAATAATCGGAGTAATCCAATTGAAGCCCTTTCAGTTCTCCGTCTTTTTCAATGGTTTTTCCGCTTCTGGATATGGTCGTAACTCCCGAAACGCTCCACCCATAACCTGCAATACCGCTTCCTGAACTACTTAAATATGTCATGTCCATATTGGGCGCAACATCTTTGATACCCGGAGGTAAAGCAATAGGAAGTGTATATTGCAGCTGTCCCGATGAGGTAACGTTGACACCTCCTTTGGTATCATGGAAGCTTTGTCCTGATAAAGTCTGTAAAAATCCTAATATGAATATACAGGATATAGCAGATGAAAATAACTTCATCCTTTTGTCGTAAAATTTCATGGTTAGTTTTTATTTATCTTTTGGTAATGTTTTTACTGAAAATTCTGCCATCTTTTAGGGTAAAGCGTAATACATATACTCCCCAATCATAGCCTGTCATATTGATTTTTATCTGTTTGTTTAAGTCAGGCATATTTTGCTGTTGAAATTTCCAGTGAACTGTACTGTGTTGATATAAGGATACAGATTCTATTAATCCGTCTACTTCCTCCGTCCAGTCGATGGTTAGTACATCATTAACAGGAACAGGATACAGACGTATCTGCTTCCAGAATGTTTTCTCATCAATTACTGAAGATTGATCAGGTTGAGTTAAAGGAGCTGTCTTAGATTCAGCTTTCGATAATGTTTCAGGTGCTTGTTTAGCACTGACGTCAGTACCCCGGTATCGTTGATTTCCGGCTTCATCATATTTAAAATAGACTTCGGTTTGGGAAAATCCCAAAAACCCGATTAGTAGTGATGATAATGATAATAATTTTCTCTTCATCAGGATATTTTATGGTTATTAGTAAATAAAAAAGCTTTTAAAGGCAATTTCCACAAATATAATATTTTTTTTACTCTTATTTCATTAAAGAGTGAAAAAGTGATGTTTCTCATAAATTTTATTTTTAATGGGTTGATTTTTTACGACTTATCTTTTGAAAGTTCTTTATTGAAAAGCTATCACGACATAGTGACAAAACTCGACGTATCATAATATTTTCAAATGAAAATTTTTTATTATTTCATTTATCATTTCTAAGTTTTTCAAAGATCAGCCTATTATTAGAGAAATTTAATTTTCCTTTGGTGTATACTGATGGATTGCAGGGTAAATCATCATCCGTAAAATCTATAACTCCAGTAAGTTCTCAATACTGTTACTCCGTCGAGGTCTAACATTTGTCAAATTCTCCTCTGTGATAATCTTTATTTGCTGCTCAGCTTCATGAGCTGGTAGATAAGTAGCATTAGCTTGTTTTATAATTTTAGATGTAAGTAAATTCTTCTCTATAATTCCTCTATTCTTAAAATTAAATATGCTTTTTATCCCTTTAACATTGTTAATGATTTCTGTAATAAAAGAGTGTGATTCATCATAGCCATCAAGTAGTGAAACTTGTTCTCTCATCCATTTATCTAAATAGGTGTCATTTTCTAAAGAATAGTATTCAAGTGTATATTTACACAGGAAATATTAGTCTTCATAGGTAAAGAAAGTTCTTTAGGCAAAGACATTATAGACGCAAAATGGAAAAACAACTTTTGTAATTTGATCTTCACAAAATCATTTAATTTCTATTTTCGGAAGTAGGTAGATTCAAACAAAGTCAATCTGGCAGGAAGTTTCCGGAAAGTTTGAGCATATATTTGAGCAGTTGTTATTTTTAAAATAAAAAAGCCCCTAAAATAGGGGCTTTACAATGATTTGTTGTGGTTTCTCCAGGAATCGAACCAGGGACACATGGATTTTCAATCCATTGCTCTACCAACTGAGCTAAGAAACCAATTGTTTCGTTGTTTAACGTGGGTGCAAAAATAGAACTTTTTGCAATATCGTGCAAGTTTTTTATAATTAATTTCAAAAGTATGGGTAAAGATATCTTTTGTGATTTGTATTTGCTTAAAAATCAATACAGTCATTTTATAATCCTTTCTTTATTTTCTTGTGATCTTCGCCCCATATTTCCAATTGATCCAAAACAGGGATCAACTGTCGCCCGATTTCCGTTAATTCATATTCTACTCTTGGAGGAACTTCAGCATAGACCTTTTTTAGAACAAGCCTTTCTTCTTCCATTTTTTTGAGCTGCATGGTCAGCATTCTTTCACTGATATTTGGGATGCTGTTCTTGAGTTCAGAAAATCTCAGTTTTCCTGTTTTAAGGCAGTAGCAGATTGAAAGAATCCATCGGCCACTGATCAGGTTTACGGCATATATCTCAGAACAGCTAAGCTCCAGACCTTTTTTATTTTCTTGATTGGTTGATGATTCTTTAATGCTCATACTTACTTTTTTGTTTGTTCCACACAATTCATTGAGTGTTTGGAGACCCGATATTCATCATATAAATTTACAAAAATAAAAAGATTGACAGTTGAGCCAAAACTTAAAATTCGTTCATCCAAAGCACATTACATAATACAATGGATTTCAATAGAATTGATAAAGACCTGAAGAAAAGTATAGATAGTTTTCCGTTTTCATTGGAAATCAATCAAGCTGAATTTCTTAATAACCCGGAAATCATTCAGAAAGAGAAAAAAATATGGGCAAAGAATAATCCTTTTAAGGGGCCTGATAAAATTAATGTGAAAGATATTTTCATAGAAAGCTCTTTTGATAATCATTCAATAAGGCTTCATATCTATCAGTCGGAAGAATTTGATAAAAATAGAACTATCATTTATTTTCATGGAGGAGGATATGTCTTTGGCCTTCCGGAACAGGTAGATAACCAGATGTTTGAATTGGCAGAGCATCTTAATGCTACAATAATTTCGGTTGATTACAGGCTGTCTCCGCAATATAAATTCCCTGTTCCGGTACTGGACGGATTTAACTCGCTGGAGTGGACCATTGAACATGGTGCGGAACAGCTTGAAATCGATCCGAATCATATTGTTGTTTTTGGGGCAAGTGCCGGCGGGCATCTGGCTGCGGCTGTTACCCAGATGGCTAATGATAAAGGAATAAGAAATATAAACCATCAGTTTTTATTATATCCGGTGATTCACAATAAGCTTAATACCTTTTCTATGAATGAATTTACAGATGCTCCTTTATGGAATAAAAAATATGCAGAAACCGCCTGGCTTCATTTTTTGGGAAATGATAATAAGGATAAAAGTATAAAGTATGCAGATCTTACGAACTATAATGCCTTTCGCGATCTTCCAAGAACAACAATAGTAGCCTGTGAGCTGGATCCTTTAAGGGATGAAAATATAGAATTTTCACAACTTTTATATAGGGTAGGAGTCAAAACAGAGTTGTGGGTGATACCGGGAGCATTGCATGTATTTGATCTGTTTGATTCTCCTTTAAACGACAGATATAAGGAATTCCTTTACAGCCGTATATTTTAATCATATTAAGAATAATATAAATGATAAAGTTAAGAAATAAAAAACCAGCCCTGCTTCTGATTGATATTCAAAAAGGATTTTTGGCTGAAAAGTACTGGGGTGGAAACAGAAATAATAAAGATGCAGAAAAGATCAGTGGAATATTGCTGGAAAAATGGAGAGAATTGGGACTCCCGGTTTTTCATATCAGACACAGCTCTGTGAATCCGGAATCTAAATTGCATGAATTGGACCCGGGTTTCCAGTTTAATGATCATGTTCTGCCTCAAAATGACGAACCTGTTATCACAAAAAATGTAAACAGTGCCTTTATCGGAACGGATTTAAAAGAAAAGCTGGACGAACATAATATCAATACTTTAGTGATCATAGGAATAACTACCAATCACTGTGTTTCAACGACGGCAAGGATGGCTGGAAACTTTGGGTATGAAACATATGTAATTTCAGATGCAACAGCAGCATTTGACAGGGTAGGGGTAAACGGCGAAAAATATGATGCCGAGCTGATCCATCTGACGGCCCTTGCCAATTTAAATGATGAATTTGCTTCCGTCTGGGATTCAGAAAAATTATTAAAAGAATTGTAGAGGGTTCAATTGATAATCTGGAATGTTCTGAATAAAACCTTGTGAGAAATGAAATTATCTAAACTCTTCCTTATTGTCGGAGCAATCATGGATGATTCTTTGATTTTTTAGATCTGCTTCTAAATAAGATGTCTTCTTTCATCCACATAGAAATTGTTCATGTTTAACATCTTAATAAATCATTCTTACTTAAAAGTTATACTTTAAACCACCAATAATATAGCCTTGTAAAGCAGTTGTAGAAGCTTCTTCTGTACCAAGTTGGCTTGTATAACTATTGATATACTGGAAAGAATTTAAATTTAAAATGTTATTCAATAACAGGCTGTATTCAAAATTTGATTTTTCTTTTCTATATGAAACTTGACCTCCGATTAAGAAGTTCTTAAGTGTGTTATCTCCTGTTTTCTGTATTAAATATTCACTTAAAATATTCCCAATCCATTCTTTTTTAATATTGGCTCTTATTCCAAAAGACAATCTGATGTTATCTTGTTTAGAAGTTGTATCATAAAAGCTCTGCTCGAAAATACCTTTAGTAAAGGTGTAGCCTAAATCAAATTGCAGGGGCTTGTTTTTAAAATTTGTAGATAGCTTTTGGGACAGCTCAAAATTTTGAATGGTAGAAATATTTTCGTTATCACTAATAAAATTTACATTTTTAGTTAAAGCACTTGTAAATTTTGTTTTTAATGTAAAATACTTACCAAATCTTCTATCACTGGCAAACAAAAATATCAGTCGGTCATTATATCTTCCCATTGTATTTTCCATAGCTGAAAATGTACCATAATTGATGGTATTTGTCGTAAAGCTAGGTTTGGTTTTATCATACATCAGCATAAGAAACATGCTGCTTCCTTTTTCTAAATAAGCTCTGTGAAATGTTAATTTATAACTGTCTGTGTTGCTTAGCAAATCGGGGGTAAGACCCATATTTTGATTAAAATATAAATCCTTTGTATATAAAGGGTTGTATTGCAGAAGCTTTAAAGTGGGGAGTTTATATATTGAGTTATATTCCATGCTAATTTCTGTACTGGCTTTAGATGCAGGGGTATATTGAAATTTTAGCCTTTTCTCAAAATAATGTTTCTCATATTCATTGATATTCAGAAAATGAGAACTCAAAGAAGCTGATAGATCAAATCGCCCGAATTGTTTATATACATTCAGATCATTGATATAATGATAAGTTTTTAACGTCCTATTCTCATTTGCCTGTGATACCTGCTCCGTAAGCTCCGATTTTTCATTTTTATAAGAAAATCCTGAATGAAAATTAAAATTGACAAGCTTGTTTTTATTCTTCAGGTAAAAGTCCAGCCCATATCTGTTTGAATTCACGTCATATTGCTGAAATAATGAATTATTATCAGTCAGGAATAGATTGTTATTGGAAAGTATATTTAAATTTCCCGAATAATCTTCATTCATTTGGTTGAAAGCGAAGATTATTTTTGAACTATTCAACTGTTTATTCCACGAAAGAAAATTGCTTACCCCATTATTTTTTACAGTATTATTAATAGTGTAAAAATTGGCATCTGTAGAATATCGGTCTATATTTTGGTTAAAATTGTCCTGAGTAGGATTATATCCGAAGTTGTAATATAGAAAACTGTCATCTGCAAAGCTCTTCTTTATTTTAATTTGAGTAGTTCCTAAAAAGCCTTTATTATTTTCTGTCCTTTGCTCATAAAAATTAAAATCCTTTGACTGCCCTTCGAATGCAGTTCTTTTAGAAGTTGAAAATTTATTCAATTGAGCATTATTGAAAATAGAAAAAGCCGTAATGCTAAAATTCTTTTTTGACTTAGAATACTGCAAAGCTCCAAACTGATTATCCTTAGATTTTACTTTTCCATCATTATTAAGAAAAGTAGGAATATCTATGTTTGAACTGCCATCTGCATTATCTATATCTTCCTGCGTATTCATTTCGTAAAAATCCATGAAGCTAATAGGGTCTTTAGCAATATTATTCGCGTCAGCAATAAGCGCTAAATTTCCAAGTTTTCCGATCCGAAACAAATTAGCATGTCCCAGATATGAATTATTAGTACCATAATTACCTTCTACATTTCCGGTAATCTTTCCTTTATATTCTTCTTTCAGCTTTAAATTAAGTGCTGTGGAACGGTTTCCATTAATGGTAGTATAGTTTTGCCAGAGATCAATGCTTTCAACCATATTAGCCGAAATATTCTGAGTCGCCATTTTATGGTTTTTCCCGAAGAACTCGTTTCCTTCTACTAAAACCTGACCTATTGATTTTCCTTTATAGGTTACTTTTCCGTTTTCATTAATATTTAGTCCCGGAAGCTTTTTAATGAGATCTTCAGTTGTTCTTTCTGTACCGTCTCTTACTGCTTTCAGGTTAAAAGCTATAGTGTCTTCTTTCGCACTGGCTATTTTGGGACGTGCTTTTATTTCTACCGTGGGTATCGTTTTAACCTGTGATTCTAACACAATCTCAAAATCATTTTTTTCGTTTGTGTTAATTTCTACAATCTTTGTTTTGTATAATAGAGATGTAAATTTTAAAGAGAATTTTCCTTTCTCGGAGAACTGGAAATTACAAACCCCTTTATCGTTTGTTTTTTGGAAATCTAAAGTTTTTTCGTTTTTAAGAAGCTGAACATTAACTTCTGGTATGGGAGTTCCATCCATTTCTTTAACGTCAATATTAATATTTTGAGAAAAAGAATAGCTGAAAAAAAATAAAAAAATAATAATCGAAAATTTAAAATTCATTATAAGCGAATATCAGTATGTGTTTCTTTCACTTTTGATGCCTCCTTCATGATTTCCTGAATTTTATCTTTGTCCTTTTCCTGATCTAAAATTTTAAGCTTTGGATTCATAGGCTCAAAATCTGTTTCTTTTCCATCATTATTTATTTTTGTTGCATATACAATAAAATTAGGGGATTCCACTTTTAAAACAAGTCCGGGAAAACTATTATAAACATAAGGCCCTGCACTTACTGGAAAATCTTCTGCATACCATACTTTTACCAAACCTCCATTATTTAATGTAACCTCTGCTAATTTACATGTGTATTTTTCAATTTGCTCAACATTATCTTTATATTCTACTTTGGAAAACTTAGGTGCATAATATTTATAATATTCTTCATCTCCAAAATTTTGATATTGATAGAAGCCGGGATCATTTTTTTTATGGTAAATCTTAATCGGTTTTATAACAAAAGATTCTTTTGTTATGTTAGTCGTTCTTTCGTCCACTTTTTTTCTTTCTTTCTCGTTTTCAAATCCTTCATCAATAATATTTTTATAAAAAGTATTTCCTTCATGAAAGTAAAGTATTTGCTTTTGAGCTTTTTTAAGCCGTTCTTGGGCCTGACTTTTAAATGTGCTTGAGGATTCTGAAGAGTATTCGCTAAGATCCTGCTTATTTACATATTCATATTCTACTTTTAAATTTTGGGCATTAATAAAATTTAAAAAAAATAAAGAGATAAAAAGAGTGTATTTCATATCTGATAAATTATATTTATAAGAACGCCTAAATAAATAGACGTTCTTATTATTTATACTTTTACTAACTATTATTTAGCAACCGTACCAATATGTGGTCATTACCAAATCAGTTGATTTTGTTACAATAAGATTTCCCATACCATCATCAAAATAACTATACGTAACCTCAGTAGTAAAAACAGTCTGATGGCAGATGTTTTTAACATCTTCTGCTTTTTCATCATTTTTCACCTCTTCCAAAGAATTTACTTTGTCAGATGTAGATTTCAAAGATACAGTTTCTTTGCTCTCATTAGAAAAATTATGAACCGGTGCATTGCTTTTAGCAAATCCTAGAGTTGTTCCTGCAAATAAGAACGCTGCGAATAATAATGTTTTCATTTTAGTTTAATTTTTAAATTAAGTAAATTATTTTGCCATATAATCCCTGACACGGGTTTTTGCTGATCAGCGTTGTTGTATTTTCTATACTGTACACATACAAAAAATAAATGGTTATGTTTTTACCCGGAGCAAAGATGCATAAGAAGATGGTATGAAAAAAGTAAATGAACCCTAAATTTGTAAATTTAGAGCTATAGATTTATAAAAATAGAATATTTAGGATGTTGAATATGAATTACTTGTAGTCTTTTTTTTAAACTATTCGTTCTTGGAATCTCTTTGAGATAAATAGAAATAGCAGTACCTTTTCTTTCTTAAAAGCTAAAAAAATGCTTGCTCATGTCTTTTACTAATCGGTTGAATGCATATTCAATACAAAGATAATTAAGATAAGCTGCAAAATAAGGTAACCGAAAAGGTCACCTTCAATTTGAGAGAATTTGTCTTATTTTGATATATCATACAAAAAATAACCCCTCAAATTGTACAATTTGAGGGGTTTTGTTAGAAATTATTTAATTTCTGTGGTTTCTCCAGGAATCGAACCAGGGACACATGGATTTTCAATCCATTGCTCTACCAACTGAGCTAAGAAACCATTATATTTTGTTGGCTTACTTCGTTGTTTTAAAGTGATGCAAAAGTAGTAAGTTTTCCTATATGAAGCAAGTATTAACCGTACTTTTTTAAAATAAAAATAAAACCTACTGATTTTCAGCTGAATTATTTTCCTGTTCCTTTCTGATGTGGTCACTCATCTCCTCCAATACAGGCTTTATCGTACTTTCCGGAAGATCACTGATTCGGATATACATCAATCCGTCAATGGCATCGTTAAAGTTTGGATCCACGTTAAAAGCAATCACTTTCGCATTCTGTTTAATATATTTTTTGATCAGGACAGGTAACCTTAGCTCAGGTTCAAGGTCATCAATAATCTTGTCAAGCTTATTCAAATCAGATTCCATTTCCTCAAAGAAAATATTTTTATCCCGGTCACGAAGCTTTACCTTGTATTCATTTCTCGGCGTGATATATTGTGCAACTGCTGAATCAAAGTAGTTTGAACGCATGAATTCAATCATCAGAGATTTTGAAAACTCAGAAAACTTATTGGAAATACTTACACCGCCCATCAAAAACTTATGGTCGGAATTTCTTAAACATACATGAACGATTCCTCTCCACAAAAGGAAAAGCGGAAGCGGCTTTTGCTGATATTCTTCACAGATGTAAGCACGGCCCATTTCGATCACTTTTTTGAAGAATGGATGGATATCCTGCTCAAACTCAAATAAAGAGCTTGTATAGAATCCTTTGATGCCATATTTCTTCATAACCTCTTTCCCCAAAGCCATTCTGTAGGCTCCTGCAAGCTTCTCCGCACTGCTGTCCCAAAGGAAAAGATGATGATAGTGTTTATCGTATTCGTCAAGGTCAAACGGTAAATTGCTTCCTTCGCCCACAGCACGGAAAGTAAGTTCTCTCTGACGGCCGATCTCCCTCATCACAGAAGGAATTTCCTCGTAAGTCGTGAAATAGATCTCGTAATTTCCGTTACTGAACAGCATTTTTTCTGTCCCTTTCAGGCGGTTGATATCTTTCAGGATATCTTCCTTAGGAGTTTCATCAATGATATTCTGGACAATATTCTCTTCCCTTAACAGCGGGAATTTTAACGTTAGGTTTTTAAGATTGATGCTTTGGGCCAATGATTTTCTCTTTTCGTAGTAAGATTTCATCATATATACCTTACGCTTCAGGAATTCACCCAGCTCTTCAATGGTTTCCATTTCATCCATTGCCTTTACAGTGATGGGCTTTCCTATCCTGATTCTGATCGGTTTTTCCCTGTCGTTCATCATCTCCGCAGGAAGCATCAGCGTCTGTAAACTTGGATGAAGCTTTGCAACCTGATAAAAAAGGCGGCTGTTTTTAGCGTGGAAATACAAGGGAACTACCGGTACTTTAGCCATTCTGATCAGCTTAAGGGCAGGCTTTTCCCAGTCTCTGTCAAGAATTTCTCCATAAGGATTGTTCTTATTAGATACTTCTCCTGCCGGAAAGATCCCCACGCAGCCTCCATTCTGAAGATGTTTCAAGGTTTCACGCATTCCCGAAGTGCTGCTGTAAGCTTCCTTTCTGTTTTCAAAAGGATTTACAGAAATCACATACGGTTCCATGGGTTTAATTTTTTCCAGAAGGAAATTCCCCATTACTTTGAAATCAGGACGCACTTCTGAAAGGATTTTACACATTAAAATTCCGTCAATAGCACCCAGAGGATGGTTTGAGACCAGAATAAACGGTCCGGTTTTCGGAACTTTTGCCAGATCTTCTTCAAAAGCCACATAGCTTAAGTTCCTTTCTCTTACAAATGAGTCGAAAAAATCTTTGCCTTCCTTATCTTTTAATTTGTCGTATAATCTATTAACTTCATTTATTTTGGCAATACTCATCACGGCCGATGCGACCGGGTTTTTAAGGAACCCAATTTTGCTTAAGCCGGAAGCTGTGATAAGATCGTTTTTCGAAATTAAACTCATATGTGTTTAGTCGCAGTTAAAATTATTGTGTTACCATTTGAACCGTATTTTTGGAAATCTGCTCCAATAATACATTTTTTTCCTGGTAAAATTTGTCAATATGATCCATCTTCGCATTTCTTACTGTGAATAAAGATACATTTTTAACCGCTTTGGTTTTAAATATTTTTTGAAGTTCTTCATTAAGCTCATCCACCTGATTGAATTTGTCTTCCAGGCACAAAGCCAATGAAATAGCAGAATTCTGCATAAGGGATACCTTGATTTTATATTTAGAGAGATATCCGAAAATAAGACTCATATGGTCTTCCGCAATGAATGAGAAATCTCTTGTTGAGATCTTTAACAGAATCTGATTCTCTTTTAAGATATAAGATTCTTCATGTTGGTTTTTATCCGAAGCTCCAACTTTAGTTCCTCCTTTGGTAGGATCTACGAAAGATTTTACATAAAAAGGAATGTTTTTTTGCTGCAGAGGCTGCAGTGTTTTCGGGTGAATGACACTTGCTCCGTAATAAGCCATTTCAATGGCCTCCTCGTAAGAAATATTGGAAAGAAGAGAAACATCGCTGAATTTCCTTGGATCCCCTGTCATTACTCCCGGAACATCTTTCCAGATCGTCATGGCATCAGCATTCAGGCAATACGCAAAAATAGCAGCAGAGTAGTCAGAGCCCTCCCTTCCTAAAGTTACCGTAAAATTATTGTCGTCAGAACCAATGAATCCCTGCGTTACATAGCAGATATCCGTATTTAAAGTTGAAATAAATTCTTCGGTTTTTGCCCAGTCTACCATACCTTCCCTGTAGGAACTGTCTGTTTTAATATAATCTCTGGCATCCAGCCATTGATTCGTAAACTGAATTTCATTCAGGTATTCACTCAGAATTTTTGTAGAGATCATTTCCCCGCAGCTTACGACCTGGTCATAGACAAAGCTGTAATTAGGCGATTTGTTTCGTCTTAAGAAAGAATCAATATCATCAAAAAATATATTGATCTCAGCAAAAACTACATGGTTTTCAGGAAACAGACCTTCCGCAATCTCGATGTGTTTTTGTTTTATCTTTTCAATCTCAGTTTGATAGTTATCCTTCTTGAAATAAAGTTCTACAACCTTTTCCAATTCATTTGTCGTTTTGCCCATTGCTGAAATAACCAGCAGACATTTGGCAAATCCCTGACTTTGTAAAACCATGGATACATTTTTTACACTCTCGGCATCTTTTACAGATGCTCCACCAAACTTGAAAATTTTCATTAATTTGTTAAAAATAAAATTGTTAGATTAAAAATTACATGAGTTTTTTACGGAGGTCAAAATTATAAATTTACAACGAGATATGAAAGTTTCTGGCGGCTGGATAGAATTAAGATTTAATTAAAATTGAGACTTGATGAATATTATCAGAATTTTGTTGATTTATTGTCATCAAATGGGGATTAATTACGCAATGATAATTTTAGGTCTATACCATTGTTGGTTCTGTATGGTGTTGAAAAACAACTGTTAAGGTCTTTTCTAATAAAAGCTTTCTTTCTCCGATAAATTTTCCGAAATTTGGGGAAAACGTAAAAAGAAAAATATGTCAAATCAACCATTACAGACTTTAGGAGAATTTCTTATAGATAAACAGGACGATTTTCAATATTCTACAGGTGAATTTTCCCGTCTACTGAGCGCCATAAGATTGGCTTCAAAAGTGGTAAACAGAGAAGTAAACAAAGCCGGAATCGTAGATATAACAGGAGCTGCCGGTAACCAGAATATTCAGGGCGAAGAACAACAGAAACTTGATGTGATTGCCAATGAAATTTTTATTACGGCTTTGTCTCAGAGAGAGGTTGTTTGTGGTATTGCTTCGGAGGAAAATGATGATTTTATTGACATTAAGTGTGGTGAAAACGGCCACCTGAGTAAATATGTCGTGCTGATTGATCCTTTGGACGGATCATCCAATATTGATGTGAATGTTTCTGTCGGAACTATTTTCTCTATTTACAGAAGAGTAACAGAACCCGGAACTCCGGTCCAGCTGGAAGATTTTCTTCAGAAAGGAATCAACCAGATTGCAGCAGGATATGTAATCTACGGTTCTTCTACCATGATCGTTTATACGACCGGAAATGGTGTAAACGGATTTACTCTGGATCCTTCATTGGGAACCTATTATCTTTCTCATCCTAATATGACATTTCCTACCAATGGAAAGATTTATTCCATCAACGAAGGTAATTATATTAAATTCCCTCAAGGTGTGAAAAACTATCTTAAATATTGTCAGATGGAAGAAGGAGACCGTCCTTATACTTCAAGATATATCGGTTCTTTGGTAGCAGATTTCCACAGAAATATGCTAAAAGGAGGAATCTATATTTATCCTTCCTATTCCCAGGCTCCGAACGGAAAATTAAGATTGCTGTACGAATGTAATCCTATGGCATTCCTTGCTGAACAGGCTGGAGGAAAAGCTACTGACGGATTCAGAAGAATTCTGGAGGTAGAACCTACAGAGCTGCATCAGAGAATTCCGTTTTTCTGCGGAAGTATTCAGATGGTGGAAAAAGCAGAGGAATTCATGCGGATTGACAGTGTAAAATAATGAAAGCAAAATATTTCAGATATTTATTGGAATTTAAACGCCCGAGCGGAACGTCTCGCGGCGTTTTGTATGAAAAAGAGACCTTTATTCTCGAGGTTGGAGACAACGGAAGAAAAGGAACAGGGGAGTGTGCAATATTTCGGGGATTGAGTTTTGATGACAGACCGGATTATGAAGAAAAACTCCAATGGCTTTGTGAAAATATTGATCGTGGCTACCTATACTTAAAAGAAGAACTGAAAGAGTTTCCGTCTATATGGTTCGGATATGAGCAGGCAGTTTTGAATCTGAAATACGGAGAGAATCTGTATTTTCCAAGTGAATTTACCGAAGGGAAATCTGCTATCGTGATCAATGGATTGATCTGGATGGGAAACATTCTGTATATGGAGGAACAAATCCGGGAAAAGCTTGAAAAAGGATTTCATTGTATCAAATTGAAGATTGGTGTTGACTGGGAATCTGAGCACAAAATCCTTCAGAAGTTAAGAGAAAAATTCTCAAAAGGTGCGTTGGAGCTTCGGGTAGATGCTAATGGCGGATTTAGTAGGGAAGAAGCAAAGACTGTTTTACAGCAGCTTTCAGATCTTCATATTCATTCTATTGAGCAGCCAATCAAGGCTGGAAACTGGAGTGATATGGCCTCATTGTGTGCCGGAGCTCCTACGCCGATTGCTTTGGATGAAGAACTGATTGGAATTACTGACCCTGCCGAAAAGAAAAAGCTTTTAGAAAGCATTAAGCCTCAGTATATTATTTTAAAACCTGCTCTGGTCGGAGGTTTTTCAGGCTCAGATGAATGGATCTCTCTTGCAGAAGAGCAGAATATCGGCTGGTGGATCACGTCTGCTCTTGAAAGTAATATAGGACTGAATGCTATTGCCCAGTATACATTCACTAAAAAAAATCCGATGCCGCAAGGTTTGGGCACCGGATCTCTATTTGTAAATAATTTTGAATCTAGTTTAGAACTGAACAATGAACTATTGTGGTTTAAAACGCCAAGAAATTAAACTAAATTCATGCAAATGCAAATTTTCCGTAAATAGTACATATTACGGATAGGAAATACCTTCAAATATCACTAAAGAAGATACAGACGTGAAAATGAGGCAAAAGTAGTGTTAGGGTCGATAAACTTTATTTTATGATCAGTACTCTTATTAAATCACGTCTTTTACAAAAATTGCTTCCTTTATATATCTTACTATATAAGAAAACTTGTTTTTAATTCTTTTCATGATAAAATATTTTTATTTCTCTTTGTAATGAAATTTACAATCTTTATGCCAATGTCGGTATTGGAACGAAGTTTAACATATAGTTCATTTTATGGGATTTTTTTAATTAATCATTAAGGAATAATTGTGAAAATATTTTCGTTATTTTTTGATCGCCCTGTGATTAAATTTCTGTCAATTCCATATAAATTCTGAAAAATATCTTTTTGAACCATTGAACTGGAAAGATATCCCCAATGGTTTCCTATTTCATATTTAAAACTTTTCAGGATATCATCCTCTACAAAAGTACAGTCGATGATAGAAACGATATCTTTCAGTTTTTCAATATCGCTGGGGCCATTCTTGCCTAATCTGGGGGTCAGAATATTTTTAGTAAATTGTGAAATCCCCAATACCGTGTCTTTTCTGTTGAGATAAATAGAAATACGGTTGGCCAGCAGCGGAAGTTTGCTATATGAATCTTCAGAGTCTTCGAAGACTTTATAGGATACATCAGCATTTAAAAGCAAAACCTGATCGATAACGCGGAGGATATTTTCTTTTTTAAGGCTGTAAAGCATACTTTGAAGCACCCTGTTTCCAAGAGAATGGGCCATCAGGTGAATTCTTTGATTACACGGAGCCAGGTCACGGGTTGAAAAAATATCTTTTAAAAATTGGGTGTAAAAATAAAACAACCGCATCAGCGATGACCCTGAATTAATACTTGATGCCTTGTCATCAAAATAAGTCAGAGGAATAATACTGCTTGAAGCAGGCCAGCTCACAAAAAGGATATGCTCTACAGGGGATGCCGGATTATCGATAAACAGCTTTTTAAGATCGATAATTGCCTTTAATTCATCATCAAAATCGTATGCATACCCATGAATAAAAATCAGTACATCGCTTCTTTCTTTTGTAGAAGACATATTCTTATATAATTCATAGAACATTCTTTGGGTTCCGCCTAGATTATTGGCTGTCCGTGAGGAACTTTTAATGCCTTTTTCATTCCGTAAAACTTCCAGGACATCTTCATAGCCCTGCTTTTCGGGCTCAGAAAATAATTTGTAATTTAAGATGTTACGGTTGGTATAATCTTTCTTCTTTTTGGGTGCAGTAGGCTCTTTGTAGGTGTCAAAATCACATTTTGCGATCCTGAAATTGGGAATAGAATATTCATCATTGGAAAATGAATCTGCTTTTTCGCCTTTGTGACGGACGATCTTACGATTGCTTAGGATATAAACAGCCATAGTGGGTAAATTTTGTAATTGGTCTTATTTCTATCTAAGTTAGCTATAAATAATGAATTTATTAGTCTTTCAGCATTTAGATTATCATTTCCATAAGCCCTAAATTTTCCGTAACTTTGTCAAACTTTTTTTGCATACAATAAAAGCTAATTTAAATGGAAGAAGAAAAAAAATCACTCAATTTTATTGAGCAAATTATTGAAGATGATATGGCAAACGGTCTGAAAAAAGAACAGATCCGTTTCCGTTTTCCGCCTGAACCTAATGGATACCTGCATATTGGCCATACAAAAGCCATCTGCATCAACTTTGGACTGGGCGAAAAATACAATGCTCCCGTAAACCTTCGTTTCGACGATACGAACCCTGAGAAAGAAGAGCAGGAATTCGTGGATTCTATCAAAAAAGATGTGGAATGGTTAGGTTACAAATGGGATAAAGAACTGTATGCATCCGACTACTTCCAGCAGCTTTACGAATGGGCCGTACAGATGATTAAAGACGGAAAAGCTTATGTAGATGAGCAGCCTTCTGAAGTGATCACGGAGCAGAGAAAGAATCCTGCAGAGCCGGGAATAGAGTCGCCGTACAGAAACCGTCCGGTAGAAGAATCTCTTGACCTGTTCGAAAGAATGAAGAACGGAGAGTTTGAGGAAGGTTCTATGTCTCTTCGTGCGCAGATCGATATGGTGTCCCCAAACATGAATTTACGTGATCCTGTGATGTACAGAATCCTGAAAAGACCTCACCACAGAACAGGTACAGCATGGAAAATCTATCCGATGTACGACTGGGCACACGGAGAATCTGATTATCTGGAACAGGTTTCACACTCATTGTGTTCATTAGAATTTGAAAATCACAGACCGCTTTATAACTGGTATCTTGAGCAGGTATACGACGAATCTAAAATAGCACCTAAGCAAAGAGAATTCGCAAGAATGAATGTCTCTTATATGATCACTTCCAAAAGAAAGCTTCAAAGGCTGGTTGCTGAAAAAGCAGTGACAGGTTGGGATGATCCGAGAATGCCTACTATTTCCGGAATGAGAAGAAAAGGTTTCACGCCGGCATCAATCAAAAATTTCATTGAAAAAGTAGGGGTGGCCAAAAGAGAAAACCTGATCGAAATTCAGTTGCTTGATTTCTGTGTACGTGAAGACCTGAACAAGGTGGCAAAACGTGTGATGGCAGTTGTAGATCCGGTTAAGCTAGTTATTGAAAATTATCCTGAAGGTAAGGAAGAATGGCTTGAAACTGAAAATAATCCTGAACAGGAAAATGCAGGGACAAGAGAAGTTCCTTTCTCCAGAGAATTATATATCGAAAGAGAAGATTTTAAAGAAGAGGCTAATAATAAGTTTTTCAGACTAAAATTGGGCGGGGAAGTTCGTCTGAAATCAGCCTATATCATCAAAGCGGAAAGAGTAGAGAAGGATGAAAACGGAGAGATCACTACGATCTATGCAAGCTATGATGAAAAGAGCAAATCCGGAAGCGGTACCGAAGAAAGCTTGAGAAAAGTAAAAGGGACACTTCACTGGGTATCTGCTACTCATGCAATCCCGGTAGATGTAAGAATTTACGAAAAACTATTTACCGTAGAGCAACCTGATGCAGAGAAGGATGTAGATTTCCTGAACTTCATCAATCCTGAATCGGTAACAACCATTAAAGGATTTGCTGAGCCAAGTTTAAAGGATGTTGCTGTGGGAGAGCCACTTCAGTTCCAGAGAATCGGGTATTTTACAAAAGACCGTGATTCTACGGATTCTAATTTAGTATTTAACCGTACGGTAACATTGAAGGATTCATTCAAACCGGAATAATCTTACAATGATTAATATAAAAGCAGGACCTTCAACAAGTCCTGCTTTTTTGTTTTAAACATTCTCTGGAATTTCAGTCTTCCAGTTCTTTTATTTCTACTCCACCAACTTTAGAAATTAGCTTCGCTGCGTACCAAAAATCCTTTCGACGATTATTATATTTATCCATTTTTGATAGACAATCAAGGGAATAAGAGCCCTTTTTACTATTTTTAAAGACTGTAATAGATGTATTAAAACCATCTAAACAATTAGTTTGTATAGTATCTTTGCCATTATTGGAAATATTATATAAATTTTTCGGATTAATTTTCAAAACAGCATTATCTATAGCTGCATATTCTTTCTTTGAAAGTTTTTTAGTGAAGTAATTATTTTTACTTTCTACGATTATTCTCATTTTGTGTTTTCCAACCTTAGTAGGTTTAATGATAATTTTTATACCACTTCCAACTACCATAGCATTTGAATGGCTGAGTTCAATTTCTTCAAACCGATTTTGAGAGAAGCAATAAGTACTATAAATGAAACAGATGAAGAATGCAATTTTTCTATACATTTTATTGTTTTGTTAGAATAATATCTTTTGGAAGAGGTTCTGGGTGCTGGTCAGTAGGCTTATTATAATAAAAACACTTAGAATCTAAGTTTTGTGGATAATCCTTATACTTCAATTTTAATTCTGCTTTTGAAGGACCCGTAAAACCAATTGTTATAAGTCCAACTTTATTACACAAATCAGGATCTATATAGATAAGCTGATAATTTCCACTTGGAGTAATATAAAATCCTTTTACTTTTGAATTAACATCTTGGTTCGAAAGATTATCAAAAAGAATTTTGCCATTTACTTCTCTTACTTGAAATCTACCATACAATAGATCTGTATAATAAGGATTTTTTTGTGAAAGAGTATCATAATATTTTGCTTTCTTAAAAATAATTGTCAATGTTTTATTATTCCAATCACCCTTCCATATCCCTTCAAAACCACCCAGTTGATTATCTATATCCTTTATATAAGAATTTAGTGGAATGTCACTACTTTTAGTTGATAAAGGAAGTATTTGCTGAGATTTACAAAGAAACATTCCTCCTAATGATAATGCTATATATGCTTTTTTCATCATTTTGTAATTTAAAATAAAAGCCTCTCTTCAGAGGCCTTGCTTACTGTTTTGTTAAAACAATCTCTTTAGGAAGTATTTCAGGAATTCCCGTATTATAATACTGGCAATCTGTTGTAATCATATTGCTCCTAAAGTTAAGTTTCCAATTAAGCTGTGTTTTTGTATTATCTGTAAAACTAATAGATATATTACCCGAAGTATTACATAAATTAGTATCAATGTAATTTAGAATATATCTAGTATTTGGAATTGAAAGAAATCTAGCTCCTTTAATTTTAACGTTTTCATCAGCAAGATTGGAACTATCAAAAAGGATAGTTCCATTTGCATCTAGAATTTTATATTTACCTATTAAAATATCATTATAATAAGGTTTATTTTCTAAATGTGTAAAATATTTTTTTATCTTTTTTAAGTAAATAAAAACAGTTTTTCCATTCCAGGTTCCTTTCCAGGTTCCTTCATATGGAATCAATTCATTGTTTATATCCTGTATATATGCATTCGCTGGTACTTCAGTGTAGGTTCTTAAGGGATATGTTTGTGCATTGCAAGAAATTGACACACAAAAAAGTATAAATAAAAATAGATTTTTCATAATTCTTAAAAATTAAATTGTTATTAAGGGCAGGTTGTTGTTTGTACAGCCATATTAGTTGCATTATATTCTAATCTCTCTGTATTGCCTGTAGTTTTATCACTTTTATATAGCTCTAAGCCATCAATCTTAACTTTCTCAACCAAAAACCTAGTAAATAGCTTTTCTACCTTGTTTTGAGAAAAGGTTCCATCTTCATTCATTATTTTAACATACTCGTCTTCATACCAAGATTGCCAATTATCCTTTGTATTAGTACCAATTCCATAATTACCATCTCCGGAATATTTTAAAATATAATTTCCTTGTGATGTAATAACCATACCATAAGCATCTGCCATTGTTCCATTGGTCTCAGCATTTCGTACACATCCTGTAAGAAATGTAAAAACATCGGCAGGCGAGAATATTTTGATTACTCCTTCCTTACTATCAAGATGGGTATGAATATAGCCAAAATATTTATTTCCCGGAGGAAATTTCAGGTTATCATTTGCCGTATTTGCTAGTGGCTCAAAGGGATGGGTTCCGTATGCAGCAGCAAACCCGGTTTCTTCATCTTTATCAAATACGTCTTTTTTATCCATTTCTGCAACTTTATCTTTAAAAGCTTGATTAGAATTCTGCTCTTTCATTTTTTCACACGGATCCGTTTGGGTTTCTGTATAGGGATATCCACCACCTCCTGTACCACCACCTGTACAGTCTTCCTCTAAACAGTCACTAGGCGTTGTAGGCTCAGTCAAAACAGGATCGGTAGATGTACACCTGGTTTTAGTAAATACATAAGAATCTATTACCTCTCCTGTAGTTTCACTGGTCCATGTCCAGGTAACTGTTACGGTGTAGCAAGTCGTTTTTGAGGAAATACCATCTCCGTTTCCACTTATGATGTTTCCTTTAAGCTGGCTTCGGTCTTTAGAAACCAATACATCAAAAAAGTCATTAGAGCTTTTCTCATTTCTTATTTTGAAAAATACCCTGTCCCCTCTGCGTTCTGCAGTAAGGACGGAATTTATCTTTCCGTTTCTGGAAATAGGAACTTCAAGGAAGCTTTCATCAAATGTACCCATAGTGAGGGCATAGTCCCACAGCACATTCCCATATTTGCCGGAGAAATAATTTTTGTCGGCATACTGATCAAAAACTTTCCTGACATTGCGGATGTATTTTTCATCTTCTTTCCACAGAGATTTATTTGTATACTCTTTAGAAACGGGGTCAGCTGCTGAAGACATGTCATCATGAATACAGGAGTACAGCGAAATGCTGAGGGCTATTAATAGAAACAGCCGGAGAAATAAATTTTTTCTCATAGATTGGTTGTGTTTTTAAGTTATTAAATATATAATAATTTTCTTGTCACCGCGAAGTGATCTTTAGCAAAACTAAAATAAATTATCTCTCAACATTATAAGAATTTTTATATTTTTGATAAAAATTCTTATAATATGAGTATAGGTACTAAAGTTAGGCAGTATAGAGAAGCTAAAAACTGGTCTCAGGAGGATCTGGCAATACGCTTGGATACCACACAGACTACTATTTCTAATATAGAGTCTGACAAAAATATTCCTAATTCTCTATTATTAAGTAAGATGGCAAAAGAATTAGAAGTAGATATTAATGATCTTTTAAATGATTCTTCCAACAATATTATGTCAAATAACGAATTTAGTGATCATGCTGTTGCAGCTGTAAATCAATATAATCCTATATTTAATATACAATCCCCTGAAATTACTGAGAGTATACTAAAGAATCAGGAACAAATTACAAAACTGATAGAATTACAAAGCAAGCTAATAGAAAGCCTACTTAAAAAATAAAAGCATCTATACAGCAAAACAAGCTGAAGCAGGTTTCCGGAAAATCTGACCAAACGGGTGAAGACCTCCCGAATGAAGCAAAATAATACCACATATAAGGCCCAGAACCTAGGTTCCGGGCTTATTTGTACGCCTATATTTTACGTACTAGAATCTTCCTTTGGGGTTCCGGAGTTTCCGGAAGAGTCTGAAGCCTGTGCGTCGCTGTTATGCAACCGAAACCTAAGGATTTGGAACCTAGACAAACCATTAAAAACTTTGCAGTATCATTCTGTAATGATAGGAGTGGGATTCTCTAATCCTGCTTTTTTGTTTTTAATTGGTTAAATCAAACTGAACCTTAAAGATCATTTCTATTAATTCCTGTCAGTGTATTTTCTTGTCTCTATCAATATGATTGATAAAAAAAGTGCCTTTTAAAAGGCTTTCTTGGCCAATTTGCCTATTTTTGCATCTCACTCGAATTTCTCCCTATAAATAATAATATTGTGAAATTAATTAGCATATATACGGGTTCTTTTAAAGGACTCTCAGAAGAAAGCTGGATGCTGGCGCTGGTCATGCTCATCAATCGTGCAGGTTCTATGGTGCTTCCGTTTTTGGGAGTGTATATGACGGGGCATCTTCATTTCAGCATTGAAAATTCAGGGATTATTTTGAGCTTCTTCGGATTGGGTTCCGTATTGGGCTCATGGCTGGGAGGATTAATTACCGATAAAATCGGAGAATACCGTGTCCAGAGTCTGAGCCTTCTTTTGAGTGTCCCGTTATTCTGCCTGATTCCGCTGTTTAAAACGGAAGTCGGCTTGGCTGCCATTATTCTGATCCAGAGTATCGTAAGCGAGACTTTCCGTCCTGCCAACTCGGTAGCTATTACTAAATATGCTAAACCTCAAAATATCACGAGAGCTTTCTCACTGAATCGGATGGCTGTTAACCTCGGGTTTTCTATAGGGCCCGCATTAGGTGGAATACTATCTGCCATATCTTATGAATTTTTATTTTTCAGTAATGCCCTGGCCGCACTGCTGGCCGGTTTGATGTATATCCGGTTCTTCGGAAAACGTAATAAGCTGGCCTCATTGAAGCCGAAAAAAGTAAAAGAAGCCATCGCCGTTAAAAAAGAAAATTCTCCATACCGCGACGGAAAATTTCTGCTTTACAGTTTCTTCTGTATGTTGTTCGCCATTTGTTTTTTTCAGTTATTCAGTACACTGACTATTTTTTATAAGGATACCGCGCATTTAAGCCAGCAGAGTATCGGTTATATTCTAGGCTATAGCGGTTTCCTGATTGTACTTCTGGAGATGGGCTTTGTACAGATCGCAGAAAAATATTTCAACCTTGCCTTTACTTTGTTCATAGGAACTGTATTATGTGGGGTTTCTTATGCAATGTTAGCCTTTGACCATTCCATTCTTACCCTTGTTGTTTCCATGACCTTGCTGTGTATTGGCGAGATTTGGACGCTTCCGTTTATATCTACCATAACCGCACTGCGTTCCGGCGAAAACAACAAAGGGGCTTATATGGGAATGAACGGAATATCTGTGGCCTTAGCCTTTATCATTACTCCTTACGTGGGGACCATGACTGCAGATAAATTGGGCTTCAATACCTTGTGGATAGGAACCGGAGTATTGACTGTGGGTATTGCTGCCGGGTTTTATTTTGTGATTCCCTGGATGCTTAAGAAAAGAGAGATTAAAAGCTAAATATCATTGGATTTTACATTACACATAAAATTACAATAAAAACTTTGCTAGCTTTGTGCTGATGACGAGATTATTAGCATTCTTTTTTATTCTCACTGTGTCGTTTTTCTTTTCGCAGAAAAAGGATACTGCCGTTCTGATATCCGAGGTGAAAATTGATGCTTATAAGAAACCGGTTCTCTTTATGACTTCTACGAAATCTGTTGCCGTTGTTTCTGAAAATCTTCTGGAGCAGAATCCTCCGGAAAGACTTCTGGAAGCAGTCAATCAAATTGCGGGAGCCAGAATGGAAGAGCGCTCACCAGCCAGCTACAGGATATCAATCCGTGGAAGCACCCTGAGATCTCCTTTTGGCGTACGGAATATCAAAGTCTATCTGGACGATTTCATTTTATCTGATGCTTCCGGGAATACTTATTTTAATATCATATCCCCGAAGCTTATTAACAGGATGGAGATCTATAAAGGTCCGGAAAGTGGAGATTACGGTGCTGTAACCGGTGGAACGGTGCTTTTGCAAACCAGGAAATCAGATCATTTATCTACCGGCATTTCTATAGGAAGTTACGGAACTTTTGAACAGAATTTTAATGTTGCCCGTCAGAAAGGAAAACATTTCTTTGAAATTTTTCAGGATTATTACCAGGCAGACTCTTACCGTGAGCAATCGGCTGTAAAGAGGCAGCAGATCTATCTTAAAGATCATTTTAAATATGCTCCCAGGGCCTCACTGAATGCTGTATTATTGCTTGCTGATCTGGATTATGAAACCCCGGGCGGACTTACCCTGCAACAAATGGAATCTGGCAGGAAACAAGCAAGGCCAGCTGCCGGCGGGCTTTTAAGCGCAAAGGAACAGAATGCAGGAATCCGTAATAAAATGGTTTTGGCAGGAATTTCACATGAGACTGCCATTAACCCAAATTTTTCACACTTTATTTTAGTACAGGGTTCCTATGTGGATTTCAAAAATCCTTTCATCACGAATTTTGAAAACAGATTTGAAAGTAATTTTGCCTTGAGGACCCATTTAAATTATGAGAAAAACTGGAACAATATATCCCTGGCGTTGAGGTTAGGGTTTGAAGGAGGAAATCAAAATATTCTGGTTAAAAATTACAGCAATAATAAAGGAATATCGGGTAATCCTCAGAATTTTGATCAGTTGAAAAATAATTCCGGCTTTTATTTTCTGTCACAAAAACTGAATTTTAATGAAAAGCTTTTTACCGATATTTCGATAAGCTTAAATTCAAATTCCTACGAATGGGAGAGGATGTATCCGGTTTCAAATATAGGTCGTGTGAAATTTAAAGAACAGTGGCTTCCAAACCTGGGAATTACTTATCTGCTGGGAAAAGGTTTTTCGATAAGAGGAAAAATAGGAAAAGGAAATTCAGCTCCTACAAGCGAAGAAATCCGGTCTTCCAATCAGGAGTTTAATTTTAATCTTGTTCCTGAATACGGCTGGAATAAAGAGGTTGGTATAAGAAAGCAGTTTGGAAATATTATTTTTATTGAAGGAAGCTATTTTAATTTCAGGATGCAAGATGCCATTGTACGAAGACAAAATGAAAGCGGGCAGGAATATTTTGCCAATCAGGGGAGTATCACGCAGAAAGGGGTAGAAGTTCTTTTAGAGTCTAAAAGTTTTCATCTTAAAAATGAAATATTCAACAGCTTTAAGTTTCGGTTTTCCGGAAGCTTCTATGATTTTAAATTCAGAAATTACAAACAGCTGAATAATGATTTTTCAGGAAATAAGGTTACAGGAGTACCGGACACAACAGTAAACAGCTTATTCAACTTTGTTTTTTTTAAAAATCTTACTGTAGACTATTCTCATTATTATATTTCAAAAACACCTCTGAATGACGTCAATTCTGTCTGGTCAAAATCAAGTCTGGTAGGAAATATCCGGTTAGGATTTCCAATACGGATTGATAGGACGAAACTGAATCTACATCTACAGATTCAGAACCTTTACAATACAGATTATGTTGCCGGTTTTGATATCAATGCTTTTGGAAGCCGTTTCTATAATCCTGCTGCAAAAAGGAATTTTATCTTCGGAGCCTATGTTGAATTTTAGCAGATTGTAATCACATCAGAATTCTCAAAATTCAATTCAAAATCTATAAAAAGCACAATTAATATTACTTAGAAAGTATATTTCCAACAATCATCTGCGCATGAACGCGTGAGTTCTCAATAAACCAGAGATGGGTATCTTTTCCTCCGCATACAACGCCGGCCAGATACAAATTCGGAACATTGGTCTCCATGGTTTCAGGATGGTACAGCGGATTCAGACAGTCACCCTCCAATTCTATTCCTGAATTTCTTAAAAACTCAAAATCGGGAAGATATCCGGTCAGCGCCAGGACAAAATCATTTTCAATCTCGCAGTTCTGTCCGTTTTCATCTTTAAAAATGACAGAATTCTCGGTAATTTCTACTATTTCTGAGTTAAAATGAGCCTTGATGCTTCCTTCTGTAATTCTGTTTTCAATGTCGGGTTTTACCCAATATTTTACACTTTTAGAAATTTCGGAATGACGGATGATCATAGTTACATCGGCTCCTTTCCGGTAAGTTTCCAATGCCGCATCCACTGCAGAATTACTTGATCCTATTACAACTACTTTCTGCTTTGCATATGGATAAGGCTCCGTATAATAATGCTTCACTTTCGGAAGACTTTCACCCGGAATATTCATCAGATTCGGAATATCGTAGAATCCTGTGGAAATCACTACATTTTTGGCTCTATAAGCTGATTTTGAGGTTTCAATATCAAAGATATCTCCGGTTTTGGAAACCTTCAGGACTTTTTCATAGAGGTTAATATTGATTTCTTTTTGTCTTGCGATTCCCTGATAATACTCTAAGGCTTCCTGTCTGCCGGGTTTGGGAGCAGTGGAAATGAACGGAATACCATCGATCTCCAGTTTTTCTGCCGTGGAGAAGAAGCGCATATATAAAGGATAATGATATAAGGAATTGACAATAGTTCCTTTTTCTATGATCAGGTAAGTCAGATTATTTTTTTTGGCTTCAAGGGCACAATTGAGACCGATGGGCCCTCCTCCGATAATAAGGATGTCTAAAATTTCCATACAACAAATTTACTTAAAACCATGATATTAAGTGGAAAATTGACAACAGAACTTATCTATCGGGGATATTGTATTGGCATCAGTTTTGGTGTTTTTTATGAATTAAAAAATTGAAAAGATGAAAAACTTCATTATTCCAGTATTGGCATTAACCCTGTTAGTGGCCTGTAAGAAAAATCCTGAAAAACCTGTTCCGAATGTGATAGATTCTATGGCTCAGGCTAAGGAGAAAAATATTGAAATGGCAGCTCAGAAGAAAAAAACGGATGTGGCAGCTGTAAAGACTGCTAATGACGAAATCCTACAGGCTTTAAAAAGTAAAGATTATAAGACTTTCACATCATTTATTCATCCGGAAAAAGGAATCAGTTTTTCAATGTATGGATTTGTAGACCCGAAAGAGGATATGCATTTTTCCAAAGCTGATTTTGAAAAATACCTGCCGACAAAAACTTTATATACATGGGGAGCACAGGACGGTTCAGGAGATCCGTATAAAGCAACCATCAAGGATTACTTAGCGAAATGGGTTTTCTCCACGGACTTCACGGCATCACAATATTCATTCAATAAATTTCTTGCAGGAGGAAATTCACTTAATAATTTAAAGAAAATATATCCCGGCCAGGACTTCACTGAAAACTATATAAAAGGTTCTGAAAAGAATGGCGGAATGGATTGGAAAACTATCCGCTTCGTTTTTGAAGAATTTCAGGGTAAGCAGTATCTGGTGGCCGTTGTCAACGACCAATGGACGATTTAATCTAACCTGTGCTTAAAGGCTTGAAGCTGGAAGAGAGAAGCCGGAAGTTACTAATCTTTGTAAATGAATGATGCTTCGACTCCGCTCAGCATGACTCTCTAATAAATAACTATAAAGTTTAGAAAGTGTCATGCTGAGCGGAGTCGAAGCATTTATGGCATTGTATAATGATCCTGAGAATTGACAGGTTTCTTTCCTATCAGAAAATTTCCAAATTTAAGGTAAAATTTCAGCCAGTTTTTTAGTGAGATTTCTCCTAGAAAATTGTTCAATATTCTGAGTGTTTTCAAGAAGATCTCCTTTTTTCCAGAGTTCATATTTCTCTATGATAAAATCTTTGACTGCTTTAGAATCTTCGTAACCGAAATGTTTTCCCGCACCTGTTTCCGCAAGTATTCTTGAAACATCTGCTTCATCCGGACCAAAAGAAATGATCTGTTTTCCGGTCGCCAGGTATTCAAAGATTTTCCCTGGAATAATTCCTTGAGAAGACTCGTTCGGGAAATTGGTGATCAGTAACAGATTTGAGTTTGCCATCTCTTCAACAGCTTTGTCATGAGAAATATACCCCAGGTTCAGGATATGATTTTTCAGGCTCGAATTTTCTATAGATTGCAGGATCTTATCGTCAACTCTTCCTGCAAACTTCAAAATAAAATGGTCTGCAAACTCTTTATTTTCCTTGACTAACTCATCAAGGACCTTCCAGAGGTTCTCAGGATTTCTCAACTGTTCAAGAACTCCGATATAGCTTAAAGTAAAGGTTGTTTCTTTCTTTTCACCCACCACATTGATTGGAGCTGAATCGCTTTCATCAAATCCATTCGTGATACAAACAGCATTTGCTCCTGCTTTTCTGAAATTTTCAGCATCCGTATAGCTTGTTGCCAATGTTATATCTGCGTTTTTAAAGACGGCACTTTCAAGCTGACGGTGTTTTCTGTCGGAACTTTTGGTGAGTTTTAAATGTTTATAATAAGAAATTTCTGTCCATGGATCACGGAAATCGGCGATCCATTTTAGAGCAGGGAATTTCTTTTTCAATCCCAGGCCGATCATATGAAGAGAGTGGGGCGGTCCGGAAGTTACTACGACATCTATTTTATTTTCTTTTAAATACTGTTCTAAAAATTTTATGGAAGGTTTTACCCAGAATACCCTGGCATCCGGAATGAAGAAATTTCCCCTTACCCAAATGGAAAGTCTGGATTTCCAGCTTTGGTTTTTACCAACATCAAATTGTCCGGCTTTGAACTTTTTATTGCTTTTATTCAGTTTTTCAGCCAGCTGATAAGGTTCCCATATTTTGGTTTTTACAATCTCCAGGTTTTGCGGAACATCTTTTAAAAGACTTTCATCGAGTAAGGGATAACTCGGGTTTTCGGGAGTGTAGATCACGGGATTCCAGCCAAATTCCGGCAGATATTTGGCAAACTTCAGCCATCTTTGAACACCAGGACCTCCCGCAGGAGGCCAGTAATAGGTGATGATCAGTATTTTTTTTTGTTCCATTAATTGAAGATTTGAATATAAGTCTTAATATTCTTAACCACTTAAAAGATTCTTAATGTTTTAAAATTTAACCATTAAGGTTTGAGTTAAGAATTAAGAGTATTAAGTATAACTTCGTTTAGGCTTTTTCTTCAGTTAAAGTTAGCTTTTTCTTATTCTTATTCATCCAGAAGATCCCGAATGCACTCAGTGCGATAAACAATCCAAAGCATAAAAGCGATAGCCATTTACCTTTTTGTATCACTTCTGGTTCAAAGACCATTCTGATGTTGTGAGTTCCTGCGGGAACGTGTACAGCACGTAAAAGATAATCTGCTTTGATGTAAGGAACTTCTTTTTCGTCTACAAACATTTTCCATCCATGAGGATAATAGATTTCAGAAAATACAGCCAGCTGTGGGGTTTTCGACTGAGATTTAAATTCCAGTTCATTCGGCTGATATTTCGTCAGATTGATAAATGCCGTAGAATCTGCCTGAACAGGTTTACTGCTGAAATAAGATTTGTCTGAGGATGCAATGACAGCCGTTTTCTTACTGTCGATCACGCCAATAGATTTGATTTCTTCGTCTGGTGTATTCACGAATTTCAGATCGCTTACAAACCATGCATTTCCGTTGGCCTTAGGATTCGGCATGGCCTGAGGCTTTTCCGGACCTCCCATTACCCAGTATTTTGCGTTCAGAAGATTAAGGATATTTGGTACTTTCACAGAGTCCATGATCTGGAAATACTCGTTGATTACGTCGTCATATCTTCTCAGTTTCACAGCGTGGTATCCTCCGATTGAAGATTTGAAATAAGACGTATTGGTTTCGCTGAATGTCCCTAAGATATTATTGAAAACTCTGTAATGTGTTTTGTCTCTTTCCGCAATAGTTTCAAGCGTTTTATTAACGTTGACGTTCGCCAGAATAGATTCTAAGTTCGGATTTCCCTGAACTTTTTCAGCCAGCAGGTCTGAACTCTCTGTTTGAAATGGATTTTCAGCAAAAACCTTATCTACATAATTCTCATCATTCAGATAACGTTTGTTTACCGTCCAGAGATCAAATAAACTCACGGCTCCAATAATAATCAAAGCGATATTCTGGCTCAGTTTTTTCTTCATGGTCATGAAAAGAGCTGTTGCCGTTATAGCGACATAGATCAATGCTTTTATGGCATCGATTCTGAATAATTTAAATCTCTCATCAGCAAGGTAATCCAATAGGAAAGGCGGGAAATATGTTTTTTCTCCATCCGTATAAAAACCAAGCAGTGATTTTCCGAAAAGAAGAAGGATCAATAAAATTCCTAAAGTTCCTCCGCTTACATATATAAGGATTTTCTTTTTGTATTCCTCTGTCAGTTTTTCGTCTGTAAAGAACCTGTAGATTCCGATAATGGCAATCAAAGGGAATAATAATTCCACAACCACCAATATGGAAGAGGGTGCTCTGAATTTGCTGTAAAAAGGAACATAGTCGATAAAGAAGTCGGACAAGGGCATAAAGTTGCTTCCCCAAGCCAACAAAACGGTCAGAATGGAAGCTCCAAGGATCCAGTAACGGTATTTTTTCCAGGCGAAGAAGAATCCTAATAAAGCAAGGAAACATACGACGGCGCCCTGATAGGCAGGACCTGAAGTTCCCGGCTGGTCTCCCCAATAGGTTACCCCATTGAATCCTTTTGAAATTCGGTCCATTTCAGCCTGTGACCCTACATTTTCCTGGATAAGCTCCTGAACCCTGTTCATCATTTCTTTAGCTTCCGGTTCCTGGCTTCCGCCACCCATTAGCCTTGGAATGAAAAGATTCAGTGTTTCCAGCTTTCCGTAGCTCCACATCAGGATGCTGGTTTTATCCAGTCCTGATTGTCCTGAAGTATGGCTTTCATTCGTCAGAATCTGTTTTCCACGTACCGTTTCTTTGATGTACTCGGAATTGGCCATGATTCTTTGAGAGTTCATCCCGACACCAATTGCGCATGAAGCAGCAATGATTCCTGATGAGATCAAAAAATGCTTCATCGGAGTTTTTTTCTGGATGGCTCTTATCAGTTCGGACAGGAATAAAAATCCTAAGGCCAAAAACAGGTAATACGTCATCTGGGGGTGGTTGGCTGCAATCTGAAGTCCCATAAAAAGGGTCGTTGCAATGAATCCCCAGATGTACTGTTTCCTAATATAAACTAATATAATTCCGGCAAAGAGCGGTGCAAAATACTCGATGGTATTTACTTTACCGTTGTGTCCTGCTGCTATAATAATGTAAAAATAGGTAGATAAGCCGAAGAAAGTGGCACCCAATAAGGCGTATTTCCAGTTTCTGACGGCCACCATTCCAAGGAAGAAGAACCCTGCAAAAAGCAGGAAAAGATAATTAACCGGTCTTGGCAGGAAGTTCAGGTTGCTGTCGATCTTTTTGATGATGTCACCTTTGAACTGGCTCCCCATCTGATAGGTCGGCATCCCTCCAAACATGGAGTCGCTCCAGTAGGTTTCGTTTCCGGTATCGGCTCTGTAGTCCAGGAGCTCTTTCGCGCCTCCTCTGTACTGTACGATATCATGCTGAAAAAGCTGCTTTCCGGAAAAAACAGGGGTGGAGTATAAAAATGCTAAAACTATAAATACAACTAATGAAATTGCAATATAAATTAAGTTTTTATTTTTAGCCATACGGGTTATTATCTTTTATTTCTTTGGATTTTACCTTTTGTCTTTAGTTTCTTTTACCTCTTCATAGTCAACTGTTTCTGCATCCCAGTTGAGGTTCTGTTTATTCTTATTCGAGTTGTGTAGATCCTGCCGTCTGTTATTATCTTTATTGTTATCAAATCTATAGCTGTAAAAGGTCTTGAAGAAAAGCCTTTTCAGGATATTCCAGACAAAGAAAATAATGATGGCAGAGAGAACTAACTCAAGAATGTACTTCATAATTTCTAATTTAAATTCAAGTTTATGGTTTAAAGCCTGAAGTTTAAAATTCAAGGGTATACAATAATCATGAAAGCAATTATCAATAATAAAAACCTCCTCTCAAACTCTAACACCCTTTCACTCTCAAACCCTCTGACCCTAAAACGTCTTTAATTCAATTATTTTGCAGAAGGATTGACCATTACAGAAGATTTGGAAGTACTTTTCATAGACTGTGACTGTTTTCCGTCTGAAATAGTCTCAACCTGTGTTGTTTTTACATCAATGTTCTGGTTGGTAATCCATCCTGTACTTTGGTCAAACTTAATGGTTCCGTTCTGGGAAAGCTCACTGCTAAGACTGTGTGTGATAGGTCCCTGCGTCTTCTTTTCTGTCTTTTTAGGAATTCCTCCTGTTACAGAAATTTCTGCCGCTCCGTTTCCTACACTTTTCAGTACATAGTTTGAAGTTACTTTAACGCTTCCGCTTGGATCTGCGTTTTCAGAAGTAGTCCATTTTTCACCGATTTTCACTCCTTTTTTAGGAATAATCGTTAAGTTTTTATTCAGCTGGTCTTTCAAGACTTTTTCATTGAAAGTTTCTTTAAGACTGGCTACCACGCTTGCTTTCTGATTGGCATCTTTGATCAGGGTTCCTACAGCAGCGGCAACTTTGGTATAAACAGCATCGAAACCTGTGATAGAAACTACATTTCCTTTAGTATCCATTTTCATGTTAAGCTTATTTCCGGTCAAGGCTTTGTTGATATTCCAGATCATTTTCAGGTCATCTTCTTTCGGGATAGCCAGTTTGGTGTCAACGATTACTGTTTTACCCTGTGCACTCTGCGAATTTCTTTTTGCTACAAGATTAAGGGTCATATCATACACATTCCCTTTGATGTCATTAACGGTGAAGCTCATTTCATCCGTAGATTCGCTGGTTGCTGTAATCGTTTTTCCCTGAGGATCTTCCATTGTTTTCACATCTCTCTGGTAGGTGGTAAGAGGATAGGTTTTTCCTTTTTCCAGTTTAAATGTCTGGGTGAAAACTCCCGCAGAATCTTTAATGGCAGGATTTTCCGCCACTTTAGCTACGGAATCGGCAGGAACCTCTACCGTAACTGTTTTTCCTGTTTTAGGATCTACTTTAGTGATGGTTGCTGTTTCTTTTTTACAAGATACAAGAGCTATAGATGAGATAAGCATTAATGCTGCTACGTTTTTCATTTAATTTTTTTTAAGTTTAAATTTTACTGATATTTCCGTTCTGTGCATCAATAACGATACCACAAAACATTACGATAAAATACTTATTCGTTACCGATTAAAGATTTGGAGCCGCTACGATTTTCTGTCTTACCGCTTCATACAAAATGGCCCCACATGCTACAGAAACATTCAGAGACTGTGTTTTTCCTTCGATAGGAAGTTTTATTTTTTCGTCTGAATGATGCATGACTTCTTTAGAAATTCCGGTTTCCTCATTACCCATTACAATAGCGCAAGGTTCTGTGAAATTCACATCATAGATCAGTTTCTGAGCCTTCTCAGTAGCTGCAAATACAGAAATACCGCTCTGCTGAAGGAAATCTACGGCATGCGCAAGATTAGGTTCCTTACAGATCTTGATATTGTAAAGTGCTCCCGCAGACGTTTTAATGGCATCTGAATTGATAGGTGCTCCTCCTTTTTCAGGAATAATAATGGCATCTATCCCTACACATTCTGCTGTTCTGCAGATCGCTCCGAAGTTTCTCACATCTGTAAGTCTGTCAAGGATTAAAAGGAAAGGTGTTTTTCCTTCCTCGAACAGTTGTGGAACAATATCTTCCACTCTGTGAAACGGAACATCTGAAATAAAAGCAACCACCCCCTGGTGGTTTTTTCTTGTAAAACGGTTCAGCTTTTCAATTGGAACATAGTTGGGACGAATTTTATTTTTGGCTAAAATCGTTTTCAGCTCAGCATAAATAGGACCTTGAAGTGCATTCTGCACAAAGATCTTGTCAATCGTTTTTCCCGCTTCAATAGCTTCAATTACGGGACGCAGCCCGAAAATAAAATCGTCTTTCATTGAAATTTATTATAAATTATATGGTGAATAGTCAATAGTGAATTTTACTTTGTAAGTCAATTTTGGTATGTATAAAATTCACATCTGACCATTGACTCGTGAAGGTCACTATCTTCCGTTCTCTCCAAGTATTGCTCTTTTTTGTGCCATGATATAGCCGTAATGTAGGCTTTCATGCATATTGTTGAAGATAATGGCATCCTGGATGCTTTTCAGATCCATTCCAAAACTGGTTGTGTAAGGTGTATAGTCTGAAAAGAAGTCGCTGTCATAATCTTTCATTAAAATCTTTGAAGTTTCAGTGAGTAAAAACTCAAGGTCTTCCACTTCAGATTTTTGTACATTCAGGTTAGGAAGAGTTCCTTTTTTGTAGGTTTCGATCCAATATTTATCTATTCTGAAGGGATTTCCGCTAAGATAATAATGCAGGAGCTGTTGAGTAGCAACCGTATGCGCAATATTCCAGTACATATTGTTATTGAAACCGTCAGGAATCAGCAGAAGATCTTCATGGGAATTGTTCTGCAGAATACTTAAAAGGTTCTTTCTCACTTGTCTGTGTGCTTGAAAATGATAATTCATTTTGCAAAAATTTTTAATCACCAAAAATAGTTTAATAAACTGGAAGTGACAATTTTTTGGATAAGGGATTGAATTAAATGTTCTTAAATGCTGAAAAAAGATGTTAATTGCTGTGTTCTTTTTATCGATCGTAAAAAAACTCCTCTGAAAAGTATTCAAAAGAGCTCTTTACTTTTTTCAAATTCGAACGATCTGAGTATGGTTTTAATATGATAGTAATTCCGGAAATGTCACACTGAATTAGAATTTTTTTATTTTTTGATGATTTTATGTTTGAATGTTATTCCATCCTTCATAACAATATTCAGAAAATAGACTCCTGCGGTATACGTTGAAATGTCTATTCTGTTTTCCCCGCGAGTTTCAGCTAATTTTTTCCCGTCAATACTGAAAAGGCTTATCGAAGCTACATCTGTTTTGGATCTTATATTGACGAAATCAGCCGTAGGATTGGGATATATGCTGACATCTACGGTCTTAATGTCCTTCACGTCCAAAGCGGCATTGCTTTTCCCCTGCATGTAGACGGATAAATAGACATCTCCCTGCTGTTGATTAAAAACAGCAGTTGGGATTGTATGTTTAAGGGTGTGATTTCCAGCGGTTATAGTGGGCATTGTAAAGCCTCTGACAGGAACTGAGTTACCCGGACACCAGTTATTCCATGAAGTCCATTCTGTAAGTGATTTTGGGACTGCTCCATAAATTCCATTGCCTTGTGTATTGTACACCCTGAACGGTTCGCAGGAAATTCCTCCGGGAGTATAGGTAAGCATTTGTACATCATCTATATAGGTGTAATTCTGCCTTCTAACATATTCTTCACCACCACTGTTGGCACCGTGAGGAGTGGATATCACATAGAAGCGGGCATTGGTGACTGCATTAGGAAGATTGAAACTGACGATTCTAACGGTTTCACCAGGAACATCGGTGCTGTTATAATTATTTAATCTGCTATAAGTTAATACAGGGACAAGAGCATTGTAATCTGTGGGTGTGGCTCCTGCATCTGTCGAAAAGAAGGTAAGCGTTCCTGAAAAGACATCGATCCTGCCGGCACATCCTGCAACCTGTGTTTGGGCTGCATAAGGAACACCAAAAACGTCCAGTTCCATATACATATCATAAGAAGCACGTAATGTGGTATCATGAAATATACTGTATAAATTACTTAAGTCATATGTATAAGGAACCTCAGTAGGGCTTCGGTTTTTGCTCATAAATGGGGTAATGTACCTGCCAACCTCAATTCTTTTCACATTCGCATCGTTAATGGTGTAGGTAGGCTGGTTTTTAGGTATCATGGCTAAATATACGCTTCCCAGACGGTCATAGTTATCACACAAAGCACCTATAGTCACTCTCATGGCAATTTTTGCCTTAAAGGAGTTCAGTTCAGCATCTGTAAGTTTTCTGGCGTATCTGGTATTTGATAATCTGATGAGGCCGGCAGGTACCGGATCGGATACTGTGGCTGCGTAACCGTCATAATACACTGCATCTGAAATCAAATTCATTCTGCTTGTTGTTTGCGATTGAAAAAGCCCTGCAAAAAGAATACTTGTAAAAAATAGCTTTTGATACATATTGTTGGTGTTTACCACAAATATATTAAATATTCGTTTAAAATATTATTATATTGTATTTATAATTCATGTTTTGTTGAAAAATTGAAATTTTATAATTAAATTAGCGCAATGTTCAATATTAATTAATCAATAATGAAAAAAATTTTACTTTTATCTTTGTTATCGATAGCTTTAATGCTTAATGCCCAAATCAATTTAAACATTGGAAGCTCAAATGTCGGAACGGCCCCTATAAGTAGTTTTTTTTCATATTCATATGTTCAGCAGATCTATCCCAAACAGGAATTAAATGCAGCTGCAGCGGGAAATATTACGGGCCTTACCTTTTATGTAGACCCTTCGGCCAGCATTAATGATTCTTCGGATTGGACGGTTTATGTCGGGCATACCACTAAAACATCCTTTATATCCGGAACAGACTGGATTCCAGCTTCACAGCTGACTCAGGTATTTGCAGGTACCGTAACCAAAACTAATAATAAGGTTGAAGTTACTTTTACAACACCATTTGCCTATAATAACAGTGATAATTTAGTGATCGCTGCAAAGGAAAATTCTCAAAGTATTGATATTAATAATTTTGATGAAGCCTTTCGTGTTTATCCGCATATCCAGAATTCAACTCTTTATTATAAAGGAGACCGTATGATCGTTGACCCTGCGACTCCACCCGGAGGAATAAGAGCGGATTATAAAGCTGCAGTGACAATTTCAGGATTAACACCTGGCTCTACACCGGCATGTCCTTTTGTTAATTATCCGATCAATAATGCTCAATTTGTTTCTTTAACTCCAAATTTTAAATGGCTTCCTGTTTCCGGAGCCGATTCATATAAAATTTCATTAGGAACAAGTGCAGGAGGTACAGATGTTATTAATCAGCAGGTAGTAACTGCTACAGATTTTTCTCCTTCAGCTCCTCTTAATCCGAATACTACTTATTATCTGAAGGTCACTTCCGTTACTGGGAATCTTACATCTTCCGGCTGTGCGGATGTTATTTTTACTACAGTTCCTCCCGTACCTGTTAATGATGCGTGTTCCGGAGCTTTGGCAGCAGCTGCTTTTCCTTACACCTATACTCAGAGTGATGCTGTATCTGCCACTAACAATGGCGGATTTATAACCACGTGTCCCGATGCAATGAACGACGGGACCTGGTTCAGATTTACCGGGGATGGTGGTCAGTTTACTGTTAAAATAACCATGCCTGCAGGCAGTGCTTATGATCCTCAGATGGATATCTACAGCGGTGCATGTGGAAATCTGGCCTGTGTAAATGCAGTAGACAACGGCGGAGGCGGAGCTGCAGAAACCTATACATTTACAACAACCGCAGGAACCGAATATTTTATCAATGTCGGAGCCTATGAAGAAACGGTTGATATGCCGGAAAATGTTTTTACCATTAGCATTACTAAACTTTAGTCTGCAAACACTTATTACAATGCTTTCAATGATAACATGAGTTGTCATTGAAAAGCAATATGTTTTCAGAGAAGCAAACTGTTTTAAAAAGAAACAGCACCACAAATTCCTGCCTGTTATTTGGATACATTATTAATAAAGGAATATTTAACAAACTTTAACTCTAATATGGCATTCATTATGTTGATTAATGCCAGTATTTATCAGAAATTTACCACCTATTTTTAATTAAAGCTATGTCAGATACATATCAAGCTGAAGATATCCGCCAGTTGACGGAAAAAGTAAAAGAAAAGAATTACTTATTTTCCCTTCTCAGACAGGAAATCAATAAAGTGATTATTGGCCAGGAATATATGATAGACCGCCTTTTGGTAGGTCTTCTAGGTAACGGGCATGTCCTTTTGGAAGGAGTGCCGGGACTGGCAAAAACTTTAGCGATTAAAACCCTGGCAGAAGCTGTTCACGGTGAATTTTCCAGGATACAGTTTACGCCCGATCTGCTTCCGGCAGATGTGGTGGGAACGATGATCTTCAATATCAAAGACAACGATTTTTCAATAAAAAAAGGTCCTGTTTTTGCCAACTTTGTACTGGCGGATGAGATCAACCGTGCGCCGGCAAAAGTACAGTCGGCATTGCTGGAAGTAATGCAGGAAAAACAGGTGACGATTGGTGATGAAACCATGAAACTTCCGAAACCGTTTCTTGTGCTGGCCACCCAAAACCCGATCGATCAGGAAGGAACTTATCTTTTACCTGAAGCACAGAGCGACCGTTTTATGCTGAAGTGTAAAATAGATTACCCGAATTTTGAAGACGAAAGAACAGTTATGAGAATGGTTTCTACCTCTCATCAGCCTGTTATTAAACCTGTAATATCACTGCAGGATATCGTAGATGCCAAAGAACTGATCAACCAGATCTATCTGGATGAAAAGATCGAAAAATATATTCTGGATATGGTTTTTGCAACACGTTATCCGGAAAATTACGGACTTTCTGAGCTTAAAAACTATATCGGGTTCGGAGCTTCTCCAAGAGCATCCATCAACCTTGCCATTGCATCCAGAACCTACGCATTCCTAAAGGGAAGAGCTTTTGTTATTCCTGAAGATGTAAAAGCGTTGGCTCAGGATGTACTAAGACATAGAATTGGTCTTACCTTTGAAGCAGAAGCAGAAGAAATTTCATCAGAAGAGATTGTCAACAGGATTTTGGCAAAAATACAGGCACCATAATGAGTGAAGTGATTATCAGGAAAGCTGTCCGGGAAGATTGCGCTCCCATGCTGGAGCTGATCCAGGAACTTGCAGAATATGAAAAGGCACTTCATGAGGTGACTATAACACTGGATGAATTTACAGAGGACGGCTTCGGAAAATCTCCGGTTTGGGGAGCTTTCGTTGCTGAGCTGAACAATGAAATTGTAGGAATTTCCCTATATTATGACCGGTTTTCAACCTGGAAAGGAAGAAGGCTGTATCTTGAAGATCTGGTAGTGACCGAAAAAATGAGAGGAAAACAGATCGGAAAACTTTTGTTTGATGCCACTTTGGAATATGGAAAAGCAAACCAATACAGCGGAATGGTTTTCCAGGTATTGAACTGGAATGAACCCGCTATTAATTTTTATAAGAAATACAGCCCAAAATTTGATAATGAATGGCTGAATGTTTCGATTGAACTGAAGGATTAAAGTTAGAAGTAAGGAAGATGGGAGATGGAAGATGGAAGTGTGTCGCACAAGCCCCTGCAATCCTAAATCAGCAACGAATGTATGGAAATAAAAGATATTGTAAAAAAAGTAAAGCAGATAGAGATCCGTACCCGAAAGAAGACGGAAGCTTCGCTTATGGGACAGTATCACAGTGCTTTTAAAGGACAGGGGATGACTTTCTCGGAAGTCCGTCCGTATCAGTTCGGAGACGAGATCAGAAGAATCGACTGGAATAAAACAGCCCGTTTCCGGGAACCGTTCGTAAAGGTAATGGAAGAGGAAAGAGAGCTGACCATGATGATTTTGGTAGATATTTCCGCCTCTATGGATTACGGAACCAAAAACCAGCTGAAAAGGGAATATGTAGCAGAAATTGCTGCCAGCCTCGGGTTTTCAGCGGCAGGAAATAATGACAAAGTAGGGCTGATCCTGTTTGCAGATAAAGTATATAAAGTAATTCCGCCCCAAAAAGGCAGAAAACATATTCTTTCCATCATCAGCAATATTCTGACAGCAGATTATGTTCCGGCTGTATCAAAGATCGATAAGGCAATGGAATATATGATGGGGATATTCAAAAGAAAGTCTCTGGTTTTTCTGTTTTCAGATTTCGAAGATACTTATGATTCCAAAATGCTTAGAGTGGCTTCAAAAAAGCATCAGTTGCTGGGCATGAGGATCTATGACGAAAAAGATAATGAAATTCCTGATGTAGGCTATGCTCTTCTGTATGATGCTGAAACAGGAAAAGAAGTCTGGGCCAATACTTCCAGTGCAAGATGGAGGTATACGTTTGCAGAAGCCCAGAAGCAGAAAGTCCGGGCGCTGGAAGAAGATTTTGCCAACAGCTCAGCCAGTTTTATGAATATGAACACGGGTGCCGATTATTCTAAAATGCTGTATAATTATTTCCAGAAGAAGTAAATATCAATAACAAAGGCTCCGGCCTCAACTATTATTATTTGAAATTGAAAAAAATATTATTCATACTTTCTTTTTTAATCTGTGGAAATGCTTTTTCGCAGATATTATCTTCCAATTTGGAAAAGAAAACCCTTGCCTTAGGTGAGGTTAACCGTCTGGTTATTAAAATAGACAATGTTCATGAGCTGCAGGTAATTTCCGCTCCTAAAAATGAACTCTTGCCTTTCCATTTTGAAGAAATTAAAGACAGTATCGGACAAAACCAGAATTCCTACGAAAGAAAAATTGAATTTTCAGTGTATGAAGAAGGAAAATTTACTATTCCTGAGCTGGAATTTAACGTAGGAGGTAAAGTTCTAAAAACCATTCCTTATGAGATTGATGTGGTGAATACAGCCCAAAAGGCAGACCAGATCAATGATATCATGAACAATAAGGAAGTAAAGCTTGAAGCAAAAGATTACTGGGAGCTCTATAAATTTTATATTCTCGCTGCTTTAGCCGTGATTGCTCTGATTATTGCCATTATCATGTTTATTAAATGGGGCAGAAAATCTAAAAGTTCACCGGCTGTTGCCACTAACCAGACTTTAAAAGAACTGGACTCCCTAAAAAAGAAAAAGTATATTGAAGGAGGTGATTTCCGGTCATTCTATGTTGAACTGATAGACATATCCAGAAAATTTATTGCCAAACAATATCATCTTCCGGCGGATGTTCTTCTTACAGATGATCTTATTGACGTCATGAAGAAAAACAATACCATTTCACAGGAAAACGAAAGAATAGTGGAAGATGTATTTTTAAGAGGAGATCTGGTGAAATTTGCCAAGACTTTCCCTGATCAGACTACTATGGAAAAAGATTTTGCAGATATCCGCGATTTTGTGAAGAGATCATCGAAAGATTTAGAATTTGAAAACTTAAGAAAGGATGCCTGATTTTGAATTTTACAGTCCGTGGTTCCTGCTGCTTTTTCTGCTGTTTATTCCCCTTTTTATTAAAGATACGGGAGGGAAGAAAAAGAAAGGGATAAAAGTCCCTACTGTCCAAAATATGGAAGGCAGCGGGGGAATCCGTGCTGTGCTTGTTCTGCTTAAGTTTTCGAAATATATTATCCTTTCTGCATTGATTATTGCGATGGCCAGACCGAGAACTTTTACAGTTTCTCAGGACAGAGACGATACCAAAGGTGTAGATATTATGCTTTCCATAGACGTTTCTCTGAGTATGCTAGCCAAAGACCTTACACCGGACCGTATTACTGCGTTAAAAGATATTGCCGTAAAATTTGTCCAGAAGCGCCCGAATGACAGGATAGGAGTAGTAGCTTATGCTGCAGAAGCTTTTACCAAAGTACCGGTAACTTCTGATCATCAGGTGGTTATTGATGAAATTAAAAATCTTAATTCTGCAGGTCTTGAACCGGGAACAGCTATCGGAGAAGGACTTTCTGTAGCGGTAAATCATCTTATCAAAAGCAAAGCTAAAAGTAAGGTGGTTATTCTTATGACAGACGGAGTAAGCAATATTCAGAATGCAATTCCTCCACAGCTTGCTGCAGAACTTGCCAAAAATAATAATATAAAAGTATATGCCATTGGGATAGGAACCAACGGTTTTGCGCTGATGCCTACCTCACAGGATATTTTCGGAGACCTGATCTTTACAGAAACAGAAGTTACGATTGATGAAAACACCTTGAGAGAAGTAGCACAGACGACGGGAGGAAGATATTTCAGAGCCACTTCCAACAGCAGCCTGGAAGAAGTATACGATGAGATCAACCAATTGGAAAAGACTGATATCAAGGTTGCCAAGCTGTATAACTATGATGAATATTTTAAAATTTTCCTTTGGATCGCATTGGGAATGCTGTTTTTTGATGCACTGCTGCGATGGGTATTATATAAATTTTTAAGCTGATGAATTGGTCGTTAGGAAATTACTGGTATTTACTTTTGCTGTTGCTGCTGCCGCTGCTGTCTTTCTTTCTGATCCGTTTTTTAAGATGGAAGAAGAAAAAGAGAGAGACCTTTGCAGACAGCCGCTTTCATGACAGCCTGTTCGAAAAAAAATCCGGGTTTACAAAATTCTTTCCGGCTTTATATCTTTTGGGAACGCTTTTTCTAATATTTTCGATCATAGATTTGCTGAACGGTTCCGAAGAAGTAAAAACCAATCAACGGCTTAATAATGTGATATTTATGCTGGATGTCTCCAATTCTATGAATGCGGAAGATATTGATCCCAGCCGTCTTACAGAGGCGAAAAACCTGATGCTGAGTACCATGCAGAAGATGAAGAATGATAAGATAGGTATTGTGATCTTTGCGGGTGAAGCAGTCTCTATTATGCCACTTACCACTGATTATGGAACCGCAGAAACCTACATAAGTGCAGTAGAAACAAATTCTATGAAGATCCAGGGAACTGATTTCCTGAAAGGAATGCAGGCTGCAGCAGAAAAATTTAAAAATGTAAGCAAAGGTTCAAGAAAAGTCATTCTGTTAAGTGACGGAGAAGATAATGAAGGCAATGATAATGCTGCGATAAGACTGGCCAATAAAGAAGGGATCTCCATAACATCGGTAGGAATAGGGACGGATGAAGGGGCGCCGGTTCCGGAATATGTCTTCGGACAGCTGATGGGCTATAAGACCGATATGGATGGCGGAACAGTGATCTCCAAGAGACAGACACAGGCCCTTAAAAAGATGGCAGAATCTACAGGAGGAGATTATGTGGACGGAAATAACATCAATGAAGCTCCCGATAAGATCATTGATGCCGTGAGTAAAAAATCCTCATCTGCGCAGACTTTGGTAAAATCCCAGAATGCCAATCACTATTATCAATACTTTTTAATAGTTTCTATTTTCTTTTTCTTTTTAATTTATATCTTGAATCCGAAAAAAGATTTCAATATTTAATTTTTACACTTTGTTTATCAAGATTTTAAATAAGTACTTTAACCGAACTTTAACAAATAGAAGTCTGTTTATTAACATATAAAGGAATAATTTTGCAAGTAATGAATACTAAAATCATTTTTTTATCGTTTCTTATTGCTTTTTCATTCTCAAACATACTGTTTGGGCAGGAAAACTATAGAACTTTAGTTTATGAAGGTAATCAGAAATTCAACGGTAAGGACTATGATGGTGCTTCTTCCAAGTATATGGAGGCTGTAAAAGAAAATGAAAAAGACTTTACAGCTCATTACAATCTGGGCAATGCATTGTATAAAAGCAAAAAGTATGAGGAGGCTAAAGCAGAATTTGACAAAGCACAGAAGCTTTCGCAGACGCTGCCGGATAAAACGGCCGCTCTTCATAATCTGGGCAATACCTACATGCAGATGAACCAACCGGAAAAAGCGGCAGACTATTATAAGCAGGCTCTGAAACAGAATCCTTATAATGAAGCAACCAGAAAGAATTATGAAATTGCCAAGCTGAAAGAAAAAGAAAAACAGCAGAAGCAGAAAAACGAACAGAACAATTCGGGAAAAGGCGGAGGAGGAAATGATCAGAATAAAAATGATGATCAGAAAGGTGACCAAAAAGATCAAAAGCAGGATCAGGGTAATGGCCAGCAGAACGAAGGGGAAAGCGAGCAGGGAAATACCCCTAAGCAGAACCAGGATAATGAAGGAAAAATGCCTAAGAATCTTGAAAATGCTATATTAGATAAAGTCAACGAAAAAGAAAAAGAAACCGCCAGAAGAATCTTAAACAAGAATTCTTATTCGATGCCTCAGAGCAACGAAAAAGATTGGTGATGCAACAGAAACTGATTTACATATTATTCCTTTTAGCATCCGTAATTTCTTACGGACAGGTGAACCTGTTCATGGAACCTGATAAATTAGAATATAATGGAAAGGATATTGTAAATCTTACGATCGTTCTTGAGCTTAATGGGGTGGATCTTGAGCCTCAAACTCGTTTTCAGCTGCCTGACCTTTCGAAATTCAATATTATAGGAAGCGGATCAATGACCAATACATTAATTGATCCTGCCACCAATACGCTTGTTACTCAAAAAATATCCAGAATTGCTCTTGAACCTAAAAAGAAAGGTAAAATCAAGATTGGTTCCGTACTCGTAACAGTTAATAATAAGATCTATAAAACAGAACCTTTTGATATCAATATAAAAGATATTATTGAAAGAAGGTCTCTTGCCGGTAATACCTCCAGCGAAGTCTATCTGAATATGGAGATCGAAGACCGTGAAGTTTACCAAGACCAGCCCACAGTAGCCGTATTGAAGGTTTACTCTAAAAACGTAGACAATTTGAGAAAGGTGAAAGATGTTCGCCTTCCACGTCAGAATAACCTTAATGTACATCCTATAAGCTTCAACAAGTCTGAGATAGATCCTTCAGGTACCGGAAATATGGCTTCCCAGGTTGTGGCAGTATTTATGGTTTTTCCTAATGAATCAGGGTATGTAGATGTGCCGGCGGTGTCGGCATCGGTAAGCTCTTATTCGAATAAAAATAAAATTGTTTCCAATAAAGTAAAACTTAATGTAAAAAAGCTTCCGGAGGGATCACCTGAATATTTTAAAAATGCAGTGGGTAACTTCAACGTGAATGTATATAATGCATCAAAGGAAAAAATAGAGGTCGACAAACCAATCAACGTTATTGTTAAGGTTTCAGGAGAAGGAAATCTTCCGGATATGCATCTTCCTAAAATCATAGCATCCCCGGATTATGAAGTCTTTACGCCTAAAATCACATCCAAAGTGGCTCCCGGAACTACAGGAATGAAAGGAGAGATCCTGGCTAATTATGTTATTATTCCTAAAAAAGCAGGTGCCATTTCGGTACAGACCGAGCAGTTCGCATTTTTTAATCCGGCCAGTCATGAATATGTGGACCTTGGAAACAAAACGCTTGCCCTGAACGCATTTTCCCATGACCAGATCCTGGAATCACGTACCACAGTTGAAAAGGTAAACGAATATACCAACACGCTTTTGGAAACGGTAGATACTCCTGTTCTGAAGACAACAACATTTAAAGTAAAGGAAAAGACTAAATTCCACTGGAACATCCTTTTAACCAATATTTCTATTCTTATCGGGTTATTTATTATGTACCTGTTATTTAAGACATGGCAAAAAAAACGAACGTTAGTTAAAGAAACAGCATCTCCGAAACCTCTTGGTTCTGTGGCTGAAACAGAAAAACAGATCAGAGAAACGCTGAAAACGGATATTAACGATTATTTCAGTTATCTTGAGAATCTTAAGGATACCGGAGATTATGAAAAGTTTTTTGACACTATGGAGGAAATGGATATGGAGGTCAGAAAGCAGTATTTTCAGAGTTCTTCACAGGATTTCAGGGTATTCCTGGAAAGGCATAAAGGACTTTCTGTTGCTGAAGAATACAGAAATTTGCTGCAAAGAATTCAAATGGAGAAATACTCCCCTCTGAAATCACCAGAAGGTATGGAAGAGCTTCTAAAAGCAGTTGTTAATTTGTATTCACGAATTAGCAAATAATCAATCTTTTTTCATATTTTTGCGAAATTATTAATTACAAAGAGATGGAAATATTTAATGATTTCTCTATTAAAGAGATCGTTACCTGCTTTATGGTTCTTTTTGCCGTAATCGATATTATTGGCTCTGTTCCTATTGTCGTAAGCCTTCAGCAGAAGTTTGGTCAGATAGAAGCTGGAAAAGCATCCATTACTGCCGGTGCAATTATGATTGTTTTTCTTTTTGTAGGAAACAAAATTCTTAAGCTGATTGGGGTAGATGTGAATTCCTTTGCCATTGCAGGAGCTTTTGTGATTTTTATCATAGCCCTTGAAATGATTTTAGGTATTGAGATCAACAAGACCACCGAAGCAAAGGCTGCATCCATTGTTCCCATTGCGTTTCCGTTGGTTGCAGGAGCAGGAACACTAACAACTACCTTATCTCTCAGAGCTGAATTTCATGATATTAATATTATTTTGGGAATCATTCTCAATACAATTTTCGTATATTTGGTGCTGAAATCAGCGAAATGGCTGGAAAACAAAATGGGGGAAGCTACCCTGTCTATTCTTCAGAAGGTTTTCGGGATCATCCTTTTAGCTATTTCAATAAAATTATTTACCGCAAACTTTGCCCAATTGGTGCTGAACTATATTAATTTTTAAGAATCATGCAGAAGTTTTATAAAGTATTTCTAGTTGTGTTTATCGTTTTTATTGCCATCAATCTTTATGCATTGGACTGGCAGACGGATCTTTTATCAGAAGATAACCTGAAGTTTGTATTTTCAATTGCTTCAGCAGTTCTAGGTCTGATTTTGCTTTTTGTACTGGATACATGGAGTAGGATTGGAGCTAAGAAATAATTCGGAATTACATTATTCTATATAATAAAACCTCTTTCGTTGGAAGGAGGTTTTTTGTTTTGTTTCGAGAGAGGTACTTCGAGGTCTTCAGCTACCTACAATACTCTTCTTTATTTTAAATCCATTATAGAAAATTTGGGTCTGTTACTGGTGACTGATGTTCCAGAAGTCCACTATTATCTGTATTTTAAGAAACCACCAGGTTCTTTAAAATGGCCTCCGATTTCAGTTCTGTTTCCCACCATTCTTTTTCCGGACTGCTCTGAGCCGTGATGCCGCCGCCTACAAATACGTGTACAGAATCTTTGTAAAGTCTTGCACATCGCAGGTTGACAAAATACATGATACTCTCCTCTGTTTCCACTTTAATGAAGCCGGAATACAGCTCGCGGGGAAATTTTTCAAGCTCCTGAATACTTTTTTTACAGAAATCCTTTGGAATTCCGCAGACTGCCGGAGTAGGATGGAGCTCATTGATGAGGCTGTCCAGATCTTCAGGCTTAATATGAGCTTTAAAATCTGTCCTTAGGTGTTTTATATTTCCCGAAATATGGTCGTAGGTCTCTGATATCTCAATATTGCCGGAATAGTTTTTAAGGGTATCCTGAATATAGGAAGTTACAGGTTTTTGCTCTTCAATTTCTTTTTCTGTCCATTCTTCGGATATAGGAAGAGTTCCCGCCAGGCTCATGGTTTCAAACTCATGGGTTGTTTTGTTAAATTTCCCCAGAGTCTCTGAAAAAGCCCCCATCCAGGCATGCTGCCCATTATTGAAGATATATCTGAATGCGTTTGGGTAGGATGTGCATAGTTTTTTAAAACTTTCTTTGAAATCTATCCCGCTAAAGTCTTTGAAAATCTTCCTTCTTGAATACACCAGTTTTGGAAGCTGATGATCTTTAATAACGCTAATGACCTGATGAAGTTTGCTAATATACTCCTCTTTGGTTTCTGCATTGAAAAAGCTTTCGTCTTTCAACAGGGTTTCATTGGTGATGTCGGACTGATCAAACTGTTCGGAAGCATGAGTAATATTGCCTTCAAAACTGATCTGCCTCAACAGGTCAAAGGAATGAAAACTCACAGATTCACCGTTTTGTTTCTGATCAGTTGAATATAATGTTTCGTTGAAAGGAAGTTTGAAATAAATCATGGGTTATGAATAGGTTTTGAAAATCACCACCCGGAAATACAGTAGGAAATTCCCAAGTTGATTTTCCTTTCAGCAAAGGTATTATTAGTCTTAAAACTGTCAAAATTAAAAGAGCTGTTTTTATGAAATATTTGTCATAAACGCATTAAAAAAGACCCAAATTTTTTGAGTCTTTTATTTTTTGTTGATATTTTGAATTATCTCAGAAGAATATTGTTCGTCATCGTAGTATGATTGATCAGTACACCTTTTTCATCTCTGATCTCAATTTCAGAAACATGCATGGTTTTTCCCTTTCTGATGAAACGTGCTGTAGCTGTTACGACTCCATCTTTTTTACTTTTTAGGTGGTTGGAATTGATATTGGTTCCCACCCCGTAATATTTGCTGCCGTCGATAAACATATTGGACAGGCTTGAACCTAAGGTTTCAGCAAGTACGCAGCTTGCCCCTCCGTGCAGGATTCCGAAAGGTTGGTGTACCTTTGGCTGTACCGGCATTGTGGCAGTTAAAGTTTCATTTTCAACGTCAATATCGATGAACTGTATTTCAAGTGTTTTTGCTAATGTTATATTTTCTCCCCAGTTGTTTAAGAACGTAAGGAGCTCTTCTTTAGTCTGACCTTTCATTGTATAAGTGATGAATGATGATTGATAAATAATAAATAATGATTAAGAGAGTAAAGAGTAATTTCGTTAACTTCTAACTTCTAACTTCTAACTTCTAACTTCTAACTTCTAACTTCTAACTTCTTCTTCGTTGCCAGCTCCCATAATATTCGGGTTCCAGTTCGCAGGGATTTTAGGAACAATATCATATTTTACATAGTAATCCTGAATTTCTTCCATGATCTCGGAAAAAGGAACTGAAGCGATCCTTTCATAAGGTATGGTATAGCCTAAATACACGATATTTCTTTTGAAATCACCTGCCGCCAGAACAATCGGTACTTTTGCGGCCAATGCCATATGATAAAAACCTTTTCTCCATTTCGGAACCCAGCTTCTGGTTCCTTCAGGAGTAATAACAAGGCTGAAATCTTCTTTTTCGAACTGTCTGGCAACAAAATTCACCAGGTCATTTTTCTGGCTTCTGTCGATACCAATACCGCCAAGTCCTTTTACAAGACTTCCGTACCATGCTTTGGTGTGGGCATCTTTGATAATGATTTTTAAAGGTTTTTCTAAAGACCAATAGGCAAGATTTCCTAACAGATATTCCATGTTGTGGGTATGGGGTGCTACCACAAGGATACATCGGTTCAGACTATTCACATCGCCCTGCAGAACGACTTTCCAGCCCAGCATCTTTAACATCAGTTTACCTATCAGTTTTTTCATATATCTTTAGATTAAAAACAAAAAAGTATAACCAAACTGGTTATACTTTACAAATATATTGAAATATTATCGCTCTTAAAACAAACCGCTGATTAAATCTACGATTTTCATAACAATTTCTAGTGCAACTTGTACCATGGTTAAGGTGTTTTTTAATGATTTGGTTAATTATTTTTAACTATACGAATGTATAACATTTTTTTAACATAGCGAACTAAATAATAATATTTTTTCTGATTTCTGAGAGAAGAAGAGTGTGAATTTCAAACGGTTGCCTTCCATTCACACCTTCTGCACTCTCTGAAGTTAATTATTTAGTTTGTATGGAAATTTCGTCTTTTCCGTCTTTGATTTTGATGTCCACGTTTTTGTTCATCTTTTTGATGCTGGACTTCATAGAATCAATTACCTGGTCTGCCTGGTTATTCGGAACTTTTTTCCCGTTGATGATAATGCTGTCTTTATCATTAGAGTTATATTCTATGGTAGAACCATTTACAGAAATCTTATTCTTTTCAATTCTGATATTACCGTTTTCGTCCTGATCCTGGTCGTCATCATTGATGCCGTCTCCGTTCAGATCTCCGTCAAAATCCATTTTATCTTTTTTCAATGGAATTACTACTGCATTTTGAGGAACTACTAGCTCATAATCTACTCTGTAATGTCTGAATCTGTGTTCATACGGATATTTAATGTAGTTAGGAAGCATTACCTTGTTACCCACTATTTCTACAGGAACATTAATCTGAACCGGAACATTATAGCCATTTCCTTCTTTTTTGATGATCAGGTAAGGTGTTTTTACCTCAGGCTTTCTTGTTACTTCTACATATACATAATCTTCTTTGTAAACTGTTTTTTTATCAGAATAAATATCATCGTCATAGGCTGTGAAGTTCTGAGGAATATTCACCTGTTTCAAATCTACATAAAGCGTATCCGATGTAGTATTGATGGCAATATTCTCGGTATCTTCCTTACTTCCTTTATAGATCAGGTTTTTCTTAGCCATGCTTACTCCAAAATAAGTTCCAAGACCTATCAGTAAAAGAAACAGTCCTCCGATTACCCATCCGATATTTCTAAGTTTAGTCTTCGGTGAGAATATTTTGATGCTTAACAAGCTGAAAAGGATAGTAGGAATTAAACATCCGATGATCATGATAGCGACCAATACTTTATCCAGACCGTTGTCATCCATATAGAATCTCATCTCATTAGCTCCTGGGAAATCTGCATCCATACCAAATAATCCAAAGATTACAAATATACCGATGATGCTTCCAATAGCCATCAATACAAAGATTGCTCCTACAAAGTATTTCAGAATATTCCAGATACCGCTGCCTGCATTGTCAATATAAGGTTTGGATTCGTTGTACATTTCCCCGACTCTCTGAGTAGATTCATTGGCAAACTGAACCAATTTATTAGACTCATTTTTAAGATTGTCGAAGTTCATAGGCTTTCCCTTCATTTTCAGGAAATCTGCTGCTGTTTCTGCTTTTGGAAGTACGATCCAGAGAATTACATACAGAAGTCCAATCAGCGAAGAGGAGATAGCTGCTGTGAAGATCCCCAGTACAAAAATCCCCAGCCAGATGGCTCTCATTGCTGTAATGTCCATTCCTACATAGTGAGCAAGTCCAGCACATACCCCAGCGATCTTTTGTCTTTCAGGATCACGGAACAGCTGTTTTTTGTCTGTATATTCCGTTCCTGACTGAGTTGTTTTTTTAGTATTTTTCTCAGAAAAATAAGCCTCTTCCTGCTCTTCAATTTTTTCCGGAGTTCCGATCTGAGCAATTACTTTTTCTACATCAGAATCATTTACAACTTCACGTTTTCCTAAAGAATCTCTGAAGATTTCTACCATTCTTATTTCTATATCATGCATTACCTCCTCCTCTTCTGAAGCATCCAGTGAGCTTCTCAGTGCATTCAGGTAATCGCTGAGCTTTATATATGCGTGTTCTTCTATAGTGAAAGAAAAACCTGCGAGTCCTATTGAGAGTGTCTTGTTCATAGCTTTGTTTTTTAAATTTTTTGAGTAATTTGGTTTACTGATGTTGTCAGCTCTGCCCAGGTATTTTGAAGTTCGTCCAAGAAAAGCTTGCCTTTTTCTGTAATCTGGTAGTATTTTCTTGGTGGTCCTCCTGTAGATTCTTCCCATCTGTAGGAAAGGAACTCGCCATTTTTCAGTCTTGTAAGGAGAGGATAGAGGGTTCCTTCCACTACATCCAGTTTTCCTTTTTTAAGTTCATCGATAAGGTCGGAAACATACATTTCACGATGGTTGATGAGACTTAAAATACAGAATTCCAGAATTCCTTTGCGCATTTGCGCTTTGGTATTTTCAGTATTCATCTTTAATAAGTTTTGTTAATTAGTTATAGTTTCAGAATAATGTTCCTAGCTAGATGAACCTATTCCGATTTTACATTACAAAGATATGTAATTAAAATGGTAATATGCAATACAAAGTAGTGAAAAAACATAAATAAATTATGTAACTAATTGAAAATCAAACAAATTATTTTTATTGATGATTTTTAGATATGAGAATTTTAAAGACAACCAGATCAACTTTTACTAATTTTTCCTTTTAAGCTGGTAGGCCTTAAAGTAACAAGAGCTTTTTTCTTCAATGCTTTCTGATAGGATATAAAACTGAATTTTTTGTAGAATTTACGGATGATAAGAGCCATTTCCATAATGGCAAAGTGTTCACCAATACAAAGCCTGGGCCCGGAACCAAAAGGGTAGTAAGCGAAATTTTTGGCATTTTCATCATCAAAACGCTCCGGAATGAAAGAGTTTGGGTCTGTCCAATATTTAGGATTTCTGTGAAGACCGGTGATATATAGTATGATTAAAGTATCTTTCGGCCAGGAATATTCATTAAAATGATCATTTTCCAAAGCCTGACGATCAATAGCCCAGGCTGGAGAATGCAGCCGCATAGCTTCTTTGATGATATTTAAAGTAAAAGACTTTTTCATTAAACTTTCAGACGTAAAAACCATTTCCCCCTCGTCTGCAATCTCTTTTTTTAATTTTTCCTCAGCTTCAGGACTTTGACTGATTTCAAAAAAGATAAAGCTTAACGCATTAGCGGTTGTTTCGTGACCGGCGATGAAAAGGATAAGCATTTCATCGACCAATTGCTCATCAGACATCGGAAGTTGCGTATCTTCATATCGTGTTTGGATAAGCATGTTCAGCAAATCATCTTTCTCTTCTCCTGAACTTTTCCGTTTATCCAAAACCCCTTGAATAATAGCTTTTGACCTTTCGCTTTTTTCAATAGTTTTGTCTATAATGCCCAAAACTTTTAAAATTTTAGAATAAAAAGGCAGGCGAACCTCTTTGGCGAAAACTTCCTGAACTTCTGTAATGATTTTACCCAGTTCTTTCACCTGGGTTTCACCAATATCAGAGCTGAAAAGAGTTTTTGCGACAATATTAAAAGCGAGCTTATGAAAGAAATCATAAAGATCTATATCCTGCCCAGGCTGGAATGAATGAAAAGCTTTATCAATTTCCTCTTCCATAATTGAAACCAGGTTGGTGATTTTCGTTTTGCTGAAACCAGGTTGGATCAGCCTTCTCTGTTTCAGCCAGTCTTTTCCGTTATTCGTGAGCAAACCGTTTCCCAGGTACTTTCCTAAAGTAATGGATTGAATCTCAGATTTGTAATAGTTTTTATGATTTTGCTTTAAAATATATTCTGTGAATTCTTTATCCTGAGAAAAAATAAAGTTCTTATTGGTGAAATTGGTTTTGATATAGTAGTTATCTCCTGCAATTTTGTGGTTTCCGGTAATAACCTCTAACGGATTTTTTATTCCTTTAAATAAAGAATACAGCTTTCTTGTTCCTTTAATTTCCGTTGGATAATTGAATTCTGGAGACATATTACAGATATTTCCATTAAAAATACAACTAATCTCTTATATAAAATAGCTTTCAGCCAAAACCCCTATTTTTGCATAGAATTTGTTGAAAAACTAATGCATAAAAATCACCCATGATCAATACAACCACATTATACAGGTCGCTGTCAGCATTGATACTGCTTGGACCTCTTTGTTTCGGGCAATATCGTTTTGCCATCGAAGATGCATCCAGGAAATATAACGCAGAGGTTACAGTTGAAGAATGTCAGGCTGATGCCTGTAGAAATAACGCTGCTATCATACTGTTCAGTAAAAGCGGAGAGAAGCTACAGACTCTTGCTTCCGGAGATTTTGTCATGTATTTTGAAAAAGAGGCGAAACCGTCAAGCACCAGTGTAACAACACTAACCCACGGAATGGTCCATGATAATCCTGTGGTTTTTGGAGATTTCAATTTTGACGGGACGGAAGATGTAGCCATAAGAAACGGCAGTGGCGGAAACTATGGCAGTGCTTCTTTTGATGTGTATGTATTTAATTCCACAAAGAAAAAATTTGTTCTGAGTAAAGAACTTACTGAAATTGCCAGCTCCTATCAGGGAATGTTTGACGTAGATTCCAAACGAAAACGATTGACCACTTATGCCAGATCCGGTGCATCTCTACATTACACCTACGAATATCAGGTGATTCCCAACAAAGGATTGGATCTGGTTTACGAAAAAATCAGTGATTTCAGTGATGAAAAAACGAAAGTGACTGTTAGAGAAAAGATTAATAATAAATGGATCGTTAGAAAATCATCCAAATAATAAAAAAGAAATGAAAATACAAAAGGAGATCGATTTTATCCTGGCAGTTGATGCCCTGAAAAACGTACAGAGAAGAAATTACAATGCCGATGATTCCAGAAGGGAAAATACGGCCGAACACTCATGGCAGATCATTATTTTGGCGCAGATCCTTTATCCGTATGCTAAAAACCGTGCAGATATTGATCTTTTAAGGGTCATAAGAATGCTTTCCATTCATGATTTAGTGGAAATAGAAGCAGGAGATACTTTCCTTTTTGATGAACAGGCGATGGTAGGAAAATTCGAAAGGGAAAAGATTTCAGCGCAGAAAATCTTTGGAATCCTTGATGAACCTTTGCGTGCCGAGTTCTTTGAATTATGGCTTGAATTTGAGGAAGAAAAAACGCCGGACGCTATTTTTGCCTGCGCCATTGACCGTATCATGCCGTTTATCTTAAATTCACACACTTCAGGAAGAAGCTGGACGGAAGCCGGTGTGACTGAAAAGCAGATTAGAAACATGCTGGAAAATGCTATTAGAAGGGCATCGGATGAGATGGGAGAGGCCTTTGAGACATTACTGATCAGAAGCTTGGATACTGACAAGGTTGTTCGGTAGATTTATCGCAAAAAAAATTAAAATTAAAACTGCTGTTTTTTAAGATAAACAAGAGCGTTTCACTTATCAGAATAATACAATTTTACAAATACAATTTTTTTTTACCTTATAAAGGGTTTCGGGCGGCCAAAGGCCGCCCGAAACTTATTCTCTACATTATTCTTATCGGTTTTTTAAACTCATCAATCGCTACAAAAGTGAAATCACCCACAATGGCTCTTTCTCTTTCATACGAGTACATTTGCTCCGTATAGATTTCTACATTCACTTTCATACTGGTTTTTCCGACATAGTCAACTTTTCCGATCAGCTCTACAATGGTTCCTGCAGGGATAGGCTTTTTAAAATCGATCTTATCGCTGCTTACAGTTACCACTCTTTTTCTTGCAAAACGGGTTGCAGTGATAAAAGCTACTTCATCCATCAGCTGCATGGCAGTACCTCCGAAAAGAGTGTCATAGTGATTGGTAGTGTTGGGAAAAACCGCTTTAAAAATTCTGGTCTCGGATGCTGCAATTCTTTCTTCTGTAGTCATATTTCATTATTAATTAATGCGAAATGAAATAATATCAAAATAACAGAACAGTGACAGGAATCATGGAGAATCCCTGAAGCAGTCCATCAGATCAATAAACTTCAAATCGCGAAAGTTTCTTGTTTAAAGAAATAGGCAGGTCTCCTGACTTGTAACATCTTTTATCTCCTTCCCGTGCCCTGCACAGTGGATCCTTGATAAAGACTTCAGTTACTTACAGTTGCGCGACAGTCCGTGATTTTCACACGGTTCCCTTTTAATCTGCGTTAAGCAGAACCAATTTCTGTGATGAATTAGCGTTAAACTTTTTCAGGGCAAAAATAAGAATATTACTGCGAAAAACGACAATTATTCCGGACTATTGTAAATAATCTGGCTCATTACCTTTCCTTCCTTGATGGTCCAAAGTGTGACATATCTGTTTTCACCAGAGCTATTGATCATATAAAGATAGATGTGATCATTGTCAAGAGCCGTTACTCCGACATTATTGAAATCCATGGTAGGCTGGAACATATTTTTAATAGCTTCCCTTACAAAAACAGAACCTCTTCCCGGCTGTTGTACTCTGATGGACTTAATCTCAGTCATCCCTTCCGGAAGCCCGTCTTTAATTCCCCATGGTTTTACTTTATCAATCGTAAGGATCTTTCCATCCGTATCTTTTTCCTGCTTTCTGTAACCGGCATTGGACGGATAAACGTCAATAACCACCTTGGTTCTTTGTGAAGTCGGTATTTTTGGATTGCTGTTGTCTGTGAAGATTAGTGATTTCCCGTTCTTGGATTTAGAAGGTGTAAACTGAGGAAGCTGGTCTATAAAGGCAATACGCCCTTTATTTACCATCCCTTCCTTCTCAAGATTCTCATATCTTACAAAAGGTTTTTCCTCATCCTGCTTTTCAGGATATTTAATCCATACCCATTCCGTTTCTCCGGGTGCAGGTTTTACATAAACAAATACATCCCCTTTACGCATCCGGATCTTGTCTACGATTTTTCTGTAGTCATCCTTATGGACGCGCACGTTGGCGTAGCCTTCTTCAGCTTTTACAACACCAAAAGGAACCTTATTCTGTCCCTTGACAAATGCCAAAGAAAAAAGGCTGAAAGCGGAGAGGTACAATGCTTTGTTTATGGAAATCATTTGATGAAAATTTTTGATCCCTCAAATATATAAATTAAATGTTTTTTTGATCAGTAAAATATAACAGTATTTGATTAAAATGATCAATATGTTCTAAAAAAGTTATTATCTGATCAGAAAATAATAAATTTTTTTGTGTAAAACGTTTCAAATGGAGTATTTATTAATTAAAATTTAATAATATGTAAATAATTTAAACTATTTTTCAAACGAAAATCCATACACAAATAAATATGATCAAAAACCTACTTTTTATGCTTCTGCTTTTTTCAGGTGCAGTACAATTTCAGGCAGCCAGTAGAATAGACAATATGTGCGCAGAATCTGCCTTTACTGTTCCGATGAATTTAGCAGCTTCCAATATCAGTTTTACTTCTGCACATATCACCTGGGATCCTATACCGGGAGCTACAGGCTATACCGTGAAATGGAGGGCCTCAACATCTGCGGTATGGCTCTCGATGAATATTCCTGCCGGGGCCACTTCTGCTGATCTGGATAATCTCACACCCTGTCTGGGGCATATGGTTCAGGTGATTGATAATGCGTCCGGAGATATATCCTTTCCGTTAACCTTTTATACCCATCTTAATTACTGCAGATCCACTTCTACTAATTTGGGAACATTGTATTTATCGAACGTTACGATAACTCCTTCCGGGGGACTTCCGGCAATGGTAAGTGCTTCATCGATGTCAAACCATACGGATTTTCGTATGGACTTACCCCGCCGCATACAGCTTGGGGTGGGTAGTGTAAATAATGTTTTATCGGTAACACCCAGTTGGGCAGCAGTACCGGGGACATCTTATGTAAAAGCGTGGATAGATTTTAATGCGAACGCCATTTTTGAAGCTTCGGAAATGATCGTTTCTACTATGGTAGATTCTACAAATCCTAAAGCTTTTATATTTAATGTTCCTTCTTTTGCCGGTATAACCCAGTGCGGAACAGCAATGAGGGTAATCATCAGCCAAACACAGCCTGCTGGTCCATGCGAAATATTTACGTATGGAGAAGTGGAAGACTATGGAGTAACTTTTGTGAACATGAATCTTGCTGTAGATGAAACTGGGAAATCCAAAGAAATAAGTATCTATCCGAATCCTGCTTCAGACGTTTTATATATTTCAGGACTTTCCTCACAAGCTGAGTATGAAATTTTCTCAGTCTCAGGGCAGAAAGTGGGAGAGGGAAGAACCTCTGAAAATACAGTAGATATTCGTTATCTCGCTAAAGGAATTTACTTTATTCAGCTTAAAAGTAAAGAAAATACAACCCGGTTGAAATTTATCAGGAAATAAATAAAGATAAAATAGCGCTGATTTTTCAGCGCTATTTTTTTATAAGTTTTAAGCTATAAATCCTAAATCATCAGATTCTTTCCAGCTCATCTGCATTAATTGTTGTTTTGAAAGTTCCGTAGTTGACGATCACTTTATTTTTGGAAATTTTCTCAATAGTTCCTACGCTGGTACTTCCCGGAATACGGACACGCTGTCCTTCTTTCATCCAGACGGCACGGTCGGTTTTACGTTTTTCTTCCAGCTTTTCATTGGTTTCAGCAATCTTTTCAATTACATCTTCCTTTTTAAGCTGTTGCGTGATCTTTCTTTTCACCACCTGAAGACGTTTCGATTCATCTTTATCAGCACCTATTTTTCTGAATTTTTCCTGTTCAAGCAGTTTCACAAAATCCTTGACAACGTCTTTTCTGGATTTTCCTTTTACATAGCTGTCGATAAACGTTTCAATCTTATTTCCAAACTGAAGCTTTCGGTGTTCTTCTTCATATAGTTTTTGAAAGTTGAAAAGCTTTTGCTGCAGCTGCTCGTTCAGCTTCTGAAGATTGTCGCGTTTGTCTTCCACAGATTCCTTTCTTTCCGCAAGATCGGTTTTCAGTTTTTCAACTTCAAATTTTTCCTGCTGAAGCTTTACAATCGTTTTATCAAGATTGACAATATCATGTTCTACTTTCTTTTTGGCAGCATGAATAATAAACCTTGGGATCCTGTTCTTTTCGGCTACTTCAAAGGTAAACGAGCTTCCTGCCTGTCCCACTTCCAGCTTATACATCGGCTCAAGGGTTTCCTCATCAAAAAGCATTGCTGCATTTTCAGCATTCGGAAGCTGTTCTATCACCAGTTTGATATTTGTATAGTGCGTGGTAATGATGGCGAAACTCTTTTTATCATAGAAATACTCCATGAAGCTTTCCGCAAGGGCACCGCCAAGTTCAGGATCAGATCCGGTTCCAAATTCATCAATAAGCAAAAGCGTATTGGCATCAGCTTCACGGATGATCCCTGCCATTTTTTTAAGCCTTGACGAATAAGTAGACAGATGATTCTCGATCGATTGGTTGTCTCCGATATCGGTCATGATCTTTTCGAAGAAGAACATTTCAGACCTCGGATGTACCGGTACCAGAATTCCACTCTGGATCATCAGCTGAAGCAACCCAACGGTTTTCAGTGTGATAGATTTTCCTCCTGCATTCGGTCCGGAAATACAGATAATTCTGTTATGGTCTGTCAATGACAGGCTTTGTGGGAAAATAGTTTTGTTCTCTACTTTATTTCTCAGCCATAACAGCGGATGGTATGCGTCTTTTAGCTTTAACGTCCTGTGACGGTTAATCTTCGGAAGAATTCCGTTAACAAGCTCAGCAAATTTTGCTTTTGCTCTTGTAAAGTCAAGATCAAAAATATAAATCTGGTATCTCCAAAGCTGAGGTTGGAATTCTGCCAGTTCCGCAGTCAGTTTTCTGAGGATCTTATCGATCTCTTTCTTCTCTTCCTCTTCACTTTCGCGCAGCTTAAAGTAATGTTTTACAACGCTATCCGGCTGAATATATGTGATAGAGCCTGTTTTTGAAATTCCTAAAACTCTTCCTGCCACCCTTTTCTTAAACCCGGATTTTACTGCTAAAACCCTTTGATCTTCAATAATAGTTTCGCGGATATCATCCAGAAAGTCGCTTTGTCCGTAATTGAACAGCGCACGGTTGAAATTCTCCTGAATGGCTTTTTTAGCCTGTTGAATTTCAGCTCTGAGCTCCTTTAGCACAGGAGAAGCATCACTTTTTACTTCCCCAAAACGGTTAAAGACCTTATCTATCTTATCAATAATCTCTTTTTTGAATTCCAGCTCAGAAACATCTCCTATCAGGTTAGGAAAGGTGTCGGGCATGGTCGGGAAAAACTTCTGAAGTTTTCCTATCTGTTCAGTTAAGGTTTTTATTTTAATGAAAGCACTGTTTTCCAGACGGTAATTCTCGATCAGCATTAATTTCAGCTCACTTTCGATATCTTCATATTCATCGAACGGAATTGCATTTGAACTCTCAAAACTCGAAAGGTACTCCGACGTTTTTTTCAATGAAAGTTCCGCCTCGTCAATTTCCATGGGACGAAGTTGAAGAATTTTTTCTCTCGTTTTCGGAGAATACGCAAATGGAGAGATTTCCGCGAGCAATTGCGGAAACTCTAATTCGTTTAAATCTTCTTTATTTATATACACATTGCAAATTTAGTGAGAAAATGTGATTATTATGTATATTTGAGATATTTACCAAATTAATGATTGAAACAGACCGGCTAATATTAAAGGAAATTAACGAAAGCCACGTAGAAGATATCCTGAAGATTAGAAGCAACGAAACTATTAATCAGTTTGTGAAAAGGAATTCTCCGAAAACGAACTATGATGCTCTGCAATTTATTTTAACGATTAAAGAACGAACTCAGAACGGGCAAACCCTTTATCTGGGAATTACCTATAAAAATCAGCCGAATCTTATCGGAACCATCTGTCTGTGGAATTTTTCTGAAGACAGAAAAACGGCTGAAGTCGGCTATGAATTATTACCGGACTATCACAGAAAAGGAATTATGTCTGAAGCCTTAACAGCTGTTTTAGATTATGGATTTAATAAATTACATCTACAGGAAATCTTAGCGATTACCCACAAGCTTAATGAAAACTCGAAAGGTCTTCTTTTGAAGCATAATTTTGTTTTGGAAGAGAACAGAGAAGATGAGGATTTTCCCGACAATATTATTTTTAGTTTAAAGAAAATAATGAATTGATTTCCCCACAGACTGCATTGTTTAGCATATGAAAAATGAAATAAAATCATTAACAGGGTTTAGAGGTATTGTTGCGCTATGGGTAACATTTTTCCATTTCAGTTACTTTAGAAATTTTTGGATCCAGTCCGTGAATGGGAAGGGATATGTAGCGGTAGATATCTTTTTTGTACTGAGTGCTTTTCTGCTGGCGGTATCTTATTCGGGAAAATTTCAGCACCTGACTTTTGACGGTGTGCAGAGGTTTTATAAGAAAAGAGTCAACAGGATCTATCCCGTATATTTTTTGTCTGTTGTTTTTATCATCCTTTTTATAGCAAAAAATCCTACCTGGGCTCAATTTTTAGTCAATGCAGCACTTATACAGTGTTTTTTTAATCCTAATTATTCATTAAATGAAGTGTACTGGTCATTGAGCACAGAATGGATTTGTTATCTGATATTTCCCTTTTTGCTATGGGGCATACTTAAATATAAACTAAACAGTTGGTTCCTGATCATATTAGGTTTAGCTTTAAGAGGTATTGTTTCTTATCTGCCGGACATATATTTTGATGATGCACCGCTTGAGATAGACAGATCTTCTCAATACCTTGATATCGTTTTTGGAGTAAGTTCTTTATTGCGAACGGTATCCTGCTATTTTATAGGAATTGGCATTGCATTTTTACAGGGAATAAAAATAAAGAAAAGTAACCTTTTTATTTATGGTGTAGTTATTCTATCCTTTTTACTTCTGTACACTGCAAGAGGATTATTTTTTATTCCGTTACTGTCAGCAATTATTATAAAGCATCTGTATTCAGAAAAAAAGAGTCTGGTCAAAAGTTTTTTAGAAACAAAAGCAGTTTACTTTCTAGGAAATATTTCATATTCATTATATATTATCCATTATATCGTAAGGCGACAGAAAATAGTCATTGTAGATTCCTACCATCTCAATAATTTTCTTCTGATTGGATTTTCTATTCTGTTGTCTTATTTTTCTTACATACTTATTGAAAAAAGAGTGAAAATATTTCAAACGTAACTCACCCAGTCATTTCAATAACTATATCATACAATCATTATATTACCAGATTTGGCTATCCAGGAATTAAAGAATATTTTTGTAATATAATTTCGGTAAAGGAAGAATTATATCACATTAATACATTTACAAATTATCATACCAATCCCATGACCTGGACAGAAGTTTTAGCCCCGATAAAGAAAACAGAATATTTTACCAACCTTTGGGAAAAAGTAAAGCAGGAATACGCAACAACTAAAGTATTTCCACCTAAAAAACAGATATTCAGAGCACTGGAGATTACTCCTTTTGAAGATGTTGAGGTGGTGATCCTGGGGCAGGATCCTTATCATAATGACTATCAGGCCAATGGTTTGTGTTTTTCCGTTTCAGAGCAGGTAGCAGCACCGCCTTCACTTAAAAATATCTTTACAGAATTAAAAGACGACCTGGGAATTGAAAGAACCTCCAAAGAATTGGATGACTGGGGAAAGCAGGGCGTATTATTACTCAATGCTACTTTAACGGTTCGTGCCCATTCACCTAACTCTCACAAAGATTTAGGCTGGGAAAAATTTACAGATTTTATCATTAAAGAAATTTCGGATAAAAAAGAGAATGTAGTATTTGTTCTTTGGGGGGCTTTCGCACAAAAAAAAGCCGAACTCATAGATCCGGCTAAGCATTTTATTTTAAAATCGGCGCATCCGTCACCGTTTTCTGTACATAGAGGTTTTTATGGAAGCAAACCCTTCTCAAAGATCAATGAATATCTGGTCTCAAAAGGGAAGAAACCTATTTCTTGGTAGAATTTGATTTCCCGTCAGCTTTTGTAATTTTGATCCCGATTCTGTACTGTCCATCCAAATCTTTTCCTCCTGGTTCAGCTTTCCGGGAAGGAGTTAATTCTTCCAGTGAAATGGTATATCCGTTGAATTCTGCAGACTTGTGGTAATTTCGCCCCGTGTTATCCATGGTGGCAAGTGTTAAAACCATAGGGCGGGAGTAAGTCCCCATAACTTCTACCTGTGCTACGGCAACTCCTGCCCAAATACATGCAACTCCTTCAGGACAGCGGCTGTCTTCAGAAATACCTTTGAAGGTCACATTCATTTCGTATTCTTTAAGGAATTTATTTTCTCCCTGATTAAAATAAATGACGCCTCCTTTTTGTGCTGAATTTTTGGTTTCATTCATAGGAGAAGGGGTTCCGGCGGTTGATCCCGGGGCTTTTGTTTTCTTTTGGGCATTGCATCCTGCTAAAGTGAGCAGTCCCAGACTAAGTATGATGGCTTTATGGAACATATTTTTATTTTTTAAATAATATCAAGCATATCTAAAACTACTACCAAAAACATTGCCACACCTACCACAAGACTAAAACCGGTTCCGTAAATGAAGCCGATAAATGCACCTTTAGTAGATTGTAAGGCCTTATTCATATCCTTACTGTCATGAAGAAGTTCCCCGATAAATACCCCGGCAAACATTCCGATCAGAAACCCTAAAGGAATAGGAATGAAAATTCCTACGATGGTCCCAATAACTGATCCGATACTTCCCCAACGCGTTCCACCGTATTTCCTGTTGGTTTTTGCTGGAATTACATAGCTTAAAACTACAGAAATTGCTGTGAGGATCCCAAATGCCCAGATATAAATCATCGGCAAATCTGCATTTGTCCCGAATTTATAAATTAAAAGTCCGCAGATGCTTAGCAAAAGCCCAGGAAGTACAGGCAGGAAAGTTCCCAGCATCCCGAGAACCAATAAAATGAGACAGAGAATATTAATTAAGGTGGTATCCATTCTTTTAAATTATCAATGCAAGATAGGAAAAAAGAAAATTCGCAGAAGCCTTTTTAATATTTGGGATGAAAATTGATTGTCAATAGTAAGATCATCATTCTTAATTTTATAAATTTGCCGTAATGAAAGACGAAATACAAGACACTAAGAATTTTTTGCAGGAAATAAGTGATCAGCTATACATCTATATCAGCCAGGTAACACCCGGCGGGATGGATTGGGTTGTTCATATTATTATCAAGCTGGCACTTTTGTGTGCTGTATTTTTAGTAGTAGATTTTGTTTTTAAATTTGCGATCAATTTTATTTTCAGGTTTTTCCGGAATGACGAAAAATATCCGATCATCCGGTCAATTTATCAGTCTAAGATTTCCAATTCTGTGGCTCATTTTGCCGCTCTTTTGGTGGTCGCAGGAATACATCCTTCTATATTTCCGGCAACGGCACTCCCTAAAACAAATATTTTTATTAACAGATCTATCAATTTGGGGCTTGTACTTATTCTTGCCGGAATGCTTTACAGGTCATTAACGGGTTTTAGAAATTATTTTACCATAAAGCAGGACTTTTATAAGATCATGGCGCTGAATGCTATTTCAGAAACCGTAAAGATCTTAGGAATCTTCATATTTTCCGTATTGGGAATATGCGTCATATTTGGAATTAAAGGAACCACTATTGTCGGGAGTTTAGGAGCTATTACAGCTGTACTGGTACTGGTTTTCAGAGATACCATTTTAGGTTTTGTAACCGGGATACACGTTGCTACTTCCAAAAATCTTAAGGTAGGGGACTGGGTAAGCATTCCCAAATACAGTATGGAAGGAAATATTATAGATATCAGCCTTCTGACAACGAAAGTCATGAATTTTGATAAAACAGTTTCTACAATTCCTACCTATGACCTTTTGACGACAGAGATCAGAAACCTTCAGGTCATGTCCGAATCCAATACGAGAAGGATCAAAAAATCTATTTACTTTAATATCAATTCTTTTAAATTTTTGAATGAAGAAGATATTGAACGTTTAAAAGAAATCAACCTGATCTCAGATTACCTTCAAGAGAAAACACTGGAGATAGAAAAAGAAAAACAGGACCTGAAGCATAATGATAAGACCATTAACGGAAGGCAGCTTACCAATATCGGGGTTTTTAGGTATTACGCCCAAAAATATATAGAGAATGATCCGGATATAGATCAAAAAGGAGCTAAAATGGTTCGTCAGCTGGATATTACACCACAGGGACTTCCCCTTGAAGTGTATTGTTTTGCAAATGATTCTAAATGGGAACATTTTGAGCAGATCCAGGCTGATATTTTCGACCATCTCCTGGTAGCTTCCAAAGAATTTGATCTTCAGGTGATGCAAATAAGCATTAAGGCATAAATAAAGAAGTCAGAAACTAGAGATTATTATAATTTGACCATTACTTTTATCTAACTAGAGAAGTAATTCCAAGAGCTAATTTCTAATCTCTTAAAAATAACATCTAAATAAAGAAATGACAAAACTAAGTGTAAACATTAATAAAATTGCAACATTAAGAAATGCCAGGGGAGGTGATACGCCAAGCGTAACAGAAGCAGCAATAAAAATCCAGGAATTTGGAGGACAGGGGATTACCATTCACCCGAGACCTGATGAGAGGCACATTACAAGAAAAGACGTATATGATCTGAAACCGCTGGTTACAACAGAATTCAACATTGAAGGAAATCCGCACCGCTCTTTTATTGATATGGTTCTGGAAGTAAAGCCTGAACAGGTAACCCTGGTTCCTGATGCAGATGATGCCATTACATCCAATGCAGGGTGGGACACTAAAAAACATCTGGACTTTCTGACCGAGATTATTACAGAATTTAAAAAAGCAGGAATCCGTACCTCTGTTTTTCTTGATCCTTTACCGGAATTGGTAGAGCACGCTGCAAAAACAGGAGCTGACAGAATTGAGCTCTACACTGAAGCTTACGCGAAAAACTATCTGACGAACAAAGAACAGGCTATAAAACCTTATTATGATACAGCGGTTGCTGCTACGGAATTCGGTTTGGGAATCAATGCGGGGCATGATCTGAGCCTGGAAAATTTAAAATACTTTGCGGACCAGATTCCAAATCTTCTTGAAGTTTCAATCGGGCATGCCTTGGTTTCCGAAGCCCTTTATATGGGACTTGAAAACACCGTTCAGGCTTATTTGAAGAGACTGGCAAAATGGTAATTGATTAATAAGATGAACGAATTTTGTACCCCTTTACCTGAAGACAGGAAAAAATATATTAAAGATCTAGGAAGCATCCTTGTAGATGATTACGGTAAGAAGAAATTTTATAAACCTGAAGAAATAAAAAAAGCCAATCAAAAAACTTCATGGAGTAATATAAGCGGTGCAATTGATTATTCCTGTTGGGGAATGGCTGTTTTTTCCTCGCATGAGGATTTTGATTCATATCATAAAGTTTCGGGAGAAATCTGCGATTATGCCGAAATGAAGCAGGCCATGCTGGAGGGAATTTCTTCAGGAGGATTCAATTTCGTTATTCCTGAGCTTTCCGACACAGAAATCGATTTATCCTGGCTGGATATTGGGGATATCTTTCAGGCAGTTGGAGAATTTTTTTCATCATTTTTAGACTAATACATAATGGATAATAATATACTTAATTCAAAAATATTCGGCGAGAACCTTACGGTTACGCCACTTCTTGTATTTCACGGACTGTTTGGAATGCTCGACAACTGGGGAAGTTTTGGAAAAGACTTAGGAGAGTATCTTCCGGTACATTTGATCGATCTTAGAAATCACGGGAGAAGCTTTCATTCCGAAAGTATGTCACATGACGATCTGGCAGACGATATTGCCCATTATATGGATCATTATGGTATTCAGAAAGCCCATGTTTTGGGTCATTCCTTAGGGGGGAAAGCCGTGATGCAGTTTGCTTTAAAATACCCTGAAAGAGTAGAAAAGCTGATTGTAGTGGATATTTCCCCAAAAGCCTATCCTCCGCATCATCAGGGGATTATTAAAGCCCTTGAAACGGTAGATTTCAATACGGCAGACTCACGTGGTGATGTAGAAGCCATATTAAGCCAATACATTCCTGAAAAATCTACGATCCAGTTTCTGGCAAAAAATCTGTACTGGGACGACAATAAAAAGCTGAACTGGAGATTCAATCTTAAAACCTTATCTGAAAAATATAACGAATTTGTTTCTAATGCGGTAAAATTTGGGGTTTTTGAAGGCGATTCTTTATTTATTGCAGGCGAAAAATCAAATTATATCCTTCCTCAGGATGAATACGGAATCAAACAGCAGTTTCCAAAAGCTAAAATTGTTACGGTAAAAAACGCCGGACATTGGGTTCAGGCTGAAAATCCAGTTGATTTCGCGAAAGTTGTTAAAGTTTTTTTGGGTTTAAATTAATTTAATTCTTTCTTTTTACTGATTTAGTTAAAATTTTCTTAAAATAAAACAATATATCCCCGTGTATTGAAATTTTTTGTATTTTAGTTTGCATAAAACTAAATATAATAACTTATGGAAAAGAAAAACTCAAAAAAGCCATTCTTTGCTTCGTTTTTAGAGAAACAAATTCAGGATCCTGAAGCTATTCAAGGAGGTGGAATTACAACACCTACTACTGATGTACTTACTGTACCAACGAGAGACACTATAACGACTTCACCGTTCCTAGATAATGCAACATCGCAGTTAAAAGATCAGGTAGTGACACTGAAATACCCTTCCGATAGTGATGAGAGTGGAGAACTGGATGCTCTATAATCAGCATACAAGACAATATAATCTAACTCAATTACCATAAAAGACGAGAATTTAAAAAAGAAGCTTTTTCTGCTTCATTCCTGGAAAAGCAGATCAAAGATCCGGATACCATCCAGGGAGGCGGAATTATTAACAACACTGATAACGATATCGTTACGGCACCTTCAGTTGAATGTAACAGCACAGGTTTTTGATCACGTGACATTTCCAAGCAAGGATCTTTTGGTTACGATGAAATATCCTTCTGACGGTGATGATGATGTTGTTTAAATTTCTCTAGAAAAATTTAAAACATATTTTAACCAAAACTAAATTATTATGAAAGACAAGAATTCACAAAAGAAGCCGTTTTTTGCTTCGTTTTTAGAAAAGCAGCTTAAAGATCCGGAAACAGTGAAAGGAGGTGGTGAGATTACTATTCCTGAAAGAGATGTGATCACAAAACCGTCAGTTGATACGGTGACTTCACCTCAAGATGATCTGATGCATACAATGAAGTATCCATCTGACGGAGATGATGATGCCCCAACAGTACCATTAGACTAATACTTTAAAGAAATAATCGTATTATACAATCTTTCAAAGGAAACTTACCACTAAGTTTCCTTTTTTAATAAAATCCGGCCAATGATTCTCTGCATTACCCACTCGAATGATTTTTACAATATTGATATTTTTTTTGAATATCTTTCTTCTAAGAATATTTCCTGTTTCAGGCTCAACTCTGACCGGATGAACCATCTCCAGAAGATCAGTGTGAATGAAGATTCATTTGAACTCACTGATGAGTCTGGAAATACCGTTCATTCCAAAGATATCAAGGCAGTGTGGCACAGAAAGGCCTGGGGAATAAGCGTTCCTGAGGAACTGGATGAAGACTACAAAAAAATATTCCTGAGCGCGTACGCAAATCTCCGTTATAACCTGATCACTGTTTTGGAAGATATTCCATGGATCAATCCCTATGAAAATGAAAGGAAGATCGATGGAAACAAAATGCTTCAGCTGAAAATAGCTAAAGACAATCATTTGACTATTCCTGAAACCATTTTTTCCAACGATGAACACCAGATCACTGCCTTTTTTCATGAATTCTGTAATGGTAAGGCGGTTGCAAAACTTCATAGCCTGACCGCAAAATCAATGAGCGGTGAGAACCTTATTTCAACGATGATCATTGAAGAAGATACCCTGGAACATATTGCAGACATTGCTTACTGCCCGATGATCTTCC